>CACKGF010000013.1 GCA_902599625.1 uncultured Pelagibacteraceae bacterium | reverse complement strand
CTTCTACATTTATTTCCTGTAAGACTACTTCCTTTGTAATTTTTTCTTTAACTATTTCAATTAATTTATTTATTTCCATAAAATGTATTATAATAATACTATAATGAAAATTATATGCGATTGGAATAATTGTAATAAAGTTGGCGAGTACAAAGCTCCAATTGAAAAAGACAATAGTAAAGATTTTAGATATCTTTGTTTGGAACATATAAGGGAATTTAACAAAAATTGGAATTATTTTGCAAACATGACTGATAGTCAAGTTAATGAGTTTATTAAATCTGATATGACTTGGCACAAGCCAACTCAAAATTTTAGTGGACAAGACAATTTTTTTAAAATTTTGTGGAATAATACTCTCAAAGAAAGTTTAGATGGAATAAATAACGATGATATGCGAGCTTTCAAATTGCGACAATTCAACTTTTCAGATGATGATATAAAAGCTTTTAACATTTTGAGTTTGAATATAGGCGCAGAATGGACCATTATAAGAGACAAGTTTAAAAAACTTGTCAAACGATTTCACCCTGATAAAAACTCTGGGAATAAAAAATACGAAGAAAAATTAAAAATAATAACACTGGCTTATACACAACTAAAAAGGTCATATAAAAAATGAATGAAAACATAAATACGGTACCAGACATAAAAATTTCTGTGAAACAAACGTTTGGGATTGACTCAAACCTTGAAGTAGATGCATTCTCAAAAAAAAATGAGTATGTACCAGAGATAGACAAAAACTATAAATTTGATAAAGATACAACGCTTGCAATATTGTCAGGTTTCTCTTTCAATAAGAGGGTATTAGTTCAAGGATATCATGGAACTGGAAAATCTACTCACATTGAACAAGTTGCAGCAAGATTAAATTGGCCTTGCATAAGAGTAAATTTAGACAGTCATATAAGTAGAATTGATTTGATAGGAAAAGACGCAATTACAATTAAAGATGGAAAACAGATAACAGAATTCCAAGAAGGTATTTTACCATGGTCTATACAAAACCCCATCGCACTAGTGTTTGATGAATACGATGCTGGAAGACCTGACGTTATGTTTGTAATTCAAAGAGTTTTGGAAGCAGAAGGAAATTTTACACTTCTTGATAAAAATAAAGTTTTAAAACAACATAAATATTTTAGATTATTTGCAACTTCAAATACAGTTGGTCTGGGTGATACTACTGGAATATATCATGGCACACAGCAAATAAATCAAGGTCAAATGGATAGATGGAATATTGTTACATCTCTCAATTATCTAAGTTTGGAAAAAGAAATGGAAATAATACTTGCTAAAAATAAATCTTATAATAATTCAAAAGGTAAAGAAGAAATTGCCAATATGATTAAAGTCGCCTCCCTCACTAGAAAGGGGTTTGTATCTGGGGACATTTCAACAGTAATGAGTCCACGAACAGTAATGCATTGGGCTGAAAATAATTTAATATTTAAAGATATTGGATATTCATTTAGAGTTACTTTTTTGAATAAATGTGATGAAGTAGAGAAAAATATTATTGCTGAATATTATCAAAGATGTTTCGGTGAAGACCTTCCGGAAGCAATAATAAATAAACAATCAGATGAGTAAAAAAGAGGAATTCTTTAAAGAGAGATTTAAACAAGCATTAGACTCAACATACAAAGTTATTTCAGAAGAATTTCATAATTTAAGTAAAAAAGAAAATCCAAAAGACATTAGTGATTATAAAATTTCAAATTTATATTCCAGAGAAGATTACATAAAATTTCGTGCTTTAGCTGACTCTAATGCGTTGAAAAAAAAGTTTTCAGATAAAAACGTTTTTAAAAAAAATTTTCCAAAAAATCATTCCTACAAAATATTCTATGAAATTTCAGAAAAAATAAGGTGTGAATTATTAGGCTCTGATATGCTTAATGGTATTAAAAAAAATATTAATGAAAATTATAATAATAAAATTTTAAACAAAAAAGATAGTAATATAAAAAAAAGAGAAGACGTAAATGTTTCAGAAGCATTCGAATTATATCTTTTAAAAAATTTTCTAGATATCAAATTGAACAAAGCATCTAATAATATTTTAAGTTGTTGGGAGGATAAATTTGATAAAAACATAAAAAAACACGTGCAATTTTTAAAGAAAAATATAACTGATCAAAATAAAT
>CACKGF010000012.1 GCA_902599625.1 uncultured Pelagibacteraceae bacterium | reverse complement strand
AAACGAACTTATAAAAAAAGCCGGAAAAATTTCTAAAAATTTCCCAAACTCTGAGAGAGATGTGCTATTATCTACTGGAGAACAAATGGCTAGTGCTTTGATAGCAGGAAAGTTATATGACTTAGGTTTTGATTCAAGATCTTGGATGTCATGGCAGATACCAATTATAACAAGGGGGAATTATAGCTCTGCAAGAATTCAAAAAATTGGTATAGATCAGATAAAAAAGTATTTAAAAAAAGGGGGCACACCAATTGTAACTGGTTTTCAAGGTTTGAATAAAGAAAATAGAATTACCACTTTAGAAAGAGGTGGTAGTGATGCGAGTGCAATCATGCTCGCTAAATTTTTTAAAGCCAAAAAATGTATAATTTATACTGATGTTGAAGGAGTTTATACGACTGATCCAAATTTAAGTAAAAAAGCAAAAAAACTAAAAATACTGTCTTATGAAGAAATGCTCGAAATGTCTTCACTTGGTGCTAAAGTAATGCAGCCAGCTTCAATTCAGGATGCAAAATTAAATAAAGTAAAAATTGAGGTAAAATCCTCATTTAAGAATAAACTAGGGACACAGATAGTTGGAAGAAAAAAGATTAAAGATAACAATATAATTAGAGGTGTGTCATTTACAAAGAATGATGCGAAAGTAAGCTTACTTGGTGTAAAAGATAAACCCGGAGTAGCTGCAGCAATATTTGAACCACTATATAAAAACTCTATAAATGTTGACATGGTTGTGCAAAATATTTCATCAGATGGAAAAGAAACAGATTTAACATTTACAATCAAGTCTGACGATCTTTTAAAAACTAGAAAACTTATTTCTCAAAATAGAAGAATAAAATTTAAAAAATTGATTGTAGATAAAAATGTTGCAAAGGTTTCTATTGTTGGGGTTGGAATGATCACAACTCCAGGAGTTACTTATCGAATGTTCCAAGCTTTGGCGAATAAAAAAATAAATATATTAGTTATTTCCACATCTGAAATTAAAATATCTGTTTTAATTCAAAGCAAAAACTTAAAAAAATCAGTTGAATTGTTGCATAGGGAATTTAATTTAAATAGATGAGTTATAAAGAATTTAGAGAAATTAAAAGAAAAAAAACAAAAGAGATAAACGTCGGTAATGTAAAAATTGGTGGTGGCAACCCCATCACAGTTCAGTCAATGACGAATACTTTAACTACGAATGTTAAAGAAACAATAAAACAAATTAATGATTGTGCTGAAGAAGGGGCTGAACTCGTTAGAGTTTCATGTCCCGATGAGGACTCAACAAATTGTTTAAAAGAAATAGTAAAAGACAGTAAAGTTCCAATTATTGCAGATATTCATTTCCATTATAAAAGAGCTATAGAGGCAGCTAAGAGCGGCGCAAAATGTTTAAGAATAAACCCAGGTAATATTGGTCAAAAAGAAAAAATTAAACAAGTAATAGCAGCGGCTAAAGATTATGATTGTGCATTAAGGATCGGAGTTAATGCTGGTTCTTTAGAAAAAGATATTTTAGAAAAATATAAAGGACCTTGTCCGGATGCTTTAGTAGAAAGCGCAATGAGGAATATCAATCTTATTGAAGACGAGGACTTTTTTAATTTTAAAGTTAGTGTAAAATCATCAGATGTATTTTTATCAGTAGCATCGTACAGACTTCTTTCAACTAAAACGGATTATCCTTTACATTTAGGAGTAACAGAGTCAGGCAGTTTTGTGCCAGGAAGTGTAAAAACCTCGATAGGCCTAGGCTCGCTTTTAATGGAAGGAATTGGAGATACAATAAGGGTTTCTTTATCAGATAATCCTATTAAAGAAGTTAAAATAGGTAATGAAATTTTAAAATCATTAAATTTAAGAAATCGAGGAGTAAAAATCATTTCGTGTCCTTCTTGTGCACGTCAAGGTTTTGAAGTAATTGATGTAGTAAAAAAACTAGAGGAAAAATTATCTCATATAAAAACACCTTTAACTTTATCAATTATTGGATGTGTTGTTAATGGACCGGGAGAAGCAGCTTCAGCAGATATCGGTGTAACAGGAGGGGGTAAGGATAGCAACATGTTATATTTAAATGGTGTTCAAAAAGAAAAATTAAAAAATGATGAGATAATTTCCAAAGTTGTTGCATTGATTGAGAAAAAAGAAAAAGAGATCAAAAATAAAATTTAATGATACCAGTTGATAAGGTGAGGGATATAATTAAAAAACATGAGACTCTCGAAAAAGAGTTATCATCTGGAGCAATTGAAAAAAAACTATTTGCATCCAAATCAAAAGAATATTCAGAATTAAACGCTGTAATTAATTATGCTAAAGACTATCTAATATTTGATAAAACAAAAGACGATCTAAAAAAGATTATTGGCGATGATAATAACGACAAAGAAATGATAGAATTGGCCAAGATTGAACTTAACGAACTTGAGGCTAAAAAAAACAAAAATGAAAGTAAGCTAAAATTATTTTTGTTACCTAAAGATGAGGCAGATACTAAAAATGCAATTATAGAGATACGCGCAGGTACAGGTGGATTAGAGGCAAGTTTATTTGCTTCAGACCTTTTTAAGATGTATGAAAAAGTAAGCCAAAAGAAGAAATGGTCTTTAGAAATAATTAGTATATCTAAAAGCGATGCAGGTGGTTTAAAGGAGGTAATTGCTTCAATAAAAGGGAGAAATATATATTCCTCACTAAAATATGAAAGTGGAGTTCACAGAGTTCAACGGGTTCCAGACACTGAAACACAAGGAAGAGTTCATACATCAGCTGCCACAGTCGCAGTATTGCCAGAGGCAGAAGAAGTAGACATAAAGATTGAAGAAAAAGATTTAAGAATTGATGTGTTCAGAAGCAGTGGGCCTGGAGGTCAAAGTGTAAACACAACAGACTCGGCTGTTAGAATTACCCATATCCCTACAGGTATTGTAGTTAGCCAACAAGACGAAAAGTCTCAGATTAGGAATAAGGAAAAAGGACTTAAAATTTTAAGATCAAGAATATATGAGTTTGAAAGAAATAAAAGGGATGAGGAAAGAGCAAAAGACCGAAAAAGTAAAATCGGGTCAGGTGATAGGTCTGAAAGGATAAGAACATATAATTTTCCACAAGGCAGAGTCACAGACCATCGGATTAATTTAACACTACATAAATTAGACGAATTTATGGAGGGAGAAATTTTTGATGAAATGATTGATAATCTGAGTTTACAGGCTCAAGAGGAAGAATTAAAAAAAATATTATGAAAATCTTAGATAATTTAAAAGAAGGCTCCGAAATACTCAAAGGTCACAACATATCCTCCTATGAAATTGATTGTGAAATTTTAATGTCACAAACTCTTAATGTTTCGAGAGAAGAACTCCTTCTGAACTTAGAAAAAGATGTCAATGAACAAGATAAAAATAAATATTTTAATCTTATTAAGAGAAGAAAAAAGAATGAGCCAATAGCCTACTTAACAAGTAATAAAAGTTTCTGGAAGGAAAAATTTTTTATAGATAAAAATGTGCTAATTCCACGTCCTGACTCAGAGCATTTGGTGGAGCAAACTTTAAAAATAATTAAAAAGAACCAAACCAAAAGAATTCTTGATATTGGGGTAGGTTCAGGTTGTTTAGCAATATCTGTTCTTAAAGAGAGACTATTTTGTAAGTGTGATGCTATAGATGCTTCAAAAAAAGCTTTAAAACTAGCTAAAATTAATGCAAATTTACATCAATTAACAGATAGAATTAAATTCTTTAAAAGAGATGTTGACAATTTTTATAACGATAAATATGATTTAGTTATAAGCAATCCTCCATATATTAAAAAACATAAGATAAAATATTTGGGCGCGATTAATTATGAGCCAAAAATAGCTTTAGATGGTGGATTAGATGGTTTAGAGATAATGGGT
>CACKGF010000011.1 GCA_902599625.1 uncultured Pelagibacteraceae bacterium | reverse complement strand
TAACGCAGTTCCTAAATTTGCAATACAATTTTCTATTTCAAATTTACTTAAACCTATTACATCCATATAACCCTCAACCAAAAAAACTTCGTTGAACTTATGAGAAATTTTTCTTACTCTATCTAAGTTATATAAATTATTTCCTTTCCTAAAAAAATTTGTTTCTGGAGAGTTTATATATTTTGCGTATTTATTTTTTGTGTCAATTATTCTTCCACCAAAAGCCATTGGTTTACCTGATAAAGAGTTAATTGGAAAAATTATTCTATTTCTAAACCTTTCAACATATTTTTTTTTGTTTTCATCATGAAAGAATAATCCGGACTCATTTAAAATTTTCGCATCATAATTTTTGCTTAGTTTTTCGTAAATACTTGAATTAAAGTTAACAAATCCAATCTTAAATTCTTTGATAATTGAATTATCAATTTTTCTTTTTTTTAAATAATCTAAAGCAATCTTTGAATTTGGATTATTTAATAATTCATTGTGATAATAATCAGTATAGTCTGAATATATACCGGTGTATTCATTCCACTCTTTTTCTCTTTGCTCATCTACTTTAGAAAATCTATAGGGTGCCATTCCAGCTAAGTTAGCTAAAAATTTTACTGCTTCTCCAAATTTAAAATTTTGCATTTTCATTACAAAATCAAAAATATTTCCATGTTCTGAAGTGCTAAAACAATGATAAAAACCTTTTTCATCATTTACTGTGAAAGAGGGAGTTTTTTCATTTTTAAAAGGTGACAATCCTACAAACTCTTTTCCTCTTTTTTTTAATGACACATGTTTTGAGACAACTGTAGAAACTTTTAGTCTAATTTTAATTTCATCAAGATACTCTTTTGGATATTTCATTTTTTATTTAACAGTTCCTTCAACATTGATCCAGCTTTAGAAAAATCTATGCTATCAGAATAATTCTTTTTCAACTCACCCATTACTTTGCCCATGTCCTTAATGCTTTGAGCTCCAACTTTTAAAATTACCTCTGAGCATATTTTTTTAGTCTCCTCTTCGCTTAGTTGTTTAGGTAAATATGTTGATAACAAATCTATTTCACCTTGTTCTATTTTTAACAAATCCTCTCTCTTATTATTTTTGTAAATTTCAACTGATTCGTTTCTTTGTTTGATCATTTTTTTTAAAAGTTTTTTTATATCCTCATCGTCTGTCTCTTTCTTATTTGGGCCTGACCTATTTGAAATATCCAAATCTTTTATACCAGAAAGAATTAACCTGTAAGTTGATATCTTATTTTTATCTTTTGATTTTAGAGCAGTTTTATACTCATCGTTAATTTTTTCTTTAATAGACATATTAATTTAATTTAGCCTAAAGATTTTTTTCTTAAAAGAAAAATTGTTTTTTTTTTTAAATTTTGTATTAGTTCAGTTGCTTAACTCGAGCTTTTATTGTATTAACCTTTAACTCATGAGTTGTAATTGAACAAAAAACAAAAAGTAAACTCAAAAAAAAAATCAAATTTTAGCCCGGGTATTTTAGTTCTTGAAAATAAATCAATTTTTAATGGAATTGGTATTGGTTATGAAGGCACTGCTACAGGAGAAGTTTGTTTTAATACTTCAATAACGGGTTACCAAGAAATAATTTCAGATCCCTCTTATGCGGGACAAATTATTAATTTTACCTTTCCCCACATTGGAAATGTTGGAACCAATAAGCAAGATAATGAATCTGAAAAAGTCTGGACTAGAGGTGTGATTTTCAATTCAGAAATAACTAGTCCCTCAAACTACAGATCACTCATTGAGTTAGATTTGTGGCTCAAGAAAAATAAAATTGTTGGTTTAACTGGTTTAGACACTAGAAGCTTAACAAATTTTATAAGAGATAAGGGAGCGCCAAGGGGAACAATTTCTCACATAAAAAAAGGTGTTTTTCCATTAAAGAAACTTATTAATAAAACATTAAAATGGCCAGGTCTCAACGGTCTGGATTTAGCAAAAACAGTTTCTACTAAAAATAAATTTACTTGGAGAGGATTGCAAACTTGGACAAAAGAAGATGGTTTTAAAAAAACGAAAAAAAAGAAATTTAGAGTAGTTGCAATTGATTATGGAATAAAAACAAACATTTTAAGATATTTTTCAAATTTTTATTGTGATGTAGTGGTTGTGCCATGCGATGCTTCAGCTGAATATATCATGACACTTAAACCAAGTGGAATTTTTTTGTCGAACGGCCCTGGTGATCCTGCGGCTACAGGTATGTACGCAATCAAAATTATAAAAAATCTTATAAAAAAAGGTTTACCAATTTTTGGAATTTGTCTTGGGCATCAATTATTAGCACTTGCTTTGGGTGGTAAGACCAAAAAAATGAAACTTGGACATAGGGGTGCGAACCATCCTGTTAAAAATCTTAAAGATAATAAAGTTGAAATAACTAGTCAAAATCATGGATTTGAGGTGACCAAAAATAATTTGCCATCTAAAATTGAAATTACACACAGATCTTTATTTGATAATAGTATTGAGGGTATCAAGTTAAAAAATAAACCAGTTTTTTCAGTACAGTACCACCCTGAGTCAAACCCTGGACCTCAAGACAGCCACTATTTATTTAATAACTTTATTATGGAAGTAAAAAAATATGCCAAAAAGAAAAGACATTAAAAAAATTTTGGTAATTGGTGCTGGTCCAATCATTATAGGTCAAGCATGTGAGTTTGATTACTCTGGAACTCAAGCATGTAAAGCACTTAAAGATGAAGGCTATAAAGTTGTTTTAGTCAATTCAAATCCTGCAACAATAATGACAGATCCTGAAGTTGCAGATCAAACATACATTGAGCCAATATCCATAGAAGTTCTCGAAGAAATTATTAAGAAAGAAAAACCTAATGCTATTCTACCTACAATGGGTGGTCAAACAGCATTGAATCTTGCTTTGAAAGCAGAAAAAAATGGATTGTTAAAAAAATATAAAATTGAGTTAATTGGAGCAAATTCTAAAGCAATTGCTAATGCAGAGGATAGAAAAAGATTTAGAAAAAATATGTCAGACATTGGTATTGATCTTCCAAAATCTGAGATACTAAATAATTTTAAAAATGCCTCAAAGTGTTTAAAAAAAATTGGATTACCGGCAATCATAAGACCTTCATTTACCTTGGGTGGACTTGGAGGTGGAATAGCAAGAACAAAAAAAGACTTTTTTAAGATTGTAAAGGGTGGACTTCACGAGTCTCCTCAAAACCAAGTACTCGTAGAAGAATGCCTTGATGGTTGGAAAGAATTTGAAATGGAGGTCGTTAGAGATAAAAATGATAATTGTATAATAGTTTGCTCAATTGAGAATATAGATCCAATGGGAATACATACGGGTGACTCAGTTACAATAGCTCCTGCGTTAACACTAACAGATAAGGAATATCAAGTGATGAGAAACGCTTCGATTGCATGTTTAAGAAAAATTGGTGTTGAAACTGGAGGTTCAAATGTCCAGTTTGCAATTAATCCAAAAAATGGAAGAATGGTAATTATTGAGATGAATCCTCGAGTGTCTCGATCATCTGCTTTAGCATCAAAGGCAACAGGTTTTCCAATCGCAAAAGTCGCGGCAAAACTTGCTGTTGGATACACCTTAGACGAACTTCAAAATGAAATTACAAAAGTTACTCCAGCATCATTTGAACCAACTATAGATTATGTAGTTACAAAAATACCAAGATTTACTTTTGAAAAGTTTCAAGATACTAAAGCAATTTTAGGCACCTCAATGAGATCAGTTGGGGAAGCAATGGCTATAGGCAGAAATTTCAAGGAGTCGCTTCAAAAAGCACTGGTGTCTCTTGAGATAGGTTTGAGCGGACTCGATGACATTTTTAATTATTCAAAAAAGGAAATTATTAAAAAATTAAGAGAGAATATACCTAACAAATTGTTACTGATTGCGGAGGCTTTTAGAAAGAAAGTCTCTTTAAATAAAATTTATAAGTTATCAAAAGTTGATCCTTGGTTTTTAAATCAAATTAAAGAAATAGTAGATGACGAAAATAGAATTAAGGTTAATGGTTTACCAAAAAACTATATAGAATTTAATAGAATTAAATCATGTGGATTTTCGGATAAAAGATTATCTAAACTTACAAAATTAAAAGAAGAAGTTGTTAAAAGAAAAAGGAAAGTTTTAAGAGTGGTTCCAGTTTTCAAAAAAGTTGACACATGTGCTGCGGAATTTAAATCATTTACCCCATATATGTATTCGACATACCAAAGAAATTTTGCTCTAAACTCTGAATGTGAAGCTGATCCAAGTAATAAAAAAAAGATCATTATATTAGGTGGAGGTCCCAACAGAATTGGGCAAGGTATTGAATTTGACTATTGTTGTTGTCAAGCTAGTTTTTCACTTAAAGATGTAGGATATGAAACAATAATGATAAACTGTAATCCCGAGACAGTTTCTACCGATTATGACACAAGCGACAGACTTTATTTTGAGCCTTTAATAGATGAATATGTGGAAAATATAATTTTAAAAGAAAAATCAAAAGGTAATCTATTAGGTATAATTGCACAATTTGGAGGACAGACTCCTATTAAGCTCGCAAAATTTCTTGATAAAAATAAGTTGCCAATTCTTGGGACTCAATATTCATCAATTGATCTTGCAGA
>CACKGF010000010.1 GCA_902599625.1 uncultured Pelagibacteraceae bacterium | reverse complement strand
AGAAGAATTTTTTGATGACGGAGATCAGAAAGAAAATGTGGAAAATATCATTCAAAAACTGAATATTTCAAAAAGCAATAAAGAATATAAAATTTTTACAAATAATTTTGATGAAATCGAAAAAGCTGAAAATTTAGAAAAAGACGACGAAATTAAAAAACTAAGAAATAATCTAGATCAACAACTTACTAGTTTTCAGGATGTTATAGCTAAACTTGCTAACAAACTGCAAAGACAATTGTTAGCAAAACAAAATAGATCATGGGAATATGATCTGGAAGAGGGCTTATTAGATAGTTCGAAATTAAGTAGAATAATTATAGATCCACAAAATTCTCTATCATTTAAAAAAGAAAAAGATTATGAATTTAAGGATACCGTGGTAACACTTTTAATTGATAATTCTGGATCAATGCGAGGTAGACCAATAACTATTGCTGCATTATGTGCAGATATACTTTCAAGAACTCTTGAACGATGCAATGTTAAGGTAGAGATACTCGGATTTACAACCAAAAATTGGAAAGGTGGAGATGCAAGGGACAAATGGAGCAAGAATGGTAAACCAAAAAACCCAGGTAGACTTAATGATTTAAGACATATAATTTATAAAGCGGCTGATGTGCACTGGAGACAATCAAAGAAAAATCTCGGTCTAATGCTTAAAGAAGGATTGCTTAAAGAAAATATTGATGGAGAAGCAATACTATGGGCATTCAATAGACTTGTTAAAAGAAAAGAAGAAAGAAAGATAATGATGGTTATTTCTGATGGAGCTCCTGTTGACGACTCAACACTGTCAGTAAATTCAGGTGATTATTTGGAGAAACATTTAAAACGAACTGTAAAATTTATAGAAGCTAACTCTGAAATCGAACTACTTGCAATTGGTATTGGTCATGACGTTTCAAGATATTATAAAAAGGCAATCAAAATTTCGGATGTGCAAGAATTAGGTGATGTCATGATTTCTCAACTTAGCAATTTATTTGAAAAAAAGAAAAATCCAAAAAAATTAAATTAAAGGTTTTTTAAATCGTTATTTTTCCATGTTAATATAACTTCTGCCCCTGACCTAGTTTTTGAATTTCTACAAATTACCTTTGCACCATTTCTTTCAAGTAAAGTTTTTCCAATAAAAATCCCGAGTCCAAGTCCTGATTTTGAATTATCACTAAAAGATGAAGACTTTATATAAGGTTCGCCAATTTTATTTAAAACTTCCTTGGAATAACCATTTCCATCATCCTCTATTGATATCTCAGTCGATTGATTATCACTTTTAATCGATATATATATCTTTTTTTTTGCAAATTTATTTGCATTGCCAACAAAATTTCTAATTCCATAAACAATCTCTATCAATTTTGTTATCTTAAAGGAATTCGTATCTTGGCTTTTATTTATAATAAATTCTTTATTTGAAATATCTTCAAATGATTTAATTATTTCACTTACATAATCAAACATTGAACACTCTTGATCAATAAAATCATCTTCAACACCAGGATTTAGTGACAATCTTTTTAGAATCTGACTGCACCTTTCAACTTGGTTTACAAGTAATTCGAGGTCTTTAGTTAGCTCTTTTTTATCCTTAAATTGATCATGAAGATCTTGAGAAATTATTTTTATAGTCGAAAGAGGTGTGTTTAAAGAGTGAGCAGCAGCTGCCGCTTGTCCTCCCAATGATACCAATTCATGTTCTTTTGCAATGAATTCCTCAATCTTATTTAATGCCTCTTTTCTTAAATTAGACTCTTTTCCAAATAATATTGCAAAATAATTAAGAAAAATAAGAGCAATAATTAAGGATATGGATGTACCATAATGGTAAAAGTCATTTATGATTAATCTTTTCCCTGAAGGATAAATCAAATGTTTGTGAAAAAAGGTAATTAAAATTATTGAAAATATCGTTATCAATATTAATGATAAACTTGTTTTAAATGACAGATTAGACGAAGAAAAAACGCTTGGAATTATTAGAAAAATTGAAAAGGGATTTATAACTCCTCCTGAAAAGTAAAGTATTAGACTTAATTGAAGTATATCGATCAATAAAAATGAAAATGAAGCTCTATTTGAAAGAATATTTTTTTCGTAAAAATAAATTAAAATTATGTTTGATATTGCACCTAAAGCTATGACAATATTTACTATCAAGATATCAAATTCAAAATTAAACACATATTTTACAATATTAACTGTAAAGAACTGTCCTAAAATTGCGATCCATCTTAGATAAATATAAGTGGTTTTATTTAAGGTGTAAATTTTTGAAACTGACTTAGACTCCATGCTTAAACGTCTAAATTACTTATTTCCAAAGCATTAGAAATTATAAAATCTTTTCTTATAGATACATCATTTCCCATTAATGTATGAATTATCTTTTGATCTTTTTTTTTATCACTAGAATATTTTACTTGAAGCAAATTTCTTTTATCTGGATCTAAGGTGGTGTTCCAAAGTTCATCAGGGTTCATTTCACCAAGACCCTTAAACCTTTGAATATTTAGTTTTGACTTTTCTTCAGATAAAATTTTTTCAAATTCTTTTGACCCTTTTTTTAATTTTTTTAGGTTTTTAGAGTTATTTAAAATAAAGTGTTCTAAACTTTTTTCATCTTTAATGTAAATACTTTTGCCTGATTTATTTATTTTAAATAAAGGTGGTTGAGCTAAAAAGATATTTCCATTTTCTATAAGTTTATTAAATGGTTTATTATTAAAAAATGTAAGTAATAGAGCTCTTATATGGGATCCATCAACATCTGCATCAGTCATGATAATTATTTTACCATATCTAAGATCATCTAAATCAATTTCCTCAGCCTTTGGATCAAGACCTAAAGCATTTATTAGTGTGACGATTTCATTTGATGAAATCATTTTTGATAGTGCCTTTGTTTTACTTTCATTTGAGTTTCCATTTCTTTTTGTGCCTTCCTCTACATATGTGTTTAATATTTTTCCCCTTAAAGGCAATACTGCTTGAAATTCTCTGTTTCTTCCTTGCTTTGCAGAGCCACCAGCAGAGTCTCCTTCTACTATGAATAATTCAGTTCCATCTCTTTTTGAGTTTTGACAGTCAGCAAGTTTGCCTGGTAAACCTGTGAGCTCAAGTGCTCCTTTTCGTCTAACACTTTCTCGTGCTTTTCTAGCAACATCTCTTGCTTGTGCTGCTTGAATTATTTTCAATAAGACAATTTTTATTATACTGGGGTTTTGATCAAACCAAATAGATAACTTCTCATTTATAAAATTTTCAACAATATTTCTTACTTCAGAGGAGACCAATTTATCTTTTGTTTGAGAAGAAAATTTGGGATCAGGCATCTTAATAGATAACACAGCACATAAGCCCTCCTTAATGTCATCTCCAGTAATAGAAACTTGATTTTTTTTTAATATATTGTTTTCGTTTACATACTTATTTAAAATTCTAGTTAGTGAGCTTCTGAAGCCCAAAAGGTGTGTTCCTCCATCTTTTTGAAATATATTATTTGTATAAGTATGCATATCCTCCGAATAACCTGAATTCCACTCTAATGAACATTCTATGTTAATACCATTTTTGTCACCCTCTAGGTAAATTGGTTTTTTAAATAAATCGTTCCCATTTTTATTTTTGAGTTTCTCTTTTTTTTCGTTTAAAAAATTAACAAATTCTATTATTCCACCATCATACTTAAATTCTATCTTTTTCTCCTTTTTTAATGTTTTGTCTAAAACAACTAGATTTACTCCTTTGTTTAGAAAAGCTAACTCACGCATTCTTTTTTGAATAATTATGCTGCTGAATTTAGTTGATGAAAATATTTCCTTTGATGGCAGAAAAGTAATTTTTGTACCCGTATTTTTTGATTTCCCGATTTGTTTTAATGGAGATTTTGGATCTCCATTTTTAAATTCTACAAAATATTTTTTTCCGTCTCTCTCTATTTCTAACTCAAGTTTTTCAGATAAGGCATTTACAACTGAAACCCCAACACCATGTAATCCACCTGAAACTTTGTAAGAATTATGATCAAATTTCCCACCTGCGTGAAGTTGTGTCATTATTACCTCTGCGGCCGATTTTTTTTCAGTTTTATGAAAATCAACAGGTATGCCACGCCCATCATCTGAAACAGCAATCGTTCCATCTTTATTAATCTCTACAGTAATTATTTTGCAGTAGCCTGCCAAAGCTTCGTCAATTGAATTATCGACAACCTCATAAACCATATGATGTAGACCAGTCCCATCATCAGTGTCGCCAATATACATGCCTGGTCTTTTTCTAACTGCATCTAAACCTTTTAAAACTTTAATAGAGTCTGCTTTATAATTTGAATTTTGTTGTGTTTTTGTCATGTTTTAATTTTATACGGAGAGCATAATTATATCATTTTTATATGTTGAGATAAAACAATGTAAAAGATAATAGTCAAATTAGTCCTGATATCATTGACTAATTAAGCAAATTTTTTTTTTTTAAGCTGGAAGTTCAAAAAAGTACATTTACCTTCAATTAAATGGCGGAGAGAGTGGGATTCGAACCCACGAAAGAGTTTCCCCTAAACACGCTTTCCAAGCGTGCGCCTTAAACCACTCGGCCATCTCTCCAAAATTTTAGATCTTATTTTTTTTTGATAAAAACAATCTCATTAAAATTTCCTTTAAAAAATTCTATAGACTTGTAATTATCCAAAAAATAATTTTTTTCTTTATCCTCTACGTATTTTGATGAAAAATCCTTCTTCAACAGCACACTTTTCAGAATTGATTTTAAATCTGGTGACTCTTGATTTTCACGCATGTTTAAGTATTTTTCTGGAAAATCAATTTCCTCCACAACAAAAATTCCACTAGGTTTTAAAATCTTAAAAAGCATAAAAAGTGTTACTATTTGATCTTTTAACATATGGCTAGCATCTTCAATAACTATATCAAATTTAATATTTTTATTTATTAAATTTTTATCAATTGATACTCTTTTAGAATTATTTAAGAAAATACTCTTTATCCTTTTTGATCTATATAAATACATATCTGGATTTATATCTGCACCAAAAATCGTTGAATTTTTGAAATAAAAAAATAAAGCTGCCGAAGCATGACCATAAAAAGAGCCGATTTCAATTATATTTAAATTTTCGTTTTTAATATCTTTAAAGTAATTTTCATAAAATTTAGCATATGAGTGGGCTTTTGTTTTAATATTGTCTTTTTTATAGGGTTGAGAATATTGATTAGTAGAAAAATCACCTTTATCAGAATTAAAATACTCAAAAAGAAAATTTAAGTCTTTTTTAAATAGGAAGCTATTATCATTTGAAAAATAATCTAGATTAATTTTTCTTGGAAAATAAAATAAATTATAAAGATATTTTATAAAAGCTGAAATTAACAAATAAGGTCTAAGAAAAAACGATGCTTTTTTATATCTGTGTCTATAGTAGATTTTATAAAATGTTTTTAAATTCATTTTTTCTTTTCAAAAAAAGTCCAGTGCCATTCTAAATATTTTGTATATTTTCTAAACCAATATGACATATACCTCTCAGCTAGATAAGCGTATAGACGTTCTTGATCGTAACCTTTTAAATTTTTTAATCCAAATGTTTTTTCACATTTAAATAACCAGTAAAAAACGTCTTTGAACCATTCCATTAATATTTTTTTTTTTGAAATAAACATTATGTGTGGATTAAAGCTTGTCTCTTCGGTGACAAATTTTTTAAAATCTGCCCTATCTTTTTGGGGCAGTTGAATTATAGCTTTATTAAGCTGCCCATAGCCATGATGCATGTCAAATTGTAGTTCTATATTTTGTTTTTTTTTGTTTAGAATTATAGTTGGATCTTTTATTAGATTTTTCCATCCCCTTTTAACAAGTTTCATTCTCTTTGGGTTATCAACATTTATTGGTTTACAAATAATGCTTTCATATTTTTTCCATTTTTTATCAGGTTTTTTTAGAATATATTTTTTAAGTTCTTTAAGACTTTTGATTTGTTTGTTCGATTTAATCCAAAATCTTCTTTTTTGACAAAAACCAATCCATGTTTTGTTATCCATCTTTTTTAGTAAGTTTTTCCAAAACCAGTAATGGAAAGTTAGCTCAGAATAATTTTTTTCTTTTTTCTGAATATTTTTGCCCTTAAGACCTGTTAAATAATTTTTTTTGAATTTTTTTTCCCCAACGCCCGCTAAAACTAATGGTAATTCGTCTAAATAATTTAGTTGTTTGTTTGTAATACAAAATAATTTTAAATTCTTATATTGTTTCATGATTGATTTCTATGCTTTTAAGGTGTTTTGGCACATTTACTGGATAATTAAACTTTTCAAAAAAGAATTTACCATTTTTTAAAATTTTCATCTTTGCGTGTTTATCAATTATTTTTTTTTTATCTTTTTTTATAATACTTCTTTTAAAATATATTTTACTAATTGGAATTCTTATTCGTTTAATATTTAACTTAGTTAGTATTTTTTTTAGTTCAGACTTTAAATTTTCGTATCTATATACGTAGATTTTTTTTGGATAATGAGAGACTATTTTTTCGTTAGTATTGAAAAAATATTCCGCTTCGTTATCTAAGAACTTGTTAAAAAGGGTAATCAAATTCCTTTTAGACATTTTATCTATTGAATTTTTTTTATATTTTTTATTAAGATTTATTTCCCAGAAAAAATAACTGACTATCCAATCATATGGGTTCCTTACAAATGCAAAAGTAAAATAATTCTGAATTCGATTTTTTATTGTAGATTTTAATACATTCTCAAGAGAATCGTGGACCCATATTTTTTTAGATTTGAAAAAATTAAGTAAAACTATCTTTTTAAGTTTAAAAGACAATAATTTGATATTTGAATTTCTTTTGCCTATCAAATCATTATTTTTTTTAAAAACTTCCTCATCCTCAAATAATTCAGTTAAAATGTCATCATTTCTACAAAATTGAGATAAGAAAATTTCCACACTGCTACTAGCGGTTTTAATAGTTCTTAAAAATATAAACTTTTTAGAATGAGATATAATCATTAAAAATTAATAAATTATGAATTTTATTTTATTATATAGCTTTAAAAGTTTGATTTTTTGCTTTGCGATCTTAATTTGAATTCTGTCTTTAAGTGGAATAAACACAAGTTTTGTAGGCTTAGAGTCCTCTATTCTTATTAATGCCAAATGAAAGTTATTAATCAATTTAATCTTTAATTTATTTTCATTTATAAAACTATAGAGTATATACTCAGGGTCAAATACTCTCATATCTTTAATAAATTTTTCTAGGAAGAGAAAAAAGTTATCAAATTTTAAAATTGTATTATAACTAGTTATAAAAAAAGAATCATTCAATCCCTTCCAATGAAGATTGGACGGGAACAAAACTTCATTATCTTTTAAATTTTTTAATTCATTAGATAAAAAACTTAAACCATCTTTACAAATTATGTCTGTCCGAAATCTTAACACATAATCAAAATTAATTCTTTCTCTTTTGTTTATCTTTTCCAAAAATTTTATATTCTCTATTATTGAGTACCACATATGAAAAACATTTGGTATTTTAAACCCTGAATTCTCCTCCCAAGTAACAAATTTAACTTTAGATATGTGACTACTCCAATCTTGTTCTTTAATCTGATTTATATATTTCACATCATATTTTTTTTTAAAAATTTCCATTTCTCTTTGATTTTCCCAAACAGAACTTACAATTGTTATTTCAAATTCAGATAGGTTTTTTTTTAAATCATCAAAAAAACTTACATTTTTTTCAAAAATTCTTATTTGACCAGATATTAAAATTGCAATTTTTTTCATTTTTTTTTATTTAAAATATTTATCATTTTTAACAAGATTTTGGGATTAATATACATATCACCTTCATTGATATGCTTTGGTTTTAACAATTTTAAATTTATTTGTTTGTAATTTAAGTTATTTAAAACGGATATTTTTTTATAGTTATTTGGCTGTTTTTGAGGTTTTATTTCAATCACATTTGTTTTTGGTTTACAAAATACTAAATTTGAAAATGCAGCACCATGTGGGCCTATTACAAACTTTGCATTATTGAACAATTCAACCTGTTTTAAAAAATCTAATGCACCTGTTCGGACAATTCTGAAACCTTTTTTAGAAAGTACCTTTTTGATTTCTTCGTTATTTGTTAATTTACAGTGTGGAAAATCAGACTCAGATCTATCAATAAATATTTTTAAAGATTTATTATTTTTTTTCTTGAATTTTAGAAATAATTTCCTCAGACATTTAATTATCCATTCTGGTATTGAATTGGCTTGTTTGAATACTGTTCCTTTATAATACCACGGATGATCAGGTATAATTATTTTTGATGCTTCTAAATGTTTAATTTTTTTAGAATTTATAAATTTACAATTTTTTATACCTAAAAGTGATAGAGTCTTCCTCTGAAATTTTTGTAATTCTGGCATATAAAAATAATCGATTTTGTTAAGACTCATTACTGATTGTGTAATAATAATCTTTGGCAATATATCAAATAACCAATGAAAGTAGTTTTTATCCCCACTTGCACCCTGAACTAGTGATAAGACAGTTCCATCAAATTTTTTTAAAAAATAAGGTGTACCTTTTTCAATTACAAAATTCCTTTTTGAGGAGGTCAACTTTCCATTAATTTGAGTGTATGACAAATCATTGAGTATTTTATTATTAAAGATATATGCAACTTGCTCAACTGAGTCTGTACATATTCTTCCATTTTTTAA
>CACKGF010000009.1 GCA_902599625.1 uncultured Pelagibacteraceae bacterium | reverse complement strand
TAAACAACTTATCATGAGAAATAATAAAAATTGTTTTATATTACATATATTCGTTGATCAATATATTATTGATGGTAAAGAATATTTTGAGTTTCCTGAAAATCTTGACTATAAAGAAATTATTTTAGACATAAGCTTCATTACAATTAACAATTCAACTGTCAAAATGTTAAATAGAATTCTTAAAGGTTGCAACATTGAGGTAAAAAAAATTATCAGTTATCAATATTCAAGTAGATTTGCGGATAAAAAAGACTCAAGTCCTTGTGTTGCTGCCAAGAAAGTGATTGACGGTATCAACCCGTTAGAGGTTAAAATACATAATCTAAAGGCTAAAACGCAGGGTTTATTTGAGAAAATGTTCAATTTTTTTAGTTAAATCTTGTATTGTTTTGTAACATTAGTTGTTTTTTCTTTAATTCTCTAGGTGAATATAAGTTTCTTCGATGTCGATTTTAAAACAAAAAACGATAAAAAACACTATTAAGCTATCAGGTGTTGGTCTTCACTCTGGTAAAAAAGTCAATCTTAAATTAGTTCCCCAAAAACCAAATATTGGAATATATTTTAAAAGAGTTGATTTAGTTTCGAATAATATAATTTATCCAAGTGTATTCAATGTTTCAAGTGCCTCGTACTGCACAAAGATTTCAAATGAATATGGTGTGTCTGTCTCAACTATTGAACATTTAATGGCAGCATTATATGGAAAAGGTATAGATAATTTATTAGTAGAAATAGACGCTGAAGAGGTGCCAATACTAGATGGATCTTCTAAAAATTTTGTTGAAGCAATTGACTCAACTGGTTTTGAAATAAGTGACCAACCAATAAAGATCATAACTATAGACAAAGAAATAGTTTACAAAGAGGGTGAAAAATCGATTTCTTTTAAGCCAAGCAAAATAAGTTTAGAAATTGATTTTGAAATAAATTTTAAGAACGAATTAATCAATAACCAAAAAAATAATATCAACATTTATATGGATGATTTGTCGGATATGTATAATTCAAGAACGTTTTGTTTGTACGAAGACATAGAAAAACTTAAAAATTTAAACCTTGCAAAAGGTGGTTCTTTAGATAATGCAATAGTTGTTAAAGAAAACAAAATACTTAACAAAGAAAAGCTTAGAAATGAAAAAGAATTTGTAAATCACAAGATATTGGATTGTCTTGGTGATTTATATTTATCAGGTTTTAAAATAGTTGGTAAAATCACTTCTTGTCAAGGTGGTCATAACATCACTAATCAAGGCTTGAGAAAATTGCTAAGTAAAAATGAAAATTTCTCGATTATTGAGCTAAAAGAGAAAAATATTCCGCATTCCTTTTTGAATAAGAATATTCTAAAATCTATAGCTTAAGATTCTTTTTATAAATAATCTTGAGGCTAGTTTTATGAATTTTTTAAAAATCTTTTTAATATTTTTTTTGGCATTTTTTTTTCTAACAAGTTGTGCAAAAAAAGAAAAAACTTCATTGATTTTAGAGGAAGACGCAGAGCAACAAATGATACGCGCGTTTAAAGAAGGATATGATGAATTTGAAGCAGGGGACGCTCTTTACGCTGCAAAAAAATTTAACGAGGCAGAATTACTATTTCCACAGTCATCGTGGGCCCCAAAGGCAGCGTTAATGGCAGCTTATGTATATTATGCACAAGATTATTATTTCGATGCAGAGTTTGAACTTGAGAGATTTATTAAAACTTATCCAAAAAATCCTGATTTAAAATATGCTCACTTTCTTCTTGCAATGTGTTATTACGAAAAAATTGTAGATGAAAAAAAAGACTTGGGTCCATTATTAAAAGCACAAGAAAAATTTAATTTTATAATTAAAAATTATCCCAACTCAGATTACGCTTTAGATGCTGGATACAAACTTGATTTAATTCAAGATTATCTAGCATCTAAAGAAATGTATATTGCTTCACATTATATGAAAAAGAAAAAATGGATTGCATCAATCAACAGATACAAAACAGTTGTTGAACAATATGATAAAACAATTTATGTTGAAGAGGCTTTACATAGACTGGTAGAGTTATATTTCACAATCGGTTTGGAAAAAGAGTCACAAAAATATGCTTCATTGTTAGGTTATAATTATCAGTCAAGTAAATGGTATGAAAAATCTTATAAAGTATTTAATCAAAAATATAAATCAAAATTAGAAATTAAAAAAGAAAAAAAAGGCATATTAAAAAAATTCAAAAAACTTTTCGATTAAAATGTTAAAAAGTTCAGCGAAAAAAGAATACGAAAAAAAAATAAAACAGTATAAAAAATATAGCAAAAAGTACTACGAAGATAGTGCTCCAATAATATCAGATCGTGATTTTGACTTACTGAAAAAAGAAATTTTAGATCTTGAAAAAAAATTTGATTTTAACGATAAAGAATCTCCTTCCAAAACATTAGGTTTTACGCCCTCAAAAAATTTTGAAAAATTTCCCCATAGAGTGAGAATGCTTTCTCTAGCTAACGCATTTGATGAGGAGGATTTGATAAATTTTGAAAAAAAAATTGTAAATTTTTTGAATTTAAAAAAAAATTTTGAATTTGAATATAGTGCCGAACCAAAAATTGATGGCATATCGGCCTCTCTTACATATAAGTCTGGTAAATTAATAAGAGGCTTATCAAGAGGAAACGGAGAAGAAGGAGAAGATATAACCTTAAATTTGAAGACAATATCTGACATTCCACATTTTATAGACCAAAAAGATTTTCCAAATGACATCGATATTAGGGGGGAAGTTTTCATTCAGAATAATGATTTTGAGAAAATGAAAGATAATTTTGCAAATCCACGGAATGCAGCCTCAGGTTCTTTAAGACAAAAAGACCCTACAAAAACATCTAAGATACCCTTAAAATTTGTCGCTTACACGTTTGGATTCTCATCAGATCAAATAATAGACACCCAAACTAATTTTTTAAGTAAATTAAAAAAATGGGGTTTCAAAACCTCAGAATTAAACAAAAAAATTACAGGAATAAAAAATCTTTTGTCTAATCATCAAAATATAGAAAAAAAAAGATTTGAATTAAATTATGATATTGACGGTATCGTTTATAAAATTAACGATTTTAAGCTACAAAAAAGATTAGGATTTGTAACAAATGCACCAAGGTGGGCAATAGCTCATAAATTTTCTGCGAGCAATTCAGTTACTGAAATTTTGAATATTGATATCCAAGTTGGTAGAACTGGTGCACTAACACCAGTAGCCAAGGTGAAGCCTGTAAATATAGGTGGTGTAGTAGTTTCAAACGCCACTCTTCATAATGAAGAAGAAATTTTAAGAAAAGATATTAGAATTGGTGATACAGTAATAATTGAGAGAGCAGGGGATGTTATTCCCCATGTAATCTCAGTTGATTTATCTAAAAGAAAAAAAAATTCGAAAAAGTTTTCTTTTCCTTTAAATTGTCCATCTTGTGGGTCAAAAACTATTAAAGAATATAATTCTCAAACTAAAAAATATGATGCTGTTAGACGATGCACAAGCGAAGGTTTCAAATGTGAAAAAATCTCTATTGAGAAAATAAAGCATTTTGTTTCAAAAGAAGCACTTAACATTGATGGTTTTGGAAAAAAGATAGTCCAAAATTTCTGGGAAATCGGTCTCATTAAACTACCGCATGATATATTTAGTTTAGATTTTGAAAAAATATCAAAATTAGATGGTTGGGGTAACCTGTCAGTGGATAATCTGAAAAAATCTATTCAAAAATCGAAAAAAATTTCACTGGATAAATTTATATTTTCACTTGGCATAAGACATATTGGTCAAGAAAATGCAAAGCTTCTAAGTGAATTTTTAAAGAAAAAAGAAAATTTTTTTCAATTAAAAGATCAAAATTATATTCAAGAGCTTATCAATATCGATGGAATAGGTGATACTCAAATAAATTCATTAAAGATGTTTTTTAATGAGAAAGTAAATTTAGATGTTATTTCAAATTTATCAAAATCACTAGATATCCAAAGTTTTAAAGAAAATACCAATACAGGAAAACTAAAAGGTCAGGTTTTTATGTTTACCGGGAAACTTAATAATATTTCAAGAGCAGAAGCTAAATCATTGATTGAAAATAATGGAGGTAAAATCGTAAGCAATGTGACTAAAAAACTAGATTATTTAGTTATAGGAGAAAAACCTACTACTAAAAAAATAGATTTGGCCAAAAAAAGTAAAGTAAAGGTAATTAATCAAAAAACATTAGATGAAATGTTAAATTGATTTGATGAGCCATTTTTTTTCATTTAAAGATAAAAATTTATGGATTTTTGAATATACTTCAAAGTGATAATTAATTAGATATCTTTTTTCTTGGGAGGATAATAATTTAAAATTTATTAAATCAATATCAATTGGTGCTAATGTAAGGTTTTTAAAAACTAAATTATTTTTTTCTTTTTTGATATAGACTAAATTTTCAATTCTAATTCCATACTTCCCTTGTAAGTAAAATCCTGGTTCATTACTTAATATCATCCCTTCTCTTAACTGAACATTGTTCCTTTTTGAAATAGCCTGTGGACCTTCATGAACATTTAAAAAATAACCTACCCCATGTCCAGTACCATGGCTAAAGTCTTTTTTTACTTCTTTGAGGTACTTTCTCGCCAGTTTGTCAATATTTGACCCAGTTTTTTGTTTTGAAATATTGGCAGTGGCAACAGCAATATGTCCTTTTAAAACTCTCGTGAAAGCATCTTTAATATTTTTGGGCTGTTCTTTGAAGGAAATAGTTCTTGTAACATCGGTAGTTCCATATGTGTATTGCCCACCTGAATCACACAGGTATATATCATTTTGTTTTATCTCTCTGCACGTTTTATTCGAGGCACGGTAATGAATGATTGATCCATTTTTTCCGGTTGCCGATATAGTGCTGAAACTTGGAAAAAGATAATTTTTGTTTTGTTTTCTAAAAGATTCTAATTTTTTTTCAGCATAAATTTCGGAAATTCTTTTATTTTGATTTTTTTTGATCCAGTATAAAAATTTTGTAACTGCCACACCGTCATGAATATGACTTTCTATTGTTTTATTTATTTCTACTTTATTTTTTATTGATTTCATTAAGTACAAAGGATCTCCAATCTTAGAAATTTTAAACTTTGAATTAATTAAATTCTCAAGTAAAACAGAGCAAGTGTTTTTGTCGATTATAATTTTTTTAGATTTTAATCTACCTAAAAAATTTTCAATTTGGTTCTCTTTATAAAAAGATATTTTCAAAGAACTATTCTTTTTAAAAATATTCGATGATTTTTTTATGTCTGAAAAAAAACTTACTTCTCCTTTAGTACTAATTACTATTCTACAATTAGGTATAGGGCTAAAAGGATTATCCCTTCCTCTTATGTTTAAAAGCCAAGCCACATTTTCAGGTGCAGATATAAAAATATAATCTGATCTGTCTTTTTTTAAAATTTGTATTAATCTTTTAATCTTATTGTTTACTGTTTCTCCAACTACTTTTGGGTTTAAAGAGTAGAATTTTCTTGATGTGTGACTCTTTATAACATCTGAATTTACTTTAACTTTAGTTATTGGGGTCAGTTTTATCTTATTTCTAAAAAAATATATTAAGCTTCTTGAAGTGAAAACTGTTGGATCGAAACCTAAATTTAGTCTCGAACTTAAAATTTGGTAGGGAAGTTTTTTTGGTATTTCCAATATTTTGAACTTTTTACCAGCCTGAATTTTAGCTTGCTCAACGTATCTACCATCAACAAAAAGAAAGTTTTTTTTCTTTAATATTATTGCCAATCCGAATGATCCATCAAAACCCGTAATGATTTTGAGTTTATCTTTTTTTGTAAATTCAGAAAAATACTCATCATTTTTAGGCACTACAAAACCGTCTATTTTGTGATGATAAAATTTATTTTTTAATTCTTTTAGTTTTTGAGTGATCATTTTAATCTTTTTTGATATCTGATCCACCCTGGGCTTCTGAAATTCTCATTATCATTATCTATATCTTGATTAAATTCGAAATCTTGATCATCTCTTTCTAAATTATTATTTTTTTCAACAAATTTTTCAGGAAGCTCATCAACAAACCTTGAAGACAAACTATCTATCCAATCACCTTGGTAAAATCTATTTAAAGAAAATGATATAAAACTTAAATCTTTTGCTCTTGTGATACCCACGTAAGCAAGACGTCTTTCTTCCTCAAGACCACTTTGACCTTTCTCGTCTATAGATTTCTGATGAGGAAACATGCCTTCTTCCCAACAAGGTAAGAACACAGCGTCAAATTCTAGTCCTTTTGATGCATGCATAGTCATTAAGTTGATCTTTTCGCCTTCCCACTGTTGATCAATAGATGTTGCTAAAGAAACATGTTCTAGAAAACTTTCTAAGTTATCAAATTCTTTCATTGCACTTAAAAGTTCTTTAATATTTTCAAGTCTATTTTCGTTTTCTAAATCTTTTTTATCTTTTAAGGAGGCTGAATAACCAGACTCATCTAATATAATTTGCAGGAGTTTTACATGATTAATTTTTTTAACAATGTGATCATTTCTCCATTTCTTGACCATATTTAAAAAAGATAAAAGTCCTAATTTAGTCTTAGGTTTAATCAAATTTTGAGCGATTAAATTTTGTGAAGCAGTTTCTAATGATAATTTATTATCTCTTGCATATTCATTTATTTGTTTCAACGAACTATCACCTATAGATCTTTTAGGAACATTTGCTATTCTTTCAAAAGCAAGATCATCTTTCTCATGTTGAATAATGCGCAAATAAGCAATACAGTTTTTAATCTCAGCCCTTTCATAGAATTTTGTCCCACCTAGTATTCTGTATGGTAGGCCTATCTTCAAAAATCTCTCCTCAAATTCCCTTGTCTGAAATATTGCTCTAACGAGAATAGCGATGTTATTATATGAATATTTTTTTTTAAGCTCGTTTTCAATTATATCGGATACACCTATAGCTTCATCTTTTCCATTTCTAAAACAGTTTAACCTAATTTTTTCACCTTCAGTTTTATTTGAATTTAATTTTTTTCCTAATCTGTTTTCATTATAAGAAATCAAATGGGAGGCCACATTTAAAATATTTTGAGTTGATCTATAATTATCTTCTAATCTTATAATTTTGGTGTTTTCATAAACCTTATCAAATTCTAAAAAATTTTTAATTTCTGCACCCCTCCAACTGTAAATTGATTGATCGTCATCACCGACACAACAAATATTATTATGCAATAAAGTTAATTGTTTCAGCCACTTGCTTTGGATATAATTAGTGTCTTGGTATTCATCTACCAGAATATATCTAAACTTTTTTGAATAAATTTTGTTAATGTCCTGATTTTCTTCAAAAATTTTGACACAATGAAGAATCAAGTCTCCAAAATCACATGCATTAAGATCAGTAAGTTTTTCTTGATAAACTTTATAAACTTCTAACATATTTTTCTCTAAAGTCTGTGCCCTAGAAATCCTTACATTTTTTGGATACCAACCAGAATTTTTCCATTTATTTATTAGGGCTAATACAAAATTTGGAGAAATTTTCTTAATATCAATATTTTTACTTTTACAAATATTTTTAATTAATCTTTGCTGATCGTCCTGATCTATTATAGTGAAATTTTGAGTTAAGTTGACTGCTTCGGCATGTTTTCTTAATATCTTTGCACAAATGGAGTGGAAAGTTCCAAGCCATGGTAGTCCGATCGCCTTTTTTTTAAGTATAAAACCTATTCTGTTTTGCATTTCTCTCGCCGCTTTATTCGTGAAGGTTACAGCCAGAATTTCATTTGGAAAGGCCAGATTTTTTTCAACAATATTTGCAATTCTTGATGTCAGAACCTTTGTTTTTCCAGAGCCTGCACCAGCAACAATTAAAAGCGGTCCTGAGGTATGCAAAACAGCTTCTTTTTGAAAATTATTTAGTTTTTTTAGATATTCAGAGTTTATCATTTTATTTAAATCACTATAAGTCATCTTATAGAATAATGAAAAAATTTAAAATTCAATCATTCTTACAAAAAAACTTTTTTAAGAAAAATATACTAAATAAAATGTTTAGTAAATTTTTCACCTTTTTCAATATGCCTAAAAGCACACGAAAGATAAGCTTTAATCAATTAAAGAAAAAAAACATAGAAAGTTATATATCTGAAAAATTTCAACTTAATTATGCATTATTTATACTTAGTATAGTATTTTTTCTGTATCTTTTATACCTTTCAATTCCAGGAATAGTCATGTCTCAGAATATTCAGAATGAATTAGAGGAAAAATTAAAAAATGAATACAACTTAGACTTTGCTCTTACCCCTGACATTAATTACTCCATCCTTCCAAAACCACATTATATTGTTGATGATGTTGTGATATTTACTGCAAAAACAGGTTACCAGAAAGAGTTTAGTCAAATTAAAAAATTAAGAATTTTTATTAATCAAAACAATTTTTTTAAGATGAATAATGTAATAAAAAAAATTGAGATTAAAAACGCTAATTTTTTTATAGAAAATTCTGATTTCAATTTTATTAATAGTTTTTTAGATAAAGGATTTTCAAAAAAATCTATTAAAATTTTAAAAAGCAAATTTTTTTACAAAAGTAATGAGGGTCAAATTGTTTCATTTTTCACTCTTGAAAACATTTTAATTTCTCACGATGAATTTAATAAACAAAATTCTTTGATTTCAAAAGGAAAAATTTTTAATATTCCCTTCACTTTTGATTGGAAACATGATGAAAATTTAAATGAGAAAATTACAAAGGTAAGGTTAAATCCATTAAAGTTAAGTCTTTTAAATAAATCTAAAGGGGGCGATAAAATCAAAAACCTAAAAATAAATTTTAAACGATCTAAATTAAATACTGATTATTTTCTTGAGGAAGATTCGGTAATTATTAAATCCAAAAATTCGTTTCTTGGTACAAATAAATTTGAGTATAATGGAAAAATTAATCTAGACCCTTTTGATTTTCAAATTGAGTCTAAAATTCAAAAGTTAAATCTAAAAAAAGTTTTACCAAACAAAAATATCCTTAATGAAATTTTTTCTCAGGAATTTCTATTGAATGAAAATTTTAATGGAAGATTGGCAATAAAGAGTAGTAATTTAAGCAATGGAAGCTTCTTTAACGAAATTTCAATTAACTCAAACTACGTTGGAGAGAAAATTGAATTAAGTAATTCAAAATTATCCAAC
>CACKGF010000008.1 GCA_902599625.1 uncultured Pelagibacteraceae bacterium | reverse complement strand
TAGCTGAAGAGTGGTGGGACCCTGAGGGTAAGTTTAAACCATTACATAATTTTAATCCAGTAAGACTTAAATATATTAAGGATACAATAATTAAAAATTTTGGAAATAAATCTGAAAAGTTACCTTTAAAAGACATAAAAATATTAGACATTGGATGTGGTGGAGGTCTTTTAAGCGAACCTCTTTCAAGATTAGGTGCAACAGTTACAGGTATAGATGCCTCGGATAGAAACATAAAAATTGCTAAAATGCATTCGGAAAAAAGTAAATTGGATATAAATTATTACTGTTCATCACCTGAGAAATTCAATGCTAAAGAAAAATTTGATGTAATCTTAAATATGGAGATAGTTGAGCATGTAGAAAATGTTGATTTTTTTTTGTTAAAAAGTTCAGAACTTTTAAGGAAAAATGGTTTAATGTTTATTGCAACTTTAAATAAAACATTAAAGTCTTATATC
The DNA here is from genome assembly GCA_902599625.1 of uncultured Pelagibacteraceae bacterium. Lineage (GTDB taxonomy): Bacteria > Pseudomonadota > Alphaproteobacteria > Pelagibacterales > Pelagibacteraceae > Pelagibacter. The sequence continues at coordinate 19,143 of CACKGF010000008.1, read as the reverse complement.
TTTGCAATAATAGGTGCTGAGTATTTCTTAAAATGGCTGCCAATAGGTACACACGATTGGAACAAATTTTTGAAACCTCATGATTTAATCAATATTTGTAAAAATAATTCATTAAATTTAAATAACTTAATTGGTATTAAGTTTGATATTCTAAAAAATGAATGGATTGTGTCTGAAGATAGTTCTGTAAATTATCTTGCTCAATTTTCTAAAACTTAATTTTCTTTATCCTCTATCCAAGGAAACTCATCGGTTTTAATACCTTCTTGATTGAGATCTTCAATTTCTTTTTGTGAAGCTTTTCCGTAAATTGCTTTATTCTTCTTTTTCGGGTCGTAATGTATTGACCTTGCCTCATGGGCAAAGTTTGTTCCAACATATTTAAAGTTATCTTTTATGAACTTTTGAAATTCTCTTAGCTTTGACTTAATTTCCTTAATTTTATTTATATCTTTACTCTTAATATCTGAGCTGTTTAACACATTCGGTGCCATCAAAGTTTTTTCTATTTTTTGAGAGTCGCAAATATGGCAATTCAAATATTTTTTCTTTTTTAGTTTCTCGTATTCCTTAGAATTTGAAAACCAGCTGTCAAAAATGTTATTACAGTCTTTACAAATTAGTTTATATTTAATCATAAATTTTAAAAAATTATACTTTCCTATTTTTCAATACTTAACTTCTATAATCAGAGTTAATAGAAATGTACTCTTTAGTGAAATCCATCGTATAACAAGTAAAACTTTTGTTGCCATTATTAATCTCAATTGTGATTTCTAAATTTGGTTGCTTCATATAATCTGCTACATCCTTTTCAATGTAATTTTTATTAAGCTGTCCCTTGTCCAAAATTTTATACTCTCCTATAAACAAATTTACTCGGTCTATTTCAAATTCTACACCAGCTTTTCCAGCTGCCATTAATATTCTTCCCCAATTTGGATCCTCTCCTGTGATGGCTGTTTTTACTAATGGTGAATTAGCAATCGAAAATGATATTTTTTTCGCATCACTTTCACTAGAACACTTTAAAGAATTAATCTTTATGAATTTTGAGGCACCTTCACCATCACTTACTACTCTTTTTGCTAGGTTTAATAAAACATTATTTAAAGCTAAATCAAAATCTTTTAGTTTTATATCATTTGTATTATTAATAGATTTATTCTTTGCCTTTCCTGTTGAAAAAATGGTTACCATATCGTTCGTACTGGTATCACCATCACAACTAATTGCATTAAAAGTATTTTGAATATTTTTTTTCAAAATTTTTTTTAATATATTTGAAGAAAGATCTGCATCAGTAAAAATATACGCTAAAGTTGTTCCCATATTTGGAAAAATCATTCCAGATCCCTTTGCGAGACCATAAATTTTGACTTTCGTATTTCCAATATTACATTCTTCCATAGCGAGTTTTGGTTTCAAATCAGTAGTTAAAATACCCATTGCAGCTTTGATCCATAAATATTTATTTTGAGTGTACTTAATTTTATCTACCAAATTTTTAATAGAAGACTTAATTTTATCCTTTGGAAAGACCTCTCCTATTGTTCCAGTACAACCAAACAAAACTTCGCTTGTTTTTATTTTTTTTGGATGATCTTCATCTTCTTTTTGTTTCTTTGTTAAATTTGTTGATATTTCTTCAGAAATTTCTTCAAGAGCTTCATACCCTTTTTTTCCTGTAAGAGCGTTAGCATTTCTAGTATTTACTAAAAGAGCGCGAATCTTTTTCGTTTTTATTTTCTTATTCCACTTAATATTTTCAGAAACTACCTGAGATTGGGTATAAACTGATGCATGTTCGGCGCCATGTCTGAAATAAAAAAGGACTAAATCATCTCTATCATTATTGTATAAATTAGCTGAAGTCGTAGATACTGAGACACCGTCAATATGGTCTAGGTCCTGGAAGTCAGCCATTTTTGACTTTTCCTTTTTAGATAACAAAAAATTGCTTAAATTTAGAGGCATTCTATTTAAAAAAATTAATTTATAACTATATAGTCTATTAATAATCAATTATATATCAAAAAAAAATGTTAAATCCATTAAGCTTTATTAGTAAAATATTTAAGAGCAGTAATGATATCGAGCTTTCTAAACTCAGAAAAATTCTGGAAAAAATTAATTCGCTTGAAGGTGATGTGGCAAAGATTGAAGACAGAGATTTTCCAAACAAAACTAATGAATTAAAAGATAAGATTAAAAATGGTAAAACCCTCGATGAAGTTTTACCAGATGCTTTTGCGTATGTAAGAGAAGCTTCTCATAGAGCAAGAAATGAAAGACATTTTGACGTTCAGTTGCTAGGGGGGATTGCATTACATCAAGGCAAAATCGCAGAAATGAGAACTGGAGAAGGAAAAACAATCACAATTGCATTAGCAGCTTATTTAAATGCTCTTTCCGGGAAAGGTGTTCATGTTGTTACAGTAAACGATTATTTGGCTAAGAGAGATTGTGTAAATATGTCAAAAATTTATAACTTTCTTGGTCTTAGCGCAGGTTACATAAACAATGATCAATCTGATGATGAGAGAACCGAAAACTATTTGAAGGATATTACCTACGCAACAAATAGTGAACTTGGTTTCGATTATTTAAAAGATAATATGAAATATTCTTCAAAGAAATTAGTTCAAAGAGAACATAGTTTTGCTATTGTAGATGAAATCGACTCTTGTCTAATTGATGAGGCAAGGACACCATTAGTTATTTCTGGACAATCAGATGAAACAAGTAATCAATATAAAGCTATTAATAAACTCGTAACAAAATTAAAACCAAGTGATTATGAATTGGATGAAAAAGACAAAAACGTCACTTTAACTAATGAGGGAATAGATTCTATTGAAAAATTATTGAATAACATTGGAATACTTAAGAATAATAATTTTTACGATCCAGCAAATTTAAACCTTGTACATCACGTTAATCAAGCTTTGAAAGCAAATCATCTTTTCGCAAAAGATAAGGATTATGTTGAGGTAGATGGAAAAATCAAAATTGTTGATGAGCTTACAGGAAGAATTCTTGAAGGTAGAAGGTATGGTGATGGACTACATCAGGCTTTAGAGGCTAAAGAAAATTTAAAAGTCCAAATGGAGAATCAGACACTTGCTTCAATTACTTATCAAAATTACTTTAAACTATATAAAAAACTTGCGGGATGTACTGGTACTGCTGTTACGGAAAGTCAGGAGTTTTATGAAATTTACAATCTCAATGTTGTTGTTATTCCAACTAATAAAGAAATGATTAGAAAAGATTGGAACGATCAAATTTTTAGAACAGAAAAAGAAAAACAAAATGCAATTATTTCTAAAGTAAAAATGTTAAATTCAAAAGGGCAACCATTACTTATATTTACATCCAGTGTAGACAAATCAGAGGTCTATTCAAATTTATTTAGAAAAAATAAAATTTCTCATACAGTTTTAAACGCTAAAAATCATGAAAAAGAGGCTGAGATTATTGCCAATGCAGGAAAATTAAACTCTGTGATAATTACAACAAGTATTTCAGGAAGAGGTGTAGATATTAAATTAGGTGGGAAAGATTCAGATAACTTAAAAGAGAATAAAGAAAAAATTAAATCTCTAGGTGGGCTTTTTGTTATTGGCACAGAAAGAATGGAGTCTAGAAGAGTTGATAACCAGGCCAGAGGAAGAGCTGGGAGACAGGGTGATGAAGGTAATTCAATTTTTTATGTAAGCTTGGAAGACGATTTGATGAGAATTTTTGGATCAGAATCTATTAACAAAATATTAGAAAAACTAGGATTAAAAGATGGAGAAAGTATTGACCATCCTTGGATCAACAAAGCTTTAGAAAGAGCTCAGCAAAAAGTTGAGACCAGAAATTTTGATATAAGAAAAACTTTATTAAAGTTTGACGATGTGCTTAATGATCAGAGGCATGTGATATTCAGTCAAAGAAAAGAAGTCCTAGAAAAACAAAACATATTTGAAACTATTGATAACTTTTTAAAAGATGAAATTGAAGATTTAATTAAACAAAAAGAAAAATCTCCAACGATTTTTCAAAATAAAGCTCAGTTAAATAGAATCAACACTCTTTTTGGTCAAAATGAGGAAAATTTAAACGAGAAACTAAGAAGTCTAAGTGAAAAAGAAATATCGAGTTCTATAAATTCAAATTTTAAAAAAAAGAGAGAGGAAAGAAACGCTTATTTAGGAGAGGAAGGTGCAAAAGAAATAGAAAAGAAAATCTTTTTGCAATTAATTGATTTAAATTGGAAAAATCATATTCAGTATTTAGAACAATTGCGTCAAGTTATAGGTTTAAGGTCCTATGGTCAAAGAGATCCCTTAGTTGAGTACAAAAAGGAGGCGTTTCATTCTTTTGAAACACTGCTTAATAAAATTAGACAAGATATAGTAATGATTTTGCTAAATTTAAAAATCGTAGAAAAAAGAAAATAAAATTCCAATTAATTTTAGTATTATTTAAAGAGAAAAAGCAAAGTTGCTAAAATAAATATCGATCCTAGAAAATAATATTTGTATTTCAATAAAACTTTTTTAAATTTACTTATATTTGTAAAATTAATTGGCAATCTATTAGAAATAGAAACTCCCTCTGTTAAACCTCTATCCCTACCGATTTCTAAAAATTTTTCTTTTTTACGAGATATAATTTCAGCTTTTGAAAGATTGCTTAACTCATTTAAATTTTTATCAATAGACATCTTTACATTTTCTAAAATTAGGTTTTTATCTCTGTGAGCACCTCCTGTTGGTTCAGGAATTATTTCATCAATAATTTTTAAATTCAAAAGATCTTTAGAAGTAAGTTTCATTGCTTTTGCGGCCTCTAAAGTTTTTGTTGGATCTCTCCATAAAATAGATGCACATCCCTCTGGAGATATTACCGAATAAATTGCATTTTCTAACATTATAATTTTATTTGAGGATGCTAACGCTATTGCGCCACCAGATCCTCCCTCACCAATAATAATTGAAATTGTAGGCACACCAATCGACATTGAGCATTCTATTGATCTTGCTATTGCTTCAGCTTGACCCCTCTCCTCTGCTCCAACTCCAGGATAAGCGCCGGGAGTATCTATAAATAAAATAATCGGTAAGTTAAATTTATCAGCTAGCTTCATTAGTCTTATTGATTTTCGATACCCTTCGGGTTTCATCATTCCAAAATTTCTTTCAATTCTAGTGTCAAGATCCTCACCTTTTTCTTGTCCAATTACCATTACAGATTTATTTCGAAAAGTCGCTAATCCAGAAATCAAAGATTTATCCTCCCCAAATAACCTATCACCATGAATTGGAAAGAAATCCTCAAAAAGATTATCAATAAAAAATTTTGATTTGGGGCGGTCCTCATGACGAGCGACCATTGTTGTCTGCCATGGATCAAGATTTGAATAAATTTCATTTAGTTTAGAACTTAAATCATTCTGAAGTTTTGCTAATTTTCCAGTTTCAACTTGTGTGATGCCATCTTTAGCAAATGGATCTTGAAGTTTTTCAATCTCGTTTTCTAGGGATTTTATATCTTTTTCAAAATTCAAATAATTTTTCATAATTAAATATCCACTAATATTTAAAAATGGCAATAAAATGATTACTTTTATTAGTGTGTAATTATTATATATGTTAATTTATTAATTTCTAAGATAATTTTTAACTATGAAAACTAAAAATTTAAAAGAATACACTAGTGTTGGAAGTCTTTATGTATCAAAAGAGCTATTAAAGTTTGTGAACAACGAAGTTCTTAAGGGCACAAGAATTAAGCCAAAAAATTTTTGGAGTGGATTTGAAAAATCTTTACACATTTTAAAACCAAAAAATGAAAAGTTAATTGGTATAAGAGAAAGTATTCAAAAAAAAATTGATGATTGGCACATACAAAACAAAGATAATGAGTTCAATTTAGCAGCGTATAAAAAGTTTTTATATTCTATTAACTATCTAAAAAAAGAGGGAAAAAACTTTAAAATCCAAACAGAAAATGTTGATGAAGAAATATCAAAAACGCCAGGTCCCCAATTAGTTGTTCCAATTTCAAATGCGAGATACGCTTTAAATGCAGCAAATGCGAGATGGGGAAGTTTATATGATGCTTTATATGGAACAGATGCAATCGGCTCTGAAAAACTTGATAATAGATACAATCCTGTCCGTGGAGGAAAAGTCATAGATTATTGTAGAGATTTCTTAGATGAAATTTTTACATTAAAAAATGCTTCATGGAAAAAACTTAGTGAATTAAAAATTGTAAAAAATAAATTAATTTTAAAAATTGGTAAAAAAAATATATCTTTGAAAGATAAAAAGCAGTTTAAAGGATATCGACAAGATAAAAAAGGTCTTAAAGGTGTTTTGCTTATTAATAATGGACTTCATGTAGAATTAATTATTAATCCTTACGCTTTCCATGCAAACAATGATCCCATTGGGCTTAGTGATCTAGTAATAGAGTCGGCTGTCTCAACAATCATAGATCATGAAGACAGCGTTGCTGCAGTAGATGCAAGTGACAAAGTACTGGGCTATAGAAACTGGTTGGGTCTAATGAAAGGAAATTTACATGTCAAATTCGAAAAATTAGGGAAAAAATATAAAAGAGTTTTAAACTCAGATAGAAATTACATTTCTCAAAATGGAAAAAAATTTAAATTGCATGGTAGAGCTCTTTTATTAAACAGGAATGTCGGGCACCTAATGAAAAACCCTTCAATTTTATTATCAGATAAATCAGAAGTTCCTGAAGGTATTATGGACGCCTTTATAATTTCCGCAGCGTGTTTGCATGATTTTATTAAAAAAGGGAACTCAAGAAAAAATTCGATTTATATTGTTAAACCAAAGATGCATGGACCAGATGAAGTCGCATTTGCTGATGAAATCTTTACTCATGTTGAAAATGTTTTAAAAATGAAAAAGAATACAATCAAAATTGGAATAATGGATGAAGAAAGACGAACAAGTGCTAATTTAAAAGAGTGCATTAGAAATGTAAAAAGAAGAGTTGTCTTTATTAATACTGGGTTTTTAGATCGAACTGGTGATGAGATACATACATCTATGGAGTCGGGTCCAGTAATTAAAAAAGGTGATATAAAAAATTCTGATTGGATTAAAGCATATGAAAACAATAATGTTGTTGTTGGATTAGAATGTGGTTTTTCTGGTAAAGCACAAATTGGAAAAGGAATGTGGGCTGCACCAGATAGAATGGCAGATATGTTAAGCGAAAAAATAGGACATCCTTCTTCTGGAGCGAATTGTGCCTGGACTCCTTCACCTACTGCAGCAACTTTACATGCAACTCATTATCATAAAGTGAACGTTTTCAAAGTTCATAAAAAACTATCTAATAAAAGAAAATTCGACTTAGACAATCTTTTGAAATTACCAATTATTCGAGGTCCAAACTGGTCGATGGATGAAATTAAAACTGAACTTGAAAATAATTGCCAAGGTATATTGGGATACGTTGTAAGATGGATAGATAGTGGTGTAGGTTGTTCAAAAGTTCCTGACATAAACAATATCGGTCTCATGGAGGATCGTGCAACTTTAAGAATTTCTTCTCAGCATATTGCTAACTGGTTACACCATAATATATGTACTCCTAATCAGGTATTAGAAACATTAAAAAAGATGGCAAAAATTGTAGATGATCAAAACAAAAATGATCCTGAATACAAAAAAATGTCTGATAATTTTGATAATTCTATTGCCTTTAAAACTGCTTGTGACTTGGTTTTTAAAGGTAAGGACCAATCATCAGGTTACACGGAACCTTTGTTACACTTGAACAGATCTATAAAAAAAAATTTAAGTCCCTCTAGATAGTTGTCCTATTTTTAAAGGCAGAATTTAGAGTGCCATCATCCAAACTTTCTATTTCGCCACCCACAGGTAAACCTTGTGCCAACTTAGTTATTTTAATATTTAAATTTTTTAAACTGTCTTGAATGTAATATGCAGTCGTTTGACCTTCCACAGTTGCGCTTGTAGCTAAAATAACCTCTTTAATTTTATCTTTTTTAACCCTTTCGACTAAAGAGCTAACCAATAAATCCTCTTTATTTTGTCCCGCTGAAGAAATTGTCCCCCCTAAAATGTGGAAATAACCCTTATAAATATTTGAACTTTCAATACTCCATTGATCAGAAATATTTTCAACAACACAAATTTTATCAAATTTGCTATCAATAAAGTTACAATCACTGAAACTACATTCTATAGAGTTACTTTTCAAAGTCCCACAAATTTTACAACGAGATACATTTTTATAAACCTCCGCCAATGTTTTTGCCATCGGCTTTATTAGCTCCTCGCGATTATTAATTAATTTCAAAACTATTCTTTTTGCAGATTTTGGCCCAAGTCCTGGAAGTTTAGAAATTAGTTTTATTAATTCCTCTATTTCAGTGAGATTATTCATACTTAGAAAGGCCACTTAAAGCCTGGAATACCAAAATTACCAGTGGCTTTTGTTATTTCTTCAGTAGTTTTAGTTTTTAAATTTTTTTTTGCTTCATTATGGGCAGCAATAATTAAATCTTCTAACATAGTTTTATCTTCAGAAAAGATTTTTTCAGAAATATCTATTTTTTCTATTTCGCTATTACCGTTCAAAATAACTTTAACTAAACCACCACCTGATGTACCTTCCGCTTTAATTTGTTTAATTTTTTCTTGACTATCCTTAATCTTTTCTTCTATCTCTTTTGCCTTATCTAAAATTTTATTAAAGTCAGTCATCCTTATTATCTTTAACGTCTATCAATTCAGCGTCGGGAAATGATTTTTTAATATTATTGAAAATATCTGTTTGCTCAAAATCTTTTAAATTATTTTCCTTCTCCCCTTCTGTAGTTTTTTTAATTGTTTCTTGTCCTTTATTTTGTGAAAGAGAAATAATCCATCTGGTGTTAGTCCACTCATAAAGCTTAGATGATAATATTTTTACAAAATCTTTTTTTAGATTTTCATTGAAAGATATTTCAATGTAACCGTTTTTAAAGTTTATTAAATTTACATTAGTTTCCAACTCATATTTTAATTCTACTTCCTTTTTTGAATTGCATATATCAACTAAATCGTTGAAAGATTTAATTTCTAAGTTATTTAGAGATTTATTTTCTTCTAAAATCTTTTTTTGTTTCTCTTGAGAAGAAGATTTTAGTTGGTTTACAGCTATTTTCTTTTTCTCAAAATTATTATCGATTTTATTGTTTTGATTTAGTGCTGGATTATCACTTTTTGTTTGATTGCCCTTTAAATAAAGCAAGCGTATCAAAAACATCTCTATAGATAAGTTTGGATCGTTTACAATATTAACTTCATCCATTGTCTCTATAGCAAATTGCCAGAAAAGAAGTAATGTATGAGCATCTAATTTCTCAGACATTTCTTTAATTTTTGTAAAATTATTTTCAGTTAAATCGGTAGAAAAACTAGTTCTTTCTAAATTTTTGAAATTTTTTAAATAGTAGATGATTTCCAAGAAACCATTTAAAAAAATTTTTGGTTCAACTCCTTTTTGATAAATCTGCCTGTATAGATCTAGAGTTTTGTCTTCATCTCCATCAAATATTTTCTCTATTAGGTTTATGGTAAACTCTTTATCAAAATATCCAAATATTTCCCTTGCACTTTCTAAGCTTATAGTCCCTTTTTGGCTGTCATCTTTAGTTAGTGATATTCTGTCTAATAATGACAATGCGTCTCTAACTGAACCTTCTGAAATTTTTGAGATTAGGTTTATAACATCTTGATTGATATCTATTTTCTCCATTTCAGCAACCTTTACTAAAAATTCACTTAATTCCCCAGGCTTGATTCTTGATAAATCAAATCTTTGACATCTTGATAAGACTGTTACTGGGATTTTGTTGACCTCAGTTGTCGCAAAAATAAACTTTAAATAAGCAGGTGGTTCCTCTAGAGTTTTTAGTAAGGCATTAAAAGCTTGCTTACTTAACATGTGCACTTCATCAATTATAAATATTTTAAATTTTGAAGATGTTGGTCCATATCTTGAAAATTCTATTAAGTCTCTAACATCATCAACGCCAGTTTTGCTCGCCGCATCTATTTCTAGAACATCGATATGTCTAGACTCGGATATTTCTTCACAATTTTTACACTTATTTTTCAAACAATTATTTTTTTCAGAATTTCCACAATTTAAAGATTTCGCTAAAATTCTTGCAATTGTCGTTTTCCCAACACCCCTAATTCCTGTAAATAAAAAAGCATTAGGAATTTTATTTTGAGAAATTGACTTTTCAATTGTTTCTACAATGATGTTCTGACCTATTAAATCTTTAAAGACTTGAGGTCTGTATTTCAGTGCTAGAACTTTTGAATTATTACTCATTTTTTTTAGGAGACCAATCAACCTGGAAAATACTCATTACCCTTGCTCTTTTTCAAGCCTGGGGGATTCGTGGTACCACCACCTGATTGGCCCCCAGTTATTATAACAGTTATATTTTCTAGTCTACAACAAAACTTTGTAAATTTTTAGATTTTTCTATATTCGCTTGCTTCGTAAACTCCTAATATATCTAAACTAACAGTATGGAATCCGAGCTCTTCTAAAGATTTTTGGATTTTTGGATCTTCAATATGTCCATAAATATCGCATATAAATAAATATTGTTCAAAACTATTTTGATCAGAGAAACTTTCTAATTTACTTAAATTAACATTATTGGTGGCAAAGCCGCCCAAACATTTGTAAAGAGCGGCAGGTTTATTTTTTACTTTAAAAATACAACTTGTAATATAATTTTTTTTCTTAAATTCTGGATGGGAAGCTTTGCTGCCCATAATTAAAAACCTTGTCACGTTCCCTTTATTGTCTTCGATATTTTTTTTTACTATTTTAAGATTATAGATTTCAGCAGCGAGTTCAGACGCGATAGCTGCTTCATTTTCAATTTTGTTTTCACTTATATATTTTGCACTTCCGGCAGTATCTGCTGCAATTATAGGTTCAAGCTTGTTTTCAGTAATAACTTTTTGACATTGTGAAATTGCTTGAGTATGCGATCTTACCGAGGAAATCTTTTGCATACTTGAGCTAGGTAGTATCATTAGGTTATGAGTGATTGGTTGAAAATGTTCTGCATAAATCTGGAGTTTATATTTATTTATCAAATATTGTATATCTGCAACTCTTCCTGCTATTGAATTTTCTACAGGAATAATAGTTCTATAACTCTCATTTTTTAAGCAAAGATTAAAACATTCTTCAAAAGTATTTTGCGAAATAGGTTCATACCCAGGGTATATTTTTTTAGCCGCTAAGTGGGAATATGCGCCTGGCGAACCTTGGTATACAATTTTCATAAATTTAATCTTTTTTATATTCCATTATTTTTTTAATTTCCATAAAATCATCCATTGTATCTACACCTATTGGAGAATTTTGTGTATACATAACATCTATCGAGATACCGTTATCTAAAGCACGTAGCTGCTCCAATCTAAATTTTTTTTCATTTTCTGTCTGTTTGAAATTGATAAATTTCTTTAAAGTCGAGATTTCATACTGATAAATTCCAATGTGGTGATAGGTATTTTTTTCATTAAAATGATCTGCATTTCTAAAAAAAGTCAAAGCTGGTGAATAATTATTTTTTCGAAAAGTTTCATTTACAGAGACTTTTACAATATTCTTATTCCTAAATATTTTTTTGTCCTTAATATCTGTACAAAGTGTGCCAATTTTTGAATTTAGTTTTCTAACATTTTTGTCAAGATTTATTATATCCTCTGTCGATATTTGAGGTTCGTCTCCCTGTAAATTAATGACATATTTGATATTTTCTATGTCTTTAATTTTTTCTACTGCTTCAAAAATTCTATCAGTACCTGTTTGATGATTTTTATTAGTAATTATCGAATTACCACCATTTTTTTCAATTTCAGTCTGAATTTCAGCATCCTCTGTAGCGACATAAACTTTGCCCAAATTTGCGGCCTTAGCTTTGTTGTATACGTGCTGAATAATGCTTATCCCATTTATTTTTAATAAAGGTTTTCCAGGTAGCCTTGATGCGCTCATTCTAGACGGTATCAAGATAATTGTGTTATTCATTTTAAAGTTTAATGCGTCTTACAGACGCAAATAATTTTTTAATTAGTTTATTTTAATATTAACATGTTATATGAGTTCTTAAGAAAAAATAATGGATTCTTTTGAAATAAATAAAATAGTTGCAGCTGTATTATTAGTTGCACTCTTGGTCATTGGTATTGGAAAAATCTCAAACTTATTATTCAACGTAGAAAAGCCAGAGGTTTCTGGTTATAAAGTTGAGGTAACTGAAGATGTTTCAAAAAAATCTGTGGCTCAAAAAGAGGAAAAAGTCGAAGTAGATATATCGGCTTTAATGGCCCAAGCTGATCTAGCGCATGGCGAAAAAATCTTTAAAAAATGTTCAGCATGTCATTCGATACAAGCAGGTGGGGGAAATAAAATTGGACCAGCTTTATACAATGTTGTGGGAAGAAAAGTTGCTGCCGTCGACGATTACAAATATTCAAAAGCACTTGTTGCTTACACAAAAAATTGGACTTTTGAGGAGTTAAATGGTTATTTAATCAAACCTCAAGCTTGGATAAAAGGTACAAAAATGGCATTTGCTGGTTTAAGAAAAGAAAAAGATAGAGCATCAGTTATTTTATATTTAAACAAAAATTCGGATAGCCCTTTACCGTTACCTTAATTTTCCAAAACAATATAATAAAATACTTTTTTGAACATGAACTCTGTTAAGCGCTTGTTGCCAGACATGTGAGTTTTTACTCAAAAAAACGTCTTCCGAAACTTCATTTCCTCTAGGCAAACAATGTAAAAACATAAAATTCTTTTTTGCTAATCTGGTCAACTTTTTATCTATCTTAAAATTTTTAAACGCGTGGATCTTTTTTTTCTTATTTACTTTATCGTTAAGTGAAATTACTTTGTCTGAAAATATTACATCAGCACCAAAAACTGCCTTTTTTGGATCATTATAAATATAAATTTTTTTATTATTTTTTTTGACCCAGTTTCTAACTTCTTTTCCAGGCTCAAATTTTTTTGGGCAGCCAATGCTTAGCTTAAAAGAAAATTTCACTGAGGCGGCAATTAAACTATTCAAAACATTATTTGAGTCGCCAATCCAACAAATATTCAATTTTGAAATAGGTTTTTTTTTAATTTCTTCAATGGTGAAAATATCAGACAATACCTGCGTTGGATGAGATAAGGGGCTTAAACCATTTATTATAGGTATTGATAAATATTTTTTAAAATCTTCCATTTTTTTTTCACTATCAGTTCTCAACATAAAACCATCTCCATAAGTAGAGAGGACTTTGGCAGTATCGGTTATACTTTCTCCTCCTTGGCCTAAATGCAACTCATTGGATCTTAATGTTAGAGTCCCTCCTCCTAATTGCTTAATTGCCAAATAAAAACTTATTCTTGTTCTCAAACTTGGTTTTTCAAACATTTGAATCAATATTTTTCCTTTAAGTGGAGATCCTTTATCAACTTCAAGAGTATTAAGTTTTTTTCTTAATCTTTTTCTTTTTTTTGCATCTGCAATAATTTTTCTAAGATTTTTAGTTGATATATCTTTTAAATTTATAAAATGATTCATTAAATTAAGACTCTAAACAAACTTTGTTAATAATTTTTAATGCCACATCGATTTCACTCTTCTTTACATTTAGCGGTGGTAAAATACGAATAACATTTTCAGCTGCTTTAATAGTTAGTAATTTATTTTCCATCAATTTTTTTATAAATAAAGATTGATCTTTATGTAATTGGATACCTATTAATAAACCCTTTCCTCTTATTTGTTTAATAGTATTTGGATATTTATCTTTTATGATATTTAAATTTTTAAAAAAATATTTTGATAAATTTTTGATATTATTCAAAAATTTTTTATTTGAAATTATATCCATTACTTCATTTCCAACAGACATGGCTAAGGGATTGCCTCCAAATGTAGATCCGTGGGTTCCAGGCACCATTGCTTTACTGACCTTCTTATTCATCAATACCGCACCAATAGGAAACCCACCGCCTATACCTTTTGCTATAGGCACAATATCTGGTTTTACTTTTGAGCTTTCAAAAGCAAAAAAGTCACCTGATCTTCCAATTCCGCATTGAACTTCATCAAGTATAAGTAATATTTTTTTCTTATTACATAATTTTCTCAAATCTCTTAAACACCAATCAGGAATTACTTTTATTCCACCTTCGCCCATAATTGTCTCAACCATAATAGCTGCGGTATTTTTGGTGATTCTTTTTTTTAAAGAATTATGATCCCCAAAAGAAAAATGATCGAAACCACTTACTCTTGGACCAAAACCTTCAGTCATTTTTTTGGATCCACTTGCAAAAATTGCAGCTATGGTCCGACCATGAAAAGAATTTTTTACACAAAGGATTCTATTTTTTTTTGGTTTTCCAATTGAATAAAAGTATCGTCTTGCGACTTTAATAGCTACTTCTGTTGCTTCAGTTCCAGAGTTTTGAAATATCACTGAGTCTGCAAAAGTTTTTTTAACCAATTTTTTTGCTAACATCTCTCCCTCCGGAATGGTAAAAGCGTTTGAAACATGCCAAACTTTTTTTGCTTGTTTATACAATGCTTTAACTAATCTTGGATTTGCATGACCTAAACTATTTACGGCTATTCCAGAGCAAAAATCCAAATATTTTTTACCATTTGTGGAAACTAAATAGCTTCCAATGCCCTTTTTAAAAGAAATTTTTTTTCTGTTATAATTGTTTGCTAAAAATGTCATTTAATTTCTAATTTTGTATCCTTTTTTATAAAGGAGAAATGATATGAACCATATAATCAAACTGAATAAAAATAAATATATAAGACCAAATTTTATTGAACCGTCGCTGCTTCCGATGAAGGAAAATCTCAACCCGTCAATCATATGAAAAAAAGGATTTAAGAAACTTATTTTTTGTAGGATTTCTGGCAGTCTATCTATTGAGTAAAAAGTACCAGATAAAAAGGACATTGGAACAATTATGAAATTCGTTACAGTGGCCATATTTTCCCATTTATCAGACCACATGCCTGCAATAAATCCCATAGCCCCCATAGAAAAAGATGACAGAAATAAAAAAACTGCAAAATATACAAAGTTTTCAATACGTACTTCTGTAAAAATACTGAATACTAGGATCGATAAAAAACTTATCATAACAGACCTTGTAATAGAGGCGAAAATTACAGCGAGCGTTACTTCGAGTGCTGAAAGCGGACTTCCTACCAAATCCACAATATTTCCCATCATTTTTCCTGATAATATTGAAGATGATGAATGTGCAAATGATTGTTGTATTATTTGCATACTAATTAAGCCTGGTGCTAAAAATTCTATAAAAGGAACTCCAAGAACTATTCCTCTATTCTCTCCTAATGCTAGAGAGATGACCATTAAAAATAAAACTGCAGTAACTACTGGCCCTAAAATTGTTTGACCAGAAACAATTAGAAAACGAAGCGTTTCTTTTTTATATAAAGAGTAAAAGCCTACCCAGTTGATAAAGCTAAATCGACGTATTCCTATTTTGTATTTTTTATTAAGTTCAACCATAAGTATTTATAATTTTCTTTTAATAAAAATGTTAAGAAATTAAAGAAAATGCTTGTTTAATTAAGTATATTATGAATTACTATATATAGTATTATAAATTTAATATTAACTAAATATTGTAATGAGCTGGACACCCGAAAAAGTAGAAAAACTTAAAGAATTATGGGGAAAAGGAAATACGGCAAATGAAATTGCACAGATACTCGGAGGCGTAACTAGAAATGCTGTAATTGGCAAAGCCCACAGATTAAATTTATCTGGAAAAATTCAAACAAAAAAAGGATCGTCATTATCAGCTAATAGTAGTGAAAATGAAAATAAAATCTCTCGTAAAAATATAAGAAGAGGTAAATTTAAATCATTAATTATAGACAAAGATTTTGAGCCTGAAAATCCTAAACAACTTGAAGAGCTTGATGAAAATTCCTGTAAATGGCCAATCGGTCATCCAAATGAAGATAATTTTTACTTTTGTGGCAGGACTTCACTAAAAGATTTTTCGTATTGCAAGCTGCATTTACTATATGCATTCCAACCAAAAAATAGAAAAGAAGATGTTTTGGATAAGGACAAAGATAATGAGGTGCCTAAATTTATTAGAAGGAAGATCAAATCAGCTTAACTACTCGCCTAATAGTTTTTTTTTAGCAGCAGCAAACTCTTCGTCATTTAAAACTTTTTTTTCGTGCAACTCTTTTAATTCATTTAGTTTGCTGACTAAGTCTTCTTGATTATCGAGGTTATTTTCTTTTGAAATATCTAAATTTTTGTTAGCTTTTTTTGCCTCCATACCAGTATTTATAGCTCTAAATGCAATATATAAAACAAAGCATAATATTAAGCCGATCAAAACATAAACTATAGATGTAATCATAAAATTAATTTACTCTTTTTTTAGAGTACTCTCCCTCATTCTTCCACATATAAGAATATTTATTTACTTCTTCTTCAAATCTTGATGAACAATTAAAGTTAAAATCAGCGTTACTTTTGTATTTACCAGATAAAACGTTATCATATTTTAATAATCTAAGCTGATCATTGGTAATTAATGGTTTAGGCAAAAATTCAAAAATGTGTGCAGTTATTCTGGCAAGTGAGATTGGCATTGGAAGCAATAGCCTTTTTTTGTCTATTAAAGAAAGAAGTTTCTCTAAAATTTCCTTAAAAGTCATTTCCTCGGGTCCTCCAAATTCAATAATATCTTCTCTAATATCATCGGTAATTACTTTAGTAATAGAATTCGTAAGGTCTGAGCAAAAGATAGGTCTAAACTTTGTTTGACCATTATAATAAATCGGAAAAATAGGCAGCAATCCCAGTAGAGTCATTAATTGTGTAGTAAAGTTGTCATCTACTGAATAAACAATTGAGGGTCTTATAATAACGGTTTTATTAAAATTATCTAAAATTTCTTTTTCACCTTTTAATTTACTTTGAGCATAAATTGAATCTTTTGCATTTTCTATACCAAGAGCAGACAAATGAATAAATTTTTTTAGTTCAAAATTCGAAGCTAGTCTCGAAATGATTTTGGGAAATTCGACATGAATGTTTTTAAAATTATTTTTCCCTTTTTCAAATAATATACCAACTAAATTGACACACAAATCAGCATCACTAAATAACTTTTGAATAAGTTCATAGTCAAAAATACTTCCCTCAACTATTTCAAGATATCCGGGGTTGGCTTGAGTTTTAAGCATATAGCCTTTTTGATGAATATTTCTAGTTAATGCTGTCACTTTAATATTATTTTTAGTTAAACTTCTAATCAAATTTCTTCCGATTTGGCCACTTGCGCCAAAAATTAGACAATTTTTTGGTTTCATATATATATAATTATTTATTATGGATATAAAAGTTCACAAAACAGATTTACCAGAAGATCTAGATGTTGGCAATAGAATCGCTGTTGACTGTGAGTTTATGGGGTTAAATTTTCAAAGAGATAAATTATGTTTAGTTCAAATTTCATCAGGAAATTCTGATGCACATATAATTCAGCTTGATCGAAGTGACTATAAAGCCCCTGTGTTAAAAAAGATTTTATCTGATAAGTCGATACAAAAAATTTTTCACTTTGCAAGAGCAGATATAACTTTTATTAAGAAGTATCTTTTAGTTGATGTTAACAATATTGAGGATACCAAGATTCAATCTAAGTTGGCAAGATCCTACACTGACAAACATGGATTAAAAGATTTGATTAAAGAGTTTATTGGTGTAGATATAAGCAAACAGTATCAAAGCTCTGATTTTGGTGGTGAGTTATCTCAAGCTCAAATTAAATATTGCGCTAATGATGTTTTATATTTACATAAAATAAATGATGCTCTCTCAAAAATTCTTAAAAGAGAAAAAAGATATCATCTTTATGAAGATTGTTTAAAATTTATTAATACGAGAGTAAATTTAGATTTAGCATCATTTTCAGATGATATTTGGTCACATTAATGAAAAAAGATATTTATAAAAAAATTGCCAAGGATGTAATAAATACTGAAATAGTCTCATTAAATAAATTAAAAAATTCATTGGATATTAATTTTCAAAAAGTAGTCGAAAAAATATTAAATTGCAAAAAAGGAAAGGTAATTTTATCTGGAGTTGGAAAGTCGGGGATTATAGCTAAGAAAATTTCTTCAACTTTGGCATCAGTTGGTACCCCATCTTTTTTTGTAGACGCAAGTTCCTGTTCTCACGGAGATCTTGGTCAAATTAGCTCAAATGATATTTTGATACTTGTTAGTAATAGTGGAGAGTCTACCGAACTAAAAAATATTATACAATTTGCTAGTAGAAATAAAAATATCACATTAATTGGTGTTGTTTCGAAAAAAAACTCTCTTTTATACAGAGCATCTGATATTAAAATTTTAATTCCTGAGGTCAAAGAAGCTGGGCCAGGAGGTATAGTTCCAACCTCATCAACCATTGTTCAATTGGCAATAGGTGATGCAATTGCGATAGCCACTATGAAACAAAAAAAGTTTGGTCAGAAAGATTTTAAAAAATTTCATCCTTCTGGAAGTCTAGGGTCTAAATTAAAATCAGTAGAAGACTTGATGCTTACAGGAAAAAAAATTCCATTTATTAGTGAAAGTTCAAATATGAGAAATGCATTAAAGACTATTTCCCAAAAAAAACTTGGTGTTCTTGTAGTCAGAAATAATAAAAAAAGAACAACTGGAATTATAACAGATGGGCAGATAAGACGTAAAAGTGAAAAAAAAGGAGACCTTCAACAATTGAAAGTAAAAGATGTCATGACAAAAAATCCAATTTCAATCAATGCTGATGTTTTGGCAGCTCAAGCTTTATCATTAATGAATTCTAAGAGAATTACTTTTTTATGCGTTCATAGAAAGAAACAAAAAAATAAAACAATAGGAGTGCTTCATATTCATAATATTTTAGAAAATAATATTCAATAAATGACTAAGAAAATAACTATACAATTGTTTTTAATATTCACTTTTTTTTTAATATC
>CACKGF010000007.1 GCA_902599625.1 uncultured Pelagibacteraceae bacterium | reverse complement strand
CCAAGGGCCTGTTTTAACACTAAAACTACAAGGGCAGATAAATAAAAATAGTGTAAAAATCAATAAAATTCAAATTTTTGACTTAATTTTTTATTTTATTAAGTCTATAATAATTTTCGGTAACTTTATGGGAATTCACTACGATTATAAATCTACGAGAGGCGCTAAAGCAATGGAGAAGCAAGCTAAAAGAGAAAAGAAATTAGCTGAGCGAAGAGCCAAAAAACAATCTAAGCAGGGAACAAATAAACCTGAAGATAAAACAATACCAATTGATCAAGTTGTAACTTTGGAGCATCTTACCAATCCTGAGAAAAAATAATCTTTTAAATGAATTCTAAAAGTAAGCCTTCTAAGCTTGATCTCGAGAAAGCACTTAGAAAAAATTTAAGAAAAAGAAAAATTCACAAACGAAAAAAACAAAAAAATGATTCTCAACGATAAACAAATCAAGGAACTTGCAGAAAAAGAGGAGATGATAAGTCCATTTATAAGTGAAAGTATATCTAAAGGCATTAGTCATGGACTTAACTCATTTGGCTATGACTTAAGATGCGGCTCTGAATTCAAAATTTTTACAAATATAAAAGGAGCTACTGCTGATCCAAAGAATTTTAGTGAGGATAATTTTATAACTATTAAAGGTGAAGAGTTTGTTTTAATTCCTCCAAATTCTTTCGCACTGGCAAGTAGTCTTGAGTACTTTAAGATGCCAAGAAATGTAACCGGATTAGTAACTGCTAAGAGTACTTATGCAAGATGTGGACTTGGAACTCCCCCAACAGTTTTAGAAGCAGGTTGGCATGGCAACTTAGTTTTAGAATTTTCAAATCATACAAGTAACTCTATAAAATTGTATGCAAATAGTGGAGCAGCGCAGATATTGTTCTTCAGTGGAGATCAGCCAGAGGTATCCTATTCTGATAGAAAAGGAAAATATCAAGGTCAAGTTGGTATAACTCTAGCAAAATCAAAATAGTATGAAAAGATTTATAATTACTGGCCCAAGCAAAGCCGTAAATGGAATAGTAAATATAAGTGGTGCAAAAAACTCATGCCTTCCACTTATGGCAGCATCTATTCTTTTTAAAAAAGAAGTAATTTTAAAAAATGTTCCTTTGGTTCAAGACGTTCTTACGATGAAAGATCTTTTAATTTCCTTAGGTTCTAAAGTAAAAATTTTAGAGAAAAAAAAGATTATGATTATTACAAATAAAAAGGATCATAAATTAACTGTTCCCTATAACTTGGTATCTACAATGAGAGCAGGAGTTCTAACCATGGGTTCCTTACTTGGAAGATATCCAAAGAAAAACATAAGAGTTGCTCAAGGAGGAGGTTGTGCATTAGGAATTCGTGATACATCTTGGCATCTCGAAGGTTTTAAAAGTTTAGGGGCTGAACACGTTTTGGAAAAGGGATATGTGAAAATATCTTCAAAGAATGGTTTGGTAGGTAATAGCTATAAGTTTCCAAAAATTACAGTTACAGGCACGTCAAATTTAATCATGTCCTCAGTTTTTGTAAGAGGTTCGCATGTTTTAAAAAATATATCTTTAGAACCTGAGGTAACAGATCTTATAAAATTCCTAAACAACTCAGGTGCAAATATAAAGTTTATTGGCAAAAGATCTTTAAGAATTAAAGGTGTTAAAGAGCTATTAAGTGGCAATCATAAAATTATTGGTGATAGGATAGAAGCATTTAGTTATCTATGTGTAGGAGCAATTACAAAGGGTAGCGTAAAGGTGGCGAATATAAATCCTAAATTTTTACCTTCAGAATTAAAGATATTAAAAAAAATAGGTTTTAAAGTTGGCGTAAGTAAAAACTCTATAAAATTAATTACAGTTAAAAAATTAAAACCTATAAACATTAAAACTGGACCATGGCCTGGATTTGCAACAGATTGTTTGCCTATTTTAATACCTGTTTTGACCAAAATTTTTGGGCAAAGTAAAATTGAGGAAACGATTTTTACAAATAGATTTATGGCTGTGCCCGAACTAAATAGAATGGGAGCAGATATAAAAATTAAAAAAAATTTTGCGATAATTAATGGAGAAAAAAAATTGAATTCTGCTGATTGTATTTCATCTGATCTAAGAACTACTTTCTCAATAATATTGGGTGCAATCGCAGCAAAGGGATCATCAACAATATCAAGAATTTATCATGGATTGAGAGGGTACTCAAATCTTCAACTTAAATTAAGAAAACTTGGTATTAAAGTAAAAATGAAAATTTAATGGTAAAAAATTTTTTATCTAAAATATTGGCAAGAGATCTCAATGGTTTAAATATAATTTCTACATACTGTGAGGACTCAACCACAAGCGTTTCAGAGATTAAATATCTTAAAAAAAATAAAATATTTTTACTGTCTCTCACTCGAAAATCTTTGAAAGATAACAAAAAAAGCAACATTATAAGTGTCTGTAAATTTGAATTTATAGAAAATGTAGTAGCAAAAAATATAGATCAAAAAGATAGTAAACTGAAATTAAAGTTGATGGGAATAGATCTAATGAAAATAGATAAACAATATGAAATTAATTTGTTATTTTCAGATAATCGTTTTATAACCCTATATTCTGAAATTATAGAGGTGACACTGGAGGATTTAAAAAAAAAATAAAATGAAAGTAATTTCTGCTAAAAATAAAAATTTTGATAAATTATTGGATAATCTTCTTTCTAAAAGAAAAAATAAGTTTCGATCAGATTATATTTCAGTAAAAAATATAATTAAAGATGTAAGAAAAAATGGAGATAAAGCTTTGGTAAAATATGAGAAAAAATTTAATAAAAATAAAACAATTATTCCGAACTCAAAAAAAATAAAAGACTCCATTAAATCCTTAGACCAAAAAGTAAAAAAAGCGATAGATGCAGCTTATAATAGAATTTATAAATTTCATTCACTTCAAAAGTTCAAAGATGTCTCATATATCGATAAGTATCAAAATAAAGTAAAATATAAATATGTTCCTCTCGAGTCAGTTGCGATCTATGTTCCAGGTTCAAAAGTTTCCTATCCATCGAGTGTTTTAATGAGCACTATACCTGCAATTGTAGCAGGAGTTAAAAGAATTGTAATGATAAATCCTGGTTATAAGGGAAAGCAAAACGCTGCAGTTTTGTACGCTGCAAGAAAATGTAAAATTAAGGAAATTTATTCTATTGGTGGTCCTTCAGCAATTGCAGCTGCCGCATATGGAACTAAATCAATTAAACCTGTAAATAAAATTGTAGGACCAGGAAATTCATATGTCGCTTCAGCAAAAAAGGAGGTCTTTGGGGATATAGGAATTGAGTCAATGACAGCTGGACCTTCAGAAGTTTTAGTTGTTTGTGACAACAAATCTAATCCAGAATGGTTGGCAAGTGATTTAATTGCTCAAGCCGAACATGATTCTCTCGCCCAGTGTATTTTAATTTCAAAAGATAAAAACATTCTAAAAAAAACTAAGAATGAAATAATAAATCAACTTAAAAGCATTTCGAGGAGTTCAATTGCAAAAAAAAGTTTAATGATGAATGGCATACTAATCTTCGAAAATTCAGAAAATAAAATTGCAGAAATAATTAATAAGGTGGGACCA
Organism: uncultured Pelagibacteraceae bacterium; assembly: GCA_902599625.1. Classification (GTDB taxonomy): domain Bacteria; phylum Pseudomonadota; class Alphaproteobacteria; order Pelagibacterales; family Pelagibacteraceae; genus Pelagibacter. The sequence goes on along the minus strand of CACKGF010000007.1, from coordinate 18,247 downwards.
GAGCACTTAGAACTCAATATAAAAAATTACAAATCTTTAATTCCAAAAATTAAAAATGCTGGATCTATTTGCTTAGGAAAATATGCAGTGATGGCAATGACAGATTATGGAGTACCGGGGACTAATCATGTTCTTCCAACCAATATGACCAGTAAATACTCAAGTGGATTAAGTGTTTCAGAGTTCATTAAAAAAATTTCATACATAAATTTATCAAAAAAGGGTATTGAAACTCTTGGTCCATCAGTTATAACTCTTGCAACTAATGAAGGTTTAGATGGACATGCTAAATCAATTAAAAAAAGATTAGGAGAATTATAAATTTGTCAAAACAAGACTCTTTAGAATTTAAAGGAAAGGTTATAGATCTTTTGCCCAATGCAATGTTTAGGGTCAAGTTAGAAAATAATCACATTGTTACAGCGCATACAGCTGGAAAATTAAGGAAAAACAGAATTAGAGTTTTGCAGGGAGACAATGTTACTGTAGAAGTAACACCATATGATCTTACAAAGGGTCGTATAACATTTAGATTTTAATGGCCTTGTAGCTCAGTAGTAGAGCAGTACCCTGAAAAGGTATGTGTCGTAAGTGCGATTCTTACCAAGGCCACCACCAAAAAGCTCAATAATAGACAATTAAATCACTTGCATCTAATTTAGAAATCTAATAACAAAACACATTCTTTGTATAAACAAAGATAAACTAATAAAGAAAGAGTAAAATGAGTCTAAAAGGTAAAGTAAAGTGGTTTAATGGAAAAAAAGGTTATGGTTTCATTGAACGAGAAGATAAAGAAAAAGATGTATTCGTACATGCTTCTGCTGTTAGAGAAGCTGGTTTAAGATTCTTAAACGAAGGTGACGAAATTACATTTGAAGTTGAAGACGGAGAAAAAGGTCCTGCCGCAGTAAAACTGCAAAAAACCTCTTAATTCTAATTCATCATTATTGTATAGGAGTATAAAATCCATTGGGTTAGCTATTCCTATACAATTCATTCTTGTATTTTTAGAATTAAATGTTATCTAAGCACTATGATTATATTAAATAATAAGTTCAATTCACTTCACAGACATCATACACATGCTGGCTGCACGCTAGCTATTTAATTATTTAATAAATTTAAATTTAACAACAATTAATATAAAATAAAAATAGGCCCTGGTGGTGAAATGGTTATCACGGAAGTTTGTGGAACTTCAGTTTTTGGTTCGATCCCAAGCCAGGGTACCAAAAAAATGAGTAAAGAAAATAAATTAACTCCTGGGTTACCTCAGGGATTTGAAGATAGGTGGAATAAAAAATTACTTCTTAAAAAGAAACTTTTAAAAGTTATAGAGAATAATTTTATAAATTACGGGTTCGACCCTTTGGAAACTCCATCGTTTGAAATTGCAGAAAACATTGGATCCTTTCTTGCAGAGGATGAAAGTAATGCTATGTCTGATGTATTCTCCTTTAAAGATGGAACTAAAGATATTACTCTTCGTTATGACTTATCGAGTCCATTAGCTAGATTTGTTGCACAAAACAATCAAGACCTTCCATCAATATTTAAAAGATATGCAATCCAAAATGTTTTTAGAAATGAGAAAGCTGGTAATGCTCGATATAGAGAATTTACGCAGGCAGATTGTGATATTGTAGGAAATGTTAACCCAGCTCAAGCGAATGCAGAATTATGTAATTTGATTGCAAGTACATTGCTGGAGTGTGGTTTAAAAAAAGATCAATTCATTATTAACATTAGCAATAGAAAAATAATTCAGGGTTTAATAAAAGATTTAAAAATTCCAGATAGCAAACAAACCAAGGTTATGAGAGCAATAGATAAGCTTGATAAACCTGGTTTTGGGTTAAGAGGTGTTGAGGATTTATTAAAAAAAGAGAGAAAAGATAAAAGTGGTGCAATTACAAAAGGTGCTAATCTAAGTGATGAACAAGTATCTAAGATTTTAGATTTTTTAAAGATTAATGATTTGAGTAAACTTAAACAAAATTTTAAAAATCCTTTAACACAAGAGGGAATTAAAGAATTAGAAGATCTTCTAGAAATTTTAAAATTTGGAAATTATTCTGGGCAAATTAAAACTAATTTCACAATTGTAAGAGGTCTTGCATATTATGACGGTTTTTGTGTTGAAACCAATCTTAGTTTTAAAGCAAAAAATAACAAAGGCAAAGAAGTAGATATTGGAAGCATTTGTTCTGGAGGACAATACAATAAATTAATATCTAGATTTAAGGGAGTAGATATACCTGGTACAGGTGTAAGTATTGGTGTTGATAGATTGTTATTTGCCATGATGCAATTAAACCCAGAAATCAATGAACAAAAGCCGGTTATAATTTGTGTGATGGATGAAAAATATTTAAAAGATTATTACGAAATTTTAGAAACTTTGAGAAAAAATAATGTTAATTCAGAAATCTTTTTAGACAGTAAAAAAAATCTCGGGAAACAATTAACTTATGCCAATAAAAGAGGGTGTCCGGTCGCTGTAATTTGTGGGGAAAATGAATTTAAAGATAACAACATCACCTTGAAAAATCTTCTTGGGGTTAAAGGAGAAAATAATCAAGTTACGTTTTCAAAAGAAAATTTAATCAATGAAATCAAAAAATTTATCTGAAAAAATTCTTAGATCTGTAAAATCTAAAGGATTTAAATACATTGAATTACCATCCGTTATTGAAGCTAATCACATAGTTCAAAGATCAGGCGAAAATTTTAGAAAGTTTATCTTTTCATTTATCGATCAAAATGGAAGCGAGTTATGTTTAAGACCTGATTTAACAATAGTTTCTTGCCTTAGGTACCTTGAAAACAATCTAAAAACTAAAGAAAAAATATTTTATAGCGGTCAGGCATATAGAAAATCAAATAACAAAAAAGACTCAATTATTAGAGACCAAATTGGATTTGAAATTATTGGTTCAAAAGATGAGAAAAAAGATGATATAGAAATAATTGATACTTCTCTTAAATCAATAAAAAACTTAAAGTATTCTGCAGGCACATTGACAATAGGAAATGTGGAAATATTTAATCTTTTAATCTCAAAATTGGATATCCCTAAGAGATGGAAGTTGAGACTTTCAAGACATTTTTGGAGAGAAAGCTATTTCAACGACTTGCTGAAAAGATTAGAGACAAACTCAGATGTTGATCCAACAATTGTAGAGGTTGATAAAAAACGTTATTTAAAAATGAACAAAGAAAATAAGTCATCAATAATTGCTGGTAGATCCATTGATGAAATTTTAAAGAGGTTTGATAAAAAGATTAAAGACCCAAGACGCCCAAGCAAGGGTAGAAATGTTTCTAAAATTATTAGAGGGTTTTTAAAGATCAAATGTCCAATCAACAAAGCAGCACAGGAATTAAATAAATTTTTTAAAAAAAATAAAATTAATCTAGCAGTCGATCAAAAATATTTTCCATTATCAAATAAAAAAGTTTCAAAGCTTAATGTAATTTTTTCAACTGCCTTTGGAAGACAACTCGAATACTACACAGGCATGGTGTTTAAAATTGACATTAAATCAAAAAATAAAATTAAAAATGTGTTTAATGGTGGAAGATATGATCAATTAATTTCTGATTTAGGATCGAAAAAAAAAGTACCAGCTGTTGGGGCAGCAATAAATTTAAAGTAAATTATGAAAAATACAATCAACATAGGTATACCAAGCAAAGGCAGATTGAGGAAAGACGTTTTAAAAATTTTTGAAAGAAAAAAACTAAAACTTATTTCAGAAAGAGGGGAAAGAGATCTCATTGGATCAATTAAAAATAAAAAAAATTTAAAAATATTATATTTACATGCTAGAGAGATTATAGAAAGACTAGGGGATGGTTCTTTAGATATAGGTTTTTCTGGTTTTGACTTATTTAAAGAAAGTGAATTTAATACACAAAAAAAAATAAACCTTGTTAAAAAATACGATTTCGGAAAAGCAAATCTGGTTGTTGCTATTCCTGATCCGTGGATTGATGTTCAAACAGTTGCAGACTTAGAAGAAATTGCATTTGAATTTAGAGATAAAAAAAAGAAAAGACTTAGAGTTGCAACAAAATATCCCAATCTGACTAGAGACTTCTTATTTTCGAAAGGTGTAACTCAATTTCAAATTATCGAAAGTTTGGGCGCTACGGAAGTTTATCCTTTTACTGGCTCAGCAAATTTAATTACTGACATCAGCTCGACTGGGAAGACGATTAAAAGTAACAATTTACGTATACTTAAAGACGGTGAGATACTTAAATCTCAGGGATGTGTTTTTTCATCAAAAAAAAGTTTTTCAAAAAAAGGTTTAAAAAATATTATTAAGTTATTTTCTTATTAATAAGTCTTTTAGATAGATAAGAATAATTTTAATTACATCTAAATTTCTTAAAGCTGCGTAAACAGATATCAAAACAAAAAGAAAAATTATTATTTTAAAGGTTAATTGAAATTCCATTTATTTAATTTAATTATATACATCTTATTTAATCTAAAAATTGTATAATTTTACAATTTTAAAGGTTTTTTATTCTTTTTACTTGTATACTTTGATAAAATTCGGATATTTATAATTAAAAGCATGCAAGATTCGATGTCATATTTAATTTTGGTTTTGATGGGTTTAATAATTTACCTGTTAATTTCTCAGAAAAAAAATAAATCAGAACCAAAAGACAATTCTCAAGAAATCAATAATTTAAGGGACAGCATTAATAATTCATTTAATACAATGACCGCTTCTTTTAACAGTTTATCTAAAGACGTTACAAGAGATATGACACAGACATTAACTTCGGTAAATCAAAAAGTTGAGGCATTTAATATGCAGGTTAAAGACTTAAACGAAAGCCAGAGAGGTATAAATAAAATACTTGCAGGGGTTAAAAAATTTGGCACGTTAGCTGAATTTAGTTTGGGCTCTCTTTTAGAAGATTTATTGCCAGCTTCACAATATTTATCAAACGTTAAAATGAAAGAAGATACGAGCGAAAATGTAGAGTTTGCTATTAAACTTAAAGAGGATGTGCTTGTACCAGTAGATAGTCATTTTCCAGTTGATAAATTTAAAGCTATAGAGGACGCTTTTAAAAATGAAGATAAAAAAGCCGCCGCTGATGCAAGAAAAAATTTAGCAAAAGCTTTTAGAGACAAAGCAAAATCAGTAAACGATAAATATATTAACCCTCCAAAAACTACAGACTTTGCAATTGTTTATGCTCCCACAGAAAGTCTATTTTCAGAATTAAGTTCTTATCAAGATCCAACCACTAAAGAACTTTTAACACAAGAGCTTATGAAAAAGTATAAAGTTGTAATTTTAGGACCAAACACTCTTTCAGCTTATTTGCAATCTCTTCATATGGGTTTTCAAACATTAAAAGTTCAAAAACATGCAACTGAAATTTATGACCATCTAAAAACAATCAGTACTAGATTTTCTAGTCACTTTGATAATATTTACAAATTAAGAAAAAAGTTAGAAGAGGCCATGTCAGTTGTTGACAGCTTCGGAAAAGATGCGAGAGCTATAAGTAGATCTATTGAGGTAATAAAAAATCCAACAGATGATGATGATCCAGACTCACCAACTCCCATATCTACCGCTAAACAAACCGAAAAAAGAAAAGTATCTTAATTACTAGTTTTAAATGGAATGGAACAAAAAATTCAATTATCCAACTTCTACTCGAGCTTTAGTCCAAGGTAAAAGACACTACTCTTTAGACGGATCGAACTTACCTTCTGTAACAACCATATTGTCTGCTACAAAAAGTGAAGAGGATAAAGCTGCATTGGCTGCTTGGAGAGAAAGAGTAGGAAAGGTTGAGGCAGACAGAATTAAAAAAGAAGCATCAAGTAGAGGTAGCTCAATTCACAAGTTTATCGAAGACTTTTTGCATGGAAAACTTAACCAGGACTTAATAGAAGATAACGATAACTCCAAAAAAATGGCAGAAGAAATTATAGATAATGGTTTGAAAAATAAATTGTCAGAAGTTTGGGGCGCTGAAGCAACATTATATTACCCCAATAAATACGCTGGTACAGCTGATTGTATAGGCGTTTATGAGGGAAGAGAGACAATTTTGGATTTTAAACAAAGTAATAAACCTAAAAAGAAAGAGTATATTGAAGATTATTTTTTACAAATAGGCGCTTACTCATTGGCGCATAACACAGTTTATAATTCTAATATTACCCAAGGAGTTATTCTCATGTGCACAGTGGACAGACTGTTTCAAGATTTTAAAATTGAAGGTAACGAACTTTTAGAATATCAAAATAAATTTCTTGAGAGAGTTGAAAAATTTTACAATCTTTTTGATAAATAAAATTGACAAATTGTAGATTTAATATAATAACAAACTTACTTGCTACTTGTTTAGACGCGAGATCTTAAACTCTTCACAAAAAGCATTAAATAAAGGAATAAAATTGAATATTGTTATTTGGGATATTGAGTCATCAAGTTCTTCTACTGATTTCGGTAGCATAATTGAAATTGGAGGGATATTAGTTGATGAAAATTTTAAGGAAAAAGACAGATTTAATCTTAGATGTAGACTTCCCGAAGGTGAAATACCTCAGTGTATGGCTTTACTAGTGAATAAAACAAACGTTGATTTATTAACTAAAGCTAATCTCAGCCACTATCAAATGTTAAATCAAGTTGAAGCTATTTTTAAAAAGTGGAGTCCCGCAATCTTTATGGGATGGTCAAACATTGGTTTTGATGATGAAATGATTAGAAAGGAGTTTTTTAAGGGGATCAGATACCCGTATATTACCAACGCCTCACCTAACAAAAGACACGATGGACTAAACATAGCAAGAGGTGCTTTTGCTATTGATAATAAAATATTGAATACTGAGATTAACGAGAAGGGTAATGCAGTAATGAAATTAGAGTCTTTAGCAAGAATGAATGGTTTTGAGTCTGGTGGAGCTCATAGTGCAATTTTTGATGCTGAACTTACCCTTAAAGTACTAGGATTAATTAAAAAAAAACAGCCGGAAACTTGGAATGATTTTTTAAAAACTGCAAATAAACTTGATACAGAAACAATTATTAAAAAAGAAAAGATTATTACTTTAAATGAGTATTTCTACGGAAAATCTAGGTTTTACCTTTGCGCTCCGCTTCACCCGAAATTTTGTACTCATCCGATATATCAATGGGGTCAAGCGGTTGACCTAAGGGTTGACGTAGAACCTCTTCTTAAAATGTCGATCAATGAATTAAAAGCTGAGATGAAAAAAACACCCAAATTTTTAAGAACTATTCGATCAAATAAAGCACCAATAATCTTGGATAAAAAATTTGGCATGGATGTTGAACCCTATAACGCAATAGACAAAAATATACTGATAAAAAGAGCTGAATTAGTAAACAGTAATGAAAAGTTTTCAGAAAATGTATTGAATGCTTTAAGAGAAATTGCAGAAGAAAAAGAACAATCAAAATCTCAAGAAGATATACTACCAGAGGAGAGCATATATAAAAAGTTCACTCCAAACAAAGATACAAATTTATTCTCAAAATGGCACGAGGCATCTTGGTCAGATAAACTAAGATTGCTGGATAAGTTTGAGGATGAAAGACTTGTTGGATTTGGCAAAAAGATAATATTTCAAGAAGCTCCACATGTTCTACCTGAATCTATTTTAAAACAGGTGAAGCGAGATATAGCGAAGAGAATTCTTAGTGATAAAAAAGAGAAGTGGTGGACTTGCAAAGAATTTTATTTTGAGTGCGACAATTTAAGAGATAAGTTTACTAATGAAAATGATGAAAAAAATCTCAAATTTTTGGACCAATTAAATAATTTTGTAATGTCCATTGAGAAGAAATATCAAAATGTTTAATGTGGATAAAATAAATTTTAATCATTTTGGGCTTGAATAAAAATTTAATATTTATATATAAATACTATGGCTACTGTAAACGTAACAGATGAAAATTTTGAAGCAGAAGTTATTAAGGCTGGCAAACCAGTTATAGTTGACTTCTGGGCAGAGTGGTGTGGACCTTGTAAACAAATCGGACCAATCTTAGAAGAAATTTCTAATGAAATGTCTGATGTTGTAATTGCAAAACACAACATCGATAACGAACCTAACACTCCAACAAAATACGGGATCAGAGGTATACCAACTATGCTCCTGTTCTCTGGTGGAGAATTAAAGGCAACAAAAGTTGGAGCTACCACTAAATCTAATATTGTTTCTTGGATTAAAGAAAATACTTAATTTAAATTTAGAACTTCCCCAATTAAATAAAGTGATCCTGTAACTAAGGTAATAGTGTTAATATCCTTTGAGTTTGAATGAATTGCACCATCGATACTATCTGAAATTTTTAACTTAAAATTGAGATTGCTTATCTTTTCTTTAAATTCATTTTTAGAAATCCCTCCATCCTGATTAGGAATATCAATTAAAGTAACTGAATTAACTAGACCCTCAAAAGATTTCATAAATTTTTGATGTTCCTTATCTTTCATCATAGCTACAACGAGATTAACTTTTTGATTTTGGTTTTTAATCCAGTTTGCAATAACATAACTGCTTGAAATATTATGGCCCCCATCTACTACCAATCTATTATTACCTGCAATTTTTTTGAGTTTTCCAGACTTAATTTCCTGCAATCTTCCTCTTAGAGAGATATTTTGAATACCTGATTTGATGTCTTGATCTTTAATGTTAAATATTTTTCTAGATGCTGCAATTGAAGTACTGATGTTGTAAAGTTGATGATCTCCTAAAATATTGGGTTCTGGTAATATCAATTCACCAATATCGTCTTGGTATTGAATGAAGCTATTATCTGATCTTGAAATATTAAAGTTTTTTCCAAAAAAATATTTATTTGATGTATTTAGTTTTAAAGATTCTTCCACTTTTTTACCTATCTCATCAGTTACTTGTTTGTTTACAAAAATATTAGAGTTTAAAAGCTTACAAGTTTTTTCATGTATAACTCCATCAATACTCTTATTTTCTAACCATTGAAAATGATCATTATGTATTACACCAATTAATGTCATTAAATTTTTTTTAAAAACATTGGTACTATCGAATTGGTGAAATAATCCAGCTTCAATTATATTAATATTATCTTTGAAGCTTTCTGCATATTTTAAAAAGGCGCATGTAAGAATTTCAAATATAGTTGCGTTATCATCCCCTAAGACTTTTTCTGTATCCTCTAACAATTTAAAAAGATTTTCTTCATCAATTTCAGTATCATTAAATACAAAACGTTCAGTATAGGATTGAAGATGTGGTGAGGTATACATATTACACTTTAATCCAGCTTGATTAAGGATTGCCTTTAGACTGTACGACATACTTGCCTTAGCATTCGTTCCTACTACAGCAACTATATTATTAAGTTTCTCCTGAGGGTTTCCAAGTTTTTTCAAAAGATTAAAAGTTCGACCCAGGGAGAGGTCTAATTTCTTTTTATGATGCTTCTCTAGTTGTGATATTAGATTCTGAAGTTTGTTCATTATTTTCAGAACTTACTTGAGATTTCTTATTTAGCAAAATAGATAATAATGAACCTAGTTTTTCAGGTAAGTCTTTTCTATCAATTATGTTGTCTATAAATCCTTTTTCTAAAGCCCAGCTAGCTTTTTGGAAATTAGATGGTAATTCCTCTTTGATCGTTCCCTCAATTACACGTCTGCCTGCAAAAATTATTTCAGAATTTTCATTTTCAGCAATAGCTATTTCTGAAAGGTGAGCATAGCTAGCTGTAATACCACCTGCGCATTTATAATGAAATACTACAATGTACGGCAAGTTTGTATTTTTTTTAAATTCACTAACTGCAACAGTGGTACGTGTCATACCAACTAAAGCACGTGCCCCTTGAAACATAACTTGTCCGCCACCACAAGGCATTAGTATAAGAGGTGTCTGATTTTTTGTGGCATATTCAGCGGCAAATATTATCGCCTCAGATTCGTTTTGACCATGTGCCCCACCAATAAATTCAAAATTTACAACACCAATAGTTACATCAATTCCTTTTAATTTGCCTTTTGCAACAAGCACGGCACAATCCTGACTAGTTTTCTTTTTTGCTTGTTTAAGTCTCTCTTTGTATGATTTTTTATCAACCCAATCCAAAACATCCTCTTTATAAAGTGGTGTTTTTAGTATTTCATAATTTCCCTTACCGAACATCATATCAAATCTTTGTATGGGAGTAATATGGAAGTGTTTATTGCAACTTGCACAAACAAATAAATTTTTCTCTAGGTCAGCTTTTGACATTGGTCCCTTACAACAAGAGATCCAATCGCTGTTTTCAATATCAGACTTTGAAGGTCTTTTCTTAAAAATCTTTTTTATTTTTTCACCAAATCTAAGAGTTTTTTTTAACCAATTCATATAATTTTGTTTTTAAGTTTCTTTACTAATTTACTTACATTTGTGACGGGATTTTGTCTATCTTTTAAACTTCTTGTTATTTCTCGACAAATTGCACTACCAACAACTAAACCATCCGCTGATCTTAGATTTGAAATAGTTTTTTCGGTGATACCAAAACCGATAACTACATTTTTTGAAGGTTTGATTCTTTTTATTATATTATAGTTATTAATAATTTTCTTAATACTATATTTTAAAGCAGATCCTGTAGTTGATATAGTTGAAATCATATAAATCATTTCATGAGAATTTTTTATTATTTCTCTCATTCTTTTCACAGTTGTAGTTGGTGCAATTAATTGAACAAAGCAAATAGAATTTTTCTTACATAATTTGGCAAAATTTTTATTATCAGGAAATGATAAATCAACAACAATCAACCCATCTACGCCAGATACCTTACATTTTCGTATAAATTTTTTTTCTCCATAATTAAATATCATCTGGTAGTAACCCATTAATATAAGTGGTTTAAAGGGGTTTGTTTTCTTAAATCTTTTTACAAGTTTAAAAATATCATTTAATCGAATACCATTTTGTAAGGCTCTGTAAGAGCTATTTTGAATATCTTCACCATCTGCAGTTGGGCAATTGTGAGGTATTCCCCATTCTGCAATATCCAAATTCTTTGATATTGAATTAAGTATTTGTAGAGATTTGTCCTTAGTATTATCACCACAAACTGTATAGGATATTAATGCTGGTCTATTTTCTTTTTTTGCAATTTTAAAGGCATTGTTAATAGAATTTTTCATTTGGGATAATATCCTAATTGCTCAATATAAATTTTTTTATCTTTGTAACCTTTTCCACAATTATTGACCACAAGCACATCACTTTTTTTCAATTTCGGCGCTAAACGGATACATTCACTCCATGCATGCGCTGGTTCCAAACTTGGTCTTATATCTTCCAATTTAGTAATTAATTTGAAGGCAGCCAATGCTTCTTTATCTGAAGCATTAGTGTATCGCGCCCTTCCAGAGTCTTTAAGCAACCCATGTAAAGGACTCGAGCCTGGATAATCTAAACCTGCACTTAATGAATGCGTTTCTGCAATTTGTCCTTCTTTATTAGTTAAACAATATTGTGCTGCTCCATGTAAAATAGCAACTTTTGCATTTGTTGATAAAGGTGCAGCATACTTTGCTTCAACACCAATTAGTTCAACGTGTTTTTTGTCGTAATCTATAAATTCATTCCAAAATCCTAACGCGCTACTTCCACCCCCTATGACATTAATTAATTTCAGTTTTGGGATTTCACCAAATTCTTTAATTAATTGTTTTTTTAACTCTCTCGAGATTTGAGAAGTTGACCAAGCACAAATCTTTAAAAAAATATTACAGCCAATTGCTGAGCCTACTGCTAGATGTGTATTATCACAGTTTGAAACATAGTGGCGCATACACTCAGAAACAGCATCTACCAAAGTCTTTGAACCTGAGTCAACAGGCACAACTTCAGCTCCTGCATCACGCATAAATTTTACATTAGGCGCTTGTCTAGAAATATCTTTTGTTCCCATAAAAATTTTGCACTTGAGATTCATTTTTTTTGCTGCCATTGCAAGATTCTTTCCGAACATTCCAGCACCAGTATCGCCTGCTATGTAACGTTTGCCACTTTCTTTACAAATTAAAGCGTTCACAGTTGCATGATAAGCCTTATGCGCATCGCCGTTTATAGCTGACACGTCTTTACACCAAATTTGAGCTCCACCTAAATGTTTAGTTAAATTTTCTAATTTAAAAAACGGCGTTTCTCCCCCAAGGTAATTTTTAAAATAATGATCTCTTTTCTTGAGAAATTTTCTATCTTTTCTTAATTTTTCAAAAAGTTTAGATAAATCTTCAATTGGTTTTCGCATTGTTTCAGCACAATAGTTTCCACCAAATTTATTTCCATAAAACCCAAACTTATCGTGCTGATCTATAAGAGGGGTCTTTTTCTTTAATTTAATCATTTAATTTTTTTACGTTGTCTAAGAAAATTTTTACTTTAGAAATATCTTTTAATCCAGATGTCTCTACGCCCCCAGATATATCAATATAATTACAAATTTTCGTAAACTTATCAAGATTATCGTTGTGTTTAATGTTTCCAGCTATCATCCTATTCACATTGACTGGTATATTTTCCATGAAAGTGTGGTCAAATTCTAATGATTTTTCATATCCCTTACTGTCAAATAATATTATATCAGAACAATCCTCGTATTTCTTATATTTGAGAATATCTTCTTTAGTCTCGACGGTAATTGCAGAAATTATCTTTTTGTTATATTTCTTTTTTATTAATTTTATTTCATCAGGTGTACAATCGTAAATTTGAAAATAATCAAAATTTAGTTTTTGCATTTCTTTTAAAATAAATTCATCGGGTTTTACAAGTACAGATACAAATTGAGATTTTTTATTGTCAACTCTGAGAAGCCTCTGAAGAGATTTTACATCAACAAATCTTTTAGATTTTGGATAGTTACAAATAAAACCAATTAATTGAGGAGGATGTTTGTAATTTATTAAAAAATTTAATGTTTCGCTATCTTTAACACCACAAATCTTAGATTGCATCAGTCCTCTAAAATTTCCAATAAATTTTGAATATTCTTTTTAATATTTCCCTTTGTTATTGATCTACCGATTACCAACCAATCACTTCCAGCAGTAAAAGCATCCTCAGGTTTCATAACTCTTTTTTGATCATTTTGAGTATTCTGTATTTTTATTCCAGGTGTAATAATTTCTTTTTTAAAAAAACTCCTTACTTGCTTTATTTCATGTCCACTGCAGACTATTGCGTCTAATTTTGATTTTTTTGCAAGCTTGACTTGATGCTTAACAAGTTCATTTACCTTTTTATTATATCCAATCTCTTTTAAATCCTTATTATTCAGTGAGGTCAAAGTTGTAACTCCTGCAATTTTTATATTCTTACTTTCTTTTTTTAAAGCTTTTAGTGCGCTCAATCCCGAGCTAAGATGAACAGTCAAATAAGAGATCTTTAAATTTTTCAATGATTTCAGAGCTGATACTACCGTATTTGGAATATCATTAAGCTTTAAATCTAAGAAAATTGTTTGATTTTTTAAACTTGAAATAAAGTTTCTTCCCTCTTTTGAGTAGAAAAACTCAAGTCCAAATTTATAACCTACTTTAATTTTTTTTGTTTGAGTATCTCTTATTATTTTTTTTGCTTTTGAGACTTTGTTTGTGTCTATCGCGATAAATATTTTTTTTTTATTCATTATTTATTTCACTAAATAGATCTTTTGACATTTTAAAACTTATACTTTTTTTTTCATCAACTTTCACTTTCTCACCAGTTTTTGGATTTCTCGAGGTTTTGCTTTTTTGATTTTTGGTAGAAAAAACACCCCATCCACGGAGTTCAACTCTTTCATTGTTTTTAAGAGCTAATTTAATTTCATCTATGAATATATCAAAAAATTTCTCTAAATCTTTTTTCAACAAATTGGGATAAGTTTTGGATAGCTGTTTTAATAGTTCTGACCTAGTTATCGGCAATTTATTTTTTACCTATTTTTTTTCTTTATCTTTTTTTTTAAGTTTATCAGATAAAGTTGAAAAAGGTAGATTTTTTCCAGAGCCTTCAGCACCGTATTTGTCCAAAGCTTCTTTTTTTTGAATTTCTTCGAGAAGTTTAATACTTAGAGATACTTTCCTTTTTTCAAAATTCAGCTCAGCTATTGCTGAATCAATACGCTCACCGCCAACAAATCGTGAGGGACGAGCATCACTTGCGTTTACAGCTATTTGAGATTTCTTAATTAAAACATTCATTTCACAACCTTCTGGTTGAACGACTAGACCTTTATTGTCAGATGATATTATTTTTACTGTAATAGCGTCATTAATTTTTTTATCTTTGAAGTAATCAAATGGATCTTTTTGAGTCTGTTTTAGACCAACTCTTACCTTTTGTTGATCTTCTTTAATTTCTAAAATTTTTACTTTTATTTTTTCTCCAAGTTTATAATTTTTTAATTCAGTCTCTGGATCTTTTGTGTAACTTAAATCATTACAATGTAAAAAAGCATCAATATCATATCCTGAGAGTTTTACGTAAAGTGCATAGTCATTTGAGCTACTAATTGAGCCTTCAATAATACTTCCAACCGGATTCTTCTCACTCAACACTTTTAAAGGATTATCAATTGTAAGTTTGTGAGATATAGCAATTCTCCTTTTTTCTTTATCGATCTCAGTTATAACACACATAATTTTGTCCCCTACCTTGAAAGTTTTTTTAGGAGAAACATTTTTTCTTGTCCAACTAATTTCACTTGAGTGTAATAAGGTTGTTAAGCCGGGTTCCAACTCACAAAATGCTCCAAAATCCATCAACTTTATAACTTTTACTTCGTACTTCTTATTTAATTCATAGTTTGTTATTTTTTCAAATGGGTCAGGAGAAAGCTGTTTAATTGAGCAACCAACTTGCAACTTTTCTTTGTCCACAGAGATAACTAGCAAATCATGCTTGTCGCCAATCGTAAAAATTTCCTCTGGGTGATTTACCCTTGAGTAACTAATCTCCTGTAAATGAACAAGGCTATCAATCTCATTATTTACATTAAAAAAACATCCAAATGAACTGTACCCTTTGACTACAGCATTTTTAATGATATCTCCAACTTTATATTTTTCAATAATTTTTGCTTTATCCTCTTTCTTGCTTGACGAAATTATTTGTCGACGTGATACACATGCATTACCTCTCACCTTGTCCATCTTTATTAATGCAAATTTTTGAGGTTCATTCATTAAATGAGAGATATCTTTCAAAGGTGTATCTGAAATTTGAGACCCTGGACAAAACATTAAAGAACCTGTATCCAAATGCTCAACAATCACTCCACCTTTACACTTACTAGTTATCTTACCAATAATTGGCTCATTTTTCTCGTAAGCTTCAACTAAAATATCCCAACCTTTTATTTTTTGGGCTTTACTTGCCGAAACGACTATCTCACCATTCCTATCTTCAAGCCTCTCTAACAAAACTGGAATTTTTTCACCAACTATAATTTTTTTCTCAAGTCCAATAGTCTTTAATTCATTTACGTCTAAAATCGGTTCTGATTTAAGTCCGCAATCTAAAAAAACAAATTTTTCAGTTATTTTAGTTACCACACCATCAATTATTTTACCTTCTACAAGACTCTGAGTTTTTGAAAATTGAGTATCTAATAATTTTTCGAATTCTTTACTTGCTTCAGTTTTAACACTTTTAAATATTTCCATAATTTTAAAAATTTTGATGTTTTAGATAAAAAATTAGAATTAATCAAGCTACAATTAATTAGAACAATAGCAGGTATTAAAGGTTTTTTTTAAGATCACGTATTTTAATTATTAAACAAGCTTAAATTTATAACCTAATTCTCTAATTATTTTTAAAAAGGACGGGAATGAGCTTTTGTATGAATCCACGTCATCTATTTGCCATTTACCACCAAATACATAAGCTGCAATTACAGAAGTCATAAATATTCTATGGTCTTTGAAGTAATTCCCAATGTTAATAGTCTTTTTCAAATCAATGTAAGGATTTCCATAAATCTTTATTGAGTCTTTTGTTAATTTGGTCTTAATTCCTAGGTGATTTAATAATTTTGAGCCCAATTTTAATCTGGGACTTTCTTTTTTATTAAGTTCTCCTAGGTTTGAAAAACTTGAAATGCCATTCGCCTTTGCAGCTACCAGAAATATTATTAGAAATTCATCGATAAGGTTACTGTTTAGATTTGACGGGCAATTGATCTTTTTTAAAACAGGTTGACTTTTTACAAATATATCTGCTTGCATTTCCCCATACTTCTTTTTTACATTTTTTATTTTAATCTTAGCCCCCATTTTATTTAAGATATTTATAAATCCAGTTCTAGATTGATTTACATTCACATTTTTAATTTTAAGCTCACAATTTTTTGACAAAAGTGTAAGCACAATAAAGAAAGCAGATGAACTTGGATCAGATGGAACTTTGTATTTAAAAGACTTAAATATTTTTTGACCCCTGACTTTTATTTCGTCGTAAATCTTATTTTTTTTAACCGAAATGGGAATACCCAAATATTTAAAAAAATTTTCTGTATGATCTCTAGATTTTTTTGCTTTAATAATTGTTTGGCCTGGTGAATTTAAAGCTGCCAGCATTATAGTGCTTTTACATTGTGCAGATCCCCTATTTTCATTATAAAAAATAGGGTTTGTGAAATTAGATCCAATAATTTTCAAAGGCAGTGTTTTTTTTTTATTTATTCTAAAATTTGCACCTATCTTCTGCAATGGTACTATTACTCTTTCGAAGTCTCTTTGGGACAGACTCTTATCACCAACTAATTTTATATAATAAGGTGATTTTATCAAAAGCCCCAAGATTAATCGTGCAAACGTTCCTGAATTTCCAGCATTTAAAATAATATTTTTTTTAAATTTGAATCCGTTTAAGCCATTTCCATAAATAGAACAATTTTTTTTGTTCAATAAAATTTTAATTCCTAATTTTTTTAAGCAATTGATAGAATTTATTATGTCTTCAGACAAAAGGATATTTTCTATAAATGTTTTACCTTGTGCTTGAGATCCAAGTAATAAAGCTCGTATTGAAATACTTTTATCTCCATCAATTAAAATAGTTTTTTTAAACGAATTATCTTTATTACTAATAAATAATTTTTTTCCCATTTATGATTAATTAAATTTAAAAGAATCTCCAAAGTATGCTGATTGAGCATTTGGATTTTTAACAAGTTCAGAAGGGGTACCTTTTGCAATTACTTTTCCATCTGATAAAACAACAGCCACATCAACACAGCTAAGAAGATCTCTCGCCTGATGATCGCAAATACAGATAGTAATTCTATTTTCAGACTGAAGATTAACTATAATTTGTTGTAACATCTTAATCGTCATTACATCTAAGGCTGCAAAACATTCATCTAATAAAAGCATCTCAGGATCCCCAAGAAGTGCCATAGCAATCACTAACTTTTTCTTTTGACCACCTGATAAAAATTTTGCTTTAATATCTCTAATTGACTCAAGATCAAATTTAGAGGTTAGGTAATTTATCTTCTCAATTCTATCTCTTGAATTACTGATAAGAATTTCACCAACTGCTTTTAAATTTTCAAACAATGTTAAATCATAAAAATAGCCACCATATTGTGGTACATAACCAATTTTAAACTTTGTTGTACGAAGAAATATTGGATAATCATTTACTTTTTCTCCGTTAATAAAAACTGTTCCTTTTTCTGGAGAAATAAGACCAGTTATCAAATTAAAAATCGTCGATTTTCCTACCCCATTTGGTCCTAGCATACCAAAAATCTCACCTTTATTAATTTCAAAATTTATATTTTCTAGAATCTGCCTTTTTCCAAAGGATAAAGAAACATTTTCAAGTTTCAAAATTGATTTTTTTTGTTTAAAACTTTTTATTCTAAATTTTTTAATTATTGCCATTTTTTGGAATATTATTTATCTGAACTTTCATATTTGGATCTTTCATAAAAATCCTCGTTTTTTTACTCAACATATCAATTTCAGCTTTATCAGCTTTTAAGGATGAAATTCCACTAAGATAACGCACATTATCATAAATAGAAACTAAATTATTTTCAAAAGATAAATCTAAAAAATCACTTTTTAAAATATGTTCACCATAATCCACAGAGACAGAATTGTTGAATAATGTATCGAAACTTTTCGTATTATATTTTGCAAACCTTGAATTAATTGATATGAAATCAGC
>CACKGF010000006.1 GCA_902599625.1 uncultured Pelagibacteraceae bacterium | reverse complement strand
TTTTTTATATCATTAAATGATGATAAGCCCGAAATGAATGATAATCTTGATAATTTAATTTATAGTTTTAATAATAATTCTATAACAGTCAATAATTGGATTAGTTTAAGAAGTTTTATTAATAAAATTTTATCTAGTTATCCCGGATAAGTCATTTTTCTTGGATCAACAATTTTATCAAAATCATTTTCTGAAATAAGGCCAGTTTTTATTGCCTCGAATTTTAATGTAGTTTTATTTTTAAGTGCAGATTTAGCGATTTTTGCTGCATTATCGTAACCAATCTTAGGAGCTAGAGCTGTGACCAACATTAACGAGTTATTTAAATCCTCACTTATTTTTTTTAAATCAGCTTTGATACCTTTAATACAAAATTGTGAAAAATTTTTTGAACTGTCTGATAAAAGATCAATAGATTGAATAATATTATGGGCTATGAGAGGTTTAAAAACATTTAATTCAAATTGTCCTTGAGAACCTGCCAAAGTAATACCTGTATGGTTTCCAATAACTTTAACACAAACCATTGTAACAGCCTCACATTGTGTTGGATTTATTTTCCCAGGCATTATGGAGGAGCCCGGTTCATTTGCAGGCAATATTAATTCTCCATAACCAGCTCTTGGACCTGAGCCTAGAAAACGAATATCATTTGCAATTTTCATTAAACAAACTGCCGTGGTATTTAAAGTTCCTGAGAAATTTACAATTGCATCATGAGCTGCAAGAGCTGCGAATTTATTTTTTGCTGGATAAAATTTAATTTTTGTTAATTTACTTATCTCTTTACAAATTTTTACATCAAAGTTTTTTTTTGAATTTATTCCTGTTCCAACAGCTGTTCCACCTTGGGCTAAAAAGAAAATTTCTTTTAAAGAAGACTCAATTCTTAAAATACAATCATTTAACTGAGAATGATATCCTGAAAATTCTTGTCCCAAAGTAAGTGGAGTTGCGTCTTGAAGATGTGTCCTACCAACTTTGACAATACTTTTGAATTTCTTTATTTTTGTTTTTAATTCTTTGCTTAGATTTTTTAAAGAGGGTAACAATTTCTTTTTAGTTTCAATAGCAATCGCAATATGCATTGCAGTAGGAAAAACATCATTAGTTGATTGAGACTTATTTACATGATCATTTGGATGAACTGGTTTTTTTGAACCTTTTTTTCCACCTAAAATTTGAATTGCCCTATTAGCAATTACCTCATTTACATTCATATTTGTTTGTGTTCCAGAGCCAGTTTGCCATACTTTTAATGGAAAATTTCCATCGAGCTTACCAGAAATAATTTCTTTCGATGCTTTTACAATTGCATCACAAATTTTAGTATCAATTTGTTTATCATTTTTATGAACTTTCGCTGCAGCAAGTTTTATCACTGCAATTGCATTTATTAAAGTTTTGCTTACTAAAATTTTTCCTATATCAAAATACTTTTTAGATCTTTCAGTTGAGGCCCCCCAATATTTGTCATCATCAACATTAATGGTACCCATGCTATCTGTTTCTTTTCTAAATTTCATTTGGATAATGTATTAAATATTATACATTAAAAGCTATTAAAATCATATAGGAGCATTATGACAAATTTTGAAAAAGTAGGTTTATTTATGAAAACATTTGGCCAAGAGGTAAAAACAAATCCCAGTCTTTCATCAGATAAAATTAACAAACTAAGAATAGATCTTATCGAGGAAGAACTTGAAGAGCTTAAGGACGCAATTAATAAGAAAGATTTAAAAGAAACAGTAGATGCTTTGACTGATATTCTTTACGTTGCATATGGTGCTGGGCATGCCTTTGGAGTAAATTTAGATAAATGTTTTGAAGAGGTTCAAAATTCTAATATGAGTAAATTGGGGGAGGATGGCAAGCCCATATATAATGAGAATGGCAAAGTAATGAAAGGACCTAATTATTTCAAGCCTAATTTGAATCAATTTCTGAAATAAGTTATATCTTTTTAAATAACACATCCTGATAATGCATTGTTGGAAAAACAAATTTTTTACAGATTTCGAAGTTTTGTTTTGCAAGTAATTTGATTATATCTTCGAAGTTATTATTTTTGTAAAGGTTACCGAATTGATTTTCAAGTAGAATAAATGGAATTTCCTTCAGTTTCATTTGCGATCCCTCAATTACATTCATTTCAAAACCTTCTACATCAATTTTTAGTAGTGCCTTTTGTAAATTTATATTCTCAAAAATTTTATCTACTGTATTTGTTTGAATTTCATATTCGTTTTCAAAATTCGATTTTGAAAATATCAGAAAATTTTTAATTTTAAGATATAAAGAATTATCATTTATTTCAGCTAAAGATGATGTCATGCTAAGCTTGTTAATCCTTAATTTTTTATTTGAAATCTCTTTATCCATCGCAAAATTAAATAATGTTATTTTTTCATTTTTTGAAAATTTTTCTTTTAATTCATTAAAGATATTTTTTTGAGGTTCAAAAGCATAAAAAGATTTTACTTTCTCAATTTTAAGCATGTTTTCAAGAAACTCACCCTTATGAGCACCAATATCTACAATCTTTTCAATATCTAGTTCATTTAAATATCTAAAAATTCTTCTATGATGAAAAGTGCTTAAAGGATTAAATAATTTTTCAATTAGAGCCATATAAAAAAAGGGGCGTTCTGTTGCCAGGTGCCCCAAAACCCCGTTACTTAATTAATAAATTAATTAAGCAGCAAGAGCAAATTTATCATTTGCAATTATAAATAGCCCGTTACGGTGGAACAATTCCGAACGAAAAAATAGCCTTTAGACATCCGTCGATCCTAGTTCACCCCCATAAGTTGTAAATGGTGGAGGTGGTGGGTACTGCCCCCACGTCCGTAATGTTTATTACGAAATTCGTTTATCGTCATAGTTGGAAAACCAACACGATTAATATAAAAGTTAAATATAAAGATTCAATAAAATTCATGAAACTAACTAAAGAACAAACTCAAGAAATCCGTGATCTTCAATCCCAAAAAAATGAAACAAAAAGAGTAACAGCTCCTAATTTAGAAAAAATATTATACGAGGCAATACCCATATTGGATCATGGATTTATAAGAGTGATAGATTACATGGGTAACGATACATCAATTGTCCAAGCAGCTCGAGTATCTTATGGCAAGGGAACAAAACAAGTTTCCACGGACAGTGGTCTAATTAAATATTTGATGAGACATTGGCACAGCACACCATTTGAAATGTGCGAAATAAAATATCATGTTAAATTACCAATCTTTATTGCCAGACAATGGATTAGACACAGAACCGCGAACGTGAATGAATATTCAGCAAGATATTCAATTTTGGATAAAGAATTTTACTTACCAAAAAAAGAACACTTAGCAGCCCAATCAAAAAATAACAGACAAGGTAGGGGGGAGGTCCTTGAAGGAGATCAGGCTAATAAAGTTTTATCTTTGTTGAAGGATGATGCTGAAAGAACTTACGATAATTATGAAACGATGCTTAATGAAAGATACGATGGATCAGTTGTCGATGAGAAAGAATCTGGTCTTGCAAGAGAATTAGCAAGAATGAATTTAACACTTAATACTTATACCCAGTGGTATTGGAAAACTGATCTACTTAATCTAATGAATTTTTTGAGATTGAGGGCAGATAGCCATGCACAATACGAAATTAGAGCTTATGCTGATGCAATGCTTGATACTTTAAAAAGCTGGGTACCAATTACGCATGATGCTTTTTTAGATTATAGAGTTGGAGGAACCGAAGTTTCATCAAAAGGTAAAATTTTAATTCAAAAACTAATCAAAGGTGAAGAGATTGATATTGAAAGTTCTGGGCTATCTAAAAGGGAGTGGAATGAACTTATGGAAGCTTTTAATTTAAGAGATAAATTGATTTAATTTTGGAAGCTAATTCTAAATAAATCTTCGATACATCATTGTCTGGATTACTTTCAACAATAGGAACTCCTTTATCACCTTGTTTTCCTACCTCTGGATCGAGTGGTATTTCACATAAAAAATCTTTTTTAAATTCTTCTGCAGTTTTTTTAACTCCACCCTCTCCAAATATGTGATATTTTTTTCCATCGTCACCTTTAAAAAAACTCATATTATCAATTAATCCAATTATTTTTGTCCCTAGTTTGTCGAACATTTTTATACCTCTCTTTACATCTTGTAAGGCTATTTCTTGGGGAGTTGAAATTATTATCACTCCATCCATTTTTACTTCTTGAGTAAAAGTTAGTTGGGTATCACCCGTTCCAGGCGGCATGTCGACAACAATAAAATCTAAATCTTTCCAAGCCACTTTTTGAGTAAATGTTTTTATAGCACTCGTGACCATAGGTCCTCTCCAAATCATTGGAGTTTGTTCATCAGTGAGAAATCCAATGGACATACATTGAATATCATATTTTAAAATTGGAATTAATCTTTGACCATCGCTTTCTGGTTTGTCTCCTATATCGAATAATTTTGGTAACGATGGACCATAAATATCAGCATCTAAAAGACCAACTTTACATCCTTGCTTTTTTAATGCTAATGCAAGATTCGATGCAAAAGTAGATTTACCAACACCACCTTTCGCGCTAGATACCGCTATTGTGAATTTAGTCCCTATAATTGGGTTTTTAGTAAAGGTTTTTGCTCTTGGTTTTTCAATCATTGCTTCATTAAGTCCACTATTTATATAGAAGTTTTAACATACTTAACTTGTTTTTCACATTAAAGACACTATATACATTGTCATGGTCGACGATTTTAGAGGTAGAGGTGGAAGTCCATGGGGATCACCCCCTGGAGGAGGTTCAGGTAATGGATCTGGTAGAAGAGGTCCAACTCCACCGAATATAGATGAATTAATAAAAAATCTTCAAGACAAAATAAATAAATTTCTTCCGGGCGGAGCTTCTGGTGGAGGAAAACCAATTATTTTTGGTCTTACAATTTTAGTTATTGTATGGGCACTGAGCGGACTTTACAGAGTTTTACCAGATGAACAAGGTGTAGTTTTAAGATTTGGAAAATTTGTTTCAACAACACAGCCTGGATTAAACTATCATATTCCTTTTCCGGTTGAGAGCGTTTTAACTCCAAAAGTAACAAAAGTTAATAGAATTGATATTGGCTTTAGATCAGAAAGAGATACAGGTTTTACATCAGGTGTTGTAGCTGATGTTCCAGAAGAAAGTTTAATGTTAACAGGAGATGAAAATATTGTAAATATAGACTTTTCTGTTTTCTGGGTAATTAAAGATGCTGGAAACTTTTTATTTAAGATACAAGATCCTGAGGGAACGGTAAAAGCTGCAGCAGAAACAGCAATGAGAGAAGTAATTGCCAGAAGTGATATTCAACCAATTTTGACTGAAGGAAGATCACAAATAGAGATTGATGCAAGTGAGATTATACAAAATATTTTAGATGAATATCAGAGTGGAATACAAATAACCCAAGTTCAAACACAAAAAGCAGACCCACCAGATCAAGTAATTGATGCGTTCAGAGATGTTCAGGCTGCAAGAGCTGACATGGAAAGATCCAAAAACGAAGCTGAAGCTTATGCTAATGATGTAATCCCAAGAGCACGGGGTGAAGCTGAAAAAATTTTACAAGCGGCTGAAGCATATAAAAAAGAAGTTGTTGCAAAAGCAGAGGGTGAAGCAAGTAGATTTACAGCGATTTTTAATGAATACAAAAATGCAAAACAAGTTACACAAGAAAGAATGTATCTTGAAACAATGGAAAAAGTTTTAGCAGATATTGATAAAGTAATAATAGAGAAGAACGCAGGCTCAGGAGTTGTTCCTTACTTGCCACTTCCAGAATTAAAGAAGAAAACAAACTAAATGAGAAAAATTATACTTCCAATAATCGGTGTTCTAGTGTTGACAGCATTCTTTTCGATATTTATTGTAAAAGAAGTAAACCAAGCGATAGTACTACAGTTTGGTGATCCAAAAAGAATTTTACTGAAACCAGGTTTAAACTTTAAATTACCGTTTATACAAAACGTAGTATTTTTAGATAAAAGAATTTTAAACCTTGACGCTCCACCTGAAGAGGTAATTGCATCAGATCAAAAAAGATTAATCGTTGACGCATTTGCAAGATTTCAAATTGTGGATCCATTGAAATTTTATATTTCTGTTGGAAATGAAAGAGTTGCTAGATCAAGATTATCAACAATTATTAACTCAAGAATAAGAAGTGTTTTAGGTACGCAAGAACTCCAAACTTTATTATCAGAGGATAGAAATAAACAAATGGCTCTTATTCAAGAGGGAGTTAATAATGAAGCGCAAAACTTTGGTATAAAAATAGTTGATGTGAGAATTAAAAGAGCAGACTTACCTCAGGCAAACAGTGATGCAATTTATAGAAGAATGCAAACTGAAAGGGAGAGGGAAGCAAAAGAGTTTAGAGCAAAAGGAGCAGAGATGGCTGTAACAATTACTTCAACAGCTGATAAAGAAGTTACGGTTATTCTTGCAGAGGCGCAAAAAAAATCAGAGATCATGAAGGGTGAAGGTGATGGTCAGCGTAATAAAATATTTGCTGATGCTTTTGGAAAAGATGCAGAATTCTTCGCTTTCTATAGAGCGATGCAAGCTTATGAAAGAGCATTAATAGGTGGTGAAACTTCTCTTATAATGTCACCTGACAGTGAATTTTTCAAATTCTTTGGAAACGTAAAAGCACAAATTAAAAATTAGTAAAATGGACGACTTAATTGTCGCTTTAGGTTTATTTCTCTTTATAGAGGGAATTCTTTATGCCTTATTTCCTTCAAAAATGAAAAGTATGTTAGAAAAATTAAAAATGATTAATGATAAACAATTAAGATCAGGTGGAATTATATTCGCTTTAATTGGTTTCTTTATAATATGGTTTATTAAAGGATAATATGTTTTTAAAGACTTCTAAATCAATACTTTCAATTATAGTTTTTATATTATTCAGTCATTCAGCAATTTCACAAGAAAGACCTGCTTCATTTGCTGATTTAACTGAAAAGTTAATGCCAGCCGTTGTAAATATCTCAACATCTACAACTGTTGTTAAAAACGTTAATCCTTTCCCGTTTGAATTCCCACCAGGATCACCTTTTGAAGATATGTTTAAAGAGTTTGGAACACCTCAAAAAAGAAAATCAAGCGCACTAGGCTCTGGCTTTATAATTGATAAAAAAGGAATTGTTATAACTAACAACCACGTAATTCAAGGTGCAGAAGATATATTTATTAGAACAAATGAGAATAAAGAATATAAAGCAAAAATTTTAGGAACCGATCCTTTGTCTGATGTTGCAGTTTTACAAATTATTACTGATGATAAATTTGAAACAGTAAAATTTGGAAATTCAGATACAGCAAGAATTGGAGATTGGGTCATAGCAATTGGAAATCCATTTGGATTAGGTGGAACAGTAACCGCAGGAATAGTTTCAGCAAGAAATAGAAATATTGGTATGGCACGTTATGAAGATTTTATACAAACTGATGCATCAATAAATTCTGGAAATTCCGGAGGTCCTTTATTTAACATGAAAGGAGAAGTGGTAGGAATTAATACTGCTATATTAGGTCAGTCAGGATCCATCGGTATTGGATTTGCTATACCATCAAATAGTGCCAAATTAGTAATAGATCAACTTTTAGAATTTGGTGAAACAAAAAGAGGTTGGTTAGGAGTAAGAATACAAACAGTTACAAAAGAAATAGCAGATGTAGAAAAATTGAAAAAAGCACGAGGTGCATTAGTTGCAAGTGTTGCACCGGGTAGTCCATCAGATAAAGCTGGGATAAAGGATGGTGATATAATTCTAGAGTTTGATGGTAAAAAGATTAATGAGATGCAAGAACTTCCATTAATTGTTGCACAAACAAAAGTTGGAAAAGTCGTTAATGTAAAAATTTGGAGAAATAAAAAAGAAATTACAAAAAAAATTACTTTAGGAAGATTAGAAACTTCTGAGGACTTTAAAGCAGAAAAACCAACAAAACTTAAAGCAACTTTCATAGACGGTTTAAAAATTGAAGTAAGAAAGATTACAAGAGACGATTTAGTTGAGAAAAAAATTCCGCTAAACACAACTGGAGTGGTGATCACAAAGATAGATACAGAAAGTCCTATTAACTATCTTAAAGTTGGTGATTTAATAGTAGAAGCTCAAAAAAGAAATATTAAGAGTGCAACAGAACTTAATAATTTAGTAAATGCAGCTTTAAAGACATCAAGTAAAACAATTTTAATAGCTGTAATTAATGATCAAAATCAAAAAAGATATATAGGTGTCAAATTAAAATAACATGGACTACAAGTCCAAAATCATTCTTATTGCTGGTCCCACAGCTTCTGGAAAATCAAAAATAGCAATCAATTTAGCAAAAAAAATTAATGGAGAAATTGTTAATGCTGACAGCATGCAAGTATACAAACAACTTAAAATTTTAACAGCAAGACCTTCAGAAAAAGATCAAAAAACTATTAAACACCATTTATTTGGCATCATTGATGTTCGGAAAAGATTTTCGACTGGCCAATGGCTTAAAAAGTGTATCAAAATGATTAATCTAATTAGAAAAAAGAATAAAACTCCAATTATTGTTGGTGGAACTGGTCTTTATTTTAAAGCTTTAGTGGATGGGCTAGTAAGCATTCCAAAGTTCAAACCTTCAGAAAAAAACAAGATACTTAAGCTTCATAAAAGATTGGGGCAAAAGCAATTTTATAAAAAATTAGTCAAATTAGATCCTGTCTCTAAAAAATTTATTAATTCAAATGATGTTAATAGATCAATTAGAGCATACGAAGTTAAAAAGCTTACAAAAAAATCATTATACAAATGGTTTAAAGAAACAAAGACCTTTTTTGATAAGAATGAGTTTGTGATGACTTATGTGGATTATCCAAGAGACGCACTAATAAAGAATATAAAAAAAAGAATAGATAGGATGTTCGATTTAGGAGCCATAAAAGAAGTTAAGAAATTTAATCTCATTAAAATTAACAAACTAAATAGCGTTAATCATGTGATTGGTATTAAAGAGATAAACTCTTTTTTAAGTAAAAAAGCTGAATTGAGTGACATTAAAGAACAGATACTTATAAAAACTAGACAATACGCCAAAAGACAGAGCACTTGGTCTCGAGGTCATATGAGTAATTGGTACAAAATTGATCCAAAATCAAAAAATCCATTCAAAAAAATTTTAAAATAATTTCTGCTAAAACTTGACCAATTAGCTTAACTTCAGCTAGATTGGTCAAATGTCTAAATTATATTTAGGTGCAGAAATTGTTTTCAAATGTCTTGAGGATCAAGATGTAGAATATATATTTGGTTATCCTGGTGGTGCGGTTCTTCCAATTTATGATGAATTAAAAAATCACGAAAGTATAAAACATATTTTAGTAAGACATGAACAAGGTGCGGGACATGCAGCAGAAGGATACGCAAGATCTTCTGGTAAGCCCGGTGTAGTATTAGTTACTTCTGGACCAGGAGCAACTAATGCCGTTACTGCTTTAACAGATGCATACATGGACTCAATACCGCTAGTTTGTATATCTGGACAAGTTCCAACTCATTTAATTGGGACAGATGCATTTCAGGAATGTGATACAACAGGAATAACAAGACCATGCACAAAACATAATTGGCTTGTAAAGGATGTTAAAGACTTATCAAAAATTATACACAAAGCTTTTGAAGTTGCTACAACTGGAAGACCAGGACCCGTCTTGGTTGATATACCTAAAGATATTCAGTTTCAAAAGTCAAAATATGTTAATTCGATTAAAAGAAAAAAATTAAACGGCAAAATTCATAATAAATTTAGTCAAAGTGAAATCGATCAACTTGTAAAGTTGATGGTTAATTCATCAAAACCAATATTATATACTGGTGGAGGTGTAATTAATTCTGGGCCTAAAGCGAGTGAGTTATTAAGAGAACTTGTATCACTTACAGGTTTTCCAATAACTTCAACTTTACAGGGCTTAGGATCATATCCTGGAGATGATAATCAATTTTTAGGCATGCTTGGAATGCATGGAACTTATGAAGCAAACAATGCAATGCATGATTGTGATTTGATGATTAATATCGGTGCAAGATTTGACGATAGGATAACAGGAAAGATAGATGAATTTTCACCGAAGTCTAAAAAAGTTCATATAGATATTGATCCATCATCAATAAATAAAAATGTAAAAGTTGACTTACCAATTGTTGGCGATGTTTCTGAGGTAATGCTGACTGTAATAAAGACACTTAAAAAGAAACATCCAAATTTTGCAAGTTCGAATAAACAAAAAACTTCAAAATGGTGGGAGAAAATTTCTGAATGGAGATCAGTCAACTCACTTAATTTTATAAACAGTGATAAGACAATTAAACCACAACATGCTATCCAAAGATTGTATGAGCTTACGAAAAACAAAGATACTTATATCACTACGGAAGTTGGTCAGCATCAAATGTGGGCAGCTCAACATTATAAATTCAATAAACCAAACAGATGGATGACGTCTGGAGGTTTGGGAACAATGGGATATGGTCTACCAGCAGCGGTTGGAGTTCAAATTGCACATCCCGATAAATTAGTTGTTGATATAGCCGGAGAAGCCTCAGTATTGATGACAATACAAGAGATGTCTACAGCTGTTCAATATAATTTGCCTATTAAAATTTTTATTCTCAATAATGAATACATGGGAATGGTAAGACAATGGCAGGAACTTCTTCACGAAAAAAATTATTCAGAAAGTTATACTGCAGCACTTCCAGATTTTGTAAAACTTGCTGAGGCTTATGGATGTGTTGGTATAAGAGCCAAAACTCCCGATGAACTTGATGAAAAAATAAAAGAAATGATAAACGTAAACAAACCCGTAATTTTCGATTGCCTAGTTGACAAAGAAGAAAATTGTTTTCCAATGATACCATCTGGTAAGCCACATAACCAAATGTTATTAGGTCCAAATGATCAAAAAGAAAATAAGATTACTGGAAAAGGAAAAACTTTAGTTTAATGTCGAAACCTAAATCAGCTTATAGCATCCCTGGAAAAAAACAAAAAAATGATACACATGTTATTGTTGTTTGGGTTGATAATGAGGCAGGTGTTTTAGCAAGAGTTGTAGGTTTATTTTCTGGAAGAGGATACAATATTGAATCTCTTGCAGTTGCAGAGGTAGATCCAAAATTAAACATTTCAAGAATAACAATAGTCACCACAGGTACGCCTCAGGTAATAGAACAGATTAAATTACAATTAGGAAAATTAGTACCTGTTCATAAAGTTGCTGATTTTATGAGAGGTGATAAAAAGATCATTTTTAAAGAAATGGCTTTGCTAAAGATTGTTGGAAACAACGTAAAAAGAAAGAAAGCTATAAAGTTTTGCAAAAAATTTAATCCTGTTGTATTAGATAAAACAAATAAATCAGTAGTTATTCAAATTACTGCTTTAAGAAGAGAGATAGATACTATAATGAATGATCTTAAAAAAACTGGCCTAGTAAGTGTATCAAGAACTGGTGCTGTAGCAATGACCAGAGGGGCTGAAGTTTTTAAATAATTTAAGGAGAATACTATGAAAATGTTTTATGAAAAAGATACCGACCCAAATCTAATTAAAAATAAAAAAATTGCTATTTTTGGGTATGGTAGCCAAGGACACGCACATGCCTTAAACTTAAAAGATAGTGGAGTTAAAGAGGTTGTTGTAGCTTTAAGAGATGGATCAGCTAGTAAAGCAAAAGCTGAATCTAAAGGTTTAAAAGTTATGAATTTGTCTGATGCTGCTGAATGGGCAGATGTAATTATGGTTTTAACACCTGATGAATTACAAGCATCGATTTATAAAAATCACATAGAACAAAGGGTAAAAGAAGGGACTTCAATTGCATTTGCACATGGATTAAATGTTCATTATGATTTAATTAAAGCCAGAAAAGATTTAGATGTTTTTATGGTTGCACCAAAAGGCCCAGGACATTTAGTAAGAAGTGAATTCGAAAAAGGAGGTGGAGTTCCATGTCTTTTTGCAGTTCATCAAAATGGATCTGGTAAAGCTAGGGATTTAGCTATGTCATATGCTTCTGCAATTGGTGGTGGTCGATCTGGTATTATTGAAACAACATTTAAAGATGAAGTAGAAACAGATTTATTTGGAGAGCAAACTGTTTTATGTGGGGGATTAGTTGAACTGATAAAAAATGGTTATGAAACTCTGGTTGAAGCTGGTTACGAACCAGAGATGGCTTATTTTGAAACAGTTCACGAAGTAAAATTAATCGTAGACCTAATTTATGAAGGTGGAATCGCAAATATGAATTATTCAATTTCTAACACTGCAGAATATGGAGAATATATGTCGGGCCCTAGAATTATAAACAAAGAAGAAACAAAAAAAAGAATGAAAGAAGTTCTTCAAGATATTCAGTCAGGAAAATTTACTAAGCAGTGGATGGATGAATGCAAAAATGGCCAGAAAAATTTTCTTAAAACAAGAGAGAAACTTGCCGAACATCCAGTTGAAAAAGTAGGTGCTAAATTAAGAGCTATGATGCCTTGGATTTCAAAAAAGAAACTAGTGGATAGCGATAAGAGTTAATTAAAATCCTTTATTTTAAAAAATTTAACCTCTTTTATTTTGCAATCTATGCTAGAGAATGTATTATCTCAACTATTAAAATAATTTTTATATGAGCGATAAAGAGAAAGTTTATATCTTTGATACAACGATGAGAGACGGTGAGCAATCACCTGGGGCTTCAATGAGTGTTGAGGAAAAAATTCAAATCTCAAGAGTGTTTGATGAAATGGGAATTGATATAATTGAAGCAGGATTTCCAATTTCGTCTCCTGGTGATTTTGAAGCGGTTTCGGAAATAAGTAAAAGTGTGAAGAATTCTATACCGTGCGGTTTATCAAGAGCATTAAAAAAAGATATAGATGCTTGTCATGAGTCACTTAGGTTTGCAAAAAGATTTAGAATTCATACTTTTATCTCCACTAGTCCAGTTCACATGAAGCATAAACTTGATATGACTAACAACCAAGTTTTAGATGCAATTAAAGAAAGTGTAACTTACGCAAGAAAGTTTACTAACGATGTAGAGTGGTCTTGTGAAGATGGAACTAGAACAGATTTAGATTTTATGTGTAAAACTATCGAGCTAGCAATTAAATGTGGTGCGACTACAATTAATATACCTGATACCGTTGGGTATTCAATTCCTGAGGAATTTGCGCGAACAATAACACATATAAAAAACAACGTACCAAACATAGATAAAGCAATTATATCAGCACATTGCCATAATGATTTAGGTTTAGCAGTTGCAAATGCTTTAGCAGGTTTATCTGCAGGTGTAAGACAAATTGAATGTACCATAAATGGAATTGGAGAAAGAGCAGGTAATGCTGCTTTGGAAGAAATTGTGATGGCTATTAAAACAAGAAATGATCTAATGCCTTATGAAACAGGAATTAAAACAGAACTTATAAGCAAAGCCTCAAAGATAGTTTCAAACGCAACTGGATTTCCAGTTCAATTTAATAAAGCGATAGTTGGTAAAAATGCTTTTGCACACGAGTCAGGAATTCATCAGGATGGAATGTTAAAAAATAGAGAAACATATGAAATTATGACACCAGAAAGTGTCGGTGTTAAAAAGACATCTTTAGTAATGGGTAAGCATTCTGGCAGGCATGCATTTAAAGATAAGTTAAGTGATTTAGGATATTCAGACTTAACAGATGATGTTGTACAAGCAGCATTTGGAAAATTTAAAGTTTTAGCTGATAAGAAAAAGCATGTTTATGATGAAGATATTATTGCTTTAGTAGATGATAGCTTAATAATTGACAATAAAATAAATGCGATCAACCTAAAATCGTTGAAGGTTTTCGCAGGTACTGGCGAACCCCAAAAGGCTGAGATGACACTGGATGTCTTTGGCGAAATTAAAAAAACTTCACAGACAGGAGATGGCCCTGTTGATGCGACATTTAAGTGTATCAAAGCGCTATATCCTCATGACATGAAACTTTTATTGTATCAAGTCCATGCTGTAACAGAAGGGACTGACGCTCAGGCAACAGTAAGTGTCAAGATTGAGGAAAATGACAGATCTACTGTTGGACAATCTGCAGATACTGATACACTAGTTGCTTCAGCAAATGCTTACTTGAATGCTCTGAATAAAATGTTAATAAAGCGAGAGAAAAAAGCCATGAACGAAAGTATTAAACACCAAAAAGTAAAAGGAATTTAGATGTCAATATTAGGTAAAATAACTCAAATATGGAGCCAGGACATGGCAATCGACTTAGGAACAGCTAACACACTTGTAGTTTTAAAGGGTCAAGGAGTTGTTTTAAATGAGCCATCAGTTGTAGCTGTTGTAGACAATAAGGGAAAAAAATCAGTTCTTGCGGTAGGTGATGAAGCAAAAACAATGTTAGGCAGAACTCCAGGAAATATTCAGGCAATAAGACCGCTAAGAGATGGAGTTATTGCTGATTTTATTGTTACAGAAGAAATGATCAAACATTTTATTAAAAAAGTTCACAAAAGAAGCTCATTTGCAAACCCAAGAATTCTAATTTGTGTCCCCACAGGCTCAACTCCAGTTGAGCGAAAAGCAATTCAAGACAGTGCCCTAGCAGCGGGTGCTAGACGTGTTCAATTAATTGAGGAACCGATAGCAGCTGCCATTGGTGCGGGTCTACCAATATCGGAGGCTACAGGATCAATGGTAATTGATATAGGTGGTGGTACAACCGAAATTGCAGTTATGTCTTTAGGTGGGGTTGTGTATTCCAATTCTTTAAGAGTAGCAGGAGATGCAATGGACGGAGCATTCGCAAATTATATGAGGAAAGAATACAATTTGATGATTGGAGATAGTACTGCAGAAAAAATAAAAAAAGAAATTGGAACAGCGATCGCAACAAATAATAATACTTATGCTGTAAAAGGTAGAGATTTAAGATCAGGAACACCTAAAGAAGTAGGTATTACTGAGGAGGATTCGGTTGAAGCTCTTAACCCAATCCTGAGAGAAATGATTAATGGAATTAAAGATGCTTTAGAAAATACACCACCTGAATTATCAGCAGACTTAGTTGATATGGGTTTAACTTTAACTGGAGGTGGTGCATTATTAAAGAACATTGATAAAAGATTATCTAAAGAGACTGGTCTACCAGTTCATATCGCAGATGATCCTTTAGCTTGTGTTGCAATCGGAACTGGGAAGGCATTAGAACAAGAGGAAATATTCTCTACTGTATTATCTGAATATTAATAAACGATGCAAACAAACAGAGATGATTTCATTATTGCAATCAGATCTGCATTTCTTAAAAAAGGAAACCAACAGAGATTTTCACTAATTGCTCTTATACTATTTTCAATTTTTATAATAGTACTTGGTAAATATAATTTTAAAGGAGTAAATTTCTTAAAATTATCTATAAAAGAAGTTGTCTATAGAACAACGTTTATTGTATCTGTTCCAGAAAATTTTGCCATAAGCAGCTATCAAACAATACGTGATCATTTTTATTTATACTCAAATTACAAAAATTTAAAAAAAGATTATGAAAGTCTTAAGGCAACAAAGTTAAACACAGATTTCCTAAAATCAGAAAATGAGGCGCTCAAATCCAAAATTAATGATGTGTCAACACAATCATCAGAACTATTAGCAAAAGTAATTATAGATAAAAAAAGTCCATTTTTAAGATCTGTAATAGTAAACAGGGGAAGTAAAGATAATGTAATTTTAGGAATGGCAGTTTTAGATGAAAAATTTCTTGTGGGAAAAGTTGTAGAAGTAAATTATTCAACTTCAAGAGTTTTATTGTTGTCTGATTTAAATAGTAAAATTCCTGTTTCTATAGAACCAAATGGCGTTCAATCAATACTTTCAGGAAGTGGATCTAGTTTTGGAGAAATTCAATACATAAAAGAAGATTATGATTTAGAGAATGACTCTGAAATTTTTACGTCTGGATCAGGAGGAATTTTTCGTTCGGGAATTCCTATTGGAAAAACGATTGCTGATGAAAAAATCGGTCTTGATACTATAAAAGTTAAATTTCATTCAGATTTTTCGCAATTACGTTTGGTAAAAATTGTATCTTTTGAAGAGGTTAAACGAAATGATTGAAATTTCAAAAATATCAATTTTGGGTAAAATTTTTAATTCCTTACCAATCATTATATTGTTTATATCAGTTCTTAACGAATTTGATTTTAACTATCTTAACTTTAAATATTTCTCTTTTAATTTTCCGTTTATATTAATTTTTTACTGGAGCTTAAAAGGTGGGGAAAAGCTAGGATATGGCCTTGTTTTTGTTGCAGGATTGATAAACGATGTCGTCGTTGGGCTACCCATGGGTATAAGCAGTCTTTCATATTTGTTAATTTGCGGTTTTGCAGTATACCTAAGAAATATTACGTTAAGGCCGAATTTAGTCAAAGATTGGCTTTTTTTTCTGTTCACTATCTCACTAGTGAATTCAATACTTTATATTGTTCTAATAATATTTTTTGGAATAGATATGAATTATTATTTCCTTTTTTTTAATATTATTTTTACATTTATGTTTTATTATATTTTTTCATATATTTTTGATTATTACTCAAAATTAAATATTGCGAGATAACTATGTTTGGGAGTGGAGGAGATTCAGGATACAAAAAACTTAGCACAGTAAATAGAAGAATGTTCATTATGACAGCTGCTAAAGTAGTAGTGTTTGGTGGAATTATAACGAGACTTTTTACACTTCAAATAAATGAGAATAAAAAATATTTAACTTTATCTGATAAAAATCGATTAAGGGAATGGAGATTGCCACCTGTAAGAGGAGATTTTGAAGATTTTTTTGGAAATAAAATCGCCAGCAACCTGAAGGTTTATCAATTACATGTGGTACCCGAACAAGTAGAGGATTTTAGATACCTGATGATAAGACTTAGAGATATCTTAGAAATAGACTCTCGTACTTTTAAAAAAATTTTAAAGAAAAAAAGTCAACAAAAACCTTGGGAGACGTTGATAATATCAGAGAATTTAAGCTGGGATCAGTTTGCAAAAATAAATTTTTATCTTCATGAATTGTCTGGTGCGAAACCTGTGCTTTCAGTTGCAAGAAATTACCCTTATAATGAAAAATTTACTCATTTACTTGGATATGTTGCTCAAGCAAGTGAAAAAGATTTAATTGAAAATGAAGTAATTAAAAAAAGCCACGTTCCGGGGTTAAGAGTTGGAAAAATTGGGTTAGAGAAAACTTATGAAAATCAACTGATTGGTTCAAATGGTATTCAAAGATATGAAGTAAACGCGTACGGGAAGCGAATTAATCAAATTGATTTTGTTGAGGGAAAAAAAGGAACCAATATTAAACTAACTGTTGACACAGAAATACAAGCTCAATGTAACGAACTTCTGAGCGATAAAGCAGGATCAATATGCGTTATGGATATTTATACGGGTGAGTTAATTGCAATGCATTCCTCACCATCTTTTGATCCAAATTTATTTCTATATGGAATAAGTCATGAAAACTGGAATGAAATATTAAACAATCCCAAAAAGCCTTTGATAAATAGATCCCTTCAGGGTTTATATCCACCTGGATCAACAATCAAACCAATTGTTGCACTTTCTGCACTTGAAAATGATGTTATCTCAACAAAGTTCAAAGTTAACTGCACCGGTAAAACAGAAATGTATGGACAAACATATCATTGTTGGAAAGATACAGGTCACGGCATAGTTAACCTAAGAGATGCCCTTAAAGTATCATGCGATACTTTTTTTTATGAAATGTCACGAAGACTTGGAGTGGATAGATTAAATCTTACAGCAAAAAAATTTGGTCTAGGTGAAAAGGTATTCAATGGAACTTACAACGAAGAAAAAAAAGGATTAATACCATCAACACAATGGAAAAAGAATGTGTTAGGAAGAGGATGGGTTTTAGGAGAAACTTTAATTACTGGAATAGGCCAAGGATATATGCAAACAACACCACTTCAATTGTGCCTTATGACTGCGCAATTGGCAAACGGAGGATTTAAAATTAAACCTAAAATAATCTATGATAAAAAAAATGACTCTTATGAAAAAATAAAGTCTGAAATGGAAAAAAATAGAATTGAACTATTAAGTGACTTCCAACAAGATGATGCATTAGTCGACTTTTCTTTGGAGAAGAAAAAACGAGATACAGATCTTTACAAACCTTTATATAGAAACCAGGAGAATGTAAAATTTGTTCTAGAAGCTATGTTTGCATCAACAAATGAAGTAAGAGGCACATCTTATTCATCGAGAATTAGTGATAAAAAATATCAATTTGCAGGAAAAACTGGAACTTCCCAGGTCAAAAAAATCACAGAGATTCAAAGAGAACTTGATTTAGATATATCCCAAATTCCTTATGAAGAAAGAGATCATGCTTTATTTGTGGCATTTGGACCATATGTTAATCCAAGATACGCTTTAAGTGTTTTTGTGGAACATGGAGGAGCAGGAAGTTCTGCTGCAGCACCTTTAGCAAAAAAATTATTTAAAACTATCATTGATAGACATGAAGAAAGAGAAAAAATTAGAGAAAAAAGTTTAATGGAAATATAAATGTTTAAAGAGACAGCTTTAAGTGGACAAACAACATTCTTTCAAAAATTAAGATCGCTTGATTACATTCTTTTAGTCTGTATTTTAATATTAGGGGTCATAAGTTCTTTAGCAATGTATGCAACTGATGGAGGTGAGCTTTTATACCATACAAAAAGCCATGTTTTAAGATTTATAATTTTCTTTATAATGATGTTAATTCTATCTTTCTTTAACATAAGATTTTGGCATGCGACTGGTTATTTTTTTTATATTATAGTTTTGGGATTGCTTATATGGGCATCACTTTACGGAATTACTGCCTCTGGCTCTCAAAGATGGGTTGATCTATATTTCATAAATCTCCAACCGTCGGAATTGATGAAAATTGCAATCATTGTTTGTTTTGCAAAATTTTATCACAGAGCACAGATAAATCAGATTAACAACTTTAAAAATTTACTTGTTCCAATGATGATATTGATTCTACCAATATTGTTAGTTGTCAGTCAACCTGACTTGGGAACCTCAATTTTGATTGCATTAAGTGGAATTATAGTGCTATGGCTTGCAGGTATTAACTTAAAATATTTTATATATTCAGGTTTATTTCTATTAATTTCATTACCTTTTGTTATTTCATTTTTAAAACCTTACCAAAAACTTAGAATTTTAACTTTTTTTAATCCTGATAAAGATCCTTTGGGAGCTGGTTATCAAATTATTCAATCTAAAATAGCGATAGGATCAGGCGGACTTACTGGTAAGGGTTTTTTAAAAGGAACACAAGGTTATCTTGAATTTTTACCAGAGAAACATACAGATTTTATTTTCACATTATTTTCTGAAGAGCATGGTTTTATTGGGTCCTTAGCACTTTTGTTTATTTACGGTGTTATTATTTACAGGGTGATAAATATAGGAAAAAACGCCAGAAGTTTTTTTGGTAAACTATTTTGTTTTGGATTTGCATCATCAATTTTTGTATTTATCACCGTAAATATGTCTATGGTTTTAGGTTTGTTACCAATTGTTGGTTCCCCTTTACCGATAATGTCTTATGGTGGTTCTTCAATGTTAGCTACGATGATAGGTTTTAGTATTGTGATGAGTACAAAAATTTATCAAAAGCAGCTTATTGCTTAATTTGTCGCAATAATTTATTACTTTGATATTGTATCTTAAAGAATGAGTAATACTAAAATTGGAATAGTAGGTGCTGGTATTCAAGGTGTCTGTAATGCTTTGTTTCTTCAAAAAAAAAATTATGAAGTATATCTTTTTGATAGAGAGGAACCCGGTTCAGCAGCATCTTATGGAAATGCTGGTCATTTTTCACCTTACGCTTCTGTACCACTAAATAGACCTGACATATTAACAGATGTACCCGCTATGCTTATGAGTTCTACAGGACCATTGGCTTTGAAATGGAATTATGTTCCAAAAATGGTTCCATGGTTTTTTAAATTGATTAAAAATTGCACCTCAAAAAAAATGATGCATACAGCTAAATATATGCACCAAATTTTGGATCTTGCATTACCTGCTTATGACGAACTATTCGATGAAATTGACCTTGATGGTTTGGTTAAGAAGAACGGCATAATGTATGTTTGGACAAAAAAAAATATAGCTAGTAGAGAATTAGAAATAAAAATTAGGGATCAATTAGGCGTAGAACAACACTTGGTAAACCCTAAAGAAATCAGCGATCTTGAACCAAACTTAAAAAAATTTTATCATGGTGGAGTTTTTTATCCTAACGCAAGACACACCATAAACCCAAAGAAAGTATTATTGAAATTGTTTGACCTATTTTTAAAAAAAGGCGGTAAATTCCAAAAAGCGAACGTAGAAAATATAATATTTAATGGCGACACACCAATTATTAAGACTATCAATGATCACATAATTTTTGATAAAGTAGTTGTTGCATGTGGAGCATTTTCAAAGAAACTAACTGATAATTTAAACGAAAAAATTCCTTTAGATACTGAAAGGGGATATCATATTCACTTTAAAAACTGTGAACATTTAATTTCAAGACCTGTTGTTTTTGCAAACAGAGGTTTCGGTATGACACCAATGGAACAGGGTTTAAGGGTTGTTGGAACTGTCGAATTTGGAGGATTAGAAAATCCACTTTCAAAATCTAGAATTAAAAATTTAATAGATAATGCAAAATATATGCTTGATGGATTACCTGAACATGAAGATGAATGGCTAGGATTTAGGCCAACACTTCCAGATTTTTTACCAATAATTGGAAGTTCAAAAAATCATAAAAATGTTTATTATTCATTCGGTCACCATCATTTAGGATGGACTTTAGGGGCAATTTCAGGAAAAATAGTATCAAAAATGATCTCTGGAGAAAAAACCAATTTGGATTTGGAACCTTACAGTTCGGTGAGGTTTAGTTAAACTTGATAAGAAAAATTAATTTTGCTTATATATTTCTATTTTTAGCAGTTTTATTTTGGTCTGGAAATTTTTTAGTTGGAAAATATGCCAGTTATCATCAAATTCCACCCTTTTCTTTAAATTTTTACAGATGGCTATTTGCTTGGCTTATCTTGATACCATTTACATATAATGAAATTTTTCTTAACAAAAATTATATAATAAATAATTATAAATTTTTTATTTTGTTAGGAATAACAAGTGTTACAGTTTTTAATTCCATAGTTTATTATTCACTAAACTTTACCCAAGTTATTAGCGGTGTTCTCATGATTTCAACAATTCCAGTAATGATTATGTTTATCTCTTCGATATTAAAGATTGAGAAAGCTAACAAATTTCAATTTATTGGAGTAGCACTATCATTTTTGGGCGTCATTACAATTATTACAAAAGCTAATTTCGACGTTTTAAGAAATCTAAACTTTAATAAAGGTGATTTGACTATGGTTGTTGCAATGTTATCTTGGGCGACATATTCAGCTTTACTTAAAGTAAAAAAACATAATGTATCTCAGCTTTGTTTATTACAAATAATTATTTCTTTTGGTCTTCTATTTTTAATTCCGGTTTATATTTTTGAGTTTATTTTAGGTTATCGTATTGAAATTAATTTACCTTTTACGCTAACGCTCGCTTATGTTGTTTTATTTCCTGGTCTTTTATCATTCATTTGTTGGATAAAAGGAATTTCATTGATTGGTCCTAATAGATCGGGAATCTTTTTACACTTAATGCCAATATTAAGTGCGATAATGGCAATGATTATTTTTGATGAGAGATTTATGTTTTTTCATGCATTAGGAGCTTTATTCATTTTAAGTGGGATATTAATATCTAATAAGAGAATAAGTAATTAAATGAACTTACCAATTATAAATCACGATGATTATGTTGCAAAAATAAATGACGATAATAAATTTCCTATTAAAAAATTTGGTGAGCTTGCAAAATATCTGATAAGCGAAGGTGTTACTAAAAAATTTATACAACCTGAATTTTGTTCTGTTGAAACATTAACTAAGGCGCATTCAATAGACTATATTAATAAGATTAAAAATAAGAATTTAGATACCCAATCTCAAAAAAAAATAGGCTTTCCTTTAAATGATAGCGTAGTTAATAGATCATTTAGAGCTACAGGTGGAACAGTCTTAGCAAGTAAACTGGCTTTACTAAATCGTTTATCGTGTAACACAGCTGGTGGAAGTCATCACGCAACACGAGATGAAGGAGCAGGTTATTGTGTTTTCAACGATGTAGCAGTTGCAGCTAAGCATGTGCTTTCAAAAAATACTATTAAAAAAGTATTGATAATTGACTTGGATGTTCATCAAGGAAATGGAAATTCTGAAATTTTTAAAAAAGATAGATCAGTTTTTACATTTAGCATGCATTGTAAATCAAATTACCCAGCAAAAAAATCAAACAGCGATTTAGATGTTGAATTAAAAGATAATACCGAAGACAAGGAATATATTGACGTTTTGAAAAAGAATTTACTTATCTTAAATAAAGAAAACTTCGATTTGATTTTCTATATTGCTGGAGTGGACATTCATTATAATGATAGATTAGGCAAATTAAAAATCTCAGATGAAGGGATAAAAAATAGAGAGGAATTAGTAATTTCTAATTTTTTTGATAAAAAAATTCCATTATGTGGGGTTTTAGGTGGGGGATATAACAAAGATTTTAAAAAATTGGTTGAGCTTCATGCAATTTTACATAAATCTTGTGCATCAATATTATGAAAAAAATTAATTCAAAACTTTCTTCAGAACAAAAATTAATTTTATTTGAAGAGGGCACTGAAAGACCAGGTTCAAGTTTATTAAATGAAGAAAAAAGAGAAGGATTTTATCACTGTGTAAATTGTGATGTAAAATTATTCGACTCTAGTTCTAAATACGAAAGTGGTTCTGGCTGGCCTTCATTCTATGAGTCTTTGCCCAATGTATTTGAAACAAAGACTGACCATCATATTGGTTACGCAAGAACAGAATATCATTGCAAAAATTGCGGTGGTCATCATGGACATATATTTAATGATGGACCTAAACCAACTGGAAAAAGATTTTGTAACAATGGTGCATGTCTAAACTTTAAGCCTAAAAAATGATTATTCAATATACCCTTTTTTTATTTGGTTTAATTTGGTCATTTTCAATCATAAAAACCCAATCAATTTTTAGTAAAAAAGTTGGATTAATATTTAAAATATTTATTTCAAAAATTTCTTGGTTTTCTTTTTTAGCTGCTTGTTACTTTGGATTTAAAAATTTTTCAATTAAACTGACTTTTATTGGGATTTTTGTTAGTGTATTGTTAGTTCAGTTAAGTTTTTCATTTATAAAAAATAAGCTTCAAGAAAAATTTGATGAACAAAAATTACATCAATTTAAAACTTTTTTTGAAATTACATTAATACTTTTGATTCTTTACTTTATATTATTTTAGAAAGTCTTTTAGTTTGTTTTCTTTTTCTAAAGCTCTTAATTCAGTGTAACCTCCTACGTGGTGGTCACCAAAAAAAATTTGGGGGATAGTTCTTTGGCCATTAGTTTTTTTAATCATCTCGTCTCTTATACCTTCACCAGATGAAACATCTATTTCGCTAAACTTTAATTTATTTCTTTCAAGCAACCGTTTCGCTGCATCACAAAAATTACAAGAAGGACCTGTATAAATGAGAATATTTTTCATTTCTTATATATAGTCATTTTTTTTAATTTTTCTTCTTATTTCTTTTCTAGATAATTCAAATTTTTTTCTATGTTTGATACTTTGGTTTTTAGCTCTTTTTCTCCAAAGTCTAAAAGAAGAGGGTTTCAATTTCTTTCTCATTATTTTAATTACGTCACTTTCAGAATATCCAGATCTTTTTTTTATCTCCTCAAAAGTGATGCGGTCCGCCCAGGCAGCCCACACAACCCAATCTGGACTCATAGGATTTGGCTCTGGATTTTTGACCTTTGTGATGGGTCTGTGACCTTTTTTCATAATTTATTAATAAATATTAAAAATTTGCTTAATGCAATTTTTATGGAGTGTGATATATTGGATTTAGATAGTCCTATCTAGCCATCTTTAGCTCCCGGTTTTTTAGGACTATCCTTAAAAAAAGCCTCTAAGTGTAATTTTTAGCACCACATCAATATTTTAGTTTTTGTGATAATAATAATCTTAATATTATGAAATTAGGATTTATTGGAACTGGTGAAATTACAAAAGCTGTAGTTATTGGCATCTTAGGATCAAAATTAAAGTTTAAAAAAATTTATTTATCAGAACGAAATAAAAAAATTTCTTCTTTTTTAAGAAGAAAAAATAAAAAAGTTCAAATTGAAAAAGACAACCAGCTTCTAGTTGATAAATCAGACTGGGTTTTCTTAGCTGTAACCCCAAATGTTGGCAATCAAATCATAGGAAAACTCAATTTTAAAAAAAAACAAGTTATTGTGAGCTTTATTTCAACAATACAACTTCCAAGATTAAAAAAATTAACTAAAAATAATAAAAATATTGTACGAGCAATTCCTTTGCCACCAATATCTCTAAGAAAAGGTCCAGTTCCAATATTTCCTCCAAATAAAAAAGTAAAAAAATTTTTTTCTCATTTAGGCACAGTTATTGAAATAAATAATGAAAAAAAATCTCTTAATTTCTGGTCAACATCTGGAATGATGGCTCCATTCTATGAACTTTTAAACACTTTATCCAAATGGCTTATTTTAAAAGGTGTTAAAAAAAATAATGCACAAAGTTATATTACTTCACTATTCATAGCTCTATCTGAGAGCGCATATAGTCATTCAAATAAAGATTTATCAATTTTAGTGAAAAACTCACAAACACCCAAAGGACTTAATGAACAAGCTGTGCGATCATTAAGAAAATTGAAATTTTATAGTTCCACTGATAAAACCTTAAACGAAATCCTAAAAAGATTAAAAAAATAAATAAAATGAGAGAAATTTTAAAAAACGTTAAAGAAAAACTGGTTTCTAAGTACTCAAAAAGTGATAATCCAAAAAAGTTTAAACCAAGACTAAAGGCTAGAATAAGAAAAAATAAACGTTTAATTGTCAAAAATATAGATAACCTTTTTGATTGGATTAAAGGAGCGGAAATAGTTGAGCTTAAAAAATGTAATACAAAAGAGGATCCTGTAAGACCTGAGCTGGATAATAAATTTAGAACTAGTTATGGTAGAAAAATCTATGGAGTAAAGTATAAAGGTGAAATTCATGCTGTAATGTGTTTTGCTTTTACTAACGAAATACCAAAAAGTGTTGAAGAATTGGATATGATGAGTAAGGATGCTTTCCTTCAAAGTATACGAAGAGAATATCAAGTAGGAAAAATAGCGATTGCATACACAGTATGGTCAA
Organism: uncultured Pelagibacteraceae bacterium; assembly: GCA_902599625.1. Classification (GTDB taxonomy): domain Bacteria; phylum Pseudomonadota; class Alphaproteobacteria; order Pelagibacterales; family Pelagibacteraceae; genus Pelagibacter. The sequence goes on along the minus strand of CACKGF010000006.1, from coordinate 1,910 downwards.
AAAAAAGAGGTGGGGGTAAATTAATTGTAAAAGAGGTATTCAAATTAATTAAGAAAACACATCATTTAAATCGGCTAATCACTTTGTCACCACTCACAGAAATGGCTCGAAAGTTTCATCTAAGTAATGGAGCTGTTCAAATACAAGTTAACGAGACTACCCAAAACTTTGAATACGAAAAAGTTTGAAGTTCTTTTTCAAATGAAATACGTTTAGTAAGTTAATTCTTAAAATAAGGATCTAACTAATGAACAGAAACTTATTCGTACTTTTTTTTAGTCAAATTTTTAGTTTTACAGCTGCACCGGTAACAGTTTTTCTAAGTGGTATTATTGGATCACAAATAAGCCCATTGAAATCTTTATCAACTTTACCAATGTCAATATCTGTTGTTGGTATCGCTATCGGAGCAATAGTTGCCACTAAAACAATGAGTTTATTAGGAAGAAAAGCTGGCTTTATTTTTGCAGCCATCTCTAATTGTTTAGTTTCGTTGTTAGCCGCATATTCAGTTATGTCTCAGAATTTTGTTTTGTTTTGCATAGCAAATTTTTTTATTGGGGTTGGAATGGCATTTACTCATCAATATCGTTTTGCTGCAGCTGAAAGTGTTGATAAAGAGAAAATACCAAAAGCAATTTCAATAATTCTTTTAGGAGGTATAGTTTCTGCATTTATTGGGCCAGGCACAGCAAATTTAACCAAAAACTTTTTATCAGAACAATTATATGTTGGCTCATATGTATCTCTTGCGGTGTATATGTTTCTGCCAGCTATTCTCTTTTTATTTTACCAAAACAATACAATCGAAAAAAAAGATATAAGTTTTATTGGTAGAGGCTATTTTGAAATTATTTCTCAACCTAGATTTTTACAGGCAATGGTAGCAAGTGCATTTGGATATGCAATAATGACCTTTTTGATGACTGCTACTCCAATAAGCATGCATGTAATGGAAAATATGTCATTAGATAAGACAAGTTTTGTTATTCAGATGCATGTTGCATCAATGTTTTTACCGTCCCTAATAACTGGAAATTTGATAAAAAAATTCGGACATAGCAAAATTATGTATTTTGGCGTGCTACTTTATAGTGTTACAATACTCTTAAGTTTACTTGATCAAACTTTTTTTAATTATTTAATTGCTCTGATTTTTCTTGGGTTTGGCTGGAATTTTTTATTTATATCAGGAACAAGTCTTCTGGTAACAACTTACAAAGAACACGAAAAATTTAAAGCTCAAGGTTTAAACGATTTTGTAGTTTATTCAGTACACGCAATAGGAAGTTTATCAGCTGGTATATTATTAGTCTTAACTAATTGGAAGTTAATGAACGTTATCTGTATCCCTTTAATGGCAATTATTTTGATTACAATATTAAGAGCTGAATTTATTGAAAAAAAAACTAGAAATACTTTTTAAAATCTTCGGCTACCTTTAGTATTTCTAAATCAACAAGACCACCAATTATCAATTGAATAGCAACAATTAAAATAAAGCCTAAACCTATATAAGCAATCCACAAATGTTTTTGAATATAGTTTGCAAGATAAGTTGCAAGAGCACCAGTTAAAATAACTGATAAAACCAAACCAAAAACCATAAAACCAAAGTTTCCTTTTGCAGCACCAACTACCCCAATAACGTTATCGAAGCTGATTGTTATATCTGCAAAAAGAACTTTATAGACACTTTGTATGTATGAGGGCTGTTTTGATACCTTAGTTGGAGATTTAATTTTTTTGATCTCAAACAAATCTTTTCTTAAATCATTAACGATCCAAACTAAGAGTAAACCACCTAAAATTTTAATAAAATAAAATTTAAATAAGTATGTTGCAAATACAGCAAAAATAACTTTAAAAACTAAAGCGCCTGCAACACCCCACAATATAATTTGTTTTCT
>CACKGF010000005.1:27500-31790 GCA_902599625.1 uncultured Pelagibacteraceae bacterium | reverse complement strand
CAATGTTCAAAAATTAATATCTAAATATAATGATCTTGCAAGAGAAGCCTTATCTAACGGAGATAAAATTTTGTCAGAAAACTATTTTCAATATGCAGATCACTTCTTGAGAGTTTCGTTAGAACAAAAAGAAAAAGACGTTTCATAAAGTTTATCAATTGATTTTTATTATTAAGTCTGACTTAAGAACATCCGTTTTTATTCTAACAATCTCAAAATCTTCTCTAACCGGACCTTTTAGTGATTTTCCAGGAGGTAATTTTAATGTTTGTGAGTTTATTTTTTTTCCATTTTCAATTACTTCATAATGTAAATGAGGACCAGTTGACATACCTGTTGATCCAACAAAACCAATAATCTGTCCTTGTTTTACTCTGGACCCTGGTACCGCAAGATTTGAAAATTTTGACATGTGTGCATAGATCGTTTGATAAGTTGTGTTATGTTTTATTTTTACACAGTTACCACCTCCACCACACCATCCAGCTTTTATTATGATACCATCCCCCGATGCCATGATAGGTGTACCTAACGGCGCAGCAAAATCGGTACCTCGATGCATTTTGTTAAAGCCGAGAATGGGATGTTTTCTCATTCCGAATGGAGATGACAACCTAGCTCCGTTTATTGGTGTTTTCATTAAAGCTTTTTTAATACTTTTACCATTTTCATCATAGTGTCCAAAAAATTTTTTGTCTGGGTAAAAATATAATTGGTTAGTCTGTCCCCTTAAAACTAGATTAGCATAAATTATTTCACCAGTACTGAATACCTCGTTGTTTTCGTCAATAAATGTTTCATATATAATTTGATAAGAGTCATTCTTTCTTATGTCTCTTTGGAAATCTACCTGAAAACCGTATAATCTTGCAAATTCTATTATTACGTTTGGACTTATTTTTTGTTTTGTAGCTGACTTATAGAGGCTCGATCTTATAACGCCTTCTTTTAACACAAGTCTTTTCGTAAGATTAGTGACAATTTCTTCTTTTTTAAGTTTACCGGTTTCTAAATTCTTTACTATTTGTATTTTTCTTGTTTTCGAAACTGGTATTAAAAGACTAAGAATTTTTTTGTTATTCTTATCAGTATTATCCAAGACAATATTCAAGGTCTGCTTAGATCTAATTTTGTTTGTTTCGCTCTTACTTAAAATTGCAAAAATTTTTTTTATTTCCTCGTCTTTTACTGAAAATTCTTTAAGAATTTGTTTAAGAGTTTGTCCACTTTTCACTGAATAATCAATTTGTTCATATCTAGGTGTAAGGTTAAAAAAAATATGATTTATTGTTTTTTTGAAATAAGTATTTCTTAAAATCTTTATGTATTCATTATCAACTTTCTTGCTTTGTGAATTATAAACTTGGATTATTAGTGTTGAAACTGCGAGCAGGAGTATTAAAATAAATACCTCAGTATTCTTCCTGATGAATGATGTAACCTTAAGTTGAAAAATTTCCATGGGATTTCTATAATTTATTGTTTCTTAAAAAACCAGCTCAAAAAGTGTAGGTTTTTACTGACTTTTTGACATTAATTTCTTTGATAACCTCTTGATTTACTAGTGATTTGCACTATAAGCAATCTCTCCAAACAATGAAAATTGTTAATTATTAGGGCAAAACCTAATTAGCTATTTAAAAAGTAAGATTTTAAGAAGAGAAGTGTGGACGGTTAAGGTTACCAAAATTTGTCGTACACACTTCAACATTATATAAATTTATTCTTAGATTTATATAGAAGCTAGTGTGCGCCGTTTTTAAACTTGAGAGTTTGATCATGGCTCAGAACGTACGCTGGCGGCACGCCTAATACATGCAAGTCGAACGAAGTAGCAATACTTAGTGGCAGACGGGTGAGTAACATGTAGGTATCTTCCCATTGGTGAGGAATAACACGAGGAAACTTGTGCTAATACCTCATAAGTCTTTACGGAGAAAGCTTTATGCGCCGATGGATGAGCCTGCACTTGATTAGTTTGTTGGTAGGGTAATGGCCTACCAAGACAATGATCAATAGCTGATTTGAGAGGATGATCAGCCACATTGGGACTGAGACACGGCCCAAACTCCTACGGGAGGCAGCAGTAGGGAATCTTGCACAATGGGGGAAACCCTGATGCAGCGATGCCGCGTGAGTGAAGAAGGCCTTTGGGTTGTAAAGCTCTTTCGTCGGGGAAGAAAATGACTGTACCCGAATAAGAAGGTCCGGCTAACTTCGTGCCAGCAGCCGCGGTAATACGAAGGGACCTAGCGTAGTTCGGAATTACTGGGCTTAAAGAGTTCGTAGGTGGTTAAAAAAGTTGGTGGTGAAATCCCAGAGCTTAACTCTGGAACTGCCATCAAAACTTTTTAGCTAGAGTATGATAGAGGAAAGCAGAATTTCTAGTGTAGAGGTGAAATTCGTAGATATTAGAAAGAATACCGATTGCGAAGGCAGCTTTCTGGATCATTACTGACACTGAGGAACGAAAGCATGGGTAGCGAAGAGGATTAGATACCCTCGTAGTCCATGCCGTAAACGATGTGTGTTAGACGTTGGAAATTTATTTTCTGTGTCGCAGCGAAAGCAATAAACACACCGCCTGGGGAGTACGACCGCAAGGTTAAAACTCAAATGAATTGACGGGGACCCGCACAAGTAGTGGAGCATGTGGTTTAATTCGAAGATACGCGCAGAACCTTACCAACACTTGACATGTTCGTCGCGACTTTAAGAGATTAAAGTTTTCGGTTCGGCCGGACGAAACACAGGTGCTGCATGGCTGTCGTCAGCTCGTGTCGTGAGATGTTGGGTTAAGTCCCGCAACGAGCGCAACCCTCACTTTTAGTTGCCATCATTTAGTTGGGCACTCTGAAAGAACTGCCAGTGATAAGCTGGAGGAAGGTGGGGATGACGTCAAGTCCTCATGGCCCTTACGTGTTGGGCTACACACGTGCTACAATGGCATTTACAATAGGAAGCAAGACGGCGACGTTAAGCAAATCCTAAAAAAATGCCTCAGTTCGGATTGTACTCTGCAACTCGAGTACATGAAGCTGGAATTACTAGTAATCGCGGATCAGCGCGCCGCGGTGAATACGTTCCCGGGTCTTGTACACACCGCCCGTCACACCATGGGAGTTGGTTCTACCTTAAGGCAAAGTTTAATACCTTTGACCACGGTATAGTCAGCGACTGGGGTGAAGTCGTAACAAGGTAGCCGTAGGGGAACCTGCGGCTGGATTACCTCCTTTCTAAGGATGAATAAAATTTTTGATTTTATTCTAAATATTTAACAGGTTAATGTTGACCGTCCGCACTTCTCTTTTTAATTTTTGTGTTTCTCTTAAAAACAATGAGGGCCGGTAGCTCAGTTGGTTAGAGCACACCCTTGATAAGGGTGGGGTCGATAGTTCGAGTCTATCTCGGCCCACCAATATATCTGGGGGATTAGCTCAGCTGGGAGAGCGCCTGATTTGCATTCAGGAGGTCAGCGGTTCGATCCCGCTATCCTCCACCATGAGAAACTTAGTTATTTTAAAAGTAAATATTTAATTATTATCAATATCTATATCCGATTGTTCGAATAGATGAACAATCATGAATGTTCAAAAAAATGAACATTCCAACAAAATTTGATTCAAACACAGAATTTTTTTCTGTGCATAAATCAAGCGTTTAAGGGCGTGTGGCGGATGCCTTGGCACTAAAAGACGACGAAGGACGTGGTATACTGCGATAAGTTTCGGGGAGCTGTATGCAAGTTTTGATCCGAAAATATCCGAATGGGGAAACCCTACACTTTATGTGTAACTTCAAATTGAATTCATAGATTTGAAGAGATAACCTGGAGAACTGAAACATCTAAGTAACCAGAGGAAAAGAAATCAATTGAGATTCCGTTAGTAGTGGCGAGCGAAAACGGATCAGGCCTGTAGTTTATTTGAGAAAATTTGAATAGTATGGAAATGCTAACCAAAGAGGGTGATAGTCCCGTAAAAGTAATGCTTAAATGAACTCTTGAGTAAAGCGGGACACGTGAAATCTTGCTCGAATATAGGGGGACCACCCTCTAAGCCTAAATACTCTTTAGTGACCGATAGTGAACAAGTACCGTGAGGGAAAGGTGAAAAGAACCCCTATTAGGGGAGTGAAATAGAACCTGAAACCGCATGCCTACAATCAGTCGAAGCTCTTTTTAGAGTGACGGCGTACCTTTTGTATAATGGGTCAGTGACTTAATTTATTAAGCAAGCTTAAGCCATCTAGGTGTAGGCGCAGCGAAAGCAAGTCTTAATAGGGCGACAA
>CACKGF010000005.1:0-25000 GCA_902599625.1 uncultured Pelagibacteraceae bacterium | reverse complement strand
TTTAAAAATGGAGTGCTTAAAAGACGACTACAAAAATTTTCAAAGCGTATCATTGAAATAGAACCGTGGAAAAAAACAAAAATTAATAAGGATTTTTCCATAGCAATAATTCCTCAAATAATAAGTAACTCAAGCAACCTACCAGATAATATTCAATACGATTTAGATACTTCTATTGTAATTGAATCCAACAAAAATAAATCAGTTTTTTACAATAATGTTGACATGCCAATGAACATTAATGTTTTAAAAAAAATTAAAAAATTTATTCACTCAAATTTTAAAAAAAATATTGATGTATTTTGTTATGCATTAGGTGCTGCAAGTGAATTCCCGCAATGTTTTTTAAATGTAAACAGGGCGTATGAAAAAAGTCGAATTGTTAAAGAAAGCTTAAATGAAATAAATTCTTATTTAAAATTGCTAAAACCTAGAATCTTTTTTCCCGCAGGTGGAACATATTCAATTTATGGGAAGTTTCATAATCTAAATAAATATATCGCCCAGCCAACATTCGAAGAAATCAAGAAAAGTACGTCTAAATCAAAATCTAAAGTTTTAAATCTTATAGGTGGGGGCTCTGTTGTTGTAAATAAGGATGAAAATATTCAACATAATAAAGCTAAAATTTTTAATAGAGCTTTTGATAAAAACTTCATTAAAGATATTAAAAATATTAATTATTATTACAAAGATGAAAAAAAATCCAATTGTAACTTAAAACAACTTGATGAAAATTTTAGTAAAGCGAAAAATAATTATTTAAAAATTTTAGAAAAAAATAAAAAAATGGATTCTTATTGGGACATAAATTTTAATATTTATAAGAAATACACAATAGATGGTAATTGTAAGATTGATAAAGAACACTCAAATTTTCTAAAAACTTATAAACTTAAGAATTATAAAAAGAAAAAAAATAAAATAGATAAGTTAGATTGTTATATAGAGTATCAACTTTTTGATTCTTTAATAAAAGGTAAATTTCCATGGAATACATCATTATCTGGATCAACCATTATGTACAAAAGATATCCTAACAAATTTAATGTTGATATGATTTTCTCGCTAAATTTTTTGAGAGCATAAATATTATTAAATGATTTTATTTAGAATAGACAGCGGTTCTAAGTCAGGACTTGGTCATTTTAAGAGAGTTAAATCGTTTATTAAATACTTAAAAATTAAACAGTATATTATTGTAACAAATTACATTTCAGATGTTAAAAATTTAAACGAAAATAATGTAGTTAATTTGTATTCAAAGAGAGATAGATTTAAAGATGAGGTAACTGATGCAAAAAAATTTTTAAATTTTATAAAAAAATTTTCTCAAAACAAAACAGTTGTAAAAGATAGCTATAATTTAGGATACAAGTGGGAAAAAATTGTTAAAAAAAAAATTCAAAATCTTGTTGTTATTGGGGATGAAATCAGTTCAAAACATTATTCCGATTTTTACATAAACCATAGTCCAGATATATTGACATTAGACAAAAAACTTAAATCTACTTTAAAAAAAAATAATAAAATAAATTGTAAATTTTTGATTGGGCCTGATTATGCTCTTTTTGAAGACAACTCCCCCAAAAAAAGGATTACCTCAGATTATTTGTTTTATAACGGTGGATCAGGAAATTTACTAGAGTATGAAAAAATAATAAAAAGGCTATCAAAAAATTTTCGAAATAAAATAAATTTAGTGGTTGGACCTTTTTCAAATAATTTAGGAAAATTACAAAACAAATTTAAAGAAATAAAAAATATAAAACTAATAATAAAACCCAAGAGTATAGTTGATTGTCTTAGCGGAACAAAAGTTTTTATTTCTTCAGCCGGAATTTCGATGTTTGAGTCCTCTTATCAAAAAATACCCACATTGTTATTTAAAATGAATAGTAATCAGAATTTGACAGATAAAGGCTATGAAAATCTAGGCCATTATTTTTGTTTGAATAAAAATGATTTAAAAAGTGAAGAAAAAATTGAAAAATTACTTATACTAATGAAGGATAATTATTTAAGCATAAAAAAAATTATGAAAAATAACTGCTTAAATACAAATTTTATTCAAAAAAATTATAAAAACAAATTTAAAGATATATTATGAAAGACTTTTCAATGGTTAGAGTAGAACAATCAGAAATTAATAAATACTTGTTTTTCAAAAATCTTGATATCAATAGAAAATATTCTTCAAACAAAAAAATTATTAAAAAATTAGATCACTATATTTGGTGGTTTCAAAATCAAAAAAAAAGAAAATCATTTTTTATTATCAAAAATAGTTCACCAATATATATATCAACTGCTGATTTCTTTTATTTCAAAAAAAAAAAATTTATATACTCAGGATTAATTAGCTGTTTTAACGAAACAAATTTATTTGATATTTTAAAGGCAATAAAAATTCAAAATAATTACCTAGATAAAAAAAAAGGATACTTTTGTATTATTTCAATAGATAAAAATAACAAAGTGTTAATGCAACATTGGAAATACTTCGGTTACAAACCAATGTCTGAGAAAGTTTCATTTTACAATACAATTAAAAAACATTTTAGGATAGGAAATCAGCACAATATTTATTTTAAAAAAATTAAATAATGAATTTTAAAAAAAACTTTAAAATCGGTAATAAAAAAATTGGATTAAATTCAAGAGCTATAATAATTGCAGAAATATCAGCTAACCATAATCAAAATTTTCAAACTACAAAAAAATTAATTATTTCAGCTATAAAAAATGGAGCTGATATAATTAAAATACAAACTTATACAGCAGATGACTTAACTTTAAATTTAAAAAAAAGAGATTTTTTGATTAAAAAAGATAATGCATGGGGTAAAGATAAATATTTATGGAAATTATATAAAAGAGCAGAAACTTCTGTAAACTTAACAAAAAAAATTTTCAAATTTTGTAAAAGTAAAAAAATAAACGTTTTTTCTAGCCCTTTCGATTTAAGTACAGTTGATCTTTTAGAAAAATTAAACTGTCCAGCTTATAAAATAGCATCACCTGAAATTACACACATACCTTTAATTGAAAAAGTAGCATCTACAAAAAAGCCAATAATATTATCATTAGGTCTATCAAGCACGAAAGATATTGAGCTAGCTTTAAAAACAATAAAAAAAAAAGGAAATTTAAAAGTAGCGATTTTGCAGTGTGTAGCTTCTTATCCAGCTGAAATAAATGAGCAAAATCTTTTAGCAATAAAAGAATTGATCAAAAAATACAAAATTTTAGTTGGTCTTTCAGATCATACTTTAGGATATATTTCACCAATAACATCTATAGCTCTTGGGGCAAAAATTATTGAAAAGCATTTTAATATAAAAAAAAATAGTTCGCCAGATTCTTTTTTTTCAACCAATGAGGATGATTTTAGTTTAATGGTTAAGAATATAAGACTAACCGAAGCATCAATGGGAAATGGAAAAATTAAAATTTCAAAAAGTTCAAAAAAAAATTATAACACACGTCGGTCTATATATGTTTCAAGAAAAATTAAAAAAGGTGAAATAATTTCAAATGAAAATGTAAAAATAATTAGACCAGGTTATGGTTTACATCCTAAATTTTATAAATTTATTTTAAATAAAAAGTCTAAGAAAAACCTAAATTTTGGGGATCGATTTAAATTAAAATATGTCGATGAGAAATAATAATTTCTTTAAAAACAAGAGAAATTTTAGGAAAAGAAAAGCTATCATAATTAATAAAAACAAATTTTTCACCTATGACCAAGTTTTTAAACAATCAAAAATTCTAGGTGATAAAGTCTCAAAAGAAAAAAAACTTATATTTATTTTAGCAGAAAACAATATTGAAACAATTATTGGATATATTTCATTTATCAACAAAGGACATGTTGTAGCTTTACTTGATCACAGAATTAATAAAATATTTTTAAAAGACTTAATTAAAAAATATAGTCCAGACTATGTTTATTGTCCAAATCTACTCCATAGAAATATTGTTAATTATGATGATCAATTCGTTTATAAAAATTATTCACTCTTAAAAAGAAAGAAAAGAAAAACAGTTTTATTAAATGAAAACTTAATGATGCTAATGTCTACTTCAGGGTCAACAGGCTCTCCTAAATTTGTACGATTATCTTACAAAAATCTTATGTCAAATACAAAAAGAATTATTCAGTATCTTAATATAAAAAAAAAAGATACTACAATTACTTCATTGCCTATATCTTATGTATACGGGCTATCAGTTATAAATACCCATTTTTTTAAGGGTGCAAGTATAGTGCTTACAAACAAAAGCATGATAGAAAAAGATTTCTGGAAACTCGTGGATAGCTGCAAAGTTAGTAATTTCTCAGGGGTACCATATAATTATTCGATAATAGATAAACTTTTTAAAAATATTTTACCGAAAACAATAAATTACACTACTCAAGCAGGTGGGAAAATGAGTCAATTATTATTAAAAAAAATAATTTCAAAATATAAAACTTCAAAAATAAAATTTTTACAGATGTACGGCGCGGCTGAAGCAACTTCTAGAATGTCATATTTAAAATGGAAGGATGCAGAATTTAAGCTTGGCAGTATAGGAAAGCCGATACCAGGAGGAAAATTCTATATAGTGGGTAAAAACGGAACAAAAATAAACAAGGCACATAAAAGTGGAGAACTAATTTACAAAGGAGAAAATGTATTCATGGGGTATGCAAAAAGTTCAAAAGATTTGTCACTATCTGATTTAAATAGCGGATTATTAAAAACTGGTGATATAGCATATAAAGATAAGGATGGATTTTATTATATCGTTGGAAGAAAAGACAGATATGCAAAAATTTATGGTATTAGAATAGATCTATCTGAATTAGAAACAATTTTTTTTAAAAAAGGAGCTAGTGTAAACTTAAGAAAAGGGGATGAGAACAAAATAGATGTTTTTCATCATAAAATTAAAAATTTTGAAAAAACGTTAGAATATGTGTCAAAAATAACATCGATTAACAGAAATGTGTTTGTTTTAAAAAAAATTACTAAAAAAAACCTAACTTATAACTATAAACTTAAATTATAAAAATTAAATGAATTACCTTGCAAATTTATTAAAGTATAATGCATATTCTCTTAAGGGAAATGAAAAAGAAACATATTTTAAAAATAAAATTAATTCTCTTACTTTATTTCATTTTAAAAAATCAGCAGAATATAGAAATTACTTAAAAGGTTTAAATTATAAATTAAAAGAAAAAAAAAATTTAAAAGATATTCCTTTTTTACCTGTCAGATTATTCAAAGAGCATAAGCTTATAAGTATCAAAAAAGAAAAAATTTTTAAAACGCTCTACTCATCAGGAACCTCATCGTTAAACTTATCTAAAATTTTTTTAGACAAATATAACGCACTTAATCAAATAAAAGTTTTACAAAAAATTTTTTTCAATGTAGTGGGTAATTCAAGACTTCCAATGTTGATAGTTGACAAAAAACCAGAAAATATCGATCGGAATAATTACAATGCAAGTATTGCAGCTATTAATGGATTCTCAATTTTTGCAAATGAAAAAATATATTTATTAGATCATAAAAACGAAATAAATTATCTAGTTTTGAAAAAATTTTTAAAAAAAAATTTTAAAAAAAAATTTTTAGTTTTTGGATTAACTTCAAACATTTATTTGAATTTAATAGAAAAGTTAGATAAAAAAAAAATCAAAGAAAATTCATTTATTAATTCGGTGATGATTCACGGTGGTGGTTGGAAAAAAATTGAAAATAGAAAATTAAACAAAGAAAGATTTAATTATTTTTTGAATAAAAAAATTGGTATTAAAAAAATTATAAACTATTACGGTTTGGTTGAACAAATTGGATCAATTTTTTTTGAGTGTAAATGTGGTTATTTTATTCCCTCAAATTTTTCAGACGTTTTAATTAGAGATGCTAATTTAGATTTATGTAAAAAGGGAGAAAAAGGAATTGTTCAATTAATTTCTCTTTTACCTACAAGCTATCCAGGCCACAGTATATTGACTGAGGATATAGGAGAAATTGTTAAAAAACATAATTGTAAGTGTTACAATACTAACGATAAACGTTTTTTGATACATGGTAGATTAAAAGATGCAGAACTAAGAGGATGTAGTGATATATAGTGAAACATGGAAATTGATAAAAAAGCAAAGTATTTAGTAGGAAACATTTCAAAACTTAACAATTTCTTAAAACCGTTTGATCCATTGATTATAAATTTTTTGGACGATTTTTCAAAAATTTTAAGAAAAGAGTCAAAAAACTTATCTGATTTAATAACGCTCTCTTTTTTTTGTAGAAGAAACAATATACTTAAACTCAAAAATAAATATTTTAATAATGATCATGTTAGTTTTGGATTAGGTCTTTTATTTCATATAACACCCTCTAATATACCAACAAATTTTGCCTATTCTTTAATTTTTGGTTTATTATGTGGTAATTCAAATATTGTCAAAGTACCTACAAAAAATTTTAAAGAAATAAGTGTAATTTGTGAAACTTTAAATAAAACATTAAGTTTCAAAAAGTATATAAAAGTTAAACGAATGATATCTATCATAAGATATACAAATAATGACGAATTAACAAAAAAACTATCATTGATTTGTGATGCAAGATTAATTTGGGGAGGAGATAAAACTATTAGCAATATTAAGAAGTATGAGTCTAAATCAAGAAATATAGATATACCTTTTTCAGATCGATTCTCTATATCTTTGATTAATACAGAAAAATATTTAAAACTTTCAAATCATTCTTCTAATATGTTGGCTAAAAATTTTTATAATGACACATATGTTGTAGACCAAAACGCTTGCTCATCACCTCATTTAATATTGTGGAAAGGAAAATCATCAAATCTAGCAAAAAAAAAATTTTGGACAAATCTTAAAAAATTAGTAGATGAGAATTACAATCCACCCGTTATTTCATCAGTCGACAATTATTCTAGACTTGTTTCTGATTTGATATCTAAAAAAAATATTTTAACATATAGAGCCTTTAATAGGTCCCTCTATGTCATATCTTTAAAAAAATTGTCACCAAATATCGAATTAAAAAAAACTAAATGGGGTTTTTTTTACGAATGCAATATTAAAGATTTGAACATTTTGAAAAATATAACTAATAAAAAACTTCAAACTTTAACATACTTTGGTTTTAGCAAAAAATACTTAAAAAGTTTTTTTCAGTCAAACAATTTTAATGGAATTGATAGGATAGTACCCTTTGGTCAAGCATTAAACATTGATTTGATTTGGGATGGTTACGACATCACAAAATTACTTACTCGTAGGATCGATATCAAATAATATGAAACTAAACAAAAAACAAATATTGAAAATTCAAAAAAATAGGGATCCTTATTTGTTGATTGATTATGCAACAAAAGTTGTTCCCGGAAATAGTATTGAGGGGTATAAAATTTTAAAAAAAAATGAGTGGTTCTTTAAAGTTCATTGGCCTGGAGATCCAAATATGCCTGGAATGCTACAAGTAGAAGCAATGGTACAAATGTCATCTTTAATTATATTTACATTACCAAAAATGTCTGGAAGGACTTTGTATCTTGCAGACTCAAATAATATTAAATTTTTTAAGAAAATTGTTCCAGGTGACAAACTAGATATAAAATCAAAATTAATTTCTGAAACTAGAGGCCTTTATAAGTTTAATGCTGAAGGCTATATAAAAAATAAATTAGCATGTAAGGCAAGTTTCACTTTAATACTCCCAAATTCATTACTTTTGAAACCAAAAAAACGTTAGATATGAAATAATTATTTCATTTTATCAATTATCAGTGTATACAAAGATAAAAAAAATTATTTAATAATGACTGTAAAATCCCTATGGTTTAACAAACCAAGACTTCTTCAAAAAATTAAAAAACTTAATGATCATTTAAGAAAAAATGATGGAAAAATCGGAACTTTTAGGCGTGGTATTGAATTGAATTATAACAATGCCTGTAATTTAAGATGTAAATATTGTTTTACTAATTCTCCAAAAGGTGATCACGTTAAGGATTTTTTACCATTATCAAAAGTAAAAGAAATTGCCGATGAAGCTGATGAATTAGGTTTTATTGAATGGGATTTACAAGGTGGAGAATTGTTGCTCTGGCCTGATAAATTGTTCAACGTTTTGGATGCTATAAAACCAGAGAGGTTTTATTTGTATTTGACTACTAATGGATACAAAGCAGACAGAAAAATGATTAAGGAGCTGGCTAAACATGGTGTAAGCCGAATGTCTGTCAGCATAGACAGCATGGACCCTAAAGTTCACGATGAAATGAGAGGCAGGAAAGATTCATGGAGAAGAGCCATGCAAGCTTTGGAGTATATTCAAGAGGCTGGAATGGATCCATATTTAAATATAACTGTTGGTCATTACAATGCTAAAAGCGAAGACCTAAGGTTACTATTAGATTATTCTAAACAAAAAAAATATAAAACACTTATTAATGTTGCATGCCCAGCAGGTATGTGGAACCAAGTTCATGATGTAGTGTGTGATGAGGAAGATATTGAACATATTAGAAAAATGCGAAAAGAGTATAAAAATTTAACTAGAAATTTGTGGAACCCATTTGATAACAAATATGAGAAGATAATGGGATGCACAACAGTCAATAGAATTTATATAACCGCTTTGGGAGACGTGCTTGCATGTCCATATGTTCATATAAAAATTGGAAATGTTTTTAATCAAACACTGAAGGAAATTACTGACTACGGCTTCAGGATTAAATACTTTAGGGATTATAGTCCATTGTGTTTAGCTGGAGAAGATTTAAATTTTATAAAAAATTTTAATTCAACTCCAGGAAAAACAATTTTTAAACCAGTTAATGCTGAAGACATTTTTTCGAAAGACGACTTTGTTGAATAATAACTAAATTTAAATGAATTTTGAGTCACTCAAAAGCAAAAATGTAGTTGTAACTGGTTGTAATAAAGGTATTGGCAAATCTATTTTAGTAGATTTTGCAAAAAATGGAGCCAACATTTACGCATGTGTAAGAACAATTAGTAAAGAATTTGTTTCATTCACTAAAGATCTAGAAAAAGATTATAAAATTCAAATTAAAGTTATTAAATTAGATTTATCGAAAACTTCTAGTATTTCAGAGTGCACAAACGAAATTTTAAAAGATACAAAAAAAATTGATATTTTGGTAAATAATGCAGGAATTTTATCCAATTCTTTATTTCAAATGACGTCGGAAAAAAATTTGAAAGAAATTTTCCAAATTAATTTTTTTTCACAAATCTATTTTACTCAAATGATTTCTAGAGCAATGGCCAAGAATAAAAAAGGAAATATTATTTTTATAAGTTCTACATCTGGAGTTGATGGAGATTACGGTAGATTAGCTTATTCAAGCTCAAAAGCAGCAATAATCAATAGTGTTAGAGTTATATCTAAAGAATTGTCAAATTTTAATATCAGAGTTAATTCTATTTCACCTGGATTGACAAAAACTGATTTGATGTATTCAAATACAAAAGAAAATATTTTAGTATCTGAAATAGAAAAAATATCTTTAAAGAGAATAGCTGATACAGATGAGATTTCAAAAGTAGTATTATTCTTAGCATCTGAGCACTCAAGTTATATTAATGGTCAAAATTTAATAGTAGATGGTGGCAGGTTGTGAACTTAAAAAATACGAAAAATTTTGCTACGAATATTAGAAAGAACATAATTTATACAGCCTACAAAGCTGGATCAAAAAGTGCTCATATTGGTGGCGCCCTATCAATAGCAGATATAATAGCTGTATTGTATTCAAATATTATTAAAATAAAAAAAACAAGAACTCTTGATGATAAAAGAGATAGGTTTATACTGAGTAAAGGGCACGCCTGTTTAGCGCTCTATTCTGCTTTAGTTGAGAAGAAAATAATTAAAAAAAAGGATTTAGAGACTTTCGAAACAGATGGAAGTTATTTGTTAGGTCATCCAATCATCAATAAGTTGTCTGGGATAGAATTTTCGACAGGAAGTTTAGGAATGGGGCTTTCATTAGGTATTGGTGTAGCAATCGCTGCAAAAAAAAAGAATAGAAGCCATAAAGTTTTTGTTTTAATGGGGGATGGTGAGTGTAACGAGGGCTCAGTATGGGAGGCAATTATGTGTGCTTGCCATTTTAAATTAGATAATATGGTAATTATTGTTGATAAAAATAATTTACAACAAACCGGCAGAAATTCCGAAATCATGGATTTAAAAAGTTTAACTAATAAATTTAAAAGTTTTGGTTGCCACACAATAGAAATTGATGGACATGATTATAAAAAATTATTTAATTCAATTACAAAAAAAACTTTAAACAGGCCTAAAGTAATAGTTGCAAAAACTATAAAGGGAAAAGGAATAAAATTATTTGAAAACGACAATAATTGGCATCATTCAATAATAACAAAGACAATTTACAAAGATATATTAAAAAAAATATAATGATGGATTTAAAAAAAAATATTAAGCTTTGGTCTAACTTAGGCATGAGAGCAACCTTTGGCTTGATTGCAATGGAATTAGAAAAAAAATATCCAAATTTAATTATTACTACTGCCGATGTATCTACATCTGCAGGTTTGGATAGATTTAAGTCAAAACATCCAGATAAGTATATAGATGTAGGTATAGCTGAACAAAATTTATTAGGTGTATCTGCTGGTCTATCTAGCGAAGGTTTTAAAGTAATTTCAACAACTTTTTCACCCTTTCAAACTTTAAGATGTTGTGAGCAAATTAAGGTCAATTTAGGTTATATGAAGCACAAAATTTGCATGGTTGGCTTAGCTAGTGGTTTAGTTCTCGGTAATTTGGGTTTTACTCATTGCAGTATAGAGGATATAGGTGTTTTAAGATCAATTCCAAACATCGCTATAGTTGTTCCTTCAGATCCTTACGAATTATATAAAGTTTTAAATCAGTCTATCGAATACAAAGACTCTGTTTACATAAGATTAACAGCAGGTCCCAATACGAAAATAATTAATAAGGATGAATATGAGTTTGAAATTGGTAAAGCTAAAGAAATTTTACCAGGAAATGATGTGGTCATATTTAGTTGTGGAAATATAATATCTAATTGTCTGGAAGCTGCATCGGTTTTAAAGGAAAAAAATATTGACTGTTCGGTGGTTAATATTCATACAATAAAACCAATTGATGCAGAAGCTATATTAGAGAAATCAAAAGATAAAAAACTAGTTATTACAGTTGAAGAACACAATATTATTGGTGGGTTAGGAAGCGCAGTAGCTGAAGTTTTGTCTGAAGAGACTTTAAAATGTAAACTTAAAAGAATTGGTATTAATGACTATTATTCTAGCGGGGGAAGCTATGAGTACCTAAAAAATATTTATGGACTATCTACTGAAAAAATTATACAGACCATTCTTTCAAATATCAATTAATGAAAAATAAGAAAAAATACATAGAAATATTTATTGATGCTCTCGCAATTGATAAATCTAAATTTAATGAAAAATTAAAATATAATGATATACCAGAATGGGATTCAATCGGTCATATGACATTAATGTCTTCACTTGAAGATGGCTTCAAGATATCCCTTGAAACAGATGATATAGTTGATTTTAGCTCTTTTAAAAAAGGTATACAAATCCTTAAAAAATATAAGATTAACTAGATTTTTTTATTAAATTTTTTAAGTCAG
Organism: uncultured Pelagibacteraceae bacterium; assembly: GCA_902599625.1. GTDB lineage: Bacteria > Pseudomonadota > Alphaproteobacteria > Pelagibacterales > Pelagibacteraceae > Pelagibacter. The sequence continues at coordinate 13,282 of CACKGF010000005.1, read as the reverse complement.
AAATTGACAAAAAATTCGTATTTGTTCCACTTGTGTATGCAAAGTTCTTTTTAACTTTAAAATGTTTCTTTTTTTTATAAAAATTTTGGGTCTTAGTATTTGTTGTCCCAACAACCACGTAACATTTGCCCAAGTCTATTGTCGTTTGATTTTCTGCTTTGCATAACAGTTCTTCTTCAATTTTTTCTCCAGGTCTTATACCTATAATTTTAATCTTACAATTCTTATCAATTGCTTTTACAAGGTCTTTGACTCTATAACTTGGACACTTTGGTATAAATATTTCTCCCCCAGCATTTTTTTGCAGAGCCCAAATTACAAAATTAACTGCTTCCTCTATAGATATGTTGAATCTTGTCATATTCATATCTGTAACCGGCAAAAAACCTTTTTTTTTGTGCTCTAAAAAAAAAGGAATTACTGAACCTCTGCTAGCCATCACATTCCCGTATCTAGCTATGCTAAATTTTATGTCTCTATTTCCTTTTATATTATTTGCAGCAAGAAAAAGTTTGTCAGATGCAAGCTTAGTAGCTCCATATAAATTTATGGGTGAAACTGCTTTATCAGTGGATATAGCTATTACATTTTTTGCATTATTATCTAAACAAGCTTCTATTAAATTCTGAGCACCAATTATATTAGTTTTTACAAACTCTAATGGATTATACTCTGCAGTTGGAACGTGCTTTAGGGCAGCTGCATGCACAACTATATCAATACCATCCATAGCTCTGTGAATTCTCTCTTTGTCCCTCAAGTCACCCAGGAAAAATCTGAGATTAGGATATTTATTTTTTGAATATTTTTTCATCATTATACTTTGCTTTAATTCATCACGACTAAAAATAACAAGTTTCTTAAAGTCTTTATATTCTCTTAAAATTTGTTTTACAAAACTTTGCCCAAAAGAGCCTGTGCCTCCTGTAATTAAAATAGATTTGTTTTTAAAGTATGACATAAATTATATTAAATTTTATTTTTTTTTTTAGCAACTATCGTCATTGCAGTCGATTTACCTTTTAAAAAATTAGGTATCAAGAAGTTATTTTTAAATTGATGATTTTTAAAAGGTATCATGCTTGCAATTTTAAATGAAAAGGGCAATTTCCAAAATAGTTCAGATTTATTTACTAAAAATGGCAAAGTTTTGATCACTTTAAACTCATTCATGTGTAAAAGTCTTTCAATGGCTTTTTTAGTATAAGGTTTGACATGCGTTGGATCATCATAAAAAATTTTATAACAATATTTAAAGTTGGGAGTAGTAATGATAACTAAACCATCTTTATTTAAAATTCTATTTATTTCCCCTAAAATTAATTTTGGATTATTTATATGTTCTATTAAACTTGTCAAAGTAATAAAATCAAATGTTTCATTATCAAACGGAAGCTTATCCCTTTCAAAATCTATTTTTTGTGAATAAGCATCTAAAGGAATTGCATCGATACCTTCTTCCTTACAAACATTTACAAAACTACCATCTCCTGATCCCAAATCTAAAACTTTTTTTCCTGTGATAATTTGATCACAACTCAGAAACTTTAATATTCTGTTGTATGTATAAAATAATCTTTTGTTATCTTCTTTTTTATCGTCGAAGTAAGTTGCGATACCTTCAACATATTTTTTTGTATTTGAATTATCCATTAGTTTTTTTTTTAATTTTATATAAATATTCTGCAATTTTAAAATCAAATATGTTGTCTATATCTAATGATTTTTTTTTGCTAAGTAGGTAAAAAGTGGAATTTTTTGTTAGTTTACCCTTATTTTTAAAAAGAGCTTTAGTGTTATAAATGTAAAAAGAGCCACTATCTTCATAAAACTTCGGCAAATCTTGCGTCCTAAAATTTGCAAACTTTTTGTTCCAAAATTTAATATTATTTTTCTGAACTATTTGTAATGCTCTCAAAGGGTTTTTATTAAATTCAGATATTGCTAAAAGTAAATCAGATTTTTGTTTTTTCATTTTTCTAAATGATCTTAACAGATCTAATTTCGAAATTAAGGTTGTGGTAGGGTATATACAAAAATGATACCGATAATGTTCTGAAGAAATTTTTTTTATTGCATCAATTATTACATCTGCAGTAATAGTGTAGTCGTTTGAAAGTTTTTTTGATCTTAAAAAAGGTACCTCGGCACCATATTTTTCCGCAATCCTTTTTATTTTTTTACAATCAGTAGAGACTATTATTCGACTAAATAATTTAGATGCTTTAGCAATTTTTATGGCATAACTAATTATAGGTTTTCCATTAAAAAATTTAATATTTTTATTTTTTAATCTTTTACTTCCACTTCGAGCTGGTATCACACATATAGTCATAAATAATTTTTTAATTAGTATAAATAAAGTACCTCATGTAATTGACAAAATAAAGATCTATGTTCATAATTTGAACATATTTGTATTTTTTACTTATATAAGATTAATAATTTCTAAAATTACACATGAGCTTTAATTAAAAAACTTAAATTTGAAATGTTAAAATCAGGCAAATTGCTTTTAGTAGACAGAGGTACACCTCCACTTGCTTATTTATCGTCTGTTTTAGCACTGAAAGTAACTAAAAATAATCCAAAGAAAGTAATAGTTTTAACTGACGTTCTCAAAAACGAAAAACAAATAAATATTTATAAAAGTTATAATTTTAAAAGTTTTGAATTGTGTTTTAATTATTCAATTAGCCTTTTATTCAAAAATATATATTTAACTTTTAAAAGTTTTTATTTATTAATTGTAAATCTAATTTTGTTGAAGTTTAAAGGATTTGAGTGGTTTAAGTTTAATTTTCATGTTGAAAAAATTTATATTGGAGATTTATTTCAGGATACTAATAATAGGTACCACTTAAGATTTTTAGATAAAAAAATAGACCTTTATTTAATCAATATCTTGTTCAAATCAATTTTTAGAACACTTAAAATTCTAGATATTATTAAAAAGAAAAATATAAAATTAATAGTTAGTCATCACTCAGGTTATTCATATAATGGATCTATTTCTGTAAGGGTTGGAGTAAAATTAGGAATTAAAGTTTTGGAGTCTAAAGCTTCAAATTATATTTCGTGGAATCAAAGATTAATAAGAAATGGTTTTACCAGTTTAACATCTTTTGGCCTGTCTAAAAAAAAATTTAGAAATTATTCTGATTCTTTAAGTGAAAAAAAATTGAATCATTTCTTAAAATCGAGATTTAAAAAAAAACTATCAAATTTTACAGGACCAGAAAATTTAAGATTAAGCAATATTTCAAAAAAGAATTTAAAAAAAAAAGATTTAATAAAATTATATAATTTTCAAAAAATAACTATAAAAAAAATTATTTTAATTGCCCCCCATGCATTTTCAGATGCTTCGCACGTAGTAGGAACAAATTTTATATTTGAAGATTATTATGATCATTTATTCCAAACCTTAAAATTTATTAAAAAAGAAAAGATAAAAAATATTCTTTGGATAGTAAGGCCACACCCATCTAGCAAAAGGTATGGGGAAGAAGGTGTCGTGGAAAAACTAATTGAATCGATTAATTACAAGTTTATTAAAATATGTCCCCACAAGGTCTCGACCAAAAATTTAATAGATTTATGTGATAACGTGGTTACTGGAAGAGGAACAATTGGTTTAGAATTCGCCTGCTTCGGGAAGCACTCTCTTATCTCAGGTGCAAGCGCTTACTCAGATTTAGGTGTTTCTTTAGAATTTAAAAGAAAAAAAAAATATTTCACAGCTTTAAAAAATATTTGCAAAATATCAAAATTATCAAAAAATAATACTAAACTTGCTAAATCAATCTTTTATTATTTGGAGGTTGACAGTCAATATTGGAAAGATATATGGGATTACAATAAATCAGTTAAAATTTTTAAAGGTAATATAAAACAAATTAAAAAATCAAAATTTTATAAAAAAATTAATTTTAAATTAGAAAAAAGACTTAAAGAATGCACCTTTTCTTAATAGATTTGTACGTGAGCGTTGACATGCTGTCACCGATTATTCATGTATTAAACAAAAAACAAAAAATTCTTATATGTGGAATTAATCCTAATCAGAGTTTTAAAGAGGATAAAATCATTAATTCTGTTATTAATAAAAATGTAAAATATGAAAATTTTATTCCAGTAGGGAATTTTGAGAAAATTCTTTTATTTATCGTGGATATAATAAAATTGCTTCCAAATTTTGTTCAAAAAAAAATTAAATTTTTTTGGGAATTTCTTTACAAAAAAAAAGCATTTTCAAACGTATCAATAATTGAAAACTATTTAAAACAAAATAACGTTTCTAGCATTACTTATGAAGAATCATCAGCTGAGAAATATATAGAATTGTTCTTTATTGCTTCAAAAAAAATGAAAATACCAATGATCAAAATTGATAGTGGAATAGCAGCAATAAAACAACCTTTATCAAAAAACCGCCTTGAAAATTCAAGTTACTTTATAAGTCCCAGCTATTTCACGATTAAAAACAAAATTTTAAAAAATAAAAAATTGAGATATATCGGCTCTATCAGATTTACTAAATATTGGTTAAAGAAATTAGATAAAATATTTAAAATAGAAAAAATTAAAAATAAAAAAATTATTAACGTTGGTTTTTTTACGAAGTATCAAAGTAAAGAAAATCCAGGTACTTTGAAATTAATCGAAAAATTAAAAAATGAAAATTTAGCAAATGTTAAAACAAGGGAAAAACCAAGAGATTTATACCCTTTGAAATTTGCTTACTTTTATAGGGAAGATTACAATTCTTCACAATTAATTAGATGGTCAGATATTATAGTATCCTCAAGATCGACATCAGTTTTGGCTGAAGCATTAATAAGAAATAAAAAAGTAGTTTTGCTGAAATATTTATATGATGAAAGTAAATTTTCTAATTTATATAAATATAAATATATTAACAAAATAAATGATGAAAACGATTTAATTAAAAATTTATCTATTATTAGAAAAAGCAAAAAGTTTTTAAGATCTAAAGATAAGTGTCTAAAAGATATTTTAATCGATCATAAAAATGAAAAAAAAATTATTGATGATTATATAAAATTCTATTCCTCATTATAATTTTTTTATTTGGTCAAATAATTTTTTGAAATCTTTTTAATATCATTACAACCACTTAGGCCCATGATTGATCGAAACTCTTGGTAAAACAAATTTAATATTTGAGATACCCCGTTAGATCCATTCAATATTAAACCCCATATTGCTGGTCTACCAATGCAGACATAATCTGCGCCAAGACATAACGCTTTAAACATATCACTTCCAGTTCTTATTCCGCCATCAAATATAATTAATTTTTTTTTAAATTTTTTTCTAATTTTAATTAACGCCTCAAGCGAAGATATTCCAGACTCCAAAGTTCTTCCTCCATGATTTGAAACCCAAATCATATTTGCCCCGTGCTTAAAACTTTTTTTTGCATCTTCAACATTCATTACACCTTTGATTATTATTGGAATTTTTGTTTGTTTTCTCAGCCAACTAATATCACTCCAGGTTAATTTTGACATATGTTGCAAAGGTGGTCTTGGCAAACCCATCCAACCATATTTTCTCGCATCATGTTTATCCTCAATAATATCATATTTAATACTTCTAACAGGTGAATCTGTTGTTATACAAATTGCTTTAACACCCATTTTAGAAATTTTACGTAATTCACCTTTAACCCAGCCTCTAGGTTTTAATGAGTAAAATTGATAAATAAGATTTAATTTTTTCTCGTTTTTTGTAATTTCATTAATTTTAAAAGATGAAACAGCGCTTAAACACATAAATGTATTAGATTTAAATGCTCCTAGAGCTAATCCTTTTTCACCATGTTTATGGAATTGAGCCATATATCCCATTGGAGCTATTAGCATTGGAAATTTAATTTTTTTTCCTAAGAATAATTTTTCAGTTTTAATTCTTGAAACATCTTGAAGAATTTTTTGTTTTATCTTAAATTTTTTAAAGTAATTTAAATTTTCATTAGTAGTATACTCTCTCTCACTTCCACAGCTCATCCAATTCCACTTTTTTTTTGAAATATTCTTTTTTGCATAAACAAATGCTTGTCTTAAAGTTTTAAAATTTTTGCTCATGAGATTTGATTAAAGATTTTTATTAAATTATAATTATCTTTTACACCACAAAGGTTTTTAAAATTATTAGAGGCAAAATATTTCATTTGATTGTAAAATCCTGGTCTCATAGTTTTTTTTTCATTTTTGGAGATCGATAAATTTGGAACAATTATCCTTTTAAAAAAATTTTTATTAGATTTTAGAGTTTTATTTCCTTTAAAAATTTTTAAGCTCTCAATGGGTGATAATTTCCACATATCATTATCGATGAAACGAAATTTTAGAGATGGGTTCTCAGCATCAGATGGGTTTATGTTGACAAAAATCGGAATTTTTTTTTTAGTTATAAAAACTATCGACATCGATAAATTCGTTTTCCAAGTTTTTAATACCTTTAGGTTTCCAAATAGATAGTATAATAGATCAATTATATGACTTGATGAACCAACATGAAGAAATATTTTTTTAAAATTTTTACCGTATTTTTTTTTAAGGTATTTTAAATTCTCAGAAATATTTACATTCACTGATTTAAGTTTTTTCAATTTTATTTTTTTTTTTAGATCGCTCATTATATTGTAGTTCCTTCTGTTATAAGCAACCGCTTTATTAAATAAACAGGCATCTTTTACTGAAAAAATTTTTTTTAATTTGAAAGCATTGTCATGCAACGGTTTTTCAATTAAAATAGGCTTTCTTGATGTAAGTATTTTTTTACAATATTTTTTTTGCTCATTTAACGGCAAACAAGATACTACTCTATCAATATTTTTATTTTTTAATATTTCATTGATAGTTGCAAATTTTGTTTGTGGAAATTTTTTTTTAAATAATTTCCAGTTTTTTGAATTTATGTTTTTTGTTGAACCATAAGAAATTTTGTGACCTAATTTTTTTATGGCTTTTGCATGATCTAATGAAACAGAACCACATCCAATAATTGCAAAATTTAATTTTTTACTTTTCATGAACTAAAATTTTAGAATAAATTGAACTAACCTAAAATTTAATTTATCATTAAGTCCGATGACCTCTACTCCAGATTTTTTAAAAATATTCAGCCAATCTTCTTTTCTTGCTAATCCCTGATTAGTCAGTGGATGAATCATATGTTGATAAAAAAGGTAATGTATCCTATCAGGATAGTCCATTTCCTGATATTCATCATCATCAACACAATCAAATTCTCCTAAAAAAAATAGTTTTCCCTTAAACTCTTTTTTTAATGATTTAAACATTTCAACAACAGAGTCCTCTCCATCTCTTAAAAACTCATGCATTACCATTATCGCATTAAAGGCATCCACATCCTTAACAGACTTTGAGAAGGTTTGTGGTTTGTACAAATCACCTTGAGAAAGGGTGATTCTGTCAGACAAACCATTTTTGTCTACTCTTTTTTTGGCCTCAACTAATGCATCTTTTGATATATCTATCCCTACTCCTTTTAAATTTTTATCTGACTTACATAAATTAATTATTACATCTGCAGATCCACAACCTAAATCTGCAACTTTTTTTACACCATGCTCTCTCATTTTTTCTAAAACCCAGGGATAATTTCCTTTACCAGTATGATAACTACCCTTAGCAATTAAATCCCCTTTTCTAACAAAATCTTTTCCATATTTTTTTTGATTACGAAGTGATGGAACAAGTTCAGACAAAATACATGAATAAGCGCCAACGGCTCCGAACGACATTGCCAAAACTGGATCTGTAAAAAGCCAGTCATGCCCTTTTTTCGTCAAAGAAAATTTATTATTTTTTTTAATAATAATTTGATCCGCATGATATAAAAAATTCATAACCCCATTAAGTAATGTAGAGTTTAATTTACATGCTTTTGAAATTTCATCTACTGTTACAAAATCACTTTTCCTCATTAATTCAAAAACTCCAGTTTCATGAAGCGCAAAAATAACATAAGATCTAATATAACCATTTCTTATACTTTGGGACCAACTCTTTAAATCATTACCAAGAAAGCCATTACTTTGATTAACATTACTCTTATTTTTTTTGACCCAGTTTTTGTAGATTGTTTCAGCCAACCAAAAATCAAATTCGTTATGAATATCAATTGAAGACTTAAAGTCATTATTCTCGATTATTCGTACATTTTTTCCAACTCTTTTATCATGTTTTCTCAATATCTCAGATTTGAAAGCTGAAGCTAAACCTTGATCCTCCCTAAATGTTGAATTTATTCCTCTTTTTTGTCTAGCAGAGTAAGAGCCCTCAGTTAAACGAGTGAATGAACCGTCGGTATTTTTTCTCCAAAAATGTTTGTGAGTTTTATATGCGCTAAAAACTGTATCTAAGCTTGGATCATCTTTAATTGCATTTACACACTCAGCAATCATTTTTGGTGTTCTAAATAAATCTGTAGCTTGTAAATAAACAACTATGTCAAACTTCTTTTTTGAAATTTTTTCGTACTCAATTAGCGCATGTTTGATAACTGGCTCTGGTGGTGTTATATCATCTGCAAGTTCGATAGGCCTCTTAAATGGAACTGTCGCACCAAATTCCTTTGAAATTTTAGCTATTTCATCATCTTCTGTAGTTACTATGACGTCATCGCAAACACCAGAGGATAGCGCATGTTCAATTGTATAAGCGATCAAAGGTTTACCATCCAAAAGCTTTACATTTTTTCTGGGTAAACCTTTTGAACCACCTCTAGCCATTATTATAGCGATCGTTTTCATAACTTAACTTCTTCCATTGCTTTTTTTGTGATCTCATCAAAATTTGATTTTACAGCATAGTTAAAGGCTATTACAGCTTGCAAAAGATTCATCTCTAGTCCGTTCATTGTTTTAAGTCCAATTTGCTCTGAATATTTCAAAAACTTTGTTTTCAATGGATTGTAAATTATGTCAAAAACAATACATGTTTTTTTGAGCATTTTTAAAGATGATAAGTTTAGCGGTGTTTTATCTAATTGTTTGTCAAAACCCAAACTAGTGCAATTTATGATTATATCTACTTTACTCATAATTTCATTTTTATCTTCCCAATTAACAAAAACTAAATTCTCAAGTTTTTTAAATTTTCCAAACTTTTTTTTGTTTAACGTGCTTACAAACATTTTACCATTTTCAATTTCTTTTAAAAAATAAATTAAAACTGCCTTTCCTGCTCCACCTAAGCCAAGTAACAAAATATTTTTATTTCTTATGCTCCCAAATTTTTTTTTGAAAGAACTTATGGACGCTTCTCCATCAGTATTTGTACCGATTAAATTATAATTTTTATCTCTAAAAATGCAATTAATAGCTCCTATTTCTTTAGCTTCATTAGTAAGGTTATTTTTTAGCAAATTAACTAAATCTGATTTGTAAGGAATGGTAACCGATCCCCCAATAAATTTGTTATTAGTATTTAAAATTTCGATAACTTTACTTAAATTTTCTTTAGCCACATCTAATGGTAGCATAGCGAAATTCAGATTATTTGCTTTAAATGCCGCATTCCACAATATAGGGGACCTCGCAGTTTTAGAGGGATTTGATCCAATTATAACTGCAAATTTATCAAAATTATCGAAGCTGACTTTATTTTCAATTAATTTGTTAACGTTATCCATTAAGAGTTTCCATATCTGCTAATGCCATTCTATAATAACCATCTTTTAGTTTAGCACCAAATTTTTTTGTGTAGTCATTTTCATTTTTGAATAACACATAATTAGAAAAGGATTGTTTACAATCAAATTTATTTTCCAAAAAATTTTTACTTTCCTTCATTCTTTCGACAACCTCTGGTGTCATTCTAATTATTTTTGGAACAACTATTGATGCTATAGAGGTGGTAACCTGGCTCATTCTATATTTTTGAATTTCGTTAATTGCCTCTTCAGGACCGTAACAAAATCCAATCCTTAAACCAGCAATACCAAGACTTTTACTTAAACTTTTAATAACAATTGTTTTCTCTGAAATTTCCCCAATTAGAGAATATTTATCGTAAAAATCAGAATATACTTCGTCAACTATAAACCATTTAAATTTATCTCTATATTTTTTTATGTCATGAACTTCACCATTCACTCCATTTGGATTGACAAAATATATCCCAGAATTACTAACATTTTTCAAATTTTTTACTTCATCTAAATTTATAAATTTAAAATTCAAACCGATCATTTTACAATATACGTCCACCATCATAAAGCTTGGATTAACTATATATAAACAATCTATTTTAATAGAGGTTAAAACTCTATTTATTAGGTCAGTTGCTCCAAAACCAATTGCAGTTTTTTTAAGAGGTATTTTATAGTAGTTACAAATTGCATTGTATACGTTGTAATCGTTTGCATAATTAATTAAAAATTCAGAACTAAATAAAATCTCCTTAATTTTTTCGTTTAATATTCTGTCATAATGAACATTTTTAGTTAGATCTATTTTTTTATCTTTTACAACTTTCGTCCAGTCTGGTCGCTCAATATTTTTTTTGATTATCATTATACTAGTTTTGGAAGTATTCTTTCCATCTTTCAAAAGATTTCTCACCATTTAATGTTCCATCAACATCACATAAGTTACATGGCTTATAATTTCTGTCCCCACATACTAATTTCTTCCTTGTTTCATTAAATTTATGACTAGACCAAATCTGGAAAATAGACTCATTATTAATATTTCCGTAAATTTTCTCTTTCTTCCAATCATTCGAGCACATTAAAACTGCTCCATCAAAATCAATTAAAACTTTATAAAAAGGATAATAACAAGGTTTTTTTAATGGTTCATCTAATGCTTTTAATTCAAAGAAATCATTTTTTAATTCAACAGAACCTGCTCTGTTAGAAATAGTAATACCGTAACTTTCATCTGGGCCCAGATATCTCTTTCTTATCAAAAATTGATCATCAGATAGTTGATGTTTTTCTTTGATATCTTCAAAAATCTTTATTTGGTGTGGGCCGTCGTACAAACTAATTCTTATTCTCGTAAGGCCTGCCTTAAATAAGTTGTCAAGCATTTTAGGACCTACCTTGGTAATTAATACATCACCATTAGAAACTATTTCTATTACTGATTTAGGTAACTTAGATCTAATTTCATAAACGTATTCGTTTAAATTTTTGGTGAGTAATGGCTCACAAAAACCCGTAAATGAAAATCGACCGTCAAAATTTATACTTGTTAGATCGTTAATTAAGTTTTTAAATGCATCCATATTTAGATTATTCAATATATTTGGATAATTTTCTTTACTTACCCTAGGACAAAACTCACATCTTCTGTTACATGCGCCGTTAATACTAAATTCAATAGATGAAAAGGGAGGTGTGTTATCATCAAAATTCTTTGTACGACTAACATGAGTGTCTACAAAATCTCCGACCCGTTTAATATTTTTATCTACGAAAAGTTTCTTCTTCATTTTTATCTTATCTACCTTTAATAATAAATTTACCCATTGTTTTTGAAATTTTATCCATTTTTTTTAGTAAAATCTTAAAGTCTTTAAAATTAATAGGTTGAAGCGGATCAACAGCAGAATTTTTTGGGTCTGGATGAACCTCCAACATTATACCATCTGCACCAGCAGCTACACTAGCAAGAGACATTGGGCTCACCCAATCCCTCCAAAAAGTAGCATGAGATGGATCAGACACAATAGGTAAGTGAGTTATTTCTTGGGCTGCTGGAATTACTTGTAGGTCTAATAAAAATCTTGAAGTTGACCTATGTGTGTGTGGCACTGAAACTCCTCTTTCACATAATATTACTTTTTTATTCCCTTCTACCAGTAAGTACTCCGCTGCACCAAGCCAATCTCTTAGTGATGCACCGTAGTGCCTTTTTAACATTATAGGTTTTCCACTTTTTGCGCATTCAGTTAAAAGGGGAAAATTCTGCATATTTCTTGAACCTATTTGTAAAATATCAGCAACGTCACAAATTAAATCTATATACTTCTCCTCCATGATTTCAGTAATTATTGGAATGTTATATTCTTCTTTTGCTCTTTTAAGCCATTCTATCCCTTCTTCTCTAGTCTCAGTATATTTTTTACTTCTATAGGGAAACGTGAGAGGTTTAAAAGCTCCGCCTCTTAAAAAATGCGCACCAATTTTTTTTAAGTTTTTAGCACAATTTAAAATTAATTTTTCACTCTCAACCATATTTGGTCCCGCGAAAATAGGAATTTGATTAGAACCAAATTCTACACCGCTTATTTTAAATCTGCTTTTATGGTTTTTATTTTTTTTTGCTGCTAACGGAAATTTTGTTTTTATATCCTCTATTGAGATGTCTTTACCCGGAAATTTGTTCTCTAGAGACATTTAAATACCTAATTTTTTTGATTTATAGTTTGATGCTAATTTAATTATTTTGGATCTCTCGTTACTAGAGTAGATACTATGTATTAATTTGAGCGAGGAAATTGAATAGTTTACAGACTCATAATTTTTCTTTTTATTTTGCGTTTCTTTAAGAAATAAAGGAATAATTTTCCCATGACTTAAACCATATCCATCACTAAATTTTTCTGAATTATTTAATTTCAATTTTTTTATATTTAATTTTTTGTTTAATATTTCCCAATTTTCAATTTTATTCAACCCAACTCCACCTATTTTTCCAATACCCTTTTCTCCAACAACTGTTATTGATGCCTCGAAATCCCTTGGTCTAGCTGCTGTAGTCGCTTCAAAAGTACAAAGAGCACCATTTTTAAGCTCTAAAATTGAAACACACGTATCTTCAGCCTCTAACTTATTAACTCTATTAGTCGAAAATGAAGAAACTCTTTTGATAGGTCCAAAAATAAAGTTCAAAGCATCAATATGATGAATGGCCTGTTGATTTAATACACCACCATCCATTTTCCATGTTCCGTGCCACCCATCTTGATAATAGCTTTGATATCTACACCATCTTAGCACAACTGAAATAGATACTATTTTTCCAAAAACATTTTTATTCACAGCATTTTTTAAAAAAGCAACTGCTTTGTTATAACGATTTTGAAATCCAACACACAGCAAAAGATTTTTCTTTTTAGCTTTAAGTAATAATTTTTGTGCATCAGAAACGATTAAGCAGATTGGTTTTTCCACTAAAACATTAAATCCATAATCTAAAGCAAGGTTTGTATGTGAATAATGTAATCCTGATGGAGTTAAAATAATAACTAAATCAGCTTTTGTTTCTCTAAAC
>CACKGF010000004.1 GCA_902599625.1 uncultured Pelagibacteraceae bacterium | reverse complement strand
AAATTTTGACACCATCTTTAGCTATGACTATTTTGTCTTTGTCTATTATTTCAATTGAAGTTGCCTCAAATTTCAATTCTTCAGAATGCGCGCTTGAAAAACTTAAAAAAATTATTAAAAAAATAAAAAATTTTGAAATAGAATTATTTTTCATTTATTCTCACCAAATTAACCATGACAAAGAAAAAAAGGTTATAAATTATAAACATGCTTGGTTAGAAATTTATGACAAACCAATTATCTATTTCCCGAAATTTTTTCATCCTGATCCTACAGTGAAAAGACAATCAGGCTTTTTAATGCCTCAAGTAATAGACTCATCAAGTTTAGGTTTATCTTTTAAGATACCCTATTACTCGGTTATCAGTGACAACAAAGACTTAACGTTTACTCCAAGAATTTTTTCAGAAAAAGAAGCATTATTTCAAAATGAATATAGACAGGTAAATAAAAATTCTAAGCATATTGTAGACTTTAGTTTAAAAGAAAAAAATTCTTCATCTAAAACTCATTTTTTCTCTAATTCTAAAACCAAAATAAATATTGATGCATTTGATATAAGTGAAATCGAATTGAATCTTGAAGCAACGTCAGATGATAATTATTTAAAAACGCACAATATAAGATCCGCAATAAATGACAATCAATCTTTATTAGAATCATTTCTAATTTTTAGGGGTAATAGTAGGGATATGAACCTGGAAACAAAAATTGAAGTATACGAGGATATAACAGAAGAGAAGTCTAGTGATAAGTATGAATATATATTTCCTAGTTATGAATTTACAAAAAGAGTATCATCAAATTATAAAGGTGATTATGAATTAATTTCTAAAGGAAACTACAAAAATTACAATACAAATATCTTTGAAAAAGTTTTAATTAATGATCTAAAATTTTCATCAAATCCAAAAATTACTTCATCAGGAATTGTCAATAAATTTAATTTGCTTTTAAAAAATGTGACCTCTGAAGGTGACAATTCATTAAATTACAAAAATAAATTTAGCTCAGAAAATTATGGCTCTGTCTTTTACAATATGTCATATCCATTAAAGAAGGAGGGAGAATTTTTTGATAGCTTTTTTACTGCTAAAGGGTCTTTAATGTATAGTCCAAACGCAAATAAAGACTTGAAAACTTTAGATAGAAAAATAGATATAAATAACATATTTACTCAAAATAGATTAAGTTTAGATGATGCGGTAGAGGGTGGTCAGTCTTTAACTCTTGGTGGAGAATATAGTCTTAATGGAAAACAAGGTGAAAATGAAATTATTAAAGCAGGCTTAGCAACAGTCTTGCGAGATGATGAAGAGGTAAATCTACCTACTAAATCAACATTAAATAACAGAGGATCTGATTTTATTGGATCTCTAATTTTCGAGCCAAATAAAAATTTAAAATTTGATTATAATTTTTCAATCGATAGTGATTTTGAGTCCTCTAACTATAATCTATTTAAAACAGATGTTTCTGTGAATAAGTTTGTTACATCTTTTGAGTTTTTACAAGAAGATGATGAAGTAGGAAGTGAAAGCTATTTGACTAATGAGACAAGCTTTAATTTCAATAACTCAAACTCCCTAAAATATAGAACCCGGAGAAATGAAAAAACTGATTTTACTGAATTTTACAACTTAATATATGAATACAAAAATGATTGTTTGACAGCTTCAATACAGTATAACAAGGACTATTACTCAGATAACGAACTAAAACCAACTGAAGAAATATTTTTTTCTATTTCTATAGTTCCCTTAGCAACCTTAAATACCCCAAGTATGAGATAGAAATGAAACGAATTTCTTTAAGAATTTTTTTAATTTTAATTTTAAATATAACTCCTTGGCAAGTAGCAAACTGTGAGGTTTTTATAGTAGCTAAAATAAATCAAGAAATAATAACGAATATAGATCTTGATTTCGAAAAAAAGTATTTAATTACTTTAAATCCAAACTTAAAAAAACTAGACCAGAGACGTATAATAGAATACGCAAAAAATTCTTTAATTAATGAAAGAATAAAAAAAATTGAGATAGAAAAAAAATCTAAAGTTGAAGCTAATGAAAATTTATTATCAAGAGTTATTGCAGACATATATTCTGGTATTGGATTTTCAAGTTTAAGAGAATTTGAAAATTATTTATTACAAAATGAAGTAGATATTCAGAAAGTAAAAAAAAAAATCTCAATAGAGATTGCCTGGAATGATCTTATCGTAAAAACCTTTGCAAATGAAATAGAAATAGACCGCAATTTAATGATGAAAGAGATTGAAAAGTTTGACAATAAGAAAGTTGATAATCTTTTAATCTCAGAAATAGTTTTTACGATTAATGACAAAAAAGAATTAGTCACAAAATATGAAGAAATTAAACAAAGTATAAATGAAATAGGATTTGAAGAAACTGCAAGAATTTATAGTTTATCTGATAGTAAAAAAAGCGGTGGAAATTTAGGTTGGATTTATAAAAATCAGCTTTCTAAAGAAATTAAAGACGGGCTAAATAAAATAAAAATTGGAGATTTAACAGAACCAATAGTTACTAGTGGTGGTTTTTTGATACTGAAGTTGAATGATGTGAAGTCTGAAAATATTAAAATTGATAAAGATGCTCAATTAAAAAAGATGATTGAATTCGAAAGGGAAAGACAATTCACAAGATTATCTACTTTATATTACAAAAGAATTTATAATAGTGCTGAAATAAATGAAAAATAAATCAGTAGTCATAATTTGTGGAGACCCAAAAAGCACTTTTAATGAGATTTTAATAAAAACAATAAAAAATAAAGTTTATAAAAACTCAAAGTTTCCAATAATCATTATTTGTTCAGAAAAATTATTTCAAAATGAAATTAAAAAGCAGAAAGTAAAATTAAATTTACAAAAATTTGAGAATCAAACCAATTTACTTAAAAATAAAGTATATATTTTTGATATTCCTCTTAAAAAAGGAAAATTGTCATTAATAAAAAAAAATGAATATATAAAAAAATCTTTTGACGTTGGACTTAATTTACTAAGAAAAAAAAATACATTAGCTTTAATTAACGGTCCAATTTCTAAGACAACTTTTCTGAAAGGGAAATATAAAGGTATTACTGAATATTTGGCTTTAAAAACAGGCTCATTAAATGAAGTAATGTTGATTTTTAATAAAGAGCTCAGTGTAAGCCCAATAACGACTCATGTACCTATTAACAAAGTATCACAAAAAATTAAAAAGGAAGTTATAATTAAGAAAATAAATAACATTAATTATTTCTACAAAAAATTTTTAGGTTTAAAACCAAATATTGCTGTTACAGGTCTTAATCCACATTGTGAAACATTTGCAGGTAAAAATATTGAAAAAGATGAGATTTTACCGGCAATTAAAGTATTGAAGAAAAAGAAAATTAAAATTTTAGGTCCATTTTCAGCAGACACGGTTTTTTTAAAGGAAAATAGGAAAAAATTTGATGTTGTTGTTGGAATGTATCATGATCAAGTACTGGCACCCATGAAAACAATTTTTGGCTTCGATGCTATAAATATTACTATTGGTTTGCCATTCATAAGAATTACTCCAGATCACGGGCCTAATTATAAAATGTTTGGATTAAACAGATCTAAACCAGATAGCTTAATTCAAGCTTTTAGTTTTATAAAAAAATATGTTGGTTAAGCCAAAAAAAAACCTAGGACAGAATTTTTTACATGATGAAAACATTATTAACAAAATTATTAATTCTTCAAAAATTTCCTCAGATGATCAAGTGCTGGAAATAGGTCCAGGGACAGGAAATTTAACAAAATTTATTATTACTCAAAAACCAAAAAAAATATATGTTGTAGAGAAAGACAAGGATCTAGCGGGTGAACTTGAGAGGCAATATTATAATAAAATAATTGTCATCAAAAAAGATATTCTAAAAATTCCAAATGAATTTTATTCAGGAAAAAAATTTTTAATTTTAGGCAATCTTCCATACAATATTTCAACTAAAATTTTATCAAACTGGTGTCTTAATAATAAACTAAATGTGTCAAAGATGATATTGATGTTTCAAAAAGAGGTCGCAGAAAGAATTCTAGCTGATGTAAATTCAAAAGAATATAGTAGGATTACAATTTTATCAAAATGGAAATTTAATATTAATAAAATAACAGACGTTAAACCAAATAGTTTTTTCCCAAAGCCAAAAATTAACAGTACAGTCTTAGAATTCATACCAAAGACGAAAATTCATGAAATAAAAGATCCAAAAAATTTAGAAATAGTAACAAAAGTTTTTTTTAGTCAAAGAAGAAAAATGATAAACAAACCAATAAACATTCTATTTAAGAAATTGCAATTTAACTATAAAAAGTTTAACTTACATCCTTCTGATAGACCACAAAATGTAGATATTGATAATTATTTAAGGATTGTTAACGAATACGAATCCCTAGGAAGTTAATTTCTTAATATGATTTTTTATTAAATCTTTATCATAAGCAATTTCTTTTTGATTAATTTCACAATCTATATATTCTGATATTTGTTTGTAACAAATCTCGAGATTATTATTAATAATTACATAATTATAATCTTTCCAATGCAAGACATCCTTATCAAATTGTTTCATTCTCTCGTCAGCTATCAGCTTATCTTTCATGTCTCTATTTGTAAGTCTCTTCAAAAGCTCTTCTCTGCTTGGTGGTAAAATAAAAAAAGTCAACAATCTATTCTTTAACTTTTGAGAAATAATTTGATTAGTACCCTGCCAATCAATATCAAATATTACATTATTTCCTTTTTTTAATTCTACGAAAATATTTGATTTTGTTGTGCCATAAAAATTTTTGAAAACTTTTGCAAATTCTAAAAATTCTTTATTTCTTATCATTTTTTCGAATTTCTCATTGCTAATAAAATGATAATCTTTTCCATCTACCTCATTAGACCTAGGTTTTCTTGTTGTATGAGATATGGATGTTATAAAACCTTTTCTTTCGGATAAAAGTTTAACTAAGGTTGTTTTTCCTGCTCCTGATGGAGATGAAAGAATTACCATTATCCCTTCACTCATTGGGGGCATTAAAAATTAATTACTTTTGTTTTCAATAAATTTAATTGCATCGCCAACTGTTAGAATTTTTTCAGCTTCGCTATCAGAAATCTCAGACCCAAATTCTTCCTCAAAAGCCATTACTAATTCAACTGTATCTAGACTATCAGCTCCCAAATCGTCAATGAAGCTCGCTTCATCTGTAACCTTTGCCTCATCTATGCCTAAGTGGTCAGCAACAATTTTTTTTACTTTACTTGATATATCTTCTGCCATTTTGATCCTTTGTTTGATTTTTTCTTAATAATTAAAAAAGAACTTTTGTCAACCCAAATACATACCTCCATTTACATGAATTGTTTCTCCAGTGATATAATTTGACATTTCTGATGATAAAAAAGCAGCAACATTTGCTACATCTGATGGTTCACCTAATCTATTTGAGGGTATTTTTGCGATGATTAATTCTTTAAATTTTGGGTCTATTTTTTCAGTCATATTTGTTTTTATAAATCCAGGTGAAATACAATTTATATTTATATTTTTTTTGGCATATTCCAGAGCTAAACTTTTACTCATACCTATAATCCCAGATTTCGAAGCAGCATAATTCGCTTGACCTACATTTCCTGTATGTCCAACAACTGAGGTGATATTAATTATTTTGCCAGATTTATTTTTAATCATTCTTTTTAAAAAAAACTTACATAATAAAAAAGTGGATGTGAGATTTATATCTATTACTTGTTGCCACTCAGTTTGGGACATTCTTAAAGATAAATTATCTTTTGTTATTCCTGCATTATTAATTAATATTTCTGGACAACCTTCTAATTCATTACAAACTGTATCTACAAATTTTTCTATTTCATTATGTTTTGATATATCGAACTTTTTTACAATCATCCCATTATAATCATCTTTTATTTTTTTTAATTTTTCTTCATTTGTTCCTGTGCCTACCACTTTAGCTCCCTCTGAAACAAATTTTTTTATTATTGAGTTCCCAATACCGCCCGTTGCTCCTGTGATTACAGCTTTTTTATTTTTTAAATTAATCATTTATCAATAATTTTATATCTTCTTCACTGTTAATTGAACTAACATTAACATTTTTGTTTATTCGTTTTATTAACCCTGATAACACTTTTCCTGGTCCAATTTCTACAAAATTTTTTATTCCATTATTCATCATGTATTCAACACTCTCTAGCCAACGAACTTTTTTTTCGATTTGAGATATTAGTAATAGTTTGATTTCTCTAGAAGATCTAGTCTCTTTAGCTGTAACGTTTGATATAATAGGCTTTTCTAATTCATTCATATTTAAATCATTAATAAAGCTTGCCATTTTTTTAGATGCTTTTTTCATATACTTGCAGTGGAACGGAGCGCTTACATTTAATTTAAGATTCTTTATTTTTTCATTATTTAAATAATCTGACAACAAGTAAATGTCTTTTTTCAGACCACTTACAACTACTTGGAGCTGAGAATTATCGTTTGCAATAAAGCACTCATAGATATCTTTATTATCCTCTAAAATTTTTTCAAGTTCTTTAGAGCTTATTCCTAAAACAACTAACATTGCTCCTTCACCACTTGGTACAGCCTCTTGCATAAACTTTCCTCTTTTTTGAAGGATTTTTAGTGTATCTTCAAAAGTTATAGAACCTGCACAAGCTAAAGCTGAATATTCACCAAGAGAATGACCAGCAAAATATTTAAATTTTTTAAAATCGTATCCAAATTCTTTTTTAATAATCTCAAAAATACAGTAGCTCGCTAGAAATATCGCTGGTTGAGTATTTTCAGTTAAATTAAGTTGATCATCCGGGCCCTCAAATATTATTTTTGTAATCGGAACATTAAGCACTGCATCTGCATCTTTAAATAATCGTTTTGCAAGATCATATTTTTCGTAAAATTCCTTTACCATTCCGATTTTTTGTGATCCTTGACCTGGAAAAACTATAGAAAACATCTTTTTTTAACTCTTTTTTTTTGTCTTGTAATAAAACTATTATAATAGTATATCAATTTTTTTTATATAAAATTAATAATGAATCTATACGAACATACAATCATAGCAAGGCAAGACATAAGTCCTAGCCAAATAAAAAGTTTAAAAGAAAAATATTCCAAGTTAATTGAGGAAAACAAAGGTAATTTAGTTCAAACTCAAGATTGGGGGTTATTGAACTTATCTTATTTAATTAAAAAAAATAGAAAAGGAAATTACATACATTTTAAAATCAAAGGAGATGGTGGCCTAATTAAAGAATTAGAGAAAAATGAAAGAATAGATAAAAATTTACTGCGGTATGTCACTATCAAAGTAAAAAAATTTGATTTAAAAGAAAATTATTTCGGCAAAGAGGAAGATGAAGAAATAAAAAAGGGTAAAAAAAAAATAGATGAAAAATAGAAAAAATAATTCAAAAAAAGGGAAAAGTAGCAGTTTTTCAAAACTAAGTATTTTTCAGCCAAACAAATACAAATTTAAGAAAAGTTGCCCGTTGTCAACCAAAAATGCACCAAAAGTTGATTACAAAAACATAAAATTATTGAAAAGATTTGTTTCAGAAAACGGAAAAATTCTTCCTTCAAGAATTACAAATGTTTCACAAAAAAAACAAAGAGAGCTTTCATTATCTATAAAGAGAGCCAGAAATTTAGCATTAATCTAGATTATGAAAGTTATATTATTAGAAAACTTAGCTAAAATTGGCTCTATTGGAGAAGTGATTGATGTAAAAAGAGGTTTTGCTAGAAACTTCTTAATTTCAAATAAAAAGGCTTTGTATGCCTCGAAGGAAAACATCAAAGAAGTAGAAAAAATTAAGACTGAACTAAATAAGAAAGATCAAGAAAAGAAAAAAAATGCTAAACAAATTTATGAAAGATTAAAAAATAAAACTTATGAAGTAAAAAAACTTACTACTGAGAACAAAGATCTTTATGGATCAATTAAACCCACGGAAATATCAAAAATTATAAATTTGTCAGAAAAAATAGATGTTAAACCCTCGTTAATACAACCTTTAAATGAAATCAAATCTTTGGGCACTTTTAAAGTGAATATTAATCTTCACTCAGAGGTACAAGCAGAAATTAAATTAAAAGTTATTTCTGAGGATAATATTAAATAATTTATACATTTTTTTCCCCATAGCATATTAGCGCTGTTTTTTTACTGCTTAAATTGTAAAGTAATGTGTGAACAAAAATTTAAATATCGTTCAAAATAACTTTAAAGAACTTCCAAATAATATTGAGGCTGAACAGTCAGTCATAGGATCTATTTTAACTCAAAATGAAATTTTTGATGAGATAACAGGAATTATATCAGATAAAAATTTTTTTGATCCACTTCACCAAAAAATATTTGGATCTATACAAAATCTCATTTACAAAGGATTATTAGCAAATCCTATTACTCTTAAAAATTATTTTGAAAATGATAATGATGATTTAAATGTTCCAGAATATTTAATTAAGATAACTAAATTTTCAACATCATCTAGACAAGCAATAGAATACTCTAAAATTATCTATGATATGTTTGTAAGAAGGGAACTTATTAAAATTTCTGAAAATATTATTGATACCGCAAAACTTAACGACATAAATGTTAACGGAAAGTCTATTATAGAAAACTCTGAAAGAATACTATATGACCTTGCTGAAAAAGGTTCTTTTAATTCCAACATAATCAAATTCGATGAGGCCGTTAGACAAACTATTGACATGGCTTCTAACGCATATAAAAATGAAGAAGGAATTGTTGGTGTTCCTACTGGACTAAGAGACTTAGATGACAGGCTTGGAGGCTTGCATAAATCTGATTTAGTAATTATTGCCGGAAGACCCGCAATGGGTAAAACTGCTTTAGCAACTAACATTGCATTTAATGCTGCAACAAGCATTCAAAAAACAAATAGAAAGTCTTGTATAGCATTTTTTTCTCTTGAAATGTCATCTGAACAATTATCAACAAGAATTTTAGCTGAACAATCAAGAATAAAATCAAATGATATTAGAAGAGGAAAAATATCTGAGGAACAATTTGAGCAATTTTTAGAAACATCAAAAAATATTTCTGAATTACCTCTATATATAGATGAAACACCAGCAATCACTATTGCGGCACTTTCCAACAGAGCTAGGAGAATAAAAAGACTTTATGGTTTAGATATGGTTGTAGTTGACTACATACAATTAATGAGAGCCTCAAATTTTAAAGAAGGACGAGTGCAAGAGATTTCTGAAATTACTCAAGGACTGAAAGCTCTCGCAAAAGAACTAGCTGTGCCTGTTTTGGCTCTTTCGCAATTATCAAGAGCGGTTGAGACCAGGGATGATAAAAAGCCTCTACTATCTGATCTAAGAGAATCTGGATCTATTGAGCAAGATGCAGATGTTGTAATGTTTGTCTACAGAGAATCTTATTATTTAAAATCTAAAGAGCCTAGGCCTGCGACTGTAGAACATGCAGAATGGCAAGCTAAAATGAATGAAATTTCACATTTAGCAGAATTAATAATTGGTAAGCAAAGGCACGGTCCTACCGGCAAAATCACCTTAGAGTTTGAGGAAATGTTTACTAAATTTAATGATGCTACAAATAATTAAATATAAGTTATATATTTAGTAATGTTTTCAAATATATATCAATCTTTAATTTTAAAAAAACCACGTCTAGTCTTTCTTGCATTAATTTTAATTACCTCTTTTTTTTTAATCAATACAAAAGATTTTAGGCTAGATGCTTCCTCTGAAACTTTGCTCATAGAAGGAGATCCAGATTTGGAATACTTAAAAGAAATTAATCAAAGATATAAATTTAAAGATTTTTTAGTTCTTACCTTTACCCCTAAAGAAGCTTTGACTTCTGAAAGTTCAATAAACAATATTCTAAGTTTAAAATATAAGATTCAAAGTCTTGATTGGGTTCATAGTGTCGTTACTATATTAGACGTACCTTTGCTTGAAAGTTCTGATGAGCCCCTTATGGACCGTATTAAAAATTTTAGAACATTAAAGGATGAAAATATTGATAAAGATAGAGCTTTTAATGAAATCTTAAATAGCCCTGTCTTTAAAAACTTAGTAATAAGTAAGGACGCAACAACGACAGGTATCATAGTTAATTTAAAAAGAAAAAAAGTTTTAGAGTCATCTGCATTTGATAATGAAAAAGAATTTGAGGAATACAAAGATAAACTTAAATCTGAAAACCATGAAAATATTAAAGAAATAAGAGAGGTAATTGACTCTTTTAAACAAATTGGAAAAATTCATTTAGGAGGTATACCGATGATTGCTGATGACATGATGACATTTATTAAAAAGGATATCATTGTCTTTGGTATCGGTGTTTTTGCTTTTATTATAATTACTTTGTGGTTTGTTTTTAGAAAAGTTCTTTGGATTATAATTCCAATCTCTAGTTGTTTTTTTGCGGTAATAATAATGATTGGATTTTTGGGTCTAATGAACTGGAAAGTAACAGTTATATCATCAAATTTTATAGCTATGATGTTGATACTTACAATGGCTATGAACATTCACATAAGCACAAGGTATATTCAGCTAGCTAAAACTCATTTAGATTTAAATAATTATGAAGTTTTAAAAATCGCGACATCTAAAATGGTTTGGCCTATACTTTACACTGTGTTAACAACAATTTGTGCTTTTCTCTCCTTAATTTTTAGTGGAATTAAACCAATTATTGACTTTGGATGGATGATGACTTTTGGATTGATAACTTCATTTTTGATAACTTTTACATTACTTCCTGCGTTGCTAGGAATTTTTTATTCAAAAGAGATAAATATTCACGAAAAATCTTTATCTTTTTTAACTAGTCCACTTTCTAAATTTTCAATAGAAAAAATAAATTTGGTATTTATCATCTCAATTTTTTTAATAATTTTTAGTATTTTTGGGATATCAAAATTAAAGGTTGAAAATAGTTTCATAAATTATTTCAGTAAAGATACTGAAATCTATCAAGGTATGAAATTAATTGACGAAAAACTCGGTGGCACAACACCTTTAGAAATCATTTTAAGGTTTTCTGGAAAAAAAAATGATGAAACCGCAGTAGACGATGATGAGTTCAAAGATTGGGATGAGGATAATGGTGATGAAAGTAAATATTGGTTCACAAAAGACAAGATTGATAAAATTAATAAGGTACATAATTATTTAGAAAATATAGAACACGTTGGTAAAGTGTTGTCTTTCTCTTCAATTATTCAGGTTGCTACTAAATTAAATAACAATAAAGAATTAGGAACTTTAGAAATGGGAGTTTTATACAGTAAAATTCCTGAAACTGTTAAAAGCGAAATCATAGACCCCTACATTTCAATTAAAGATGATGAGGCAAGAATAAGTTTAAGAATAAAAGATTCTTCCAAAGATTTGAGAAGGAATGATTTAATCAAGAAAATTAATTTTGATATGCAAAATGAAATTGGTTTAAGTAAAGAAGAATTTAAACTCGGTGGTGTTTTAATTTTATTTAATAATCTTTTACAAAGTTTATTTAAATCTCAAATATTAACTTTAGGCCTCGTCATGTGTGGAATAATGGCAATGTTCTTGGTTTTATTTAGAAATTTAAAGATTTCTTTAATCGGCGTTATTCCAAATTTCATTGCTGCATTTTCAATTTTAGGCTTAATAGGTGTCTTGGGTATCCCACTTGATATGATGACAATAACTATAGCCGCTATAACGATAGGGATCGCTGTTGATAACAGTATTCACTATATCTACCGTTTCCAAGAGGAATATGAAAAAAATAATAACTATGAAGAGTCAATACGATTATGTCACTCTACTGTAGGCGTAGCAATATTAAACACATCGATTACTATTATATTTGGTTTTTCAATACTTGTTCTCTCAAATTTCATTCCTACAATTTATTTTGGTGTTTTTACTGGAATTGCAATGTTCTTAGCAATGATACTAGTTCTTACTTTATTGCCTAGTCTTATTTTATACATTCAGCCATTTGAAAAAAGATTAAATGTTTGACCAGTTTTTGAATTTTTTTGATAAATTTCAATTGTTCGACCTTTTATATCTTACCTTAACAGTATTATCTTTAATCAAATGTTCATCTAAAGGTTTTGTTTTAAGTCTTTTATCAGCTAGTAAGTGGTTGTTTTCATACGTTGTTGCTCTTTATTTATTTCCAAAAGCAAAACCTTATGTTGAAGACATTTTGGACAACGAATACATTTTAGATATTGTGCTAGGTCTAAGTATTTTTATAATTGTTTTATTTATTGTGTTAATGATTAATAAAGGAATCAGTAAAGCAGTTAGTTATTCGGGAATTGGTACTTTAGATAAAATATTTGGATTCTTTTTTGGATTTTTAAGAGCGTATGTTATTTCGGTATGTATTTTTGCAACAATAGACATCATATATAATCATAATAAGTGGCCAATAAACCTTGACCAATCAATTAGCTTTCCTTATGTTCTCAAGGGAAGCAATTATTTAATTAAAGAATTCCCGGATGAAAAAAATTACCAAGATACTAAAGAGAAAGTTCAAGAACTTTAATCCAAAACTTAAAGAGGAATGTGGTGTTTTTGGTATAAGTGATAACCAAGATGCATCAACGCTTTCTACACTTGGTTTACATGCTTTACAACATAGAGGACAAGAAGGTTGTGGAGTAGTAACCTTTGATGGAAAAAAATATCACTCAGAAAAAAGATTTGGATTAGTTGGTGACAATTTTAATAAAGAAGAAGTTTTAAAATCTCTACCAGGTAATTTTGCTATTGCTCATAATAGATATAGCACTACCGGAGGTACAACATTAAGGAATATTCAACCTTTTTATGCAGACACTAATACTGGAGGAATAGGAGTAGCTCATAATGGTAATCTTACAAATGCAATAACTCTTAGAAGAAAATTAGTTGAAGATGGTGCAATTTTTTATACTACATCAGATACTGAAACAATTGTTCAGTTGATTGCAAGATCAAAAAGAGGAAAAGTTATAGATAAAATTATTGATGCTTTGTTTCAAATACAAGGAGGTTATGCTCTTGTAATGTTAGCAAGAGATTTACTTATTGGAGTAAGAGATCCTTTCGGAATAAGACCTTTGGTAATAGGAAAACTTAAAGACTCTTATGTTTTTGCTTCCGAAACTTGTGCATTAGATATTATAGGAGCAAAATATATCAGAGACGTAGAAAATGGTGAAATTGTTTATGTTGAAAATAAAAAACTTATTAGTTTAAAACCATTTCCATTAAAAAAAATAAGGCCGTGTGTTTTTGAATATATCTATTTTTCAAGACCAGATAGTGTTTTAAATGGAAAATGTGCTTATGAGTATAGAAAAAATTTTGGTGTAGAGCTTGCAAAAGAAACCAGTATTGATGCTGATTTAGTAGTTCCTGTTCCAGACTCAGGGAACGCTGCAGCTATTGGTTATAGCCAACATGAAAAAATTAATTTTGACCTCGGTTTGATAAGAAATCATTATGTTGGTAGAACTTTTATTGAACCAGCTCAAAAGATAAGAAGCCTTGGTGTTAGACTGAAGTTAAATGCAAATAAATCTACTATCAAAAATAAAAAAATTGTCTTAGTTGATGACTCTTTAGTAAGAGGTACGACCTCACATAAAATAGTAAAAATGTTATATGACTTTGGGGCAAAAGAAGTGCATGTAAGAATAGCGTCGCCTGAAATTAGATTTCCAGACTTCTATGGTGTTGATACACCTACAAAAAAAGAGCTTTTAGCAGCTAATAAAACTAATGAAGAGATTTGCAAATATATAGATGCAAAATCTCTTAAATTCTTAAGTGTTGACGGTTTGTATAGAGCAATGGGTTATGAAAAAAGAAACTCTACATACCCACAATTGACTGATCACTATTTTACAGGTGATTATCCCGTAAAATTGATTGATGACTTAGGTGATAATAAAGTGACACAGTTGTCTTTATTGAGCACAAAGTCTAATAATTAAGTATGAAAAAAGTAAATTTTACAGAAATGAAAAATGGCTCTAAGGAGGACTACCTTTTTCTAGATAAATTAGAAAAAGAGTATGTTGGCGAGACGGCTGACAGAATACTAAATTTTTTGTCTAGAATGACCACAACTTTAGAAGGCTACAAGATTACAAGATTAGAACATTCTCTGCAAAGTGCTACGAGAGCTTTTAGAAATAATGAAAGTGAAGAGATGGTTGTTGCGTGCTTATTGCATGATATTGGTGATGAATTAGCTCCTTTAAACCACTCAGAGTATGCGGCATCAGTATTAAAACCTTACGTATCTGAGAAAACTCATTGGATAATTGAAAAACATGGTGAATTTCAAATGTATTACTACGCTCATCATCTTGGAGCTGACAGATTTAAAAGAGAAAAATATAAAGATCACAAGTATTATCAAGATACAATAAATTTTTGTGAAAAATATGATCAATGTTCTTTTGATCCAGAATACAAAAGCATGAGTTTAGAGGAATTCGCACCAATGGTGAAAAGAATATTTGCTAGAAAACCATATTCTTCACTTTAAAAAATTTCGTTTTCAAAAAAAATGTTTGTCAAAAAAGAAGAAATTATTGAATATTTTAAGTCTGGAATAAAAAATACTAGAAATTTTAAGATTGGTGTGGAGCATGAAAAGTTTTTATTCAATAAAAATAACAACAAAAGAATTGACTATTTAAAAATCAAAGAAATGTTTTCAGCTCTAATGGAATTTGGGTGGAATCCTGTTTTTGAGAAAGAAAATATTGTCGCTTTAAATAAAGGTGGAAGAAATATTACTTTAGAACCAGGTAATCAAATTGAGCTATCTGGTGATAAGTTAAATAATATGCATGAAGCATGCGCAGAGTCACAAAATTATTTATTTGAACTCAAACAAGTAACAAAAAAATTAAATATGAATATAGTTAGTGCAGGATTTGATCCTATATCAAAATTAAAAGAAATTCCAAATAATCCAAAACAAAGATATAAACTAATGACACAAGATATGCCTTTAGGTGGCGAGTTAAGTTTAGACATGATGTATCGAACATGTGGAACTCAACTTAATATAGATTTTAATTCTGAGGAAGATTTTGTTAAAAAGTTTAAGATAGTTAATTCTATAGTCCCTGTTGCAATCTCCCTTTTTGCTAACTCTTCAATTGTTGAAAAAAAAAATAGCAACTACTTATCTTATAGATCTAAAGTTTGGCAAAGTACCTCAAGAGCTGGATTACCCAAATTATTTTTGGAAAATTTAAATTTTGAAAAATATGCTGATTTTATAATAAATTTTCCAATATTATTTTTAAAACATAACGATCAATACATTTCTGGTAGAAAATATATTTTTAAAGATTTTATGGAAGGAAAAATCGATGAAATTGACAACAGACTTCCGACCCACGAAGATTTAGCAACTCATTTGAGTACAATTTTTACTGAAAATAGACTTAAAAAATATATTGAGATAAGATCTATGGACTCATGTGGCTGGGAATGTTTATGTGCAGGACCCGCTTTTAACATAGGTATGCTTTACGGAAATTTAGATGAAGTTCACGAATTAGTTTCCAAATGGGATAAAGACAAAATAATTAATGCTTATTTGGAAGCTCCAAAAAAAGGGTTTAACACTCAATTAATGGGCAAAGATCTATATTATTGGTCTTCAATCCTACTTAATTTGGCAAGAAAAGGTTTAGAAAGCAGAGATATTTTAAATAAAAAAGGAAATAACGAAACAGTCTTCCTAAACCACTTACAAAAAGTAATTGATAATAAGATAACAAATGCAGATCATATGATTAGCAAATTTTCAAAAAATGGAAATTTAGATGAATTATATGACAAATAAAATTATTGCTATTCAAGGAGATAGTCCTTCCAAGTTAAATGCTGAAACAGATACTAGTATTTTTTTAGCTAATGAAATTCAAAATAAGGGGTATAAAATTTTCTATTACGAACCAAAAAATCTTTCAATTATTAATTCAAAAGTGGTGGCTAAAGGATATTTCGTAACTATTAATTATAATAAAAAAAAATTCTTTCGAATTTTAAAAAAAAAGACTCTTGAACTTGTAAAATGTAAGTTTATTCTTATTCGTCAAAATCCACCATTTAATCTTGAGTATATCTCAACAACTTATATTTTAGACTCTATAAAAACCAAGGTTAAAATAATAAATGACCCAACATCTATTAGAAGTATTTCTGAAAAGTTATACTCGTCTAGGTATCAAAAATATATGCCTAACACTATATTTACTCAAAACATTAATGAAATTAAGGCTTTTTTTAAAAAAAACAAAAAGGTAATCTTAAAACCAATTCATGGTTATAGTGGAAATGATATTCATTTATTAACCAGATTTAAATCAAATCTAGTTAAAAGACTTATTAAAAAAAATGGTCATATTATGTGTCAAAAATTTCTTCCAAAAATAAATAAAGGAGACAAAAGAGTTTTTGTTATAAACGGGAAATTATGTGGTGTTATTTCAAGAATTCCGAAAAAAGGATCATTTTTGAGCAATATGAGTAAGGGTGCGAAAGTAATCAATACAAAATTAACTAAAGTAGAAAAGCAAATTTCAAATTTAATTGCTAAAGATTTAAAAAAAGAAAACATTTTTTTTGCTGGAATTGACTTGATTGATCAAAAGCTTAACGGTGATATAAATGTTACATCTCCCACAGGAATAAAAACTTACTATGATCTATCAGGTAAAAATCTAGCAAAAACTTTTTGGAAAGAACTTAAAGCATGAATAGTTTAACTGACCAAAAAAAAGGGTCTTTAATGGCTTTTGTGGCTGTGATGTTTATAACTCCAGACTCTTTATTTATTAGATTATCTAATGTTGAGACTTGGAGCTTAGTTTTTTATAGAGGTATCATACCGTTTGTTTTAGTTTTTATTGGAATGCTTTTAATTTACAGATTAAAATTTTTCAACTTATTAAGATCAAATGGCTATTATGGTTTCGCCTACGTTTTAACTTTTTCAGTAACTAATATTGCTTTTGTCGTTTCGATCCAAAATACAAATGTTGCTAATACTTTGATAATGATTGCTACAGCACCGATGTTATCTGCCATTCTTGGGTCATTTTTCCTTAAAGAAAATCCTGATAAAAAAACCTGGGTAGCAATTTTTATAACTTTTTTTGCTGCACTGTATATTTTTTACGACTCAATTAGGTTAGGAAATTTTTTTGGTGATATTTTAGGATTTGTTGCTGCCATGGGTCTAGCAGTGGGTGCTGTTATAATTCGATCTGCGAAAAAATTAAATCTAGTACCTTCTGCAGTAGTTGGAAAGTTAATAATAGCTCTTTTTGCAATGTTTTTTGTAAAAGATTATTCTCTGAATAATAATGATATTTATATTGTTCCCTTAATGTGTGTAATGTGTGTGGCTATACCATTCGTTCTTGTTACTATAGCACCTAGGTTTATAACAGCAGCAGAGGTAAACTTATTTTTCTTGTTAGAAACTATAATAGGTCCGATTTGGGTCTGGCTCATTATTAAAGAACAGCCTACACCTGAAACAATCGTAGGGGGTGCTATAATTGTATTAACGATAGCTACCCACTCTTTCTTAAAATTAAAAAAGTCATAAGTTTGACATAATAATTTCTTGATTTAGTCTCAAATCAGAAATAATAAGCTGCCAGTTTATGAATAAAGTATTTAAAAATTCCTGGGCATTATTTTTAGGTATGGGTGCGATTATGCTAGCCTATGGTTATCAAAATGCTTTATTAGGAGTTAGAGCAGTTATTGAAGAGTTTAGCCTTGCCTCAACTGGATTTATGATGTCTGGCTATTTTGTAGGTTACTTTATAGGTGCCAGAACTGTTCCTTCAGTTATATCAGGTGTTGGCCATATAAGAGTATTTGCTGCTTTTGCATCTGTAGCATCACTTGCGATACTAGTTCACTCAGTTTTTGTAAATCCCTTAACTTGGTTCATATTAAGAGTAATTACAGGATACTCAATGGTTTCAATCTATACAATTGCTGAGAGTTGGTTGAACGATAGATCAAGTAATAAAAATAGAGGTAAAGTTTTATCTATTTATATGATTATCTTATATGGATCTATGGGGACAGGAATGTTTTTATTAAATTTTAGTAGTCCTGAGAATTTTCAGCCTTTTATTTTAATATCTGTATTAATGTCATTAGCACTTCTGCCAATTTTATTAACTAAAAGAAAGCCACCAACTTTTAAGAAAATTAAAAGTATGAGTTTAAAAGAATTATATTCATCATCACCTCTTGGAATGGTAAGCTCTGTTCTTTACGGAACAATTCAATCAGCATTGTTTACCTTATTAGCAGTTTATGCAGCTTCAATGAATTTTAGTATATTTGATATATCTTTAGTTACTTTTATGTTGGCAATTTCAGGTGCTATTTCTCAATATCCTGTGGGCTACATTTCAGATAAATTTGATAGAAGAAAAGTTATTATTTATTCAACTTTCGGAGCTGCATTATTTGCTTTCTTTGCAATTTTTTCAGTTGGAACAATGTATTTACCAGAAGGGCTAGGATCATCAAAGTTTTGGTTTTATATTTTTTTAATAGCTTTTTCTATATGTAGCTTACCAATGTTTTCTTTGATACTTGCACATACCAATGACTTTATAACTAGAGATAAGTTTGTTGCTGCAGGAGCAGGTTTACAATTTGCCTTTGGTTTGGGAGCGATCAGTGGACCATTTTTATGTTCCTTATTTATGGATTTGGTTGGTAATAATGGATTTTTTGTATTTCTTATTATATTTCACTGTTTAATTGGTGTTTTTGCAGTTTATAGAATGAAAATAAGACCATCAGAAGAAAATCCAGACTCACAATTTGTTGCTGTTCCTACGACGATTACCCCTGTTGGAATGGAGTTAAACCCTACAACGGAGCCCATTGAGGAGCCAGAAAAAATCAAATAATTAATTCTATTTAAAGTTGTAACTCAAATTAAACAATTAAGAAAATTTGATCTTGTTGAATTTAATTTTATTTGCTTAAATGCATTCAAAAAAAAATGCCTAAAAGAAAAAAAAGAAAAAAAATTGAACACAGTGCGTTTTCAAAGCTCGCAAGTTTTACTTCGAGTGCGATAAAAGAATACAAACATAGTCAAAAGCTTAAGCAACAACAATTAGAAAAAGATTTAAAAAAACAGGAATTTAGTAAACTTAGTTTAGAAAAAAAAGAATTAAGAGCTAAAGAAGATAACTTTAGAAAACAAGAGGAAAAATTACAGATAAAATTTGAAAATTTAAAGCTTAAAGAAAGAGAATTAGAATTAAAAGACAATGAATTAAAAACTAAAGAAAATTCATTAAAAGAAAAAGAGTTAAATCTAAAGTTTAAAGGAGAAGAACAAAAAAATAAGGAATCCGATCTAAAAAAGAGAGAGAAAGAGCTACAAATTAAATCTGAAGAACAAAATCGTAAAGATGTTGATTTAAAAGTTAGAGAAGATGAACAAAGACAAAAAGAATTAAAAGAGACAAGACGAAAAAGAAGAGAACAAAAATTAAGAGATGAAAAAGAACAAGAGAAAAGAAATCTTGAAGCTCTTAAATTAAAAGAATGGGAAGAAAAATTTGATCGTGAACAAAAAGCAAGAGAAGATCAAGAGAAATTAAAAGAAGAAAAGTTAAGAATGAGAGAAAGTAATAGAAGAAGCAATGATGCGAACTACTCCGATAATAATGAGGAAGTGACTAAACAATTAGAGGCTCTCGACGTTGAAAATTCTTCTAAAAATTAATTATTGTTTAGGAAAATAATCTTTTAAGTCCCCTTCCCTGTATACATCTGCAGTACAACAATGAAGACCACCACCAAAAGCGTATGCATCTCTCATCTCTACTGGGACAACTTCAAGACCTAATTTATCCAATTGCTCTGCTTGATAAATTTCGCTTTTTTCCACACAAACTGTTTTTGGATCTAAAACGAGCACATTCATTGAAAGCCAAACTGAGGAATAGCATAATGGAGGTGGAGTATTATGAGCTGGTTGAGCTGAGTCTAATATTTTCCATCCATTATCTTCAAAAAGTTTCCGTTGTGAAACTGGTAGCTTTCTCTGAGGATTATTTATAATTATACCTTCTGTCACAGGGGTAAAAGTTGCATCGATATGAATTGGATATGGATCTCCTGGAAAATTTACAGCATGCACCCTGTGATTTTTGAAATGTCTTCTTAACCAATCAATTCCACTTAAGTTTGTAGTAAAACCGTGTTGAACTATTAAATCTTTACCAAATCTTAATATATCCGCAGCATCAAATAATGGTTCTTCCTCTGTAGTAACAAAAAATTTTTTTTCAGTCCACTCCAATCTTTTTTTTACACCAATCTTATCAGACAAATAATCCTTTCTATAATCTGCATCAGTGAGTCGAGGTTTAGGAGCTGACTCATGTCTCATATTTTTATCTTGATCATAATATTTTTTAAGTAAGGGTCTGTAATTTAAATATTCAAACCATCTACATCTATAACTCATCGTAGCTTCTAACATTTCGTTTCCAACTGTTAAAATTATATCTCTTGCAGGCATACAACCAAACATACTTTCAACCTCCCAATCTGGTGTAGAAACTTTTTGATTATGATTTAAAGGAGTAGGTCTATCCACTTTGATACCTCTTTTTTCAAGTAAGGAGGCAAAATCATTTAAAAGTTGATTAGCTTTATCAACTGTATCTTTTGTTCGTGGTCCGTGTTGACCTTTCATATCTGAGTCTTCGGGAACTTTTGCATCTAAAGCTGGTTCAGGCGCTGGTATACAGCAACCGTCTGCTCTTCCAACAATCACATGCTTAAGCGGATCCCACTCATTCCAGCTATTAACAATCTTCTTATTTGCCATTTAGTTTAATGCAATAAATCGTCTATTGTTTTTAATTATTAAACTATAATAAATTATTGAGATAAAAATTAAAAAGCCGCCTATAATTGTGTTATTTGTAGGAACTTCATTAATTCCTAATATTGGTAACCAAACCCAAAAAATTCCACCAATAACCTCAGTTAATGACAATAGTGTAAGTTCAGCAGCTGGTATCATTTTAGAACCTAATGAATAAAGAATTAATCCTATACAAACTAATGTACCATGAACTGAAAACAAACCTTGATTACGACTTGTTGAAAGTAAGTTGCTGTCGGTCTCGACCAAAATAACAATAGATACTATTGCACAAATCAAACCTGCGATTGCAACTGTTGTAAATTTTGGAGTTTCAGGTCTCCATCTTAGAGACACAGAAAAAACTGAAAATCCTACTGCAGATAAAATGCCAAACAAAAGACCAAAAAATGAACCTTTGTTAGTATTGCCGAATGCTATTATTATTATACCAATAGCAGCTATAATTATTGCAATCCAAACATTAAATGAAATTCTTTCTTTTAAAAATAAGAAACCTAAAAATGCGGTAATGAAAGGCATAGCCGCCAAACATAATAAAGTGATTGCAGCTGAGGTATTTGTTATTGACCAAATAAATGTGATCATGGCGATACCAAGACCAGTACTTCCAATTAATCCTGATATTCCAACTTTTTTATAATTCTTATAAAAAGAAAATCCCTCTTCAAAGAATAAATATAAATTAAGTATTAAAAAAATTGTAACACCTCTTCCAAGAAGATATTGCCAAGGAACTAATTCAGGCTGATCAATATGTCTTACAACCAAAGGTCCAAAAGACCACAAAATACCGGCTAACAAAACTACAGGGATAGCAACTTTCTCATTTCTCAGCTCTAGCATTTCAAATTAATATTATTATTCTTAATCTTTAACAACAAAAATCTATATCAATTTTCGTCCGATTTGAGTTGGATAACTTATCAACTAGCAAATTTAAGCCAATTTCATATACTGGGAAAATGGACCTTAAAATTTTAAGACTGGCCTCTGATACGAAATCTCAAAAAAAAATATCAGATTTTACACACAACTCTAAAGCTAAAAATCCCTTATGCGGAGATGAGATCCAATTATTTTTTAAGATAAATAAAGGAAAAATTACCAAAGTTTCATATCAAGGTAAAAATTGTGTTTACTGCCAGGCTTCTGCAAATTTGTTATCAAGTAATTCAAATGGAAAAAAAGTTGAAGAAATGATTGAAGTTTGCGATTGTGCAAATGAATTTTTTAAAAACAAAGGTGACTTACCCAATAACTTAAAAAAATATAAAGAATTAATAAGCTCAAAAAATATTAGTAGAAAAGAATGTATACTTCTACCTTTCAATGCTTTAAAGAAAGGCTTAATAAATGGAAACTAAAAAAATTATCGACAACTCTATAGCTGGTCTTTTTTCGGCTATTACAATCGGTGTATTAACGCTGCTAACTTATAAGACTGATTATGGACTGTTTCTGGTAGCTTCGTTTGGTTCAACTATGGTATTATTATATGGTTATCCGGAAAGCCCCTTCGCACATCCCAAAAATATTTTTTTTGGTCATCTAGTAACTGCTACCGTAGGAGTAATTGCTTTAACGTTTATTCCTTTACCAGAGTACATTTTAATTCCCTTAGCAGTTGGTCTTGGGGTTTTTTTTATGATCACATTAAACGTTACTCATCCACCAGCTGGAGGTAATCCAATAATTGTTATAATAGGGTCTGCCTCATTTGATTACTTGTTAAGCCCTGTCATCACTGGATCTGTAATTATTATAATTTTTGGGGTTGTATTAAACAAATTTATACTCAAAAAAAACTATCCAAAATAAACACTATTTATTTGCTAGACGCTTTATTATTGTGCTACAGTCTGACATATAAATTCAAGATAATTGCTTTTATAAACAACTAGGAGAATAAAAATGAAAATATTATGTGTTTTATATGACGATCCTAAAGGTGGAATGCCAAAATCTTATCCTTTGAGCGATTTACCAAAACTTGAAAAATATCCTGATGGAATGACATTACCTTCTCCTAAAGGAAGAGATTTTACTCCTGGTCAATTACTTGGATGTGTATCAGGAGAATTAGGACTTAGAAAATTTTTAGAGAGCAATGGTCATGAATTCATTGTTACTAACAGTAAAGATGGCGATGGATGCGAAGCTGATAAGCATATAGTTGACGCTGATATAGTAATTTCACAACCATTTTTTCCTTATTATTTGACGAAAGAAAGAATAGCTAAGGCAAAAAATTTAAAAATGGCAATTACCGCTGGTATAGGGTCTGACCACGTAGATTTACAGGCGGCAATGGATAATAAAATTGATGTTGTTGAAGTTACTTTTTGTAACTCAAGATCTGTAGCTGAACATATTGTAATGATGATTGTATCAATGGTTAGAGATTACCACAATCAACATAGAATTGTTAATGAAGGTGGATGGAATATAGCTGATGCCGTTCATAGAAGTTATGATGTCGAAGGAATGCATATTGGAACAGTTGCCGCGGGAAGAATTGGCCTTGATGCTTTAAGAAAAATGAAACCTTTTGATGTACATTTACACTACTTTGACAGACATAAATTACCTGACAGTGTAGAAAAAGAATTAAATCTAACTTTTCATGAGTCTGTTGAGTCAATGGTTAAGGTATGTGACGTAGTTACAATTAATTGTCCATTGCACCCCGAAACTGAAAACTTATTCGATAAAAAAATGATTAGTAAAATGAAAAAGGGGGCATATATCGTAAATACTGCCAGAGGAAAAATTTGTAACAAAAATGATATAGCGGATGCATTGAAATCTGGACAATTAAGTGGATACGCAGGAGACGTATGGTTCCCACAGCCTGCTCCCAACGACCATGTATGGAGATCAATGCCTAATCACGGAATGACTCCACATACGTCAGGAACTTCGCTTTCTGCTCAAGCAAGATATGCTGATGGTGTAAGAGAAATATTAGAATGCTTTTTCGACAAAAAACCAATTAGAGATCAGTATCTTATTGTAAAAGATGGACAATTAGCTGGGATGGGAGCACACTCATACAGTAAAGGTTCAGCAACAAGTGGTTCTGAGGAGGCCGCGAAATATAAGAAAAAATAAAAATTGAGAATAAAGAAATTTTTAAGACCTTTTATTTTAACTTATCTTTTCTTGAGTGTTGCTATAAGTTTTTATCCTTCATTTAATTTTTATTCTTTTGAGGGTCAGTCTATCGTTATTGCTGTATCTATCTTTAATGGAATTTTAGGTTTATATATAAAAAAAATTTAACTTGATATGCAGATAAATTATTCCAATTTTCTTGAATTTATTGTTTCTAATAGATGGAAGTCAAAATCACAAATTTCCCAAGATTTGTTTGTTCTATATTTTACACAACAAAAGAAAGACGGTTATTTCATTGAAATAGGTGCTTGTGATGGAAAACATTTAAGCAATTCTTTTGCTCTAGAAAAACGGGGATGGACAGGAATAATTTGTGAGCCCTCAAATTTTTGGCTTCAAAAAATGAAAAACAGAAAATGTATCTTGTCAAAAAAAGCTGTTTTTAGTGAGAGTGGAAAAAAATTAATATTTAATGAAGTTCCAAAATATCCAGAATTATCAGGGTTTAACGATTACTTAGATAATGACAATAACAGTAAATTAAGAAAAGATTTTTCTAGCTATGAAGTAGAAACTATTTCTTTAAATGACCTAATTAGTGAGTATGTTGATAAAAAACAAATTGACTATATATCGATTGATACAGAAGGAAGTGAATTTGAAATCTTGAAAAATTTTGACTTTAAAAAATGTAAAATTGAAATATTTACTATTGAGCATAATTTTATAGAGGAAAAAAGAGATAAAATTTTTAAAATAATGACAGAAAATGATTACAAAAGAGTTTTTGAAAACTTAAGTCATTGGGATGATTGGTATGTAAGAAAAGATAATACAGTTTTAAAATCTATGATAGATTATAAATGAAAAATGTCTGATAAAAACAAAATCGGCTGGAATTTTGATAATTCGTATTCTAATTTACCAAAATCTTTTATTTATGAAATATCACCTGTTCCAGTTAAAAGTCCAGAATTAATAATCTTAAATTATGATTTAGCCGACCAGATGGGTTTGAATTTTTTTAAAATTGATAAGGAAGAACAAGCAAAATTATTTTCTGGGAACTCTCTTCCAAAAGGAACTAAATCTCTAGCCCAGGCATACGCGGGTCATCAATTTGGTCATTTCACAATATTGGGTGATGGTCGAGCAGTTTTATTAGGTGAACACATTTCTAAGAGTAACCAAAGATTTGATGTTCAGTTTAAGGGTTCAGGTCAGACACCCTTTTCAAGAAGTGGGGACGGAAGAGCAGCATTAGGTCCTATGTTAAGAGAATACCTAATTAGTGAGGCTATGCACTCGTTAAATATACCAACAACAAGAAGTTTAGCAGTTGTTAGAACTGGGGAAGATGTAATTAGAGAAAGACCTTTGCCTGGTGCAATATTAACAAGGGTAGCTTCAAGTCATATCAGGGTTGGAACTTTTCAGTTTATTAAAACTAGGGATAACCTTGATGAATTAAATACTTTAGTAGACTATACGATTAAAAGACATTATCCGGAAATATTAAAATCAAAAAATAAAGCTTACGATTTACTTACTACATTAATTAATAAGCAAATTGAATTAGTGGTCAATTGGATGCGTGTGGGATTTATTCATGGCGTAATGAATACTGATAACATGGCTATTTCGGGTGAAACCATAGATTATGGTCCTTGTGCCTTTATGAATAGTTACAATCCAGGCACATGCTTCAGCTCAATAGATCATATGGGAAGATATGCATACGGAAATCAGCCAGCAATTACAAAATGGAATTTAGCTAGATTTGCTGAATGTATATTGTCTTTGATTAGTCCGAAAAAAGATGAAGCAGTAAAAATGGCAACAGAGGTGATTGATAAATTTGATAAACAATATGAAAAAAAATGGTTTGATATGATGAAGAACAAGTTAGGTCTAATTGGTGATGATAAAGATGATAAAGTAATAATATCTGAATTATTAGAATTGATGAAAGACCAAGAATTAGACTACACAAATACTTTTTGTTTTTTAATGAATTCAGAAATAAGTATTAAAAATGATTTTCAAAATAACAAATTTAATAATTGGAAGATGAAGTGGCAGAAAAGGTTAACTAAAGATAGTCATAAGTTAATGGAATATAGTAATCCTAAGATAATTCCTCGAAATCACAATGTTGAAAATGTTTTAAAATCAGCCGAAGATAATGATCTTGCACCATTCAATGATATGCTTAAAGCTTTAAAAAATCCATATACGAACCAAGAAATTTTAGCTAAATATAGATACCCTCCAGCTAAAGGCGACAAAAAATATCAAACATTTTGTGGAACTTAAATCTCAAAGATATTTTGTGCTCTGAGAGTTTTTTTAAGCGCTTAAAAAGTTTAGTGAAAATAAAAGGTTGGGATCAAATCTATTTGGTTTTCTCTCATAGAGAACTAAAGTTCCTGAGGTAGGTTCATTCCAATTTTTAATTTTTTTTGTTAGCAAGCCATAGAATAGATTTAAATCTAAATGACATCTTAACGATGAAAAATTTTTCTTAGATTTAAACTTGTCAGTATTGTAATCAATTGAGTAATTTTTAATCATTTTTGATTTTTTAAGATCAATTTTTTTACTTTTGTTTAATGAGAGATTCTTATATACAGAAAATTCAACATTCCAACTAGTTTTGATAGGAAATTTTTTAAGTCTATTTCTATAATTTACGCAACTTTCAGTGAAAAGTTGATCTAAATTTTTTATGTTAACTTTTTTAACATCAAAGTCATAAAAATATCTTTTATTTGAAAATTTTTTTATAATTTTTTTTTGATTAAAATCAAAATTAGGTTTTTCAACTATCCATTTGCCATTGTATTTTTTTGCAACACCTCCTCCTGAAATATTAAGCAATTTACTTTTCTCACTTTTTAAATATTTTTTTATTTGTCCAAGGCTTGGTTTAGCTACTAAATCATTTAATTTTGAAAATTTACCACTAATTATAGCCCCGGGAGAAGGTGAAAAGTATGCTTCAGGTTTTAAAATTTTCATTCTTTCCTTTAAAAGCTTTAAACCATTTATCACAACTTTTTTTCTTTCTTTTTGTCTATTTATATTTAAAAAACAATGGGGATATTCTCCTGCTGCACCATCTTGGAGGACTGTTGCTGCAATTTTTTTGTTAAAATTTTTACTTATAAAATTTTTTACAATTAAATAATCCTTAGCTGTAAGTGGATTATCGACACCATTATAAAATACTTCTTTTGTTTTGTTAGATTGAATTACTATTGATGTATCAAGGTCATAATCTATTTGTTCTTCTATACCACTGTTATTTGAGGACATTTGTGGAATTATAGCAACAGATAAATCTTTATTAAGCTTATATTTTTTCCATGGATCACATTCTAATATGTTATTATATCCAAGTTTTATAATTCTGTTTTTTAAGATTGGAATATCAAATTTTTTAATGACTATAACTGTTTTTTTATTTTTATAATCCAGTAAGGTTTTGGGATCAAAATGATCACAGTGCAAATGGCTTATATATAAAAAGTCAGGATTAATTTTATTTAATAATTTTCCTCCCTTTTCATGGACAGGATAAGATATCCAAGATGTTCTTGCAGCTTCGCCAACCCAAGGATCACAAACTATTGTGCTTTTTCCAGAAGTAAATGAGTTAAATGAGTTACAGTAGTGTCTAATTTCCATAGTCAACGATAATGCTTAAGATATTTAAAAGATTTGTCAAGTAGACAAAAAATTACAAAACGTATGGTTCAACTCTTTCTTCTTTTTTTAAAACTCTTTCAACAGAAAAACAATCTAAATTAATTGTTTGGTATGAACCAGTATTAATTAACTCTGTCAAAGCTCTTCCTATGCCTGGCGCTTGCATCAACCCTCTGCCTGTAAATCCAGATGCCATATATACATTTTTATAACCAGGATGTTTTCCAACTACGGCATTATTATCTAATTTATTGCAATCATAATAACCAGCCCACGCTCCAGTCATTTTGATTTCTTCAAATACTGATATTCTTTTAGCCAAACCCGGCCAGACTAATTCTTCAAAATCATTCCACTCTGGCTCCAAGTCTTGCGAATCCCATACAGGTTTTGGAGATCCTGCTAAATATTCTTTTCCTTCGGGTCTCCAATAGACGCCGGAGGTTAAATCTCCAGTCAGTGGCATTTCAGGAATATGTTTAGGACATTTAAATCTGAATACTGTATGTTTTTGAGGAAAAACCGGTATATCATTTAAAAGTTCATTAGTCCAACAACCTGCAGCAGAGACAATTGCATTTGCTTCTATTTCTTTTAAACTTTTGACATCTCCTTTAACAAATTCAGCTCCGAGCTCAATTGCTTTATTCTTTAGAGCATTATGAAATAAATATGGATCAATCCAGCCCTCGATTTTAGTGTCAGAATAAGTTGCTGTTTCTATACCTTCATCACTTATATATGGAAATACTTTTTTTAATTCTGAACCCTTAATATTTTTTGTACCAGCATCACAAGCTTTATGATTTTCTAGAGCTGAATACTGTTCCTGTGCATGTTCTGGTCCAAAGAGTAATAAATAGCCATTAGGAACCATACTTACTGTTGGGCTTGGATTATTTTTTGTTTTTAAATCTTTAGGTACGTTAATTAAAAAATCTTTAGAAAATTTTCCTAACATTATGTTTTCTTTTTGAAAAAATTGTCTTCTAAAGCCTCCTAAGGATAATGGAAACGATGCTTTTTTATATGTTGGATCTTTTTCAATTACTTTTACTTTTCTACCTTCCTTTGAAAGAAAATAGGCTGTAGACGTGCCTATTATACCACCACCAACTATAACAACATCATCCATATTAATTTAATATTAACAAAGTAAAATTTAGAATTAATGCATAACAACTCCAAAGTAAATAAGGAATCATTAAATAATAACTTACCTTGTTTATATCTTTATATTTTAAAATTAAAACTATTATGAAAAAAATAATTACTAATAAATTTATAAGAGCAAAAAGAATATTGTGAAAAACAAAAAAAACTATACTCCAAGTTGTATTAAAGCATAGATGGATAAAATAAATTAAAACAAGATTTATATTTTTATAATTTTTATGCCACGCTGCCCATATTGCTATGGTCATAAACAAATATAATGTAGTCCATACAGGGGCAAAGACCCAATCTGGTGGAGTTAGAAACGATTTATTTAAACTTGAGTACCATGGTTCTTTGTAAGAAATTGTCGCTATACTACCGATAAAAGACGCTGAATATGTAACTATTGCAAATAGAAGAAAAGATATAAATTTATTTTTAAGCATAATCATACTATACATCAATCTTATATGAATAATAAAACAATTTGGATTACAGGAGCTAGTAGTGGTATAGGAAAATCCTTAGCGCTAAAATTTGCTCAAGAAGGATGGAAAGTTGCTATTTCCGCAAGAAGAGAAAATTTATTAGATGAAATATCTAAATCTAATGAAAATATTATTGCTTTTCCTCTAGACGTTACCGACAACGAAAAATGTAAAAGCGTATTCTCGCAAGTAAAAGAAAAGCTTGGAGAAGTTGATATCTCTGTTTTCTGCACAGGGATTCATGATCCAAAATCTGAAAAAACATTAAATCTTGAAAAAGTAAGAAAAATTATGGAAGTAAATTTTTTTGGAACAGTGAATTCAATAAATGCGGTTTATGAGTATTATAAAAGTAAAAAAGCGGGTCAAATATCTATAGTGTCTTCTGTAGCAGGTTATAGAGGTCTTCCTGCAGCGGGAGCTTATTGTGCATCTAAATCAGCTTTATCTAGTTTTGCTGAAAGTTTATATTTTGACCTCAAGAGAAGTAACGTAAGAGTATCTCTTGTAAGTCCTGGATTTATCAAAACCCCTATGACAGATCAAAATGATTTTCCAATGCCAATGATTAAATCACCTGAGTTTGCTGCAGAGCAAATGTTTAAGGGACTTACAAAAAGCAAGGGTTTTGAAATTCATTTTCCTAAGTCTTTCACAACAATTATGAAAGTTCTTAAGGTAATTCCAAACGGTTTATATTTTAAGATTGTTGAAAAAGGAATGAAAAGAATTGGAGATTAATCTCTCATAAAAAATACAGTAAGTTCTCCAACTTTAAATCCAAATTTAGTAAGTGTTGCACGATTAATTGCAACTTTTTCGTCTTGTTTGAATATCCAGTCATCAAATGAAATTTTGATATTTTTATTTTTAAAAGGCACCATTAAATCGTATTTAAATTTAAATGCTGATCCGTATTGAACACCTGTAGCCTCTCCCACTACATCCGGAGCAGTACCAACATAGTTATTGTCATCAATTTTTTTTATTTTCCATGTTCTCTTTTGTTTTTCACCATCAGTCCAGTAAAAATCTTCATCTAAAGTAATAACATTATCTTTAAAGGATCCAACTAAGTCTGCTTTAAATTGTCTTGTAACTTTACCGCTTCGGTCTTGTAAAATTCCCCATGCTTTAACTTTCCCATCAAAATATTCTTCAATTAAAAGGCTCGGTTTTGTATTTTTAAAATCCTCTGGTTTCATATTATTAGAACAGCTTGTAACTAAAGCTAAAGTAATTATCAACAAAATTGAATTTAGTATTTTCATTTTTATCATGCTTTATTGGTTAGAGAAAATTGAATTAAATCAATATTCTTAGAT
The DNA here is from genome assembly GCA_902599625.1 of uncultured Pelagibacteraceae bacterium. GTDB lineage: Bacteria > Pseudomonadota > Alphaproteobacteria > Pelagibacterales > Pelagibacteraceae > Pelagibacter. Next base: position 14,238 of record CACKGF010000004.1, on the reverse strand, counting down.
TTAAATCCTGCTTCACAATAAGATAAATAGAAATTCCACATTCTTTTAAAAGTATTATCAAAACCTTGTTCTGAAATTTCTTCCCATCTTTCTGAAAACTTGTCTCTCCAAATTTTCAGCGTATTGCTGTAGTGTAAACCATAGGAATTGCATTGATCAAAATTTAATCCAGTTCTTTCTACATAATCTAATATTGACTTCTTAGATGGCAAAAAGCCTCCGGGGAAAATATATTTTTGAATGAAATCTTCTTTCCTTTTGTATCTATTATACAAGTTATCGTCTATTGTGATTGCTTGAATTGCAGCCTTACCTCCTGGTACCAAATTTTTCTTAATTGTTTGAAAGTAATTTTTTAGATAATCTTTACCCACAGCTTCTATCATCTCTATTGAGGCTATAGAATTATAATTTTGTTTTACATCTCTATAATCTTTCATTTGAATATTAATTTTTTCATTAAGACCAGCATCATGAATACGTTTTTTGGCAAATTCATATTGTTTTTTTGATATGGTAATACAATCAAGATTAACATCGTGGTTTTTTCCGATATATTCTGCAAATCCTCCCCAGCCACATCCAATTTCTAGTAGTTTGTCACCTGACTTTGGCTTAAGTAGACTTGAAAGTTTTTTATATTTATTTATTTGTGCTTCGTATAAATTTGATTTCTCATTTTCAAAAATTGCACTTGAATAAGTTAGTGAATCGTCAAGCCATAAAGAAAAGAATTCATTTCCAAGATCATAGTGTTTTGAAATATGTTCTTTACTTTTTGTTTTAGTGTTTCGATTAATGAATTTTTTAAAATAATTTAAATATGTTAAGTCCAGTATTCCAGAGAATTTGTGAACTAGTTTTATATTTTTAGCACTTAATTCAATTAACTTAGATAAATCATCTGTTTCAAAATCCCCTCTCATATAAGATTCTGCTAAACCAACACTACCTTTTGCAATTATATTTTTTGAAAAATCTGGCTTATTAATTTTAATGCTTACCTCTAAATTGCCATCGTCTCCAAACTGCAACTTTTTGTTTTGGAAAGTTGTTACATTTAGCGTACCGTACTTTATTAACTTTAAACCAGAAAAGACGATTTTATCTGAAATTTTATTTATCATTAGTTTTCAAAGGTCGTATTATTTTTTATTTTAATATTTTTTTTTACCAACTTAACGCCTTTGATCCACAATTTTAATGCTTCAAAATGTATAGCTGATATGACTTTAAAACTCATTAGAGGGTGCTTTAGATAGCAAAACAATAAGTTTTTTAAGGTTAAATCATGCCTCTTTCCATCCTGGGATGCAAACAGAAGCCTACCTTCCTTGTCTCTTTGATCAATAATTACAGACAATTTTTCATTGGGTAATAATACTTTAAAAAAATATTCTGATTGAAGATCCATAAAGGGAGATACGAAAAACTTCTTTTTACACTCATTCTTAATTTGTGTGTTTGGATGTTTAATTTCGAATATATATGTGTGTTGTTCTCCAAATGTATTTTTTACTTCATAAAAAATTGAAATTGGTTCACCAATCTTATTATAAATGAAAAAAATACTCAGAGGGTTAAAAACATATCCAAAAATTCTAGGGTAACAAAGAATTTTAATCTTAATTTCTTCTGAAGTTATTCCTTTTTCTTTTAATTTTTTTTTTACCCAGATTCCTAAATCAGAACCATCCCTCTCGCCATGGTCCTTATCAAAAAAACTAAGAACATTGAATTTATTGTAAGAAAAAAATGGAATTTTTTTATTTATAAGTCTTATTTCGCTAAGATCGATTAATAAAGAGAATACACTGTATTTAAAAAAATGTTCTTTTGGTTTAAATCTTTTATGAATGACTTCACCCGAATATATAAATGAATTTTCAATCATTAATGAATTTAAGCATATTTAATGTTGATTTAATACCATCTTCATGAAAACCATAACCATGATAACTTCCACAGAACAATATATTTTTTTTATTTTGTAATAAATCTAATTTTTTTTGATTTTTTAAAGTTTCATGATCATAGTATGGATGACTAAATTGAATCTTATCAATCACGAGTTTTTCATCAATATTAAAACGAGGATTTAAAGTTAAAAAGATATTTTTTTCTATGTTTAAATTCTGTAATAAATTTAACCAGTAAGTAACTGAACTATCATTATTTTCTGATACAAAAGTATTCCATGCGCTCCAATTAATCTTTTTTTTTGGCATAACAGTTTCATCAAAATGAATTACTGCTAAGTTTTTCTTGTATTTAAAATTACTCAAAATACTTTTTTCATCATCAGAGGGCTCATCGATTATTGATAAAGCTTCATCTGCATGCGTAGCAATCACAACTTTATCGTATTCAAAATATTCGCTTTCCCCTCCATAAAAGACGCACGCAGAGTTACTAGATCTTGTAACTTTTTTAATTTTATAATTTTTAAAGTGCTCTCCACTAATTTTTTTTATTACTTCGTTTACATATTCAATACTTCTATTTTTCACAGTGTACCATTGAGGTCTGTTTTTTAACTTGAATAATCCATGATTTTGAAAAAACTTTAAAAAAAACTTAATAGGCATATTTTTCGCATTATCAGGTGGCATTGACCATATAGCTGATACCATTGGTAAAATGTGATAATTAATAAAAAAATCTGACATTTTTTCTTTTTGAAGAAATGTTCCAAGATTTAAATTTTCATCTATATCATTCAATTTAGAACTCTTGTTATAAAACTTGATAATCTCATAAAACATTTTTAGAAAATTTAGATCAAATAAATTTTTTTTATAAGAAAATATACCTCGGACTCCTTTACCGCTATATTCTAAATTCTTTTCTTTTACCAAAAATGACAAACTCATATTACTTTTTTCAATCTCTATTCCAATCTCACTAAAAAAATTAATCAAGTTTGGATAGGTATGTTTGTTAAAAACTATAAATCCAATATCTGTGCGGATCTTTTTTTTACTTTGAATGTCGGTTGAAATTTCTAATGTATGAGAATGTCCACCAAATCGATCTTCCTTTTCGAAAAGATCAACTTTATGTTTTTTTGATAAATAATATGCTGCACTTAATCCAGAAATTCCTGAGCCAATTACAGCAATTTTCATCAAATTTTAAGCTGCATCTTCTTTAAATTCGTCAATACTTGGACAGGTGCAGAATATATTTTTATCTCCATAAACATTATCAACTCTAGCAACTGGAGGCCAAAATTTATTTGTTTTTAAATATTTAGATGGATAAGCTGCTTCCTCTCTTGAGTATTTGTGTTTCCACTCGTCAGAAGACAGTTCAAGATCAGTATGAGGTGCGTTCTTAATTGGATTGTCTACTTTGTCAAACTCTCCAGACTTAATCTTGTCTATTTCTTTTTTAATCTTAATTAAAGTTTCGCAAAATCTGTCTATTTCTGTAAGGCTTTCACTTTCAGTTGGTTCTATCATCATTGTACCAGCAACAGGCCAGGACATAGTTGGTGCATGAAAACCATAATCAATTAATCTTTTCGCAATATCTTCCTCTGTTATTCCTGTTTCTGATTTAATTTTTCTAATATCAATAATACATTCGTGTGCCACATTGCCATTTGACCCTTTGTACAAAATCGGAAAGTGATCTTTTAATCTATGAGCTATATAATTTGCATTCAATATTGCAACTTGAGTAGCAAGCTTTAATCCAGTTGATCCCATCATTTTAATATACATCCAAGAAATTGATAAAATGCTTGAACTTCCCCAAGGGGCTGCAGAAACTGCTCCAATTCCAGAAGTTGGCCCACAATCTTTTATTACTGGGTGGTTGGGCAAGTAAACTTGTAAATGTCTTTTACAAGCAATTGGTCCCATTCCAGGTCCTCCTCCACCATGAGGAATACAAAACGTTTTATGTAAATTAATATGACAAACGTCTGGACCAAAATTTCCTGGTTTAGCAATTCCCACTAATGCATTTAGATTTGCACCATCCATATAAACCTGACCACCATGTTTATGAACTAACTCACAAATATCTGATATTTTTTCTTCGAAAACTCCATGAGTGGATGGGTAAGTTACCATTAATGCCCCAAGGTTTTCAGAATGTTGCTCTGCTTTTTTCTTTAAGTCATCGAAATCAACATTTCCTTCTTTATCACAATTAACAACAACAACTTTCATTCCAGTCATTTGTGCACTTGCCGGATTAGTACCGTGTGCTGAACTTGGAATTAAACATATGTTTCTATTGGCCTCATCCCTATCTAAATGATACTTTCGTATAACCATTAATCCCGCATATTCACCTTGAGCACCTGCATTAGGTTGAAGAGAAACACCCGAGAAACCAGTTATGGAACGCAACCAATTTTTTAGATCAGTAAATAGATCTCTGAATCCCTCCATTTGTTCAATTGGGACAAATGGATGAGGTTCTGCAAACTCTTTCCATGAAATTGGGATCATCTCAGCGGCAGCATTTAGCTTCATTGTGCATGAACCAAGTGCAATCATTGTTCTATTCAATGCTATATCCTTATCTTCTAATCTTTTTAAGTATCTCAACATTTCAGTTTCAGAATGGTATGAGTTGAAAACTGGATGTTCTAAATATTTTGAGGTTCTCAATAAGTTTTTTGGGAGATTAGGTAAACTTACTGAAGGATCCTCTTTTTTAATTGATTCTGCTGCGTTAAAAATTTTTAACAGTTGATTTACTCTATAAACATTCTTTCTTTCATCAAAAGAAACTGCAAGCATTTCAGAATTTACTTTACGTATATTAACTTTTTGATTTAAAGCATTTTTATAAATTTGATCAGTTTTTTCTTTAGTAATGATTGTGACAGTATCAAAAAAATAATTAGAATAAAGTTCATATCCAGACTGTTTTATTTTATCGGCAAAACTTTTTGCTAATTGTGAGACTCTTTCAGAAATATTCTTAATTCCATCTGGGCCGTGATAAATAGAATAAGCTGCTGATACAATTGCTAATAGAGCTTGGGCGGTGCAAATGTTGCTTGTCGCCTTGTCTCTTCTGATATGTTGCTCTCTAGTTTGCAAGGACAATCTATATGCCTTGTTACCGTGTCTATCAACTGACACACCGACAATTCTTCCTGGCATTGATCTTTTGTACTCATCTTTTGTTGCAAAAAAAGCTGCATGTGGACCTCCATATCCCATTGGGATACCAAATCTTTGTGAGCTTCCAACTGCTATGTCGGCACCAAGTTCTCTTGGTGTTTTTAATTTTGCTAATGCTAACAAATCACAAGCTAATACAGCCTTACCATTCTTTTTATGAATTTTGCTAATTGCTTCACTTGGGTCTTTAATATCTCCTAAAGTTCCAGGATATTGTAAAATTCCACAAACTAAATCTTCTTTTAACTGTTCTAGAACCTCATCTTCTTTACCAACCAATACTTTTAAACCCAACGGTTCAGCTCTAGTTTGAATTACATTTATTGTTTGAGGATGACAATCCTCAGATACAAAAACTAAATTACTATCTTTTTTGTTCAATCTGTGACTTAAGCCCATAGCCTCCGCTGCTGCTGTACCCTCATCTAATAAAGAGGCATTAGCTATATCCATTCCAGTAAAATCAACAATCATTTGTTGAAAATTTAATAACATCTCAAGTCTTCCTTGAGCTACTTCTGGCTGATAAGGTGTATATGAAGTATACCAACCTGGATTTTCTAATATATTTCTTAAAATTACATAAGGTGTATAAGTTCCATAATAACCCATACCAATAAAATTAGAGTAAACTTGATTTTTTTTTGATATTGCTCTTAATTTTCTCAAAGCTTCATATTCTGAATTTGACTCACCAATATTTAATTCACCTTTAAACTTTATTTTTTCTGGTACTGTGCTGTCAATTAAATCATCTAGTGATTTATAATTTAATTCTTTTAACATTTTTGATTGATCTTCTTTAGAAGGTCCAATGTGTCTCTTTAAAAAATCTTTTTCTGAATTTGGTAACATTATGCTGATGTCTCCTTTGCAAATTTATCGTACTCTTCTTTATTCATAAGAGTATCAAGTTCTGATTTATCTTTTAACTTTAATTTAAAAAACCATGCTCCACCTTCTGGGTCAGCATTGATTTTTGATGGATCGTCAACAATTGATTGATTAATTTCTACAACTTCACCACTTACTGGCGTATAGACATCACTTGCAGCTTTTGTGGACTCTACCACTCCCGCAGTTCCATCTTTTTCAACATTAGATCCTTTCTCAGGTAATTCAGCAAATACTATGTCGCCTAACATTTCAGTTGCATGTTTTGTAATTCCAATAGTTCCTACTTCTCCATCTAGTGTAATCCATTCATGTTCTTTTGAAAATTTTGTATTAGACATTGGCTTCTCCTTTCACATAACTTTTTTTATAAAATGGCAAATCACAAACATTGGCAGGCACTTTTTTTCCTCTTACTTCTAAGTAAACTTTTGTATCTTTTTTAGAATGAGAATTTGAAATATAGCCCATTGCGATTGAAGCATTAACGCTTGGTCCAAATGTTCCGCTAGTGACTTTTCCAATCTCATTGTCTTTTTCATCAAAAATTTTCGTTGACTCTCTTGCTATAACTCTAGTCTCTGGTTTGATACCAACTCTTAATTTTGACACGCCTTCTTCGATTTGTTTTTTTATTTGATGTGATCCTATAAAGTTATCATTTATTCTATTTTTTGAAATTGCCCACTTTAAATTTGCTTCAACTGGACTGGTATTTTCGTTTATGTCATGACCGTACAAGCATAAACCTGCTTCTAATCTTAAAGTATCTCTTGCACCCAACCCAATTAAAGTTGACCCTTTAGAAATTAACTCTTCTACAAAAGAGATTGCGACTTTATTAGGTAATGATATTTCAAATCCATCTTCACCTGTATATCCAGATCTTGTAATATAGATTTCATTATTTTTAAAAGTAAAATTTTCTCCGTTCATAAACTTTAATTTTGATACATTTGAAACTACATTTTCAAGAATTGTTTTAGACTCTGGACCTTGTATTGCTACAAGAGACAAATTATTGTTCATGTCCAAATTTTGATCATCCAATGTATTTTTAATAATCTGAAGATCGTTTTGTTTACAAGCGGCATTTAAAATAATCATGTACTGATCTTTCATTCTTGTGATGATGAGATCATCATATATTCCCCCATTCTCTTTCATTAAAAACGAATACTTGCTTTGATTAATTTTTAAATTTTTAAGATCAGTTGGTAAAATTTCTTGGAGTTTGTCTGTTATATCGTTACTGTATTTAATAAATAACTGCCCCATATGGGAAACATCGAAAATTCCGGATTTATTTCTTGTAATATTATGCTCTTTTACAATTCCCTCAGAGTATTGTATCGGCATACTGTAGCCGGCAAACTCAACAAACTTAGCGTTGTGCTTTTTATGTAGTTCGTATAGTGCAGTTTTTTTTATATTCATATTAACTCTCTAACCCCCTCTGTCGTGGTGCCTGAGAGATTTTAGCTCCTTCGGCGAGAATTTGTCTCTTTCCAGAGTTAATATGTACGGTCCTTTTGCCTGAGAGTTTCTGGGGTTTTTTGCTCCTTCGGCGCTACTATGTAGTCTCTCCCGTATCTAAGTATATTAGCATATTTTTGATAATCGTCATTAAGAAATAGTTTTTTTTTCTAACTTAATAACATTGTAAAACTGTAGTAATACAGCGAATAATACAATTGACCCCCCAATTAAAACAATAAATGGTGGATTTTCACTCACAAATAACCATGCCCAAAGAGGTCCAAGAATAGCTTCAGTGAGCATTATGATACCAACAATTGCTGAGGGCGTAGATCTTGCTCCAATTGTTATAAAAATAAAACCAAAACCTAATTGAAAAAAACCTGCTAGAAAACCCAAAAATATATCATATGAAGAAATATTAATTTTACCTGCAACCAAATAACCAACAGACATTGCAACTATTCCAGCAATTAATTGTAACGGTATCATGTCTACATCTGGATATTTTCTAATAATAATAATTAAGATTGCAAATGACACTGGCATAATAAATGCTGCAATATTTCCAGACATTTGTCCTGGAGACAAAGATCCCCCAACCATTAAAATAATACCAGAGATAGCTAGTATAATTGATATTAAAGTTAATTTTGAAATTTTTTCTTTTAAAAATAAATATCCAAAGATTGCTAGGAAAATTGTTTGAGTTTGAATAATAAAATTAGCATTGGCTACTGTTGTATTATACATCGCAAAAACGTAGCCACAAAACCCTGAAGATAAAACTATACCGCCAATAAGACCGGGGAAGCCTGATTTCTTAAAAGCATGAAAAACATTTTTTTTATAAGTAATGAGTAAAAAAATTGATACAACTAAAATAAAAAAAAGAGATCTCCAAAAAAGGATCTGCCATAATGTGGCGCCCTCAAAAGATTTTACAATCATTCCCCCAAAACTTAAACTAGTGGCACCAAAAAAAACTAATAGTGGACCCGGTAATCTTGTTATAAAATTCATCTTATTTTATTAATTATGTTCTTAGTTTCCATAGTATAAATTTTATATAAATTTTCTGCCTCTGTAAGATTTACAATTTTAAATTTGATTTTTTCTCCAGGTGGGCATTGTGCTAACTTGTCATAATCTGCACTTATTACAACAGCAATTTTTGGATAACCGCCTATTGTTCCATGGTCTGAAAGCATTACTATGGGGTCTCCATCAGCTGGAACTTGTATTACTCCTTTTCCCAATCCTTCAGATTTGATGTTTGTTTTCTTTAAATTTTTAATTTTAGGTCCACTTAATCTCATTCCCATTCTATCGGTAAGTTTTGAAACAATAAAATCTTTACTTGTAAAATCTTTGATTGAATCTTCTGAAAAGTAATCAAAGTTTGTACCCTTTATCACTCTTATAAATTCTATTTTTGAGTTTAAGTATTCTAAACTTTTTTCAATTGCGCTATTAACAGTATTTAAGATTATTGTTTGTCCAATCTCTATTTTTTTTCCATCATTAGGACCTACTTCAGCTCTAACAGTTGTCGAATAACTATTACAAAATTTATTAATCTGAAAACCACCTTTTACTGAAAGGTAGCCATAGACTGACTTTTCAGTTGATATAATATCAAGACAGTCTTTATTATTTAAATTGTAAGTTCTATAACATTCACCTTTTATTTCAGAGGTGTCTTTTTTAATTATCTTAAAATTAACATTACCTGTGATTACAATTGAGGTTTGACTTCCAGAAAATTCGAGTAAGGGTCCTTGGTATGCAAACTCTAATACTGCATCATCATCTTTATTAGTAATTAATGAGTTGGCAATTAGAAAATTCCTTTTGTCTATTGCTCCACTAAATGGAAGGCCTACATGATATAAGTTATCTCTTCCTAAATCTTGAAAAGTGGTATTTATACCAGGTCTTAATACTTTAAAACTATTTTTACTCATTAAATTTTGAATATTCCTTTTTTGAAATTTCGAAGAACTCTACTTCATCACCTGGATCGATTAATGTTAATTTAGTTTGATCTTTAGTAAAAATTTTTTTAGGTGAGTTACCAATAATATTCCATCCACCCGGACTTTCAAAAGTATAGATATTACAGAATTGTTCCGTAATACCTACTGAGCCCTTAGGTACTTTAACCCTTGGAGTTTCAAGCCTATCTAATCTGATTTTTTCTTTAATATCACCAAGGAAAGGCATGCCAGCAATAAATCCTGTCATATAACAAAAATATTTTTGAGATATTAATTGATTGACTATCTCTTTTTTTCCTAAACCCACTCTTTTTTCAACCCTTTCTAAGTCAAGTGCAAACTCATCATCAAAACACACTGGTATCATTACTAGTTTTGTTTTAGTTTCATCAAAAGTTGAAATATCTAGATTTTCTACAGTGTCTTTTATCTTTTTATAGTTTGTAAGCTCTAAATCAAAATAAATTATTAATTTGTTATACGAAGGTGCAATGTTTTTTATCCCAGTAATTTTTTTTTCTCTTATATCATTAAAATAATTTATTACTTTAAGATTAGTGTCTTTATCTACCCTTTCACCAAAATCACAATATAAAGCTGCGTCGCCAAGATTGTATATATTTTTGATCATGCCATGTTATACTTTAACTCATAAATTATGGAAATTAATATTAATTGTGATTTAGGTGAGAAATCTAAACACCACTCAAATAAATATGATCCTGAACTATTAGGTATAGTCAATTCTGCAAATATTGCTTGTGGTTATCATGCGGGAGATGAAGATACTATGAGAGAAACTATAAAAATATCAAAAAAAAAAGGTGTAAGTATTGGAGCACATCCATCATTTAATGATCCTGAAAATTTTGGAAGAAAAAGAATTAATCTTTCATCAGTTGAAATCGAGAAACTTATTCAAGAACAATACCATATACTTCAAGAAATCGCGCAACAAAATGAGGTCAGTGTATCTCATATTAAGCCTCATGGCGCTTTAAATAATATGGCATGTGAGGACATCGAGTTGGCAAACGTTATTGCAAAAACAATTTACAAAATTAACAAAGACTTAATTTATTTAGTTCCTACAGGCTCAAAAATGGAGTTGTCTGCCAAAAAATTAGGAATGAAGGTTGCTTGTGAAATTTTTGCAGATAGAAATTACGAAGATGACGGAAACTTAGTTTCAAGAAAAAAAAGTACTGCTTTAATAACAGATCCAATTGAGGCACAAGAACATGTTTTAAAGATGGTAAAAAACCAAGCGTTAAATTGTCTCTCTGGTAAACAAATTCCTTGTGAAATTGATTCAGTATGTATACATGGAGATAATCTTTCATCCTTAGAAACGGCTCTAAAGGTTAAGGAAAATTTAAAAGAAAATAACTTAGACTTAATGCCACTTGATGAATTAAAAAAATTTAAATGATGTACAAAAAATTTTTAACTGCCTTATTATTTGTTTTAATTACTAGTCCTGTTTTTTCAGCAGGTAGCAGTGGTGGATCTAGTAGTGGTGAAGCTAAACCAGTAAGCCAATACCAAATTGGAGAAAAAATGATAAATAAAGCAAAAAAATTTGAAAAAAAGAATAAAACAGATAAAGCACAAAAACATTACAAAAAAGCTATTGGATATTTATTAAAACATAATAAAAAATTTCCTGCAGACCCTGATACACTAAACTATTTAGGCTTTGCACATAGAAAAATTGGTGATTACGAAAATGCAGAAATATATTATTCGATGGGGCTTGAATTAGATCCTAAGCATGTAGGTATAAACGAATACATGGGGGAATTATTTGTGGTCACTAATAGGTTAGATAAAGCTAAAGAAAGACTTGCCGTTTTAAAAGATTGTAATTGTAAAGAGTACAAAGAACTTAAACTTGTAATAGAAGGCAAAAAAGAGTCTAAATATTAATTTATATTCTGAATCATTTTCTCAGGAAGCCATAGAGCTATTTCGGGAAATATAATAATTATTACTGTTGCTAGAACCATTAAAAGAAAAAGTGGGAAAGCACTTCTAGCTATATATCCCATATCTTTTTCCGCCATCCCTTGTAAGACAAATAAATTAAATCCAACAGGGGGAGTTATTTGTGCCATTTCAACTACAACAACTAAGAATATGCCAAACCAAATCATATCAAAACCAGCTTGTCTGATCATTGGCTCAATTATTGCCATTGTTAAAACCACTGCAGATATTCCGTCTAAAAACATTCCAAGAATTATATAAAAAATCATCAAAACAATAATTAAAATGTAAGGTGATAGCTGCATTGTATCTATCCAAATTGCTAAATTTCTCGGTAATCCAGTAAAGCCCATTGCTAGTGAAAGAAAAGTTGATCCAGCAAGAATAAATCCAATCATACAAGAGGTTTTGGTTGCTCCTAATAAGGACTTCTTAAATGAATCCACTGTTAAACTTTTTTGAAAAAAAGATAATATTAATGCTCCAACTACCCCTAGTGAAGCTGCTTCTGTTGCAGTGGCTACACCTGAGTAAATAGATCCAATTACGGATACAATTAACAATATTACTGGAATTAGTTTGCCTGATTTTTTTATTTTTTCAATAAAAGGAATTTCTTCTGTCAAGACAGGCATTTTATTTTTGTTCATCAATGACCAAATAACAACGTAAGTCATGAAAATAATAGCAATCATTATTCCAGGGAAAATTCCTGCAATAAAAAGCTTAGCAATAGACTCTTGAACTGTTACGCCATAAATTATTAAAATTATAGATGGTGGTATCAATAAACCTAAGGTTCCAGACCCAGCTAGACTTCCAAGTAATATCTTTTCTGGATAATTTCTTTTACGAAGTTCTGGTATAGACATTTTACCTACAGTTGCAACTGTTGCTGCAGAGGAACCTGAAATGGCTGCAAAAATTGCACAGCCGACAACATTTACGTGAATAAGTCCTCCTGGGAGCTTTTGCATCCATGGAGAAAGTCCTTCAAAAAGATTTTCAGATAATTTAGTTCTAAATAATATTTCACCCATCCAAACAAATAAAGGAAGGGCAGTAAGTGTCCATGAAGATGACATTCCCCAAATTGTTGTTGCCATTGCATCACCAACCGGTCTTGATGTGAATAGTTCCATTGCAATGGCTGAGACACCAATCATACTTAGAGCAACCCATACACCACTACTTAAAAACAATAATAAAACAGTAATAAAAAAAATTGCTAATATAATTTCAGTCATTTTTAAAAGCTTTTAAAAGATGATGTAAAATACATATAAAAAAAATAAAGGATCCAAAGGCCAAACTTGTCTGGGGTATCCAAATTAAAATTTCATCAGCCCCTTCACTTCTCTCCTGAAATTTATAAGAAACAAATAACATCTTACTGAAATAGAAAAAAAGGAATCCAGAAAAAATTGAGGAAATGGACAAGCACCAAAGCTCAAATATCTTTTTTAGTCGACTACCCATTTTTTCTAAAAATAAAGTTATTCTTATGTGGCCGCCCTCTGAAAATGTATAAGCAAGTGCAAAAAAAGTTGAGGCAGCCATACAATATCCTGAATACTCTGACAAACCTCTTATGTAAAAATCAAAAATTCGAGACGATATTCCAATTAAAATAAAAACTGCAACAAGTATGAGAAATATAGCTGCTAATATACCTGAAAATTTATAAACTCGTTGAAGGAAGTTTTCTATTTTGATTAACATAATTTAAAAAGGCCACCTTATATAGATGGCCTTTTATTTTAAATTGTTAATATTTTGATAAAACAGTTTGTCCTCTTGAACCAGCTTTACTAGCCCATTCTTTAGACATTGTTTGACCGACTTTTTCAAAATGAGATTTTAAAGCAGCATTAACTTTACCAACAGTCATGCCAGCATCAGCTAAAGCTTTTTTGTCATTTTTATTTCCCATTTTAGAAAGTTGCCAACCTTTTCTCTCAGCAACTGCTGCTTCTTTCATGATTAAATCTTGAGTCGCCTTATCTAATTTATTCCACGCCTCTTTGTTTGCTATAATCATGTTTTTTGGAAACCATGCTGCAATGTCATAAAAATATTTTACACCATTTTCCCAAATCTTTTTATTCTTACCAGTTGTTGGAGAGGTAATCATACTCTCAACAGCTCCTGTTGAAAATGCTTGAGATATCTCAGCAGCTTCAATTTTAGTTGGAGCCATTCCAGTTAACTCTGCGATTCTTACAGTTGCACTGTTATAAGCTCTAAATTTTAAACCTTTAAGATCTGCTACACTATTAATTTCTTTTTTAGAGTACAAACCTTGAGCTGGCCATGGAACTGCATACAAAAATACAAGTCCTTTTTTATCTAAACTTTTTGCAATTTCAGCTTTTGAAGCCTTATAAAGTTTCATAGCATCGCCATACGAAGTCGCTAAAAATGGAAGTGAGTCGATTTCTAGTAATGGATCTTCTTTACCTAAAGCTGACATAAACCTTTCTCCAATTGGAGCCTGACCAGTTCTAACAGCTCTAAAAATTTCTCCACCTTTAAATAGAGAACCACCTGGATGAGTAACTATAGTGAGTTTGCCTTTGCTTTTTTTTGTTACGTTATTTGCAAATTCAGTTGCGTTTGCTGAATGAAAGTTTCCAGCACCATAAGCCAGAGCCATATCCCATTTTTCAGCAGCATTTGAATGTGTAAATACAAGTAGGGCAACAAAAATTGATAAAATATATTTA
>CACKGF010000003.1 GCA_902599625.1 uncultured Pelagibacteraceae bacterium | reverse complement strand
TAATTATTACTAAAAAAGAAATTAGATACTTTAAAGAAAATACCACCTCCACTATATAAATAATTATAATCAAAATAAAATACACAAATAATAAAAATTGATATTGAAATTAAAATATTTTTTAAATCTAAGATATTTTCAATTCTAATTATTTTGAAAAAAACAAATGGTATTAGATAAAAAAAAATAATTGAAAAAGTAATTAAAACGTCATTGAATAAATTATTAAAAATTATTTTTTCGTTCTCTTCAATCCCGATTGCTGCAGTTTGTAGTAAAAAATTTACATCAAGGAAAAATATGTAATAAAAAATCGGTAGAGCTAAAACTAAATTAATTATAATTATGGAAAAAATTTTTTTCGATAAAATTCCGTAATTTAATACAAATTTTGTAAAAAAAAATATTGAGAAAACGGAAAAGTTTGGACTTAAGTAAGCACTTAAAGCTAAAAAAATAACATTATATATTGCAAATTTAAAGTTTTTACTCTCTTCAAATTTAAGAAAATAATAGATACTCATCGCAAATAAAATAAGACCAAATAATCTACTATCTGGCCAAATAGCCAAACTTCTAAAAGTCGGAGATAAAAAAATAAGACTTGATAAAAAAAATAATATCTTTTTATCAATTTCACTAAATTTTACAGTTAAACATTTATAAAAAATAAAAGGTAAAAACAAAGCTAAATGAAGATGTATCAGTCTTATAAAAACATCTGGGAGTTTTATTTTTTCAAATAAAGATAAAAGAATAATCAAAATTGGTGAATGTCTTGTACCGTATGTGTCATACTCGTAAAATGTTTTTATAAATTCTGAAGCAAAAGCTTGGCTTGCTTTTTTTTGATTAATATAATCACCTATGGCTCCACCTGTTGAGTTTTCACCCAAAAAGAAACTTATTATTAAAGATATATAAAGAATAAGAAAAAAAACTATTTCCTTTTTATACGTATTTTTGGTTAAAAATATTGATGACATACTTTAAATAAAAAATTTAATATATCTTAATTTGATAACCATAAAGTTTCAAATGGTTTCAGTTCTGTTTTTTGACTTATGTTAGTTTTATCCAACAAGTTTTTGTATTTGCTAAATTTGTAGTTAAATTTAAATTTCTGATATTTTGAAGATAAATTAGTAATATTGTATATAATCTGTTTTTTATCCAAACTTGTTCTTTTAAAACAAAATATTTTTTTTCCCATATTTAAATTCTCTCTTTTTGCGTTGGGATGAAATGCTTTATTTTGTTTCTTAATTGAGATTAAATTTAAAATTTGTTTATAAAATATGCTTTGCTTAGAAGTTTTATCCTTTAACAAATTATCTAATCTTTTTTTGTTCCACTTGTACCTATTCAGGTCTCTTTTATTCCCTGAAATAATATATTTATATTCATCATTTGAAGTTCCAAATATAGAATTGAAATAAATCGCAGGTACTCCTTCGAAAGCAATCATAATGGCGTGTGCAGATATATATCTTTCTAGGAAAAATCTACCTTTTTTATCATAGTCAGTTTTTTGAAATGCGTTAAAAAGTGTGATATTTGCTTCATATACCTTTTTCGATGATCCTTGAATTTTTCTATGAGATAATTGCCCACCATTCTTTTTCAAACGTTTAAAGAGCAGAGATAATTTTTCCTTTGTTAAGTATCCTTCAACTGGTCTCATACCGATCCCATCATGAGAGGCTACAAAATTTAAATAATTATTACCCATTTTTGTATTTGGGAGTTTTTTATTCCATTTATTTAAGTAGGTACTATCTTCAAAAAGAAATGAGTGGACCAATAATGGAGGTAAAGAAAAATTATATATCCATTGAGCCTCATCATTATTTTTTCCAAAATAACTCAAATTTTCTTTTTCTGGTAAATTAGTTTCTGTAACAATAATTGATTGAGTTTTAAGTGAATTACAAATTGTCCTCAGTAATTTAATTATTTCGTGGGTTTCTTTCAAATTTACACATTTAGAGCCACTCTTTTTCCACAAATAAGCAATTGCGTCTAGTCTAAAAATATTAACTCCATGATTTAATAGATTTATCATTATCTTTATAAATCTTAGTAAAACTTTTGGATTTTTGAAGTTGAGATCAATTTGATCATCACTAAAAGTTCTCCAAATAAAATTATTTTTTTTGAATATAGTTATCTTTTTTAACAATTTATTTTCTCTTGGTCTTATAACTTTTGAAGTATCAAATTTTTGACCTACGGTTAAAAAGTATTCTTTTCCTGGTGATTTATTGCTCAAAAAATTTTTAAACCATAAGCCTTTTGAAGATGCATGATTGATAACTATGTCTGCCATAATATTTGTCCTTTTTGATTGTTGATAAATGTCAGACCAAGAGCCTAATTTTTTATCTACTTGATAATGATCTTTCACTGCAAATCCACTATCACTACTTGATGGATAGAAAGGTAGAAAGTGAATTATTTCAAAAAAATTACCTAAGTTTTTTTTATAAAACTTCCTAAAAATTTTGATTGATTTTCCTTTATTGCCATCTAATAGACTGTCGCCATAAGAAATTAAAACTGTAGTTTTTTCTGAAATTTTAATTTTTTTTCCTTTTTTTCCAAAATTATTATATCTATTTATAACCTGAAAAATTTCATCAGCGTAAATTTTAAGTTTTTTTTTTGATTTATTTGATTTGTAAATAAAATTTAATTTTCGTTTTATATCTTTTTTGATTTGCTGAGATAACATTAAGAGTTGTCTTTATTATCTTCACTAACTGCTTCTTTTAATTTATTTAGAAAATCTGGTATAGCACTTTTAACTCTGCTCCATGTTGGTATAAATGGCGTATCCATAGGATTTACATAAAAATCATCTCCCGCTTTCATTATATTAATTGCAAATAATTCAACTGCTTTTTCTTCGTTATGAGAATCAAATTTCAGACCATTCATCGTCGCATCACTTCCATAAGCATCTATCATATCTAAAGCACATCTATAATAAGTGGCCTTCAAAGATCTAAATGTTTCTCTACTAAATGAATTTCCTTGTGTTGCTAGTTTTTTTATGAATGTTTTGATTATGTCTATTGACATTTTAGATAGGCCTTTAGTTTCATCATCTAACGAAAGATCCTGATGTTTATGATCATATGTGTCTGCCAAATCAACTTGGCAAATATTATTTGGTGAAAAATTTCTTTGCATTTCAGATAAAACACCAACTTCTATACCCCAATCTGAGGAAATTCTTAATTCAGATAAAACATTTCTTCTAAATGAAAATTCACCTGATAAAGGATATTTAAATGATTTCATAAATTTTAAATAGTCACTAGTGCCGATTGTTTTTTCTAAAGCAATCAACAATGGTGCTACAAGAAGTCTTGCAACTCTTCCATTCATTTTTTCATTAGCTATTCTAGGGTAGAAACCTTTGCAAAATTCAAAATTAAAAACTGGATTTACAACTGGGTAAAAAAGTTTTGCAAGCATCCTTCTATCATAAGTTTTTATATCACAATCATGGAGCGCAACTGATCTAGCTGTGTCTCTTGCAATCGACATTCCTAAACAGTACCAAACATTTCTACCTTTGCCTGGTTGATTTGGTGCTAAACTCTTTTCTTTTAGTTCTTTATCTAATTTTTGAAGTCTTGGTCCATCATTCCATAAAATAGTAAAATCAGTTTTAAGATTTTTAAAAAATTTCCATGCATCTTTTGCCTGATTTTTATTTGCTTTATCTAGACCAATGATAATATGATTTAAATATTTTGTTTTACTTATCTCACTTACAATTTTTGGTAGCGCCTCTCCTTCTAATTCTGAGTAAAGACAAGGCAATATCAATTCCATTTTTCTTTCTTTTGAAAATTCTAGTAACTCTTTTTCGATTTGTTCAGTTGACTTAGTTTTAAAGTCATGAAGAGTCGAAACAATTCCATTTTGAGAAAAATCACCCATAAAATTATATTAGTAATATTATTTAATTTTATCCAGCGCCAAATTGACAACCTCTTGCCAGCCCTCCGGTGCAGGTTTTTTTGAAACAAGGCAGTTATCAATATTAATTCTTTCTAATTTAAATTTGTCATTAAATACTAAACAAGCTATATCGCAATTTTTAAGCATCTCTAAATCGTTAAGATTATCACCTACGCCAATTACTGATAAATTTTGTTTTTCTGTTTTTCTAAAAATTCTTATGACGTTTTTCATTGCTAATGCTTTGCTTACATTATCACATAAGTTTGTAACTCTACCACCATCTTGAAGAGTTAGACCACTATCTTTTATCAATTTAGATAAATTAATTTTCTCATTTTTGTTACCCTCAAATAAAATAGGAATTGAAAACTCTCTTTTTAATGCAGAACTTAATTTTTTCCCAGATAACCCAAATATTTTTGATTTTTCACTTTCTTTAAGACTCAGAACAAATTTACATTTAGAGATAAGTTTATCATTTATTTTTGATTTAAAAATTTTTAATAACTCATTTTTTTCTCTACTTAAGATAATTTTTTTTGGTAAACTTTGATTAATAAGATCCATGTTGTGGACGGCCGCACCATTTTCTGAAATAAAGGGTAAATCCTCCCCTAATTCATTATTAAATTCTAAAATTTCAGACTCTGTTTTGCTTGAATTGGGTATTATGGAAATGTTTTTAGATAATAAATATTTAATATATTTTTTAATGGTCCCAAATTCAAACGTATCTCTGTTAAGCAAGGTTCCATCTAAATCCGTAAATATTAAGATTTTTCCGGACATTGTTTTATTCACTTATTTTATTATATAGATCGGTGGCACTCAACCATCCATTTTCAAGTCTAGGGCCTCCAAACCAATCACCACAAAATCCAAGACCAATTTTTTTATCCCAGTAACTTTGTATGTTTAAAGGTTTTGAATTAGAAGAATATTTCCACCCATGTATATGGGTGAAATATATCTTTCTGATTTTAATTTTTGTGAGTTTTTTAAATTTATTGATTAAAACATTTGTGTAAAATTTTTTTTTATTTCTGTAGTTATCAGTATGTTTTTTTCCATATTCAAATGTACTTTGAAGTACCCATAAGTCTTTATTACATTTAAATCTTTTTTTTGAATTTTCTTTAGAAACCCATCCTAAAACTTTGTCATTGGTAAAAAAACTGCTCGCTTTAATTTCTGTTTTGTTGGTCATAAGTAAAACTGTGAGACTTGAATTCATTATTACTTTATTTTTAAAAAGTTTTGTTTTAACGAATTTAGATGAAAGTTTTTTTGCTTGTGGAAAAGGAATTGATAATATTAAATTTCTTGAATAAATATGCTTATTATCTTTAAATCTAAGACACCAATAATCTTTTTGTCTTTTTATTTCAGATAGTTCTGATTGAAAATTACAACTAATTTTTTTTAATAAAAATTTACTTATATCGTTATTTCCTTTAACGCCAATTAGCTTAGTGTGTTTTTTGTCTCTTTTGACTTTCTGATTTAAAAATTCATGATTTCCCCTCCAATGTTTTAGAACCTTTTTTTTGATAAGTTTATTGGTAAAAGATTTAAATTCCTTTGATCTGGGGGATAAATATTGAAGACCGTGGTCAAAACCTATATTGCCTTTATACCTTTTGAAAGAACTTCTACCCCCAACACCTCTAGCTTTATCAAAAACTTTAATTGAATAATTTTTCTTTAAGTAATTAGCAATTGTAGATCCAGAGATACCAGATCCGATAATGCAATAATCTAACATTATTGAGACGGTTTAAAGATTAAACAAAGACCATTATTACAGAATCTCTTGCCAGTTTTACCTGGACCATCAGCAAATACATGACCATGGTGTGCTCCACAATTTGCACAATGATATTCAATTCTTTTCATTCCAAAAGAATAATCTACCTTTGTATTAAAGGCTCCTGGAACTGCCTCTGTGAAAGATGGCCAACCAGTTCCGCTGTCATACTTTGCAGTTGAGTCAAATAGTAAGGCCCCACAGTTTGCGCAATGATAAGTGCCTTTTCTTTTTTCATTTAATAAAGAACTTGTAAAGGCCCTTTCAGTTCCCTGATTAAACATAATATCTTTTTGTTGGTTTGTAAGATTTTGATTTATAATTTTTTTTGTAGCAGCAAATAAATATTTAAAATTTGTTAAAACAAATAAAGTGCTTAGACTAAAGAGTTTAATAAAGTTTCTTTTAGAAAAATTCATTTAATTAATTTAATTGAAAAAAAAATATTTAAAATGCACAAATTTGTCTCTAATCATGCTCAAATTTCTTTGTATAATCTTTTCTTAACTTTGAATTCTGTTTTTTTTTATCTAAAATACAATTTCCAATTACAAGGTAATCTAATTCTGTTCCCATAAAACAATTAAATGCATCAGTCGGTGTGCATACAATTGGTTCTCCTCTCACATTAAACGAAGTATTTACAACAACCGGGCATCCTGTCTTTTCCTTAAATTTAAATATTAAATCATAATATCGCTTATTATTTTTTTTATTTACTGTTTGAACTCTTGCAGAGTAATCGACATGTGTAACAGCTGGAATGTGAGATCTCCTCAAGTTTAGTTTATCTATACCAAAAAGTTTTTTTTGTTCTCTAGTCATTTCAATTTTTTTGTCTGAATCTATAAATGCAACTAGTAACATGTAAGGGCTTTCAACATTCATATCAAACCACTCTTTTAAATCTTCTCTTAAAACTGAGGGAGCAAAAGGTCTGAAGCTTTCTCTATATTTTACTTTTAAATTTAAATTTTTTTGCATCTTGTCAGATCTTGCGTCACCTAATATAGATCTGCCACCCAATGCTCTTGGGCCAAATTCCATTCTTCCCTGAAACCATCCAATAGCTTTTTCATTTGATAGAAATTCAGAAGTTTTGCTTATTAAATCCTCATAATTCAACTTTTCGTAATTAGCGCCAATTGATTTAAGTTCTTTTTCAATCTCTTCTTCGGTAAACTCTGGTCCCAAATAAGAACCTTTCATATCATCATTTAAATTTATATCTCTTTTATTGCCCTGTTCGATATACCAAAGTGCTAATGCTGCTCCTAAAGAGCCTCCGGCATCCCCTGCTGCAGGCTGAATCCAAATATTATCAAAAATCTTTTCTTTAAGAATTTTACCGTTAGCAACACAATTTAATGCTACACCTCCAGCTAAACATAAATTTTTAATACCATAATCTTTACGTATAGATTTAGCTAATTTTATCATTATCTCTTCTGTTATTTTTTGAATAGAGGCAGCTATATCCATATGGAATTGAGTAATTTTTTCATTTCGAGGATCTCGTGGTTTTTGACCAAATAAATCATCAAATTTATCATTGGTCATTGTAAGACCAGTTGCATAATTAAAATACTTTTGATCTAATCTAAAAGTTCCATCTTCTTTAATATCAACTAACTTTTTAATCTTATCTTCATAAATAGGTTCCCCATATGGTGCTAAACCCATTAACTTATATTCTCCACTATTAACTTTAAAACCTGTGTAATAAGTAAATGCAGAATAGAGTAGTCCAAGAGAATGTGGAAAATGAATTTCCTTTTTTATTTCTAAGTTATTTTCTTTTCCAACTGCTACAGTGGTAGTTGCCCATTCACCAACACCATCTGCGGTTAGAACCACTGCTTCTTTAAAGGGAGATGGAAAAAAAGCACTTGCTGCATGACTTAGATGATGATCAGAAAAAAAAATATTTTGATCCGATTTATAATCTTTGTCATGAACTTTTAGTTTATTAAATAGGAAATTTTTTTGAAAAAGTTTTTCTTTGATCCATAGTGGCATAGCCTTGGCGAATGAAATAAAACCGCGTGGTGCAAAAGCAACATAAGTTTCCAATAGTCTCTCAAATTTTAAAAATGGTTTTTCAAAAAAAACAATTTGGTCTACTTCACTTAATCTCAGGTTTGCATATTTCAAAACGAATTCTATTGCATGATAGGGATAGCTTGGATCATGTTTTTTTCTGGTAAATCTCTCTTCTTGAGCTGCCGCTATAATTTTCCCATCTTTTAAAAGACTAGCTGCACTATCATGGTAAAATGCAGAGATACCTAAAATTGATTTCACTTTAAAAAATTGTATAAATAAACGGTGCTACTGCAGAACCTTGTGTTAATACAATTAATCCTCCAAATAAAACAAGAACTAATATAATTGGCAAAAGCCAGTATTTTTTTCTAACTCTTAAAAATTCCCAAAACTCTTTTATAAAACTCATATCAAAATTGATTTTTCATTTTACTCTTTGGACCTGTTTTTTCAATCCAATAAGATTTTTTATTATTAAATTTTAAGTTTAGTAGATCTTTGCCAATTATTCTCATTATTAAAGCGGTAGGAGTGACTACCAAAAAAAATATTATACCCATTATTATTGGTGATATTACTTTTCCTAACAACAATCCGAACTTAAACCAAAGTTTATTTAAAGGTGTCAAAACTTTAGAGTTTATCAGTCCCAAAATCAAAAAAATTATCGCAATAATCAAGGACCATATCCTTAAGTCGTCATTATTTATTAAAGGATAAAGTGCAATTAATAAAAAGACTATAAAAAAAACTATTCCAAAACTTTTATTAGAACCAATTTTTATTTCTGTATTTTTCAAATTAAATTAATGATTTTTGAGGTTTCATATCTTTTTTTTGAATACCAGCGACCTCAACTGGTTTTTTCATTGCATCTCTTCTGAACGGCTCGCCTAATTCTTGATTTAGAATAATTTCTATGAAAGTGGTAATTCCTTTTTTTTGATCCTCGCAAGATTGTTTAATCGCTTTGGTTGTTTCTTCCATTGTTTTACATGTGACACCTTTTAAGCCACATGCGTTAGCAACTTTTGCATAACTCAGTTTCGGATCAAGTTCAGTTCCAACAAAGTTATCATCAAACCACAATATAGAATTTCTTTTTTCAGCACCCCATTGATAATTTCTAAATATAACCATGGTAATAGCTGGCCACTCTTCTCTTGCGCAAGAGCTCATTTCATTCATGCTTATTCCAAAGGCACCATCACCAGCAAAACCAATAACTGGTGTATCCGGACATCCAATTTTTGCACCTAAAATTGCTGGAAATCCATAACCACACGGTCCAAATAAACCTGGTGCTAAATACTTTCGACCTTTTTCAAAAGTTGGATAAGCATTTCCAATCGCACAGTTATTTCCAATATCACTCGAAATTATTGCATCTTTAGGTAGTGCATCCTGTATCGCCCTCCATGCTTGTCTTGGAGACATTCTGTCTTTATCTCTTTCTCTTGCTTCTTTATTCCAAACTGTTCCAGGATCATCTTCTTCATGATCGAGCCCAGCTAAAGTTTGTAGCCAAGCAGATTTAGTTTTATGAATTAAATTTTTTCTCTCGTCTCGACCCGAATTACCAGCATCAGATGAAAGTTTATCATAAATTTGTTGCGCAACCTGCTTTGCATCTCCACATATTCCTACTGTAACTTTTTTTGTTAAACCTATTCTGTCTGGGTTCATATCTACTTGAATTATCGTTGCATTTTTTGGCCAGTAGTCGATACCATAACCTGGTAAAGTTGAAAAAGGATTTAATCTCGTTCCTAATGCAAGAACAACATCAGCCTTTGAAATTAATTCCATGGCTGCTTTCGAACCGTTGTAACCTAAAGGTCCAACAGACAGAGGATGACTTCCTGGAAAGCTATCATTGTGCTGATAACCATTACAAACTGGCGCATCTAATTTCTCTGCTAATTTTTTGCATTCTTCAATCGCTCCACCAATGACTACTCCTGCACCTGATAGAATTACAGGAAACTTTGCTTTTGATAATAAATTTGAGGCTCTTTCAATTGAATCTTTTCCACCACCTTGTCTTTCAAATCTTACAATAGGTGGAAGTTCTATATCAATAACTTGTGTCCAATAATCTCTTGGTACATTTATTTGTGCTGGTGCAGATCCTCTTAAAGCCTTTTCAATTACTCTATTTAATACTTCAGCCATCCTTGATGGATCTCTGACTTCTTCTTGATAACAAACCATGTCTTTAAATAAGTTCATTTGTTCCACTTCTTGAAAACCACCTTGACCCATAGTTTTATTTGCAGCTTGTGGTGTCACAAGCAATAAAGGTGTATGGTTCCAATAAGCTGTTTTAATAGGAGTAACTAGACCAGTGATGCCCGGACCATTTTGAGCGATCACCATTGACATTTTTCCAGTTGCTCGAGTGTAACCATCTGCGATTAAGCCTCCGTTAGTTTCGTGAGCAACATCCCAAAAAGTTATTCCAGCTTTTGTAAATAAATCTGAAATGGGCATAAAGGCAGAACCAATAATTCCAAATGCATGCTCAACACCATGCATTTGAAGAACTTTGATAAAAGCTTCTTCCGTGGTCATTTTGGTCATAAAAATTCTCTACAATTTTGTTTGCAATCGCATGATTAATATATAAATTCTTAGCAAGTTTCTACTAAGAAATCGTCACAATGGCTAAAACAGATATAATTATACACGATAAAAAAGACAATGTTGGTGTAATTGTCATCGAAAAAGTCACTAAAGGACAAGATTGTGGATGCTGGATAATGGAAGACGACTCTTCATCTAAAGTAAAATCTGAGGCTGAAATACCGTTGGGCCATAAAATAGCATTACAAGATCTTAAAGAAGGCGACACTATAATCAAATATGGGCATGATATAGGAAAGGTTGTCAAATCAATTAAAAAAGGCGATCATGTTCACGTCCATAATGTAAAAACAAAAAAGTGGTAAGATGAAAATTCCAGAAAGTTTTTTAGGTTTTAAAAGAGAAAACGGGAGAGCGGGAACAAGAAATCATGTAATCATTCTTCCAGTAGATGATATTTCGAATGCTTGTGCTGAAGCAGTTGCTAATAATATTAAAGGTACAATAGCACTCCCACACTCATATGGCAGATTACAATTTGGAGCGGACTTAGAACTTCATTTTAGAACAATGATTGGAACAGGTAGAAATCCAAATGTAGCTGCTGTAATTGTAATTGGTATTGAACCTAAATGGACCAAAAGAATTGTTGATGCAATCGCAAAAACTGGAAAACCAGTTGAGGGTTTTAGTATAGAAGGTGTTGGTGATATCGACACGATTGCAAAAGTTTCAAAAAAAGCTCAAGAATTTTCAATGTGGGCATCCGAAAAACAAAGAGAGGAATGTCCAATAAGTGATTTATGGATATCAGTAAAATGTGGAGAGTCTGATACAACTTCAGGGCTCGCATCTAATCCTACTGTTGGAAATTTAATGGATAAACTTGAGCCACTTGGAGTACATTTATGTTTTGGTGAGACATCAGAATTAACTGGAGCTGAAACAGTGTGTGCAAAACGTGGTAAAACAAAAGAAGCTCAAGATAAGTTTATGAAAACTTGGAGTTCATACAATGATTTTATTTTAAAAGAAGCAACAAATGATTTGTCAGAAAGTCAACCAACGGCAGGGAATATTGCTGGGGGTCTTACCACAATTGAAGAAAAGGCTTTTGGAAATTTTCAAAAAATAGGTTCTAGAAAGTTTATAGATGTATTAGAACCAGCGGAGGAACCAACTAAAGGAAAAGGATTGTATTTTATGGATACATCATCAGCTGCTGCTGAGTGTGTTACTCTTCAAGCTGCTGGAGGTTTTAATATTCATTTATTTCCAACTGGCCAAGGAAACATAATTGGCAATCCTATTGAGCCAGTAATTAAGCTTACAGCTAATCCGTTAACTGCAAAAACTATGAGTGAACATATTGATGTTGATGTTTCAAAAATATTATCAAGAGAAATGAATCTTGATCAGGCTGGTGACGAATTGATTAAATCAACTATTAAAGTTGCAAATGGAAGACTAACTTGTGCTGAGGCACTAGGCCATAAGGAATTTGTAATGACTAAGTTATATAGGAGTGCTTAATTAAATTACAGAGTTAATAGCTTTATAAATTTTATCTTTACTTAATTCACCTAAACTTCTGTAGACCTCTTTATTATTTTTATAAATTACAAGAGTAGTTTGAAACTGAATATTTAGTTGTTTGGCAATTTCCCTGTTTGAAACATCAAATGTAAGATAAAGTAAGTTATCAAAATCTTTTTCAACATCTTTCAATGCTTTCATTTGACTGGCACATGATGTGCAATATTTTATCCATGAACTTACGACTACAGTCTTTCCATCTGACTGAGCTTTTTTAAAAACATCATTATCGAATGTTGTTTGTTTTTCAGCTACAGCTAAATTAAAAGGTAATATAATTAGTAATAAGAAAAATATTTTTTTCATTTTAATTACTTTACAATCCATTCTATAAAATTAAACTACTTTTGTGAAGCAGGTGGTGCAGTGTATACAAATTTCTTTTTAAGATTTGATAAAAATCTTCTCAAAATTGCCGCACCGACACCTAGTACAAGAGCTAAAACAATTGAAAACAATCCATAAAGAACTGGAACATTTTTAGATAAATCTCTTACAAATTGGGAGATTGGTCCTAATGTTTTTGATCCGTTACTTGATGTCTCTTTAATTATCTCCTCTACAAAGAAAGTATCGTATGCTATCGCTATACCAACTAATAACAAAAGCATTGCTAAAATAGTTTTAAACTGAGAGCTATCTACTTTTTCTCCAATCTTTTGACCTATTTGAACCCCAAGTATAGAGCCTAAAATTAAAACTGTAACTAATATTAGGTCAATTGTTCCGTAGTTAAACGCATGAAGGATTGTAACTATTGCACTTATAAATATAGTTACAAATAAAGAAGTTCCGGGAATTAATTTAGTGGGCATTCCGATAATATAAATCATCGCAGGAACAAGTATAAAAGCTCCACCAACACCAAGTATAGCTGCTATGTAACCTACAATAAATCCCATGATAATTGGAGTAAAGGCACTTTCATAAAGTTTAGATTTTTTGAACCTCATTCTAAAAGGCAAACCTTGTAACCAATTATGATCGTGTAATTTTTTTTTAACAATAATTTTTTTTCTAGCTCTATCGATTTCTGTTACACCTTGAACCAGCATCATGGTCCCGATGATAGCCAGTATATACATATATGCTAATGAAATAACGATATTGATTTTGCCAATATCTTGAAAATAAGTGAAAGTTAAAATACCTAGGATGGTTCCCATAGCACCACCAACTACAATCATTAAACCCATTTTATAATCAAGAGTACCCTTCAAATAATGAGTGGTAGAACCTGATATAGATGTACCAAGAATATTATTTGCTTCATTTGGAACTGCATAAGCTGGCGGAATTCCTAAGAAAATTAAGAAAGGGGTCATTAAAAAACCACCACCAACACCAAATAAACCTGATAAAATTCCAACGACTAAACTTAAAAAAAAGATAAAAGGTAAGCTTACATTTACTTCTGCAATAGGAAGAAAGAACTCCATTGGGATTAATTATTCCTCAAAATTATTAAAGTCAACTGTTTGATATTTAAAATCCAAAAAAAGTACTAGATAACATTACTACCCAGTATGCTGCTAAACCTATATAAATAGCAATTTTAGTATTTATATTTGATAAAATTTTTAAGTTAAATATGTGCTTGAAAGAGTTTGTAGATTTTTGGAAATATTCAAGCATACTAATCAAGTACACCCTAATAAGGATCTTTGCAAGAATTTTTTAAAAAATAGTTGCTCCAAATACCTTCACAGAACCACCCTCTTCTCCAAGAACAAGTCTTCCTAGGAACTCGCCTTCTTCTGTAGTGCTAGTCTGTTTAAATAAAACAGTCACGTGCATTCCTCGTCTTAAGCAGCCAAAAGCTTTAAAATTATCTGTTAAACTTGAGATTAGTTTATTGCTGGCCCATTGTTTACCTAATTCAACCTCATTTGCTCCATAGAGCATTTGTGATGAAAAATCTCTGGTAAAACCACCGTAATCTTTCATATTTGAGGACTTAATTAGATTTAGCCATATTGGATTAGCCAATTTTATAATTTCATCATCAGTCTTTGATGTGAAGCTCATAATTTAGAAGTCCTTTTAAGATGCCTTTTTTTTCTCTTTGTCGTCTACTATGTGATAAACAGGTTTTTTTTCCATTGTGAACTTACCTGTTTCAGGATCTCTTCTTGATACTGTTAAACAATGCCAATTTTCGTCATCTAATTTCATATGGTCGCCTCTATAGTAATATCCGGGCCAACGAGTTTCTTCTCTAAACAGAGTATGTTCAGTAACACATTGAGACGTTAAAGCTCTATGTTTCAGCTCCCAGGCTCTCATCAACTGGTGATAATCCTCGGCCCCTACATTTTCTAGGTCCTCTTGAAGCCAATCTAATAATTCTAAAGCTTTTTTTAGGAGGTTATCATTTGTCATATAGTTGTTAGTGATACCACCACAATATTCATCCATAATTTTTTGTAGTCTTTGTAGGCCTTGTATAGGTGAAATATAACTTGGTGAAACTGTACCTCCAGTTATTTCATTTCTTCCAACTGTATAATTTTCTAGAGGTTTATAGATTACCTCTTTTAAATCGTTATACTGCTTCTCACTTACTTTAATATTGTTGGCTTTTTTATCTTCAATGTATTTGACAGCAGCTTTTGCGGCCAATCTTCCTTCAGTGAAAGAACCTGATGAAAACTTGTGAGCACTTCCTCCAACAGTATCCCCTGCTCCAAATAAACCCTCTACAGACATCATTCTGTTATATCCCCAGAAATAATCATCTGGTGCAATGTCCTCTGGACCGCTTACCCATGCTCCTGAACATGTTGCGTGTGAACCCATAACATAAGGCTCTGAGGTTGTTAATTCTGGATTAGTATACTTTGGATCTATGTTTTGTGAAGCCCAAACTACGGCTTGGCCAACTGTCATACCTAAAAAGTTTTCCCAACCAACAGTTTCCAAATGAGGATCTTGAAAAGCTTCTTTAGTTACCATGTGGATTGGTCCACCACCTGCTGCTACCTCTTGAATAAACGCATGATTTCTTAAACAAGTTGGGGTTGGATGATGATCTATGTATTCTCCAACAAGTTTTTTGGTAGCGTCATACCATTTCTTTTCATAGTTCTCCCCGTTGGCATTTTGCGTGTAAGTTTTTAAATGTAAAAAATATGCACCAACTGGACCGTAACCATCTTTAAATCTGCAAAGAACAATTCTGTTTTCCATTTGTGTCATTTTAGCGCCAGCTGCTATCGGTAACGCGTATGCAGAACCGTTACTCCAAGGTGCATACCAAGTTCTTCCCATACCTTCGCCAACTGCTCTAGGCTTAAATATATGTGATGCTCCACCAGCAGCTATAATTACTGCTTTAGCTTTAAATACATGGTAGTCGCCAGTTCTCATATTAAAACCAACTGCTCCAGCGACTCTATTTTCATTTTCTTCATCTTTAAGAAGATGAGTTATCATTATTCTATTATAAATTTTATCAGCGGATTTTTTGGCAGCTTCAGCAACGATCGGCTTGTAACTTTCACCGTGAATCATTATTTGCCACTTTCCTTCTCTTTGATATCTACCTGTCTCTTTATTTTTCATCATAGGCAATCCCCATTCATCAAACATATGAACAGTTGAGTCTACATGTCTTGCCATGTCATAACCTAAATCTTCTCTAACTAATCCCATCAAGTCATTTCTAGCATATCGTACGTGATCTTCAGGTTGGTTTTCTCCCCACTGCATTCCCATGTAACAATTAATTGCATATAATCCTTGAGCAACTGCACCACTTCTATCGATGTTTGCTTTTTCAACACAAATGATTTTTAAATTTCTTCCCCAGTGTCTAGCTTCAAAAGTAGCACCTGTACCTGCCATACCACCACCAACAACTAGTACATCACAATCTTCAAAGACAGTTTTATTTTTTGGCATTAATAATAAACTCCTTTTTTAAAGGAGTTCTTATCTAAAGTTGGAAGATCTTTATCAGTATTTAAACCGTGAGGTTCGTTATAAAGTATCTGAGAATTAATTTCCCCTTGATTAGGTTTATCACCATCAGCAAGTTTTGGAATGAATTTTCCCCATGGCTTTGTTGTTATCGGAGATACAAAATCTTTTTCTGTTCCATTTCTGAATTTTATTTTCCAAGAAATCGTTCCTTTTTCTTCTTCTCTTCTAACTCTAACGCTGTGACCCATCGGAGCAAAGTCAGCATACCCTCTTACATCTATCGCATGATTAGGACAAGCTTTTACGCAAGAGTAACATTCCCAACAAAAATTTGGCTCAATGTTTTTTGCTCTTCTAATATTTTTATCGATGTGCATGATATCTGAAGGACAGATATCTACGCAGTGACCACAACCATCGCATCTAGTCATGTATACAAATGTTGACATTTATTTTATCTCCTTTTTAAATTCTAACATATTAATAGTGTTTTGGCTCTTCTCTTTTTATGCCAAGCCCAAACTGCTCTGGCGCATCTGCTGGTGGGGGAAGATTATCTCTTGAACCATCAGCTTCAGCCAAATTTTTTTGTATCGCTGCTCCAGGTTTGTAAAACATGTGAGCGAACTTAGACCAATAAACGCCCCCGAATAAAACTATATTTGAAACCCCAAAAAGCACTAGAAATAAAGTGTCCCATCCAACCATTTGATTAAACTGTAAGTAAGACCAAATTAAACCAAAAGTAGCAGAAGCTAATAGTGCTAAAACAAATAAATCTGCAGTAATTATTCTAAATACTGAATTTGCTTCAGCTGCAACATCTACTCTTAAAAAAAGCCAAAACCAATATCCACCTAAACAAGTCATTATTGCTCCAACATGCCAAAGAACTGGCCAAACATTTGGAGTTTGAGAATCAGTATAAAAAAATATCATTGCAGCAGAACCAATCCAAAAAAGGATTGTCCCATACATTCCTAGGACATGTGCAATTCTTCTTTTGCCCCAACCTAGCTCTGCTGTAGTTCCAATATCATGAATTATTGTTTTAACAATAACTGCCAACCTTTCACCTGTTCCCAACTCTCTTTTGGCCGATTTTTTTGCTTTTTTTGCATTATTGAAAAAATATTTAACATTTTTTTTATGTATCATATCCAATACCGTGCCTAAAATAACTAGCCCAACCATAACAATGACAAAAGATTGAATTGCCATCATTGGAATTGATTCTGCTAAAATTGCAAATGGATTGGTTGTAAACATATTTTTATAAAAATTTTATTATTACTATTATACTTAAAAAAATAGTTCAACAGTGATTAAAGCGCACTATTTGACCAATAAGAACATTATTTTTTAATTTTTCGAGTATAATGTTGTTTTGAAGGTATAACACTTCTAACTCCTCCTTGTGGATTATCAACATCCCCCTTTCTTCTTGGAATCACATGTATATGACAATGAAAAATAGATTGGCCTGCAACCTTTCCAGCATTTGTTCCTATATTAAAACCCTCAACTGATTTATCTTTTTTCATTATTTTTTTTTTTAATTTTTTAATAAGGTCATTACAAGCTAATATTTCTTTTTCATCTAATTCAAAATAATTTTCTACACATCTTTTTGGAACAACTAATGAGTGTAACTTTGAAATGGGATAACTATCAGAAGAAGCATATGCGTAATCATTTTCAAATATTAATTCTTTCCGATTAATTTTACAGAATATACAAGGATTGTTTGGATCATTCATAACGATTAAAAATTTAAATATTTCTTCACTTTTTTATATCCGAAATTATTTTTACTCTTCCAATTCATTTGTTTGATAAATTTGACAGATGTCACACCTTTTCCTGAGCCTATTAACATAATTTCATCAAATTTTTTCAAATCTTTATAATAAATATCTTTAAATGAAATTTTAATCTTACCTTTTAAATAGTTAATTGTGTTTCCAATATAGCAATTATTTTTTGGTGAAAAGTACTCTCTATTTTTGAAAAATAAAATATTTGAGGTGCAGGTTTCTAAAATTTTCCCCCTATAAACTAAAGCTATGTCAGTTTTACTTGAGTTATATTTATTTAATTCTTTAAGAATCTTTTTATAATAAAGATTTTTTGTTTTAGGATCAGTTCTTCTGTAATTAATAACTTTAAGTTCAAAATTTTTTTTAGGTTTAATCCGTTTACGTATTGAAATTGATATAATTTTACTTGTTAAAGCAACTCGCAATAAATGATCATATTTGATATTTTTATTAATGTTTAATTCAATTAAATGTCTTATAATTTTTTCTAAATTTTGAGAATAAATCTTGTATTTCTTGAGAGACTTTATTAATCCATTAATATGGCTTTGAAATAAAACAAGTTTTCCTGGTTTTCCAATAAGTCTAATTGTGGTGAACACGCCATTTGATCCCCACAAATCTTTAAATTTTAAGATTTTAAGATTATCAATTTGATAGGATTTTTTTAATAAAAAGTTTACCATTTATTTGATAAGATTGAAAAAACAGATTTTTTTATGTATTTCACTTATTAAAGTTTGGAAGTCAAACTAAAAATTTATTTTGTAAGTATAAATTAATGAAAAAAATTATAATTTTTACAAACAACGAAAGATCAATAAATATAATAAAAAGATTAAAAAAAAAATATAAGATAAATCTGATTGTTCTT
Source organism: uncultured Pelagibacteraceae bacterium (assembly GCA_902599625.1). GTDB lineage: Bacteria > Pseudomonadota > Alphaproteobacteria > Pelagibacterales > Pelagibacteraceae > Pelagibacter. The sequence continues at coordinate 164,182 of CACKGF010000003.1, read as the reverse complement.
TCCAAAAAATTTTTAACAAAAAATTTAATTTCAAAAATAAAAAGATTTAATAAAAAAATAATTTATTTTGAAAAATCAAAAAAATTATTTACAAAACTAGCTAAGGAAAAACCAGACTTTATTTTATGTTGTGGGTTCCCAAAAATAATAAAAAAAGAAATAATAAATATCCCAAAATATTGCTCGATTAATATTCATGGTGGAAGAGTCCCGCATTATTTAGGTGGCTCGCCATTAAATTGGCAAATTATTAATGGAGAAAGTAAAATATATATTAGTTCAATTAAGATGAATGAAAAAATTGATGGTGGTCCTTTAATCTTACAGAAATCTTTTAAGATAAATAAAAATGATAATTTGGATATAGTTAAATTAAAAGCAAATAGCTTATTTCCAAAGCTATGTATAGACTCAATTGATCATATAATTAAAAGAAAAAAACTAATCAATTTTTCCACTAAACAAAAAAAATTTTGGAAACAAAGATCCAAAAATGATAGTCGAATTAATATTTCAAAAAGCAGCAAATTATATGCTCATAATATCATTAGAGCATCCTCAGAAAAAAACTATCCAGCATTTATTGTTTTAAAGAAAAAAAAAATATATCTCTATAGATCTAGATTATTACAAAAAAATTTCGATATGAATAAAGAATATAAATTTAAAAAAAATAAATTGTACCTAAAATTTTTTGATGGAATTTTGCTAATATATAAATTTAAGATAAAGTACAATTAAGTGATTTAATAATGACTGAACAAGAGAAAAAAATCAATGTCTTGCATATTGTTGGTGGTAAAAAAAGCAATGGTGTATTTAAAGGAGCTTATATTTTTCATAAAGCTTTATTAGGATTAAAAATAAACTCCAAAATACTAAACGATGAAAATAATAAAAATGTTAATAATGAAAATTTTATTTACCTTAATAAAAGCCTTTATTCAAATGTGCTGAAAAATATTTTTATTTTAATTGAAAAAACTTTAAAAACAATTTTTTTACACAGTCCGCGTGAAACATTTACATTTAACTTCTTTGGTTTTGATTTAACCAAAATAAAGGAATATAAAGAAGCTGATATAATTCATATTCACTGGTTAGGTGAAGGTTTTATAAATCTTAAATCAATTTCTAAAATTAAAAAACCTGTTGTATGGACAATAAGGGATATGTGGCCATTAACTGGAGGCTCACACTATAAAATGGACTTCGAAAAATATGAAAGAAGTTTTTTAGCTAAATTTGTGCGAAGATTTAAGAAGAATTGTTTTAAAGAAAATATTCAGTTTGTAACTACGAGTAAATGGATGAAAAGAATAGCTGAGCAAAGCGAGATATTAAAAAATAAAAAAATAATGCAAATAGACAACAATATAGATTTAAAAAATTTTAATAGTCTTTCAAAAGATAAAGCTAGAAATAATTTGAAAATTTTCACAAAAAAAAAAATAATTTTATATGGAGCCCAAAACCCACAAAGTAAAAGAAAAGGTTGGAATTTATTTGTAGATGCACTTAGACAAATTAATAAAAAGGAATATTTTTTATTAATATTTGGAAAATTTTGGTCTCATAAGGTTTTGGACGAAATAGGAATAGAGTATAAATCAATGGGATTTATAAATGAAACAAATCTTTTGAATGAAGTGTATTCCAGTGCAGACTTATTTGTGGCATCTTCAATTCATGATGCCTGGCCTAAAACTTTTGCAGAGGCAATGTACTGTGGTACACCGGTTGTATGTTTTGATAATACAAGTATTTCAGAAATAGTGGATCATAAAAAGAATGGATATGTTGTTAATGATTTTTCGTCTAATGGTTTAAAGAAAGGTATTGAATGGCTTGCAAATGAGGTTAGTAAAAACTCTTTTATAAGTAAACATGCAGCAGAAAAAATATTGAATTATGATCCAAAAATTATTGCCTCAAAGTACGTCAAAATTTATAATCAGCTTATATAAGCTTTAAATTTTTTTAAGAAATTTTAAATATTTATTAATTCCTTCTTCTAAACTTATCTTAGGTTTGTAGCCAATTAGTTTTTTTGCTTTTTGGATCGACAAAGTGCCTCTTTTAGGGCGAAATTTATCTCTACTTTTTAATTTGTACTTCAAATTTGGAAAATACTTTTTTAATATTACAACAAATTCAAGCAAAGATCTTCCTCTTCCATTCGTTATATTAAAAGTATTGTTTATTCCGTTTTTTTTCGTAGAAGCTAAAATTGCTCCTCTTACTAAATCTTCAATGTACGTGAAATCTAATTTTTCATCTTTTCCATGAATATTAATATTTGAACCTGCAATAGCTTTATTTATAAAGATCTGACTAACTCTTTGATTCATGTCTTTTGGTCCATAGACTGCTGATGGTCTTATTATTGTATATGGAATGTTATAATAATTTGAAAGCCCTTTTGTTATTACTTCACCTGCCAATTTTAATGTACCATATATTTCTTTTGGATTTGCATTTGAACTTTCATTAATAATTTTTGTTTTAAAGTCACCGTAGATCATACTCGATGAAAAATAAACAAATCTTTTAAAGTTATATTTTTTATAATTATTTTTAACAAATACTAAACTCTCCAATATATTTCTTGTAGCATCTACAGATCCAATACTAGCTTCTTTTGCGTTTAAATTATCTATTTTTGCTAACGGTAATGCTGCAGTGTGATAAATATACTCTGGTTTATATTTCTGAAGAAGCTTTAAAACAATTTGTTCATTACTCGCGTCTCCTCTCTCAATTAAAATATTTTTTACATTGTCTAATCTTTGTTGACGATAATCCTTAAAATTACTTTTTAATGGATTAATGAAGCTCCCAAAATTATCTAGAATTATACATTTTTTTACTATTTTGTTTTTTATTAAAGATTTTGCTAACTCTGAACCGATAAAGCCCAATCCACCAGTAATAAAAGCATTTTTCATTTAGATCTTTTTAACCATTTTAATGATATATCTTTAACATATTTTATTTGTCTTTCTGTTAAATGAGGAGACATAGGTAAAGTTATTATATCATTCATTAATATCTCAGTATTTTTCAATTTATTCTTATTAAATTTTGAAAGGTATTTTTGTTTATGAAGTGGTGGAAAAAAATGAACAGATGCTTCTATATCATTTTTATTAAGGAAATTTAAAAAGGAGTTTCTAAGATTTTTTTTTACTCTTAAAGTATACATTTGGTATGAGTGTTTAATATTTTTTGGGACACTTTGAGTTTCAATAATATTGGGAAAATTATTAAAAAACTTATTATATGATTTAGCTATTTCATTTCTTTTTTTATTAAAATAATCTAATTTTCTAAGCTGAGATACTCCTAAAGCTGCTAAATGATTTGGCATTCTAAAATTATGCCCAGGTAAGATTGCTTCTCTTTTCCAGGGAAATTTCACATTTTTTTGTATACCATGCGCAATAAGTTTTTTAACATAGTTAAAATGTTTTGGGTTGTTTGTAGTTAACATACCTCCTTCAGTTGTGGTAATATTCTTGGTGGGAAAAAAAGAAAAACATCCAATACCAAATGATCCTGTTCTCTTATTTTTATATTTACCACCTATAGTTTCGGCGCTATCTTCAATTAAAGTAATATTTTTTTTTTTACATATTTTGTTAATATCATCCATTTTGCAAGGCATGCCCCCAAAATGAACTATAATAACTGCGACTGTTCTTTTTGAAATTTTTTTCTTTATTTCTTTAGGATCAATGTTTCTAGAATTCAGTTCTATATCAGCAAATACGGGTTTGCATCCAGCATTAATAACGGCATTTGCAGTTGATACCCATGTCCAACTAGGAATTATAATTTCACCTTTTTTTTTTAAAAGTTTTACAGCACACTCTAAAGCACTAGTACATGAGTTCATTGACACAGAATATTTAACACCTATATAGTTAGAAAACTTATTTTCAAAAATTAAATTTTGCTTTCCATGTGTCAACCACCCAGTTTTTAAAGAGTCTGAAACGAGCTTAATTTCTTGAGGTTGAAGATTAGTTATACTTAAAGGAACTTTCATTTTTTAAAATTACAGTTGTAATTTAAATTAATAAAAAGTAAATACAGTATTAGGTAACATCATGTGTGGAATAGTAGGCTATTATAACAGTAATTCGTCTTCTGAAGATATAAATACAATTATTGATAAGATGAATAAGCTTCAAGAACATAGAGGTCCAAATAGCTCAGGCAAATATGTTAGTTCACAAAAGAATTTTGGGCTTAAAATGTGCAGACTATCAATTTTAGATTTAGAATTAGGTGTTCAACCAATGCATTCAAAAGACGAAAGATATGTAATTATTTTTAATGGGACAATTTTAAATTCTCCAGAACTAAGGAATCAATTAGAAAACAAAAATATCAAATTTTTTACTAAAAATTCTGATACAGAAGTGCTCTTAAATTTGTTAATTCATTATGGTACTAAAGGAATTACTTATTTAAATGGATCATTTGCTTTTGCATTTTTTGATAAAAAAAAACAAAAACTTATTTGTGGCAGAGACAGATTTGGTCTAGCACCATTTTACTATTTACACAAAAATAAAAAGTTTCTTTTTGCTTCAGAATTAAAATCAATCCTTAAAAGTGGTCATTCAAATAAAAAAATAAACAAACAAAGCCTTTATCATTATCTGAGTCTTTTGTGGTGTCCAGGCCCAGAAACAATAATTGAAGACATCAAAAAACTTCAACCAGGACATTTTTTAGAATTAGATTTAATCAGTGATGATCTTAAAATCCAAAAATGGTATCATATTAAAATACATTCAGATAATTCAAAAAATTTAGATGAATGGACAGAGTCAATATTATTTGCTTTAAAAAATTCTATTAAAAGATCAACTCTTTCTGATGTGCCATTAGCTTGTGGTTTGTCAGGTGGTTTAGACTCACAGTCTATTGTTGGAATATTGTCTAAGGAAAGAAAGTTAAACACTTATTCATTGGCATTTGATGGTCATAATAAGGGTCCTCTAAATGAATTATATGAGTCAAGAATTGCAGCAAATTATTTTAAAACAAACCATAACGAAATTTTAATTAATCAAGATGACTATTTTAAAGATTTAGATAAGATGGTTTATCACCTCGATGAACCTTATGGAGGTGGACTACCTTTATGGCATGTTTTTAAAGAAGCTGGGAAAAAATATGGAGTTATTCTTACAGGTTTAGGTGGTGATGAACTTTTTGGGAACTTTGGTAGATGGACGCTATTAGAAAAAACTTACTTTAATTTTACGAATAATTATTATCAGTTTAAAACACTTTTTTTTGACCGAAAGTTTTTTTTCAAAGATAGTTTAAAAAATAAATTATTATTTGATAAAAGTGAAAATTTTGAGAATACCTGCCGATTTATGTTTAATAAGCTAAATGGTGAAAATTTGAAAAATATTAGAGATAAAATCTTTAATTTAGATTTGACAAATCAACTACCAGATGAATATTGCAACATGACAAATAAGTTTTCAATGGCAAATCAAATAGAGGCCCGTGCACCTTTTTTAGATAATGAGTTAACAAACTTAATGCAAACCGTTCCTCATAGTTTAAGAACGAACAAAAAAGACTTTAAATATTTATTGAGAGAAACTGTAAAAGGAATTTTGCCAAAAGATAATTTATATAACAGAAAAAGAGGCTTTGTGGGATTAGAGTCTCAGGCCATTGACCATAATTTTAAATATATAAAAAATGAACTATTTCACAAAGATAAAATAAAAAAAGATCAAATATTTGATTATGATTTTATATCAAACTTTTTAGATAGTTATCAAAAAAATGGAAAATATACCGATAAAAACGATATTTTTATGAAAAAAACATATAATCACAAATCATTATGGTCGTTAATAATGTTTCAAAAATGGCATGATATTTTTATCAGCACTTAACAATCTAATGTATTTTTTAATTCCCACTTGGTAATAGCTTTTGATTTATCGAAAATTTCCTTTTTTTTAAAATTTTTTATTTCAGCCCTTTTAAGCTTAATATAACTATTAATCACTTGTTTGCCGAAAGCTGCATTCATATCTTTATTATCTTTCAGTTTTTTTAGAGACTGATCTAATTTATTAGGAAGTTTTGGAAGGTTAGGATACTTTTTATAATCTTCATACATGTTAAAATTTAATGGTCTTCCTGGATTAATGTTATTTTTTAAACCATCTAATCCAGCTGCTATTATACTTGCTTGCAATAAATATGGATTAGTGGAGCCATCCATCAGCCTTAGTTCAAATCTACCTGGGTCTGGAATTCTAATCATATGAGTTCTATTATTGCCAGTGTAAGAAATGCTGCTTGGTGACCATGATGAACCAGATTTTGTGTGCTGGGCATTTATCCTTCTATAGCTATTTATAGATGGGTTAAAAAAAGCAGATAGTGATGATGCATTTTTGATCACTCCACCAATAAAGTTATAAGCAATTTTACTCAAGCCTAGGTCATTTGATTTATCCAAAAATTTATTTTTTTTACCCTTCCAAACAGAGATATGTGCGTGGCATCCATTTCCTGTCATATTCTTAAAGAGCTTAGGCATAAATGTAGCTCTAAACCCGTATTTCTCTGCTATCGTTTTAACCATAAATTTAAAGAAAGTGTGTCTATCTGCTGTAACCAAACAGTCGTCATGATTCCAATTCATTTCGAATTGACCGTTAGCATCTTCGTGATCGTTCTGATAAGGACCCCATCCCATCTCGATCATATATTCACAAATTTCTTTAATAAAATCATATCTTCTCATTAAAGCTAATTGGTCATAGCAAGGTTTTGATTGAGTATCTCTAGAGTCTAAAATTGAATTACCTTGAGCTGTAACAAGAAAATATTCACATTCCACACCAGATTTCATACTAAAACCTTTTTTTTTAAGACTCTTAATTTGGTTCTTTAACATTACTCTGGGAGATGCTTCTAAAGGCTTTCCATTTATCCAAAGATCAGATGCTAACCAACCAACTTCCTTATTCCAAGGTAATTGAATTAGACTTTCTGGGTCTGGAACACCAAATACATCAGGATCAGCGGGAGTTAAATCTAACCAAGAAGCAAAACCAGCAAATCCTGCACCATTTTTTTGCATTTCTTTAATAGCGCGCTTGGGTACTAATTTTGATCTTAATACCCCAAATAAATCTACAAAACTTATTAAAAAATATTTTATCTTTTTTTCGTTAGCTATTTTGTATAAGTTTTTTACCATGACTTAACGTAACATAGCTTTTCAAAATGTACTAGAACTTAATTTAAAACTTTAAATCTTTAACAAAAATAAATTTAAATTCATTAGTTGGATAGAATTTTTCTAATAAAAAATTTACCATTTTCAGTTAAAAAAGAGTCTGGATGAAATTGGAATCCATAAATTTTATTCAAATTGTCTTCAAAAGCCATTGCGATATTTGTTTCTGTACAACGCATTGTAATGTTAATATTTTTTGATTTAAAAGGCTCATGCAGTCTCAATGAATGATATCTACCAATTTTAAATATTTTATTTGTCTTAAATATTTTACTTTTACTATTTACCTTTATTTTTGATTGATGGCCGTGAAATATTTTTTTTTGTTGCTTTATGACTCCACCCTCGTTAAATAAAATTAATTGAAATCCTAAACATATACCTATTATTTTTTTTTTTCCTTTAAACATATTGTATATTTTTGAAGTTTCTGGATAATCCTTAGGTGAACCTGGGCCAGGTGAGAAAACTATTACATCTGATTTCTTAAGTAATCCTAAATTTATATCAAAGTAATCTGAACAGTATACTTTTTCGAATTCAGAAAATTGATGTACAACATTCCACGTAAACGAATCTTGGTGATCGATAATATAAATCATTTAAATAACTCCAGTAACGATTTTGCTTTTATGAAATTTTCATTAAATTCTTTTTTTGGTGAACTTTCTAAAACTACTCCTGATGCAGCAGATACCTCAGATCTATTTTTAAAATTTAAGATTGATCTTATAATAATATTAAAACGTAAGTCCTTGTTAAATTTTATAAAACCAAAACTCCCAGTAAATATATTTCTATCTTCTTTTTCTTGGCCATTGAGTAGCTCTAAAGTTTTGATTTTTGGGCAACCTATAACAGATCCACCTGGCATCATTGATCTTATTATGTTAATAAGTTTAAATCTTTTTTTTAAATTACCCTCTATAGTAGTAACATAATGAAAAAGATGTTTATATTCTTCGACATATTTTTTTTTTGTAATTTTTACGCTTCCTGGCCTGCAAATCCTTGATAAATCATTTCTTTCCATGTCGACAATCATATTATGTTCCTTTGTTTCTTTATTATTATTTTTAAAAAAACTAAGTGCTTTTGACTTATTGAGTTTAGTGTTTTTTTTTAAAGTTCCAGCTATAGGTTTTGTTTTAAGCTTAAAACCCTTTTTTTCAATTAATGTTTCTGGAGAGCAGCTCACAATTGAGTAATCTTTATCGCGTATCATAAACGACTCGGGGGATGAGTTTACTTTCATTAATTTCCAGAAAAAATTAATTGGATTTATTATTGAGTTATTTTTGTACTTAGTGCAAATTTTGATCTGATATGTTTCACCTTCTTTGATTTTTTTTGAAAATAAATTAAAAATTTTCTTATACTTATTAAAATCTATATTGATTTTAAAAGGACTTAAAACTTTTGTAGGATTAAACTTATAATTGAATTTATTTATTTTTATATTGGATGAAATTTTTACCTTGTCAGATATTGTAATTACAGTCTCTGGTTTATAAAAAATTCCTTTATAAAATTTTTTTTTCTTCTGATTTTTGACTTTTATATTTAATAAATTACATAATATTTCATATCCAAAAAAACCAATAAATAAATCTTGTTCTCTCCTATATTTTTTTTTTGAAAAACTTTCTAAAAAACCTTTTATATTTGAATTATTAAGAATTATTTTTTTTGAAAAATCTGTAAATATTTTATATTTATTTCCAAATTTATAAATAATCATTGGCTTATCCGACTGATATAATCTTTCCAGATAAGGACTGAATTCCACTTTATGCTTTTTGGTATCTTTCAATAGCTTGCTCTTTAATTGGTAAGTGTATTAAGCCAGCAAAAACAGATAATGCAATTGCTAAATACCACGCATGGTCATAAGAACCATATATGTCATAGAACAGTCCACCAAGATATGCACCAAAAAAAGATCCAAATTGATGACTTAAAAAAACTAAACCATATAAAAGGCCAAGATACTTAGTCCCAAAAATATGAGCTACAATTCCACTCGTAGCTGGAACAGTGGATAGCCACAGAAATCCAAAACTAGCACCAAATATTATTGATGAAATAATGCTTGGTGGTAAGAAAATAAAAAAACAAATTGAGATACCTCTTAAAAAATAAATAGAACTTAAGATAATTTTTTTACTCATCTTTGTAGATAAATAGCCACTTAATAAAGAACCAATAATATTAAAAAAACCTATTAGAGATAAAATCATCGCTGCTGTCCAATCTTCTAGACCTCTGTCTGCTACATACTTGGGAACATGGGTTCCAACTAAAGTAATATGAAAACCGCATACGAAGAATCCTGAAACTAGCAAAATATAACTTTTGTTTCGAAATGCTTCTTTAAGAGCATCAAAAGATCCTTGATCATTGTGAGCATCGTTTGTTTTATCTAGCCGTGGAGATCTAACAAAATAAGCAAATATTAATCCAATAGATAAAAATATCATGAAATAAAAAAGGGTGTTTACCCATCCATTACTTTGTAAGGAATAATTTGTAAAAAGTGGTGAAAGGAAATAACCAAAAGAACCTACGGCTGTTACAATGCTCATTGCGATTGTTCTATTAGATAGTGGGAAATGTTTACCAACAATTGACATTGGGATACTAATTGCTGTGCCTCCGCAACCAATACCAATTAAAACTCCTAAACTAATTTGGAAGTAAATCCCAGTATTAGGACCTGCGTATAAAAGGTAAACGCCAAGGATATAAAAAAGGAATGCAAGGATAATTGATTTGTGGCCTCCATATTTGTCGGCGAGAATTCCAAAAATTGGGCCAGATAGTCCCCAACCTAGCATTTGAATACCTATAGCTAAACCAAATTCAGTATTTGAAATTCCTAAATCATTATTAAAGTCAATGAAAAACATTCCAAAAACTTGTCTTACGCTCAAAGACATTAAAACTACTACACACGCACAAATCAACGTCGTTAGAGCTAATTTATTCTGAATAAATTTTTCTGAACTCATTTGATGAATTTAAGAGATATTCTTAAATCTTCAATCAAATCTTTTGGATCCTCTAATCCGATATGTAATCTTACTATGTGTTCATCTTTTGATAGATTTAAGTAAGATCTGTCTCCTTGTTCTCGAATTTCTTGATGTAGTGCCAAACTCTCAAAGCCTCCCCAACTATATCCATATCCAAATAATTTTAGAGAATTAACAAACTTTATAACATTCTTTTTTGATGATTTAATTCTCAAACCCATTAAACCAGATGCTCCTTTATAATATTTTCTCCAAAGGCTGTAGTTTAAGGAACCTTTTTTAAATGGATACAAAAGTTTAATTTTTTTGTTTTTAGACAAGAAACTTGCAACTTTCATTGCATTAGATTGATGTCTATCCAATCTTACGTCTAGGGTTCTTAAACCTCTAGTTACTAAATATGCATCGTCAGGCCCCATTCTAAGTCCTGTGATTTTTTCAGCTAGTTGAACCTTTTTGAAAACTTTTTTGTTTACTGCCAAACTACCTCCCATTACGTCAGAGTGGCCGGAATAATATTTAGTAGCTGAGACAATAGACATGTCAAAACCTAACTTTATTGGCTTAAGAAAATATGGTGTTCCCCACGTATTATCAATTGCTGTAAAAATCTTTTTTTTTTTTGCTATAGAAATTATTTTCGATAAGTCTTGAAACTCAAAGGAATTACTACCAGGACACTCGACAAATATAAGTTTTGTTTTTTTACTTATATTTTTTTTAATCGTATCTAGGTTATGAGGATTGTAAAATTTCGTGCTAATATTAAATTCTTTTAAATAATCTTTAGTTAACAATCGTGTTGGACTGTAAACGGGGTCAGCAACTATTATTTCATCCCCAGGTCTTACAACACTGAATATTGCTAAAAAAACAGAGCCAAAACCAGTTGGTGTTAGAAAAACATGATAAGACTCCTCTAATTTTGTTAAAATTTTTGAAAGTGTATGTGTCGTTGATGTTCCTTGTCTTCCATAATCATAGTGTCCACCAGTTGGGTCTTTGATATTTTTCTTTTGAGTTTTTCTAATATCTTGCATGGATTTAAAAATAATAGTCGATGCTCGCACCACAGGCGGATTTACCGACTGATTATGAAAATCTTTTGCAGTGTGTTTTAAAAATGTTTTAAAAGAATAGCCCATAAAAAAATTGAATACTTATGGTGACAATGCTATATCCCGTATATAAGTCAATAAAATAATAAATAGGAGATAATAATGGGTTATCCAAAGAAACACAGAGGCCGTAGGAAAATGGGCTCAAAAAAAAGAAGAGCAAGAAAAAAAAATAAAAAAAAATAATTCTGCTCAAAATGGATAATATTAAAAAGGTCAAGACCTTAAGTATTTGGATTTTTATAGTTCCATTTATTGCAACAAATACTTGTTTAATTTTAATTACTCAATTTCACGAACTTTTTCCCAATAAAGAAAATGTAATACATTTCACATTTCCCTACATAGATGGTGGAGCCTCTATTAGTAGAACAGCAAGATACTTTCCAACTTATTTAGTTTTTAAGCCTGCTATGTTTTTAACAGCTTTTTTATTAATTAAATATTGGATCTTTAATAAACAAATTATATTAAACATACATGGAAATCATAAACACTTAAAAAAAATGCTTTTCTTTGGAATTGGATCTGCAATTTGTCTTGTAATCCATTCAATTTTTCTAGGCATAAAGTTTGATATTGACGCGTATAAACTTTTTAGACGAGTAATAATGTTAGCATTCATCATATTTGAGATAGCCGCCCAAACTTATTTTGTTTTAATTTTTTACTCTATCAAGTCAAAACTTAAATCATTTATTAATGAAACATATCTAAAATGTAAGGCTGTTTTAGTATCAATTTTAATTTTTGTAGGTATCCTTGCCTTACCTTTGGTAAGTATGCCAGGTAATAAACACCTTAAACACGCGTTGGAATGGGATTATTTTTTAGGAGTAATTACTTTTTATATATTTACTTTTTTATTATGGAAAAAAAAGAGTAATTAATTTTTTATCCAACCTCCACCTAAAACTTTATAACCATTTTTATTTTTTTGATAAAAAACACATGCTTGGCCTGGTGAAACACCAAATTCATCCTCCATTAAATTTACTTTTGCTTTTAAATCTGATACCTCAACTTTTGAAGGAATTAACTTACCTGTTGATCTTATCTTTACGTAAACTTTTTCATTTAATTCGCCACCATCACATAAAATATTAAGATTATCTAAATTAATAATTCTTTTTGCTAAGTATTTTTTTGGCCCAACAATTATTTCATTCCTCTTTGGATCAATTTCTATAACATACAATGGATCTTTATCGGAAACCTTAATGCCTCTTCTTTGTCCGATTGTAAAATTTACTATTCCATCATGAACTCCAATTACCTTTCCATCTATGTTTTTGATATTTCCTTTTACAAACGCTTTAGGTTCAAATTTTTTAATTACAGATGAATAGTCACCGTTAGGAACAAAACAAATATCCTGACTATCTGGTTTATCAGCTACATTTAAATCAAGTTTTTTTGCAATTTCTCTTGTCTCATCTTTAAGTAAGTTTCCCAGAGGAAATCTTAGAAAATTAAGCTGTTCCCTTTTTGTATTAAATAGAAAATAACTTTGATCCCTATTATGATCCTCTGCACGATACATTTCATTTTTTTTTCCATCAAATATCGATCTTACATAATGGCCAGTTATCAAAGCATCTGCTTTTAAATTTTTTGCTTCCATAAAAAGATCTTTGAATTTTACTGTTTGATTACACTGAACACACGGTATTGGAGTTTCACCTTTTAAGTAGCTCTCAACAAAATTATCAATAACTCCCTCTTTAAATTTATTTTGGTAATAAAGAATTTTATGATCAATATCCAATTTATGGGCAACTCTTTTTGCATCTAATATGTCTTGACCTGCACAACATTGTTTCGATTGGGAGACTTGTTTGGTATCATCATAAAGTTTAAGTGTAATACCTATAACTTTGTAACCTTCTTTTTTCATTAATCCAGCAACTGTTGAAGAGTCTACTCCTCCTGACATTGCAACAACTACGACTGTATCTTTTGCCTTTTTATCAATTCCTATTGAGTTTAAATTGTTTTTCATAAACTTTAAAATTATACTATTTTTATTTAAAAAACTAAATTAAATGATTTTAGATTATGAACCAGGTGACAAAGTGATTAATCCTAAAAATAAAGATTGGGGAATCGGCCAAGTACAATCAATTATAAAAGAAAAAGTTACTGTAAATTTTGAAAATGTTGGTAAAAAAGTAATCAACGCTAATTTAATTGAATTAACAAAGATTTGATAAAAAATGAATTTAGAAGATAAAAAAAAAATTGTACTAGATTTAATTGGTACTTTCCAAACAGCAAGTAAATTATCTTTATCATTAAGAAAGAAAGGTCTTAAAGAAACCATTAAGGAAGATAATACCCCTGTAACAAATGGGGATCTTGAGGTTAATAATTTATTGATAGATAAAATTAGCAAGTTAACACCAGATATTCTTATAATTTCAGAAGAAACTTCCTCAAACAAAAATTTAGATAACTTATCAACTTTTTGGCTTATCGATCCAATAGATGGCACTTATGATTATATTAATGATAAAGATGAATTTACTTTAAACGCTGCCCTAATTATTAATAAAGTTCCTGAAATAGGTATTATCAGCGCTCCAGCGAAAAATAGATTATTTTATACATATGGCGATGGGAATTCATTTGAAATAATTAATGATAAAGCTCAGTTGTTAAATACTAAAGTAAATATCAGTGACAAACAAAATATCAAAGCTGTAAGTTATTCAGATAAACTTAAAAATGAAATTAAAGATATCCATGACAAATTTAAAGTAACTAGTTACACAAAAATGAAAAGTTCTCTTAAGTTTTGTGTTATTGCAGCAGGTGAGTTTGACCTTTATGTGGCTGAGCCAAGGGCATCAGAATGGGACATCGCAGCAGGAGATGCAATTTTAAGTAATTCTGGTGGATCTATTACTGACATGAATGGAGAAAAAATTTATTATGGAAAAAAAGATTTTAAAAACCCAGGTATAATTTTGAAAAGTGCAAGATTAAATAATGGATGAACAATTAAGAATTATATTAATTATTATAGTATCAGTCTCTATTTTTGGGTTGATAGTTTTCGTAGTAGTAAAAAACTATATCAAATCCAAGATAGATTATTATTTGAATAAAAAAAACGAGAAAACTACAAAAGACGAATAATTTTCTCATATTCATCTTTTGATAAATCCATTATTCTTTTTGACGTTTCAAAACTAAACCCATTTCTTGCCAATATACCAATATCTTTTTTAAAAAAAATAGGCCTATTATCTTCTGATCTATGTGGGCCAATTTTTTTCTTTTTACAAAGTTTTATTGCAGAAAAAAAATCTTGGTCATCATTATTTTCTTTAATTTTATCTAAAGTTTCCTTAACAAATTTATCGTTAATTCCTTTTGACATCAGGTAGCTTCTAATTTTGTTAATTGAGCTACCTCTTTGAATCAAATTTTTCGCTTTGCTCTCAGAATAAAACTTATCATTAATAAACTTGGATTGTTCCAAATCTGACAATACAATATCTATCAGGTTTTGATAATTGCCCTTTTTCATGTTTGTGGAACCAGACTTTAAATATTTCTTCAATAAATACGTTCTAAGTTGTTGTTTAGACGGAGCATATTTTTCAATGTATTTTAAGGAAAAATCTCGTATCTCAGATACAGTAAATTCTAAATTTTTTTTTTTATTTTTTAAGGGAATCATTATAATTTTTATTATATTATAACCTCAAATGATTGAACAAATTAATAATTTCTTTACAATTGAAATGATCTATCTTTGGTTGAATTTAGGTGTTCTACCCTTTTGGATTATTCTATTTTTTTTTCCTCATTCATTTATGAGTAAATATTTAGTTAGATCAATTTTTCCCTTTATGATCTTCTCTTTCGTTTATGTTTATCTGTTATACTTTTTTTTTATATCAGATTTCAATTTTCAGAATAATTTTACACTTTATTTAAGCCTTGAAAACTTATCAGATCTTTTTTCAGAAAATGGTTTTTTAATAATGTTTTGGTGTCATTTTTTAGCAGTAAACTTATTTTGTGGAGCATGGATTGTATCTGATAGTATTAAGCTCTCAATTTCAAAATTTTTAACTTTTTTCCCTTTGCTTATTACTTATTTTATAGGACCTCTTGGATTATTTATTTATTGGTTAATCAGGATTTTTTTCGCAAGAAGAATGTCATTGTATGACTAAATCTATTCAATTTTATTACGATTTTTCAAGTCCCTACACTTATATAGCACATAAAAAAATTAGAGAAATTCAAAAAAAAAATTCTATAAAATTTATTTATTGTCCTTTGCTTTTAGGAGGATTGCATAAGTTAGCAGGAATTACAGCAAATGCCTTTATAAAAAATAAAAATGAATTTATGAGACAAGACTGTGAAATGGTTTCAAAAAAACTCAAGATCGATTTCAAATTTAATGATTATTTTCCAATAAGCTCACTTAATCTAATGAGAGGATCGTTAGTTGCGAATAAAGATATATCAGATAAGTACATCAATTTTTTTTTTGATGCATATTGGAGAGACAATATAAATCTCTCTGATGATGAGATTTTTAAAGAAAAACTGAAAGATCTTCAAATAGATGTAGATAATTTTTTAAACAGCATTAGTAAAAAAGAGACAAAAGAAAAATTGATCAAACTAACACAAGATGCTTTCGATAAGAAAATCTTTGGGGCCCCAACATTTATTTGTAATGATAAAATATTTTGGGGTCAGGACAGATTAGATTATGCTATAGAGGAATTTTCTAGCTAATTTCAAAGTCACCATCTTTAATAGCACTGAAACCTCCGTCAACATGAGATACATTTTTAAAACCCATATCTTGAAGTGATTTTGCTGCCAATGCAGATCTTAATCCTCCTGCACAAAAAAGAACTATTTCTTTAGATGGATCGATTTTTCCTTGTTTATAATATGCGCTGTTTGGATCAATCCAAAATTCAAGCATTCCTCTTGGTATGTGTAATGATCCTTCTACTCTTCCCTCTTTTTCAAGCTCTCTTACATCCCTTATATCAATCAAATTACAACTACCATCTTTATGTAATTTTGAAGCCTCGGTGTGAGAAATCGTTTTGATTTCTTTCAATGCATCATTTACAAGTTCTTTGGATGATTTAATTGTCATAATTATATATATTGTAATATCAGATTAAATGAAAAAAAACATCTTTAAAAAAATATTCATTAAGTTTTCTAAATTATTAGGTTTTGAAATTATTGATCAGAGTGAATTTAATTCTCCTACTTTGAATAAGGAATTAAATGAAGAACTCTCAAATATTAAAAAGTCGATAGTATTACCTTTGGGTGAAGTTAAATTAACTAGAAAAATTCAAAGTTTAAGCATTATTTTTAGAACAAATACCAATATTGAAATTTGGGATCAAAACAAAAAAAGAATTTTTGAAAAACCTAAAATTGAGTATGCTTTAAGATGTTTAAATTCTGTAATTAAATCGATTAAAAAAACTAAGGAACATAAGCCAGATACTTTGATAAAATTTCAAGTTATTGATGACAATTCAAGTGGTGAAAATCTCAAAAAATTAAAAGACCTAATAAACACCCATGGTATAGACAGTGAAATTATTAATCACGATAAAAGCGAACATAAAGAAAAAATAGCAGCTGAAAATAATCAAGAAACGTTTGGAAATCTCTCAAGTTTATTAAAATGCTTCGAAGTTGCAAAAAAAGATAAATCTGATCTCATATATTTTGTAGAGGATGATTATCTTCATTATGAGCATTCATTGGTTGATATGTTGAATACCTATGAAAGAGTAAGCTCTCAACATAAAGATGAAATTATAGTTTGTCCAAGCGATTATCCCTTCAATTATATGAATAATGAAAAAACAAATATATTAATTGGAAGTCAACAACATTGGCGAACGATAACAAAAATGCTTTGTACATTTATGATCTCAAAGAAAATGTTTCAAAAATATATAGATAACTTTGAAAAAACTTGCGAGAAAAGACACGAACCTTTTGAAAAATATTTAAATAAAATTTTAGAGAGTGAAATTGGTATTTCACCTATTAAATCATTAGCGATACATATGACTAACGTTAATTCAAGTTACGGTTTATCCCCATTTATAGATTTAAAAAAACTTTGGGAAGAAAATAAAATTGACCAATGACTGTAAAAGCGCCGAATTTTAAGTTAATTAGTACCTCTAATGAAGTTGTAGAATTAAACAAAATTAAATCAAAACTTATTGTTTTATATTTTTACCCAAAAGATGATACCCCTGGGTGTACGTTAGAAACAAAGGATTTCAATAGTCTCATAAGTAAATTTTCAAAAAATAATTGCAGTGTGTATGGAATATCAAAAGATAGTTTGGAAAGTCATAAAAAATTTAAAAAAAAATATAAAATTAAATTTGATTTACTCTCCGATGAAAAAAAGATTGCAATAAGGGCATATAAAGTTTGGGGAAAAAAGCAATTTATGGGAAAAGAATTTTTGGGATTAATAAGAAGTAGTTTCTTGATCAAAAACAAAAAGATAATTAAAGAATGGAGATCTGTCCGAGTAAAAAATCATGCTCAAGAGGTTTTGAATTACATTTTAGATAAATAAAAAAAGGCCTCCTATTTCTAGGAGGCCTTTTAATCGTCTAACCAAGAGGGAGAGATGATTAATCTCTTATTGCGTAACCGATTACACCTGTTTCTACGACGTCGGTTCCTTTAAGTTCAGCTTCTTTACTTAATCTTATACCAATTGTACTCTTCATAATTCCCCATACTGCTAGGGCAACTATAAACACAAATACGTTGATTGAGATTACACCTAAAAACTGAGCTCCAAAAGTTGTATCTGGATTTGTTAACGGAACTGCTAATGTACCCCAAATACCAGCGAATAAGTGTGCAGGTATTGCACCAACTACATCGTCAATTTTTAGAGCAAAAAGGAATTTCGTTCCATAAACAACAATTACACCTCCCACAGCACCAATTAAAATTGCTGCAAATGGTGATGGCATTAATGGTTCTGCTGTAATTGCAACTAGACCACCAATACATCCGTTTAACATTTGAATTACATCTGTTTTACCAAATCCTAATCTTGTAACTGTTGCCGCAGCCATTACACCACCTGCACCAGCTAAAAATGTGTTCATAAAGATTGTTGAAACTGCAATTGCATCATCTGCAGTACCCATAGCTAATTGAGAACCACCATTAAATCCAAACCAACCCAGCCACAAAATAAATATACCAACTGTGATTAATGGAATTGATGAAGCAGCAAATGGTTTCATCGGAGCAGGTGCACCAGATTTTGTAAATCTACCTAATCTTGGACCTAATAATAATGCTCCGGCTAAAGCCGCTGCACCACCTGTTGAGTGGACTAATGTTGAACCTGCAAAATCTGAAAACCCAGCAGCTGCTAACCAGCCACCGCCCCATTGCCAACCCATTACGATTGGATAGATAATTCCAGATAAAATTGCTGCAAATAAAAAGAAAGGCCATAGTTTGATTCTTTCAGCTAATGTTCCTGAAACAATCGAAACTGTTGTTGCGCAAAATACCATTTGGAAATACCAATCTGATCCATCCGAATAACCAGTATCTACTTTACTAGCATCAGACCATGGTAAAAAACTACCAATATATCCACCTTCTGGTATTCCATATGCTAAATTATAACCAAATAACCAGAACATCATTCCGGCTATAGAAAATAATCCAATATTTTTTGCACAAATTACAGATACACTTTTAGATGTTACACTTCCTGCTTCTAACATTGCAAAACCTGCAGCCATGAACATGACTAAAAATCCACAAACTAGAAAAAGGAAAGTATTAAAAATGAATCCTACTTCTGCTGAAACAGTTGAATCCGCATAACTCGTACTTGTCATGTTTAGTAAGAAAAGTAAACTTACTACGGGACCCACTAGTTTCTTTAAATGTTTTTTCATAATTTTCTCCCTTGTTAAAAGAGTTCTTTTATTAAATGGATTATTAAAAACTAATGTTTATTGGATAAAATAGGTATGCAGTATTTGCATATAGAAACAGCCTTTATTAACTTTTATATTAATAAAGGCTGTTCAGAGGAAATATTTATTTGTTGAATATTTCTTTAAGCGCTTTTGCAGGTAAAAACTTAACTTTTTGAGATGCTGCAATTTGGATTTGTTCTCCAGTTCTTGGGTTTCTTCCAATTCTAGCTTTTCTCTTAGCAACTTTGTATGTTCCAAAACCTGCGATTTTCACTGAGTCATCATTTTTCAACGCATCTAATATCGTATTTGTGATGGTATCAAAAGTTCGCTCAGCATCAGCTTTACTTTGGTTTAAAGAACCTGCCAATTTAGCGACTAATTGTTTTTTGTTCATTTTAGCTCCGGTTTTAAAGGTTAATTAACATAGTTTACAAAATGCCTTTAAAATCAAGCTTTTTTTTAGTGTTTAATTTGGTTTTTAACACAAGATATTGTGTATAAATAAACCCTGAATTTATTGGTTTTTTTGATGCTATATATATCAATTAAAAAAGGCCTAAATCTCTTAGGTCATTCATAGTTGCAAAAAACATCAAAGATAGAAGCAAAAACATTCCGATTCGAAAAAAACCTTCCTGTGTTTTTTGGCTTAATGGCTTACCTAAAACTTTTTCAAAACCATAAAACATTAGATGACCTCCATCCAATAATGGTATTGGGAATAAATTAATTAAGCCTAGGCTTATAGATATATAAGCCATCATACTTAAAAATGGTAATATCCCAAATTCAGCTACTTGGCCTGAAATTTTTGCTATTCTAATAGGACCACCTAATTGAGAACTATCCCCTGAACCTGCAATTATAGATCCCAAGTACTTTAACGTTGAAGTGGTGACATAATACACCTCAGAAACTGAATAATAAATAGCTTTTGCTGGACCTAGCTTTTGATGATTAATTGTATTTTGATAAGGAATAATTTTTATTCCAACAGTTCTTTTTTTAATTTTATTACCAAGATTATCTTCACCATCTAAGGTCTGAGGTTTTACTTTTATTAAAATCTCTTTATCATACCTTGAGACTTTAAAGTCAATAAATTCTGAAGTGGACATTGTTATGAATTTTGAAACATCCAAAATGCTTTTTACTTCGTTTTTATCAATTGATAGAATTACATCATTTTTTTCTAGACCAGCAACAAAAGCAGGACTTTCTTTAGTTACTTCACTTATCATTGGAGGGGTAAAGTCTTTACCGACAAAAACATTGATCATGAAAAATATAAGTATTGCTAACAAAAAGTTAGCTATTGGACCCGCAGCAACTATTATAGCTCTTTGATAAAGAGGTTTTAAAACAAAAAGTTTTTGCCTTTCTTTTTCATCATACTTTTTAATCAATTCTTCTTGGTCAGCTTGTGAAAAAACATTTCTATCACCAAAAAATTTTACGTAGCCGCCTAATGGAATCCAGCATATCTTCCATCTTGTACCAGAGTTATCGTTCCAACCAAATATTTCCTTTCCAAATCCAATTGAAAAATCAGTAACCTTAACACCATATTTTTTTGCAAAATAATAATGTCCATATTCGTGAATAAAAACAACAACAAGAATAAGAATTAAAAATGGTAATATAAAATTCAGCATTAGATTTATAATACTGATTTTACTTTATTTTCCAAGATATCATTGGTCCTAGTGTTGCGGCAATAAATGACCAAAAAAGTAAATTTTGAACTAAAAACGATGGAAAAAATTCAGTAGGTGCTATAATTCCAACTAATAAACTTTTTGAAAAGTCTGGTGTTGGAAATAATAAAAATCCCAAAATCAAACCTAAAACAATTGAAATATACGCCGTATTTTCATTAATCTTTTTATTGTAAAAACTATAAAAAACTGTGAGTACAAACGCACAACAAAATAAATCGGCTAATAAAAATAAATACAAAATATCATATCCTTTAGATGCAACTACAAAAGAGATAAAAGATAAAAATAAGATAATATATGTAGAAAAGTTAAAGTAATTTATCTTTTTATTAAATTTGAATGTTGCTTTACCGTCAACTACTATTAGACTTGATATTGCATTCACCAAAGTATCAATAGTAGAAATTGTTAAAGCTAAACCTAATACAATTACTAATAGCGATAACAATTGTTTTTGCTCTTTGAGTAATAACATAAAAAATCCAAGATCAGGCCTAGTAGTTGGATCTAATGAAAAGGCGACCATTCCTGTAAAACCCATATAAAAAACTACAGGTATAATTATAAAAAAAGATATAATTAAACTTTTTCTTAAAGTTTCAGAATTTTTTGCTGCATATACTCTTTGCCAATTGCCTTGATGAAATAAATTTGTTGCAGCAACTGCAATAAAAAAAGTCAAACCTGCAGTATAACTTGGAATATATGAAGAACTTAAAAGCTGAGGATTTTTTTTATTTATAAACTCAAAGGAAAATTCAGATCCAATAAAACTTTTTATATAAAATAAGGAAACTAATAAAATGGCTCCTATGACGATCATTTGAATATTATCAGTAAATATAGAGGCTCTTAAGCCTCCATATAAAGTATAAGCAAGTGTAGATAATAAGACAATTAAAGCTGTTATCCAAAGTTTTGTACCTGAAATATAATTTATCAAAACAGCAACTGCTGTTACTTCTGCACACAAAAAAATGAACATATAAAAAATTGTCATCAATAAAATAAGTTTGAATAAGCTTTTTCCAAACTTCTTACGCATAAATTCAATTAAAGAAGAGCCTTTAGGGAGTTCTTTTCTAATTTTTTTTCCAAGATAAATTAAGAAAATCATTGGAAAAGCTGTTCCAAGTGAATATCCAATAACAGCTCCTATTCCTCCCCAAGTAGCTGCCGAAGCTGGACCAAATAAAATCCATGCACCTAGCGCTGATGCTGTTAAGCTTGTTGTTAAAGAAAATAATCCAACATTTCTGTTTGCAGTTAAATAATTATTAAGTCCTTGATGTTTTTTTGAATTATATAAGCCCAAAAAAACAAACATTAGACTTATTACAATAACAAGCGTCAGTGATGAAGTTTGAGTTAAAAAATAAGTTTTATCCAATGTTTTCCCTTTCTGAATTACCGGACAGGTTCTATGGGTATAATCTCAGTCTTTAAAGACACCCCATATTTTAATTATAGTTGAAAAATAAAATTTCGCTAGTTAAAATAAGTAATGCCAACATACACAATCATCACATCAAACCTTGAATTAGATGAGAATAAAAAAAAGTCAATCGCAGAGGGTATAACAAAAATTCATAGCAAAACTACTGGAGCAAATACATATTTTGCACAAGTCATTTTTAATGAAACAAAAAAGAATAGTCATTTTATGGGGGGCAAAGTTATTAAGGATGAACAAATTTATCTTAATGGCCAAATAAGAGCGGGACGTTCTAAAGAGGTCAAAGATGATCTTATTGATCAATTAAAAAAGTTATTAGCGAAAGAAACTAAATTAGATCAATCAAATGTTTGGGTTTATATTGTTGATTTAGAACCATCCCAAATGGTTGAATACGGAGAGGTGCTGCCTGTATCAGGTCAAGAAAAGGTATGGTTCGAAAATCTACCAGATAAACTGAAGAAAAAATTAAAATCTTTGGAAAGTTAGTTTAAAAACAAACTAAGTGCTCAATATGAATTGGTCTTTTAATTCCAAACTTTTCGTTTATCTCATGTTGATGAACATGATGAGAGTGGACAAAAACAGGTAAAATAAAATTTTTGTCAGTTTTTAAGGAGTAAATAAAATTTGTACCCCTAAATTTTTTATCGACTACATCGAATTTTAAATTACTTTTATCATCATGGTGTAAATCTTCCGGTTGTAATAACAATTTTACTGTAGATCCAATTTCGAAAGGTTTTGAAAAGTTTCCAGTAATAGTTCCTAGCTCCTCGTTTTCTAAACTTTTAGGACTTGTAACTTTTGCTGGTACCAAAACTCCTCTATTCAAAAATTTTACAACCTCAATTGAATTGGGTATATGATAAACATTATAAGGAGTATCAAATTGTTTTAATTTTTGATTTAATAATATTCCACACGTGTCCGCTAAATAAAAAGCTTCATAGGAGTCGTGAGTAACAATTATAGTTGTAATCTTTAAATCTTTAATAATTTTTTTAAGTTTAGTTTGAATTTCTTCCTTAAAATTTTGATCAATATTAGACAGTGGTTCATCTAATAAAAGCAGATCAGGTTCAGCACATAAAGATCTTGCTAATGATGCTCTTTGAGCCTCACCTGCACTTATTTGGTGAGGGTATTTATCTAATATATGATCAATATTTAAAAACTTTGTAATTTCTTCCACATTGATTTTTTTGGGACCTGATTTTGGTGCGCCTAAAATTATATTTTTATAAATTGAATGATGTGGAAAAAGACTATTTTCTTGAAATGATAAAGCAATTTTTCTTTTTTCTGGTTCCAAATGTTCATTTGTTGATGAGATAATTTTATTCTTTAAAATAATTTCACCATTTTCCAATTTTTCTAAACCGGCAATCGTTCTAAGTATTGTAGTTTTACCTATTCCTGATGGTCCTAATAAACAAACAATATCTCCTTCATTTTTAATCTCAATTGATAAATTCTTAATCTTATCTTTACCACCAGCTTTAAAAGTCGCGTTTTTAATTTCAAAAAAATTATTCATCATTATCTCTTAAGATATATTTTGAACTAAGTAAAATAAAGAAACTTGCAATTAAAATCAAAAATAAAGATGGTGCAGCAGCTGCCTCTAAAAGATCCTCAGATGCATAAATATATGCAGTTGTTGCAAAAGTCTCAAAATTGAAAGGTCTCAATATTAAAGTAATTGGAAGCTCTCTTATTATTTCTAATGAAATTAAAATTCCGACGAATAAAATTGAATTTTTAAGATACGGAACATGAATTTTTGCAAAGGTTTTTAGTTTTGAATAACCTAATAAATAAGCATTTTCATCAACAGAAATATTAATTTTCTCATATCCTGATTTTATTCCATTACATGCTAGCGAATAAAACCTGATAAAGTAAACAATGATTAGTCCTAAAATAGAACCAAAGAAAATTTTTTTTACTGATGTAAAACCCATCGTTTTTATAATACTGTTATCAAGCCATGCTATAAAAGTAATAAAAGCGACTGCTAAAATAACACCAGGTATTGCATAGCCCGAAATTGATAAAGTTGTTAAGCTATTTAAAAATTTACTCTTAGAAACTCTATTTCCATAATTTGAGATAAAAGACAGGATTATTAAAACAAAAAACGATAAAAAGACTAAATATAGCGTATTCCACAAAAGCTGATAAATTTTTAGGTCAAATAAATTATCTGTAAACTTTAATGTCCAGTAAAACATCTGGCTTAATGGGAATAAAAAACTCATGAAAAAAATCACAAAACAGAAGGTAAATGCTAGTATTGCTGAGCCTCCCGATAGGTCCTGTTTTTCCTTCTTCTTAAAACCACCCTTCATGTTAGAGTGGTACTTAGCTTTTTTTCTTGAAAGATTTTCTAAGAAAAAAAGAGCAAAAATAAATAATAATAAAAAAAATGAAATTTGATTTGCGAAAGCAAGATCATCAAAAGTTATCCATGAATTATAAATGCCTGTTGTAAGAGTATTTATTGAAAAAAAATCAACTGCGCCAAACTCTGCTAAAGTCTCCATTGCGACCAATGACAAACCTGCGATAATTGCTGGTCTGGATGAAGGTAAAATTATTCTTAGAAAAACTTTAAATTTTGAAAAACCTAAGTTTCTTCCTAAGTCTATTAGATTTTGTGACTGGTATAAAAAAGAAGCTCTTGTTAAAATATAAACATAAGCGAATAAAGAAAAAGATATTGAAAGTATTGCTCCAGACATTCCATCAAATTTTGGTATATGACTGTTATAATTAGCATCTCCAAAAATATTTTTTAAAATTGAGTAGGCTGTTCCATAATTTTCAAAAAAAGCTGTTAATGAATATGCGTAGATATATGGTGGGACTGCAAAAGATAATATTAAAGTCCATTTGAAAAAATTACTTCCAGGAAAATTGTAAAAGGAAACTAAGTAAGCAGTGCCAGTACCCATTAAAAAAGTAAAAAATAAAACACCAGTTAGTAAAACAGCTGAATTAAATATATACTCTAATAGAAAAGTATCTTTTAATATTTGGTAATAATTACTTGTTTCTTCAAAAAAACTCAATGAAACAGTTAAAATAGGTATAATTACAATAAATGAAATTACAAACGAACTAAGAGACCAAACATTAAATTTATTCATATTATAATCCGCCTTATAATCATGAAAATAAATATGCCCGTGAAAAGGAGATCTTAATTACGAGCATATTTTCAAAGAATTATCTAAAAATCAAAAACCTTTAGGATGTGCGGAACCTCCTGTTCTTCTATTTCAGATAAATTTCTTTTATTTATTCTTTGATTGATTTTTTTACACTCTGAGACACACGGAGAGCATCCCTCAGAAGACTTATTTAAATCAATTTCAGAAATAAATTCTTTTTTATCTTTCATGTTATTTCCAACCAGCGGCTGTCATTACTTCTAATGCATCAGCTTGTTTAGCACCATAACTAGAAACTTTTGTTTTTAGATCTTGTTTAAAATCTAAACCAATATTGTTAACTACTAATGGATTTGCTGAAACGCCTCCAATCATTGGGAATTCAAATGTATTATTAACAAAATGCTCTTGAGACTCTGGTGTTAATAAAAATTCCACAAGTTTGATTGCGTTATCTTTGTTTGGAGCACCTTTAACTAAGGCAGCGCAGCTTATGTTCATGTGCGTTCCTCTATCATTTTGATTAGGGAAAAACGCTTTAACTTTTTTTGCTGCTGCTTGTTGTTCAGCGCCTTTTTTTCCAGACAACATCAAAGCTAAATAATAAGTGTTAGCTACAGCGATATCTGCCTCACCTGCTGCAACGGCCATTATTTGTGCTCTGTCATTTCCTTTTGGTGTTCTGGCCATGTTTGATACAACTCCTTTAGCCCATTCAGCCGTTGCTGCTTTTCCATTATTTTTAACTAATGAAGCTACTAAAGATTTATTGTATATGTTACTTGATTTTCTAATTACTAATCTACCTTTCCATTTCGGATCAGCTAAACTTTCATAAGTTAAACCAGCTAGCTCTGCACCACTTACTCTTTCTGGAGCGTAATAAACTATCCTCGCTCTTTTAGCGATACCAGTCCAGTGCGAAGTTCTGAAGTTTGAAGGCACAGCCGCTTTAATTGCAGCAGAAGTTAATCCGCCTTGCGTCATTCCTTTTGCCTTAAACACTCCACATCTTCCAGCATCAGCAGTAATATAAAGATCAGCAGATGTGTCTGCTCCCTCTTCGATCATTCTTTTTTCTAAAGCACCTGCTTTGCCGTTGATTAAATTTACTTTGATACCAGTCTTAGCTGTGAACTTATTGTAAAGTTCAGCATCTGCTTTGTAGTGTCTTGCATTAAAAACATTGACTTCCGCAGCAATTGTAAAACCAGCGATAAAAGTAAATAGTATTGTAAGTAAACTTACTTTTTTCATTGTTATTTCCTTCCTCCGCACTATTGATAATGAGAATTATTCTCATTGATAATGAGAATTATTCTCATTAGTAATGATTATCAATCGCATATATTGACGCAGGGGTCAAGGAAATATTAAAATTTCCACTCTGATATTTTGCTGTATAGAAAGTTTCTGAAAGCTTGAACTCTGGCTACATTTTTTAAAGATTGAGGGTACACAAAGTGTGCTTCTGTTATAGGTCCTTCAATTTTTGGTAACACCTTTACAATATTTGGTTGGTTGATTGTAATATAATCTGGCAAAGCAGCTAATCCTACTCCACTTTGGACCGCTAAAAGTAAACCGTAAACGCTGTTTACTTTCATGACTGTTTTTCTTTTTTTTGCTCCATCTTTTAATCCAAGTTTAAGGGCCCAATCTGGATTAAATACAGGTGAAGGAGCACCTCTTCCAAAGGAAATAAATTTATGGTTATTTAGATCATTTACGCTCTTCGGATATCCGTTTTTTTCAAGATATTTAGGCGAACCATAAATGTGGTAGTTGATATCAATTAATTTTTTCTGAATATAGTTCAGCTGTTTTGGTCTACGCATAAAAATCCCTATATCAGCTTGTCTAGTACTTAAATCTAATTCTTTATCATCAAAAATTAGTTCAACCTCTATTTCAGGATTTAGCTGCATAAATTCTTGAATTCTAGGTGTTAGCCATGTTGTACCAAAACTTACAACTGTTGTTACTGTAAGTTTTCCTGATGGTTTATTTTTTTTGTCTCCTAGTGAGGTCTCTACTTCCCTCAATTTACTTATAACTTCATGAGCTGTTTTAAAAACATATTCGCCATTTTCTGTTAAAGTCAGACCTCTTGCATGTCTTTCAAATAATTTTACTTTTAAATCATCTTCTAATGATTGAATTTGACGGCTAATAGCTGATTGACTTAAGTTAAGATTAACTGTGGCGCTGGTAAAACTTCCAGCTTCTGCAACTGCATGGAAAATTTTAAGTTTATCCCAATCCATTATTTATTAAGATTTATTATATATCTCCCTGAAGTTTTGCCTTCTAGCATCTTTGGATATTCTTCCAAAAGTTGATTTAAATTTATTTCTTTGATTGATTTATCCAGCAAGTCAAAATCAACAAGCTTGTGTATTTCACCCCACAAAAAGTTTCTTCTTTTTATTGATACACTCACTGAGTCTATACCCCAAAGTTTTACACCTCTAATAATAAAAGGCATTACGGTAGTATTTAATTTTATACTCGAAGCATTACCACAAGCAGCAACGATACCACTGGGTTTAATATGAGTAAGAATGTTTGCCAAAATATTTCCTCCAACTGTGTCAACTGCTCCGTCATATAATCCTTTATCTAAAGGTCTTGCCTCTTTATCTAAATCACCCGATTTTATAATATTTTTTGCACCTAATGACTTCAAATATTCCTCGTTTGGTTTTGTAGTTGCAGCAGTAACGTTACAACCAAGTTTACTTAAAATCATAACTGCTATACTTCCAACTCCTCCTGAAGCACCAGTTACAATTACATCATTTACTTTTTCACCCAACAATAAAACTTCTCTAGTTTGTTTAGTTGTAAATGCACATTGAATTGCAGTTAATCCTGCTGTTCCCAACATCATTGCTTGTCTAGAAGTAATTTCTTTTGGTTTTTTTACCAAAAAGTTTGCGTCTACTTTAGCGTATTGTGAATATCCGCCATAAAATATTTCACCTACTCTCCAACCAGTTTGAATAATCTCATCACCTTCTTTAAATTTATCACTTTTGCTTTCAACAACTGTTCCTGCAAAATCAATACCTGGAATGTGTGGAAACTCTTTTACTAATCGTGCACCGTTTTTAAGAATTAATGCATCTTTAAAATTTAATGTTGAGTAGTCAACTTTTACAAAAACATCTCCATGTTTTAAAAAAGATTTATCAATTTTTTTTATTTCTCTTAAAAACTTTTCGCCGTCTTGGTTAATTACCAATGCATTAAAATTATCAGACATCTTTAATAGTAAATATTATTTCGCAATGAATCGCAAATACCTATTTTGATAACTTAAGTCATCTTTAAACTGGCCTAAGTAAAAATTTGTAACTGTTGTTGCTTGTTCTTTTTTAATACCCCTCATTGTCATACAATGGTGGGTTGAATCTATAGTTACCGCCACACCTTTTGCATCTAAACTTTCCATTAAAGTTTTTGCTATTTGAACTGTTAGTCTTTCTTGAGTTTGCAATCTTTTTGAAAAAATCTCCACTACTCTAGCAATTTTACTCAGTCCAACTACTCTTTGATTTGGAATGTAGGCTACGTGTGCTTTGCCAATGATTGGTGCCATATGATGTTCACAATGACTTTGTATAGATATATTTTTTTGAACAACCATATCGCTATAACCCTCAACATCTCCGAAGGTTTTTTCTAATACAAGATTTGGGTCTTGTGAGTATCCCTTGAAATATTCTTTAAATGCTTTGATTACTCTTTTGGGGGTTTCTAATAAACCCTCTCTGTTTGGATCTTCACCCATCCATTCTAGAATTGTTTTGATAGCCTCTTCAGCCTCTTTATCGCTAATTTTCGAAGTAGATTGTTGTTTTTGAATATCTTTAACAATTTTCATAGGGATCTTATACATATTAATTAAGTTTTTTAAAATATTTATTATAGTATTTAATATGTTAAATAATTAGGGAATATATGTTTAAAAAAAGAGAAAGTGTCACAGAGATTGAAGAGGGGAGCTTCTTATCACCAAAATTTGATAACGATGGTCTAATTCCAGTTATTACTACATGTTTAAATACAAAGGAAATATTAATGCATGGTTATATGAATGTTGAAGCATTTAAAAAAACAATCGAAACTAAAGAAGCTCACTATTGGAGTAGATCACGAAAACAAGTTTGGCATAAAGGTAAAACAAGTGGTTATATTCAAAAAGTGAAAGAAATAAGAATTGACGACGACCAAGATTCTATTTGGTTGACTGTTGATATTGGAAATGGTTCGAGTTGCCATGTTGGATACAGATCTTGTTTTTATAGATCTATTCCTTTAGGAAAAATTGAGAATGCGAGAGAAATTAAAATGAAATTTGAAGAAAAAGAGAAGAAGTTTGATCCTAAGAAAGTTTACAAAGATCAACCAAATCCAACAAAAATTTAATGTCTAAAACTCAGAAAAATGTTTTGGGTGGTGATTTAGAATTGTGTTCATCAAACCCTTTAACAGGTTGGTACAGAGATGGTTGTTGTAATACAGATGAAAATGATAACGGACTTCACACGGTTTGTGCAAAGGTTAATAGTGATTTTCTTGAGTGGTGTAAGTCTGCCGGAAATGATTTAGTGACACCCCATCCTGAATTTGGTTTTCCAGGTTTAAAAGATGGAGATAATTGGTGTGTATGCGCCACTTGGTTTGCAAGAGCTGTAGAAGCTGGAAAAGAGTGCAAAATATATTTAAAAAGGACAAACGAGAAAACTTTAAAAATTATTCCACTAGAAATTTTAAAGAAACATGCAATAGATTTATCTTAATTACATGTTTCCATATCTCGGTCCACCACTTCCCTCTGGTGTAACCCAAGTAATGTTTTGTGAAGGTTCTTTTATGTCACAAGTCTTACAATGAATACAATTTTGAGAATTAATTACAAATTTAGGCACATCATTTTCGACTTGCACTTCATATACACCCGCAGGGCAATATCTTTGTGCAGGCTCATCAAATCTATCTAAGGTATACCTTATTGGTAAATCTTTATCTTTCAATTTTAAATGAACTGGTTGATTATCTGTATGATTGGTCCCTGTTAGATAAACTGAACTTGTTTTATCAAATGTAATCACATTATCAGGTTTTGGATAATCTATCACTGGCATTTCATTTGCAGGTTTTAAAGTTTCGTGATCTGCGTGTTTATGTTTAAGTGTGAATGGTAATTTCCCTCTGAATATTATTTGGTCTATTCCTGTAAAAATAATTCCTAAGATTAATCCCCAACTAAAACTTGGCTTTACATTTCTTGCTTCAAATAATTCTTTATGTGCCCAGCTTTTTTTAAATTTTTCCTCGTAAATAGAAAGTTCTTTAGATTCGTTGAGATGTTCAACTATAGTTTCTGCAGCAACTATTCCGCTTTTCATTGCTGTATGTGAACCTTTAATTTTTGGCATATTTAAAGTGCCTGCATCACATCCAATTAAAAGGGCGCCAGGCATAAACATTTTAGGTAAACTTTGAAAACCTCCTTCAATTAAAGCTCTTGCTCCATAAGATATTCTTTTTCCTCCTTCCAGCATTTTGCTGATCGCTGGATGAGTTTTAAATCTTTGAAATTCATCAAAAGGTGATAGGTGAGGATTTTTATAATCTAAACCTATAACATAACCTAAATAAATCTCTTTATTTTCAGCATGATATACAAAGCTTCCTCCATAAGTATCTTTATCAAGTGGCCAACCAGCTGTATGCATTACTAAACCTTCTTGATGGTTTTTTTCATCAATCTTCCAAATTTCTTTAAAACCAATTCCATATTGCTGAGGATCTTTTCCGTTATCTAAGTCAAATTTTTTAATTAATTGTTTTCCCAAATGACCTCTACAGCCCTCTGCAAATACCGTCACCTTAGCATGTAGCTCCATCCCAGGCTCATAACCATCTTTTTTATTTCCCTCTTTATCTAAACCCATGTCTTGAGTTATAACGCCTTTTACTGATCCGTCCTCTTTATATAAAATTTCTGAAGCTGGAAATCCTGGAAAAATCTCTACACCTAATGCCTCTGCCTGCTCTGCAAGCCATCTACATAAATTAGCAAGACTTATTATATAATTTTTATGGTTTTGCTGGACTTTTGGTAGTAACCAAGTTGGCCAGCTAAATGAGCTTTTTTTTCCTAAAAAAAGAAATTTTTCTTTTGTTACTTTGGTCTTAATTGGTGCATTTAGATCTTTCCAATTAGGAACTAATTCATCTAATGCTCTAGTCTCAAAAACATTCCCTGACAAAATATGTGAACCAATTTCTGCACCTTTCTCTAGTACACATACATTAACGTCAGCGTTTAATTGTTTTAATTTAATTGCTGTTGCAAGGCCCGATGGTCCTCCGCCCACAATAACAACATCATATTCCATAACTTCTCTAGTCATGAATTATTTTTGAATAGTATTAAGTTTATTTAACTCTTCTAAAAATTGCGGGAGAGCTTCAAACAAATCAGCTTCAAGCCCATAATCTGCTACGCTAAATATTGGTGCCTCACCATCTTTATTTATCGCAACAATAATTTTACTTTCTTTCATCCCAGCTAAATGTTGAATAGCACCAGAAATACCAACTGCAATATACAAGTCAGGTACAACAACTTTTCCTGTTTGTCCAACTTGATGATCGTTAGTAATATAACCAGCATCTACTGCCGCTCTTGATGCTCCAATAGCTGCATTCAACTTATCCGCAATTGCCGAAATTAATTTAAAGTTTTCTGAATTTTGCATACCTCTACCACCTGAAATTACAATTCTTGCTGTCCCCAACTCAGGTCTATCTGATTTTATTTCTTCTCTTTTTACAAACTTAGAATTTTTAAAAGCTTCACCAGCTTCCGATTTTACAATCTCTGCAGAACCTCCAGTTGCTGGCGCAGGTTCAAAAGATGTTGGTCTAATAGTAATACACTTTTTTTTAT
This sequence comes from uncultured Pelagibacteraceae bacterium, assembly GCA_902599625.1. Taxonomy (GTDB): domain Bacteria; phylum Pseudomonadota; class Alphaproteobacteria; order Pelagibacterales; family Pelagibacteraceae; genus Pelagibacter. The sequence continues at coordinate 131,409 of CACKGF010000003.1, read as the reverse complement.
CATTACTTTTTACTGTAGCAAAAGCATTTCCAGCATAAATTGGACGTAAAAAAGTATCGGCTGAAATAACTTTAATGATATCGCTCACTTGAGACGTATCTAAAAGAGCTGCTATTCTAGGCATCAAATTTTTCCCGAAAGTATTTGCTGAGCAAACTATATGTGAATAAGCATCAGCATGCTTTATTATTGCTGAAGTGTAATTTTCCGCAATGAAATTTTCATAAATTTCGTTATCAACATGAATAACTTTTTTTACATTTGGTATTTCAGACGCAGATTTTGCGACTGCCTCTGATTTATTACCCAAAATTAAAATATGTAAGTTCTCATCTATTTTGCAAGCAGCTGATACTGCATTATAAGTGAAGGGTCTTAATTCTTTATTATTGTGTTCTGCAATTAGTAAAACTGACATTATATCACTTTAGCCTCATTTTTTAATTTTTGAACCAATTCTGATACATTTGCGACTTTTATTCCAGCTTTTCTTTTTGGTGGTTCTTCAACCTTAATTTGCTCGATTCTTGCTTTGGTATCAACCCCTAAATCTGAAGCATTTATTTGCTCTAATGGTTTTTTCTTTGCTTTCATTATATTAGGTAATGAAGCATATCTAGGCTCGTTTAATCTAAGATCACAAGTAACGATTGCAGGTATATTTACCTCGATTGTTTCTAAACCTTCATCAACCTCTCTAGTAACTTCAAGTGACGATTCTTTAACATTAATTTTAGATGCAAAGGTCGCTTGTGGCCAATTGAGTAAAGCAGCCAACATTTGACCTGTTTGGTTACAATCATCATCTATTGCTTGTTTTCCCATAAAAACTAAATCAGGTTTTTCTTTATCTACTATTTTTTGCAAAATTTTCGAAACAGCCAAAGGTTCAACTACTCCATCAACCTTTACATGTATTCCTCTATCAGCACCAACCGCAAGAGCTTTTCTTACTGTTTCTTGAGCTTTTTCTTCACCAATAGTTATTGCTACAATTTCTTTTGCTTTTCCAGACTCTTTAATTTTTACCGCTTCTTCGACAGCATTATCGTCGGGAGGATTGGTAGACATTTTAACATTATCTGTGACTACTCCAGTTCCATCTTCTTTAACTCTTACTTGTACGTTGTAATCTATAACTCTTTTGACTGCGACTAAGATTTTCATTATGCCCTTAACAACTCATTTTTTGGATCATAAGGACTTTCTTCAAGGATAGTTGCCTCATGAGTTTTTCCCAAGATATCAATTTTAAGTTTCTGACCAACATTTGCCAATTCTGGTTTAACCATTCCAAGAGCTATAGATTTTCCTAATCTAAAACCGAAATCTCCACCAGTGGCTCTTCCAATACAAGTTCCATTTTCATAAATTGGATTATTTCCAAGCACATCAGCATCGTTAATATTATGAACTTCAAGTGTCACTAATTTATTATTAAATCCTTTTTCTCTCCACTTGTTCAGCGCATCTAAGCCAATAAAATTACCTTTGTTTGGATGTATAAATCTATCTAAACCACTTTCATATGGGGAGTATTCTATAGATAATTCTGTTCCAACTAATTTATAGGATTTTTCAACTCTTAAACTATTCATTGCTCTTATGCCGTAGGGTTTTAAATTTAAATCTTTACCAGCATCCATTAATTTATCAAAAATATGATTTTGATATTCAATTGGATGATGTAACTCCCAACCTAATTCTCCAACAAAGTTTACTCTCATTGCATTCACAGGAGCATAACCCACGTCAACATTTTTAGCACTTAGCCATTTAAAATTTTCGTTTGAAAAATCATCTTTTGACACTCTTGTCATTAAGTCTCTTGCTTTTGGTCCGGAGACAACTAGCACACCCATGCTGTTAGTTAGATTTTCAAACTGAACAGATCCATCACTTGGCATCCATCTTAAAATCCAATCGTGATCAAGTCTTTGAAAAGCACCTGCTGATACCAAGTAAAAACTATCTTCAGCTTCTCTCATTATTGTGAACTCTGAATGAACACCACCTTTGGTATTTAGGGCATGACATAAATTTATCCTTCCGATTTTTTTTGGAAGTTTGTTTGCAACTAGTTTATCCAAAAACTCTTCTGCTTTTGGTCCTTTAATTCTACATTTGGCAAATGCACTCATGTCTAATAAACCTACATTCTCTCTTACATTCTTGCATTCTTTCTCAATAGCTTGAAACCATTTTGATCTTCTAAAAGACCAATCGTCTTTTTGCTCCATTCCATCAGTTGCAAAAAAGTTTGGTCTTTCCCAACCAAATTTTTGACCAAAAACTGCTCCAAGTTTTTTCATTCTGTCATAACATGGTGCTGTTCTTAGTGGTCTAGCTGCTGGTCTTTCTTCATCCGGAAAATGTGTTATAAAAACATGGCTGTATGCCTCCTCATTTTTTTCTTTGAGATATGCTTTCGAACAATAGTCTCCGTATCTTCTTGGTTCTACTCCAAGCATGTCAATTGTTGGTTCTCCATCCACTATCCATTCTGCTAGCTGCCAACCAGCACCACCAGCCGCAGTTATTCCAAAACTATGTCCTTCGTTTATCCAAAAATTTTTAAGTCCCCATGCTGGGCCTACAATTGGATTTCCATCTGGAGTATAACAAATTGCACCATTGTAAACTTTTTTAACTCCTACCTCACCAAAAGCTGGTACTCTATGAATTGCTCCTTCTATATGTGGAGCGAGTCTATCCAAATCTTCCTGGAATAATTCATATTCAGAGTCTTTTGAAGGTCCATCAACATAACATGCAGGAGCTCCGTCCTCATAAGGACCTAATATTAAACCACCAGCTTCTTCTCTCATATACCATCGACTATCACTGTCTCTTAAAACTCCCATTTCAGGTAAACCCTCTTTTTTTCTTTTTTGAATTTCAGGATGTGGTTCTGTAACGATATATTGATGTTCTACAGGAATAACTGGAATGTCTAGGCCAACCATTTTTCCAGTTTGTCTGGCAAAATTCCCTGAACAAGAAATTATATGTTCGCACTCAATTGAACCTTTGTCTGTTTCTACTACCCATCCATCTTTAGTTTGTTTCATACCTACTACTGTGGTGTTTCTGTAAATCTCTGCACCTCTATTCCTCGCACCAGTAGCTAAAGCTTGCGTTAAATCAGCGGGCTGAATGTATCCATCTTCTGGGTGTTGAATTGCACCAACTAAATCTGAAGTATTACATAAAGGCCAAATTTCTTTTACTTGATCAGGTGTCAAAAATTTTACATCAACACCTATAGTTTTTGCGACTCCTGCATATTGAAAATACTCATCCATTCTGTCTTTATTATTTGCAAGTCTAATATTTGAAACAACACTGAAACCAACGTTCTTGCCAGTTTCCTCCTCTAATCTTTTATATAAATTGACTGCATATTTATGAAGCTGTCCAACAGAATAGCTCATATTAAAAAGTGGTAATAAACCTGCAGCGTGCCAAGTTGATCCAGAAGTAAGTTCTTTTCTCTCAACTAAAACAACATCTGACCAGCCTTTTTTAGCAAGATGATAAAGTGCGCTAACTCCTACAACACCTCCACCTACTATTACGACTTTTGCTTTAGATTTCATTTATAGATTTCTACAAGATTTTTAAAACGAACGAAACAAAATTCTATTAGTCATCGTCTGGCTCTCTCCAATCTAATTGAAACAACAAATAAGCTGCGACACTCACGCTAATTATACCTACCACAATTCCACAGTTGAGACCAATCTCCTGACCAAAATAGTACCAGGTTATTTGGGTGGTCAAAATAGGTGGAACACAAAGTATGAGCATGAGAATAAGAATACGGTTTTCATATTTCGGTTTTTTCATAATTTAAATTGATGCTCCAAGAGAAACTGGATTAGAAACTGCAGTGGTCAACCAACAATTATTAAGTGATCCCTTGCCATTGTACCTTTCTACTTGCCACTTGAACTCATAGTAAAAATTATCTGATCCCAAAATGATTACATCATAAATTGCGATCTTCTTGTTATTATAGATCTCTTCAATTTTATGATCTTTATGATTTAACAAAATTGAGTAAATTTCGTTTTTTAACATCTTTTTAAAATTATTTAATGGGCCAGTATTCATTTTGTTTTCTGGGTGAGCGAATTCCCACGTTTGTTCAATACCAAAATCTTTATCTGGTTTATCATTATTCTTTAAACTGATCAGTTGAATTTCAACTACGTTATAAGGTTCAATTTTTGTGTTTGGCTTAATAATATCAGAGTAAACATTCGCTACATGAAGATAAAAGAGTATAAAGAAAAATAAAAGTTTGTTCATAATACAACTTTAATTTTACAATATTATAATATAAATTTTACGAATAAAATGTCGCTTTATTTGAATTCTAAGAAAATAATCAAAGAATGGACTGATTATAATGGCCATATGAACGTGGCTTATTATGTCTTAATTTTTGATTTGTTTGGTGCTGAAATATTAATGGACAAATTTAAAATGGGCGAAGAGTCAGCCAAGAAAACAAAAAAAAGCACCATGGTGGTTGAGTCACATATTACTTACAACCAAGAAGTAAAAGAGGGTGACGAGGTAGATGTAAATTTACTATATTTTGATCATGACAAAAAAAGATTGCAATACAAGCTTGAGATGATTCATAAAGAAAAAAAATTTTTAGCATCTACCATTGAAATTTTATCTCTTTATGTTGATTTAGATCAAAGAAAAGTTTCAGAATTTGAAAGTGAAAAAATAATAATTATGAAAGAATTTATTAAAAGTAACTCGCAAAAATTTAAAAATGATAATTTGATCTTTTCTAATAAATTAAAAAAATAATTATATTTGGGAAGCTGTTCGTTTTACTTCCTCTAAAAATTTCTCTCTTTTTTCTTTTGATACAAATGGAACTGCAAAGAATCTTTTATAAACAACGTCTGTTATCCCGCAAATATTGAAAACCCCTCTTCTCAATCTTTTTGTTGGCATATTCAAAAAGAATGTTCTAATTGCAAATTGAGGTGATCCGTAAGTACAAAATACTACTGCTTTTTTTCCTTTTAAGTTTCCAATAGGATATCCATAATTACCAAATAATTTTTTAAAACTAAAAGCCCATGGTGGAGAAAGAACTTTATCAATCCATCCCTCGACCATTGCCGGCATCCTAAAATTCCATATAGGAGCAACAAGAACAATTACATCGCTTTTCTCAATTCTTTTTCTGTGGTCCAAAACAGTGCTATCTGGTTTTTCTCCTGCAAAAATTGGATTGAATTTTTCTTTATAAAGATCAACACAATCAACTTTATTACCTTTATCTTCTGAAGATTTTATAAAAGTATCCCTTATTGCTGCATTGAATGATTTATCGTTATAATGACCGTATATTAAAAAAATTTGTTTCATTGTTGCCAGATATTTTCTAACCTACTCTCTCTACCACACCCTTTTTTATAAAGTAAGTAATTTATAAAATTTGTTTGATAATAATTTTGGTGATAATCCTCTGCTGGATAAAATTTTTCAAATTTTTTAACAAAAGTAACAACTTTATTGTTAAAATCGTTTTCTATAGCTTTAATACTTTTTTCTATTAGCTTCTTTTGATTGTCGTTAATGTAGAATGCAGCAGATTTATAACTATAACCTTTATCACAAAATTGACCTGCCGCATCAAAAGGATCAATATTTTTCCAAAAAACATTTAACAATTCCTCATAACTGATCTTGTTTGTATCATATGTTATTTCAACTACTTCGATATGACCAGTATCACCATAAGTCACCTCTTTATAAGTTGGATTAGGCTTTGTTCCCCCTGAGTAACCAGAGACAACATTGGTAACACCTTCTACCTTATCGAAAGACTCCTCCATACACCAAAAACATCCGCCACCAAAATAAGTTTTTTTCAATTCTTGAGAATATGATTGGTTATTAACAAAAAAAATAAAAATAAAAATGACAATAAAATTACGCATTAATTTTAAAATGTTTAGCTTTTTAAAGCTGGAAAAACAGGATTTACTTTTTGAAATATATTTTGATAGTCCTGTTTAATACAACGATTTGATATATATTTCATTTTTGCATCTAAGGCTATTTTTTCCGCTGCGTCATTTTTAATTCCGTATTGAAGCCATAATACCTTTGCATTAATTTTTACTGCCTCGTTTGCTAAATCAGGAGTTTCATTTGAAGGTCTAAAAATATTAACAATATCTATAGGTATTTTTATATCTTCTAATTTTGAAAAAACTTTTTCACCATGAATAATTTCACCTTCTGCAAAAGGATTTACTGGAATTACCCTATAACCAAATTCCTGCATATACTTCATTACAATGGTTGATGGTTTTCTTTTTAAGTTTTTTGGATCCTCTTTTTTTTTAAGAGAGCTTACACCCACCATGGCAATATTTTTAGAATTTTTTAAAATGTCTTCAATTAATTTTGTCATTTGTTTTTCCAATTAGGTTTCCTTTTTTCTAAAAATGCTGAAATTCCCTCTCTTGCATCCATTGACATCATATTCAATGTCATCATTTTACTTGTGTATGCGTAAGCTTTTTTTAGAGGCATTTCTAATTGTTTATAAAATGCTTTTTTTCCAATTTTGATTGATAAATTTGATTTTGCTGAAATTACTTTTGCGACTTCTAATACTTTTGAATTTAATTTATTTTTTGGAAAACAGTCATTTATTAAACCAATCTCTTTTGCATATCTTGCATTAATGGGTTCGCCTGTTAACAACATTTTCATCATTCTTTTTTTTCCAATTTTTCTACTTACGGCAACCATTGGTGTGCTACAAAATAAACCTATATTTACTCCTGGGGTAGCGAATTTTGCATCTGTTGATGCATAAGCTAAGTCGCAACTTGCTGCGAGTTGACATCCTGCTGCAAATGCAGAACCATGGACTTTAGCAATAACAGGTTTTCTTCCTTCAACAATGTTAAGCATTAATTTTGAACAAAGATTAAATAATTTTAAGTATTTAGATCTCACTTTTAAATTTTTTACTTCTTTAAGATTATGACCTGCGCTAAAACCTTTGCCATTTCCACTTAAAATTATTACTCGAGTCTTATTATCGTTTTCTAATCTTCTAAAAATATTTATTAAAATATTTAATGTTTTAAAGGACAAGGAATTATAAGTTTTGGGTTCGTTTATTATTATGTTTTTGATACCGAAACCATTATCTTTAACAATAACTGTCATTCTATTTAAGCTCCCCATCTTCTCGCATTTTTGCTCTTATTTTAGTTGCTGATATTTTTTGGGTTTCCTCGTCTAATACTATCTCTTCGATTTTATAGCCCACTCCTCTTCCATAACATATATTTGTAATATTGGGGACTAGCACTATTTTAAACCTTCCCTCATATTTTGGATTTAATCTATCTTCAATTTTCTTTTTTACTGTTTCAAAATCAAATGGATTATCATCTACGCCCTGAACATCTCGTATTTGAATACAAACTTGACCAGTCTTTTTAATTATTTCTTCAAAAAGAGCATAATGTCCGTCGTGAAAAGGCTGCCATCTTCCTAACATTTGCGCTGTTGGTTTTTTATTATCCCATTTATACATTTTTACTTAAATCTGTTAAAATTTTCTCAGACCATTTCTTAGCATTTTGTGATGTAACATGAAAATCAAATTTTTCAGGTTTAACAAACATCTTATTTGTATCATCAAATCTTCCAGACTTAATTGTATCAACCCAAACTATATAGTCTGCAGGAAACAATTTACGTGCCTCAGGAGTAGGACATATAAAGTCAGCAATAACATTGTTGCCTTCATTCTTTAGTTTAAGTGCAAAATCTGACATTCTTTTTGCTTGCCTTTTTCTTCCTTCCTCGGAAAAATCCCAATCATTTGCTTCTTTTCTTACCTCATCAGCATTAAGTCTTTTTGCTTTAATTTTTTTGGCAAGTGCATCTGCAAGCGTTGTTTTGCCTGCGCCAGGTAAACCCATTATTAAAATTATTTTTAAATTCATATTAATTATTTTGTAACTTTATATATTCCGAGCCAAGCATTTACATCTTTGCTGGATAAATAGTTTGATCTAAAAAATTCAAGTTTTTTCCATTTATCATCATCTATTAAATTATTGATCTTTTTATCAAAACCATAATCCTTATAAACACCAACATTAATTGTAAAACAAATTAAACCGTTGTTTTTTGTAATTCTTATAAATTCATCTAAAGCATCGGGTTTGACATGCCCAAATGTAAATGTTCCAACGCAAAATACTGTATCAAATTTATCATCTTCGTATATCAATTTTTTGTTTAAATCGATCCTTTCTAAAGATTTGTAAAGACCTTGCGGCGCTAAATCTAACAATTTTTGTGATATATCAGCGCCATAAAAATTTTGGTAACCCATTTTTTTTAGCTCAACTGCAACTAAACCAGTTCCACAACCGGCATCAAATATTTCAATGTTCTTATTCTTTTGATATTTATTGAATGTTTCGGAAGTTTCTTTCGGTCCAGTATAATTCCAAGCTTCCATATCTTTGTCATACTTATTATTTAGTGCCCACTCATCATAATAAGCCGCTACATCCTCAACTTTCTTTAGAGTATGCAAAGGGACTTTATTTCCGATGTCTTTTTGGGCCATTTTTAAATTAATAAATTTATTTTTGTTAATTATATTTTATAGACACACAAATTAAAAATAGATAATAATTCGGTAAATGAATTTTTCTATAGAAATTGGGCCAAAAACAGATCTATCAACTCTGCCGGAACTAAAAGATGTCTATATAACAATGTTGCCAGGTGGGGATTTTAAAGAGACAGCAAATCAAGCTGTCCAACTAGTAAAGAAAGGCTTTAACCCCATCCCTCATTTTCCAGCAAGATCAATTGAGAATGAGCATCAGTTAAAAGAGTATGTAAACATCTGTAAAGATGGGGGTGTTAAACAGGCTCTAATAATTGGAGGGGGTCGTGAACCAGCTGGTAAATTTGATAGCTCATTTCAACTTTTAGAGACTGGTTATTTTGAGAAGATGAAGATAGGAATTGCTGGACATCCCGAGGGGAGTCCTGATATATCCGACTCAGATTTGGAAAAAGCTATGAAAGATAAAAAGCCTTACGCTGATTATATAGTAACTCAGTGGTTACTTGATCCTCAGCCAATCATAGATTTTATTTCAAAACAAACAGTGCCAGTGCATGTTGGAATTACTGGGCCTCTTAAGATATCAAGCTTGATTAAATTTGCTAATATAGTGGGTGCAAAAAATTCCTTAAATTTTCTTAAATCTAATTTTGGTAAGGCTCTAGATTTATTAAAACCTAAAGACCCAAATGATCTAATTAATAAATTAAAAGATCATACAGAACACTTTCATATTTATACATTTGGAGGACTTAAGGAAACAAACAAATGGTTAAAGGATAATAACTATGCCTAAGAAAAAAAAGAAAAAGAAAGTAAGTTCGAAAAAAAGAAAGCCAAAAAAGGCAGCTAAAGTAAAATCTAAAAAAGTAAGTAAGACAAAATCTAAAGGTAGAATAATTGAGAAAGTTGATTATTCAAAAGTTTCACACTCTACTGCTGTTGATCAATCTGATAGACATGTTCCTTACAATTTAAGACAAAGTGGTCCAACTCAAGTTGAAATGTTAATTTCTACAAGAGTTAGAAAATCTCCTTACTGGCATTTATCTATGAAAGCTGGATGTTGGAGAGCAACTGTTTACAATAGAATTTATCATCCACGAGGTTATGTGAGACCTGAGAAAGGTGGGGCGATGGTTGAATATGAAGCTATTAAAAAACACGTAACAATGTGGAATGTAGCAGTTGAAAGACAAATAAGAGTAAAGGGTCCAGATGCTGAAAAATTTACTGACTACGTTATCACAAGAGATGCAACAAAAATTTCTCCAATGCGAGCTAGATATGTAATTTTATGTAATTACAAAGGTGGTGTTTTAAATGATCCAATTTTACTAAGAATATCTCAGGATGAATTTTGGTTCAGTTTATCGGATAGTGACATTGGTCTTTATTTACAAGGTGTTAACGCTGACAAAAGATTTAATGTGGAAATTGATGAGATAGATGCTTGTCCAGTTCAAATTCAAGGCCCTAAATCTAAAGCTTTGATGAATGATTTAATAGGAAATCAAGTTGATTTAGACAACATGCCATTTTATGGATTGGCTGAAGCAAAAGTTGGTGGAAGAAGTTGTGTGATTTCACAATCAGGTTTTTCAGGTGAAGCTGGATATGAAATTTATTTAAGAAATGCTACTTTATATGCAGAGGATATGTGGAATGCAGTTTTAAAAGCTGGAAAAAAACACAATCTTATGGTTATCGCTCCTGCTCACCACAGAAGAATACAAGCAGGTATTTTATCTTGGGGTCAAGACATGGATAACGAGCATAATCCATTTCAATGTAACTTAGGTTATCAAGTTTCATTATCTGGAAAAGGTGTTTGGGAGAAACAAGGAGACTATGTTGGTAAAGAAGCTTTGGAAAAAATGAAAAGTGAGATATCTTCTGGAGGAAAACCTTACAAACTTCAACTAGTCGGAATGGAACTTGGAGGTAAACCAATTGAAGAATATGCACCAGATTTTTGGTTAATCTCAGAGGATGGAAAAAATCCTGTAGGGTTTATTACATCACCTTGGTACCATCCAGAAAAAGGGACTAACATTGCAATGGGGTATGTGCCGTTCGATGGAACTTTAAATAAAAATGGATTTCCAATGGGTAAAGTTGGAAGAAAATTTAAAATTCATCTTCCAAAGAAATATTGTGAAAAAGGAAATGATCCAGTTGATGCTGTAGTCGTTGATATACCTTTCACAGAGTCATACAATCCTAATACAAGGGAAGTGGCTAAATAAAATTTAAAAAAGGGGGTTATACCCCCTTTTCTTTCTCATTAAAACTCATTAAATGTCGAAATACTTTTTATTAATAATATGTATTATTATAGGTATAATTTTAATCATTTTTCCTTTATTAATTTCCTATTATGCTCAAAAAAAAAATAGAAAATAAATGTTTGGATTTTTTTTAGAATTAGTTTTCAGATCAATAAAACTTGACAAAAAACTTTATAGAGAAGTTAAGACTTTCTCAGAAGTTTCAATTTATTTTGCTGCTATTATAATGATATTAGATGGCGTTGCGGGAGCGATTGCAACTAATAATTTTTATAAAACTTCTTTAAGTCTGTCTGCATTAACTGCTATTTTAACTTGGTTTTTTTGGGGAGTTTTAATATTTACAATCGGTGCTAAAATTTTTCCTGACAAAGATACAAAGGTTACTCTTAAAAAAATTTTAATTGCAGTAGGTATTGCCCATGCCCCTGGATTACTAAGATTTATAGCATTGACACCTGACTTAGTTATGCCAATAATTTTTTTAACTCAATTTTGGATATTTGCCTCATTAATAATTTCAACTAAAGAGGTATTGAATTTTAAATCAAATATTAAAGCTTTTGGAATAGTTTTTTTATCATTTTTAATATTGGCAATTTTATCTGTTTCTTTTGTAATGAGTAGATTAAATAGCCTGCCAATTAGTAATATTACCTAAAGAGGAAATATAGTTTTAGAAATCCTACAAGAGACACAAATTTTATATCCGAACATTAGTAAATTTTGAGAAACACTCTCATCTTCACAACCACACTCCTCACAATAATCATCGAGATGGTCTTTATCATTTTTAATCTCAGTCATTATCAGTCAATCCTGCGCCAGCTGCAGTTTTTTTTGAACTTTCGGTTTCATCAACAAAAGTTTTTTGGGATATTTTATACAAGGAATCCCATGTTTTTTTATCAAAGCTATCCTCGTTTTGATTAAAACTAATTAAAAAGTTTGTTGTTTTTGAAATTAGTGAATTGTCAAAATTTGAAAGTATTGATTGATTATAATTAAATAAAAATTTGAAATTTTCTAAATTCAATAAAATTTTTTTACCAATTATCTCTGATGACCTTGATAAAAATGGGACAGCTAAAAGTGGATAGGCAAGATTTGAAAAATTAATATTTTCAATTTTTTCTAAGTTATAAGCTTGATCCAAGAAATTTACACCAACGCTGATTGGACAATAAGGAATGTTATTAGAAATGTTGTCAGCAGATATTATTGTTATCTTTTGATAATTATGATTATTAATTTTCTCTAAATAGTTTTTTAGATGTAAAATGCCTGGCAGACCAAACATTTCCAATAATCTGACTGACTTCCCAATTTCTTCTGAAACACCCCATGAGAAACCTGCTCCTCTAGACGCTCTCTTAGATATTGTCTCTATTTCACTAAAGGATCTCATTAATTTAATGAATTATAAATCCAATTGTCGTTAAATTTTTTTAACTCATCAGGTAATGGAGCACCTTGAAACATACAAATTCTAAGCCATTTGTCAGATCTAGGGTCGAATTTACAAGCTCCAAAAAAAGAAAGTTTAAGTCTAAGCATGTCAATTGGCATTAACTCTGAGCCAATTATATTATCCTGAATTTCTGAATAAGGAAATTTTTCTATCATAAAAACTCGTCTCACTGCATGTCTTAGATCATTATTGTCTGCAAGAAATCTGCTTATTGTCATACTGTTCTTAAGATTTTTGATTCTTTGATAAAGAGATTTGACATCTCGAGAGATTGCTAATGGTTGTTCAAGTTCAGATCCTATTTCTTCAAACCTGTTAGCCACTCTTGGCTCTTCTTTGTTTTTTGAAATGAACCAAAAGTTCTGAATGTTTTTATCTTCATTAAAATCAATATTCAATATTTCTGTATAATTTTTTTCAATGATTACTCGTAAATCTTCAATCTTTCTTTCAACTGGAATATTGAAAAATTTTTCTTCATCGGCGCTCATAGTGGGAGTTAGTTGATCAACAATTTCATCATAAGGCTCAAGGAACAAGCTGACCACATACTCAATACTCTCCTCTGTAAGATTCGAATCCACCCAATTAAAAATTATATTGAATAAGTATTCTTTTTTTTTATCGAATTCTTGTTCTAAATATTTAATAAATTTGACGAGATCTATCTTTAGACTTTTTATTTTTTCTTTTTGATAATCACTATCTGTATTCCAAGTATTAATATTATTTATAGAATTCTTTAGACATTCAAAAAAATAATTGAAATCCTCTTGCTTTACATCTTTAATCTCCCTTATTTTTTTTAAGGCAGTCTCTCTTGCTAATATCCAATTATTTAAAAGTATTGGATGATTGACTATAAAAGGTGCCATTCCTAATCCAGTAGAATTTCCAATACCTAAACTTCTTGCAATATTTTTATCCAGCTCAATAGCTTTTCTCGGATTTTTATTTTTTGAGATAAAATTGACTTGATCAATTGTAAATTGTCTTACAAAATATACCAACATCATTTCAAGTCTAAAGGGCCCATGAATCTCTGGTCTATTTTTTATTCTAAACCGATCTGCTAGCCCAAATTTACCCGATCCATATACTGCAGTAGTTCTATATAGATATCCTACTTCAGATAACTTTTTAGTAGAGGGTTGATTGCCATTCGATAGACATTCTACAACATAATTAAAAGCTCTCATTGATTTGTTTGCTCTGGATAAAGTCAATTCCTTATAAGTCATTCTTCCTATTTCTTGTTGCGGAACATTTAATGATAATCTTTCAATATCTTTTTTTGTTGGAATACCATCAAACAAAGTAAATGATGCGTCCCATTTTGTTGCTATTACCCTATCTGATCTTTCGTTATCATCTAATTTGTTTGCAAAACAAACTAGGGAATATTTTCTTTGTTCTTTTTTAAAAGAGTAAACGGCAACACCATATCCATCATTATCTAGTTCAAATAATTCTCTTTTATAATCCCAAGAATTAAACTCTCTTAAAAAAGATCTTAAAAATGAAAGTTTTGATTGGTGGAAAGAACCAAGTCGTTTTAATTTCATAATTTTTTTTGGGTCTCTTAATTCAATTTGCATTAAATAATACCTTTGTAAAAATTATACCAGTTATTACCCAGTATTCCATTAATCTCATCCAAATTAAATCCAATTTTTTTAAGTCCACTCTCAATATTTTTAAATCCTCTAGCATCTTTAAACCAACTGGGTTGGTCCGGAAAGCCCACATTATTCACTGTTCCTTCTCCGTAAACCTTTTTTTTTGTCCAAGTTCCATTCCTCATCCATTCTACGATCTCATCTGGTTGGTTTAAACACAAGTCTGAACCAATACCTAAATTTTTTACATCCATTATTTCAGCAGTCCTTGCAACCATTTCACAAAAATTATCTAATTTACAATTTGAATTTTCATTAAGATGATGAGGGTAAAGAGAAAATCCTAACATGCCCCCACTTTGAGATAATGTTTTAAGCAAATCATCTGATTTATTTCTTTTTACCTTATGCCAAAAACTTGGGTTGGAATGAGTTATTGCAATTGGTTTTTGGCTTAACTCAATTGCATCAAACGTACTTTTTTCACCCGAATGAGACATATCAATAACGATACCCACCCTATTCATTTCTTTTATTGCTTCTTTGCCAAAATTAGTAACTCCACTATCAATTTTTTCATAGCATCCAGAGGCTAATAAGGATTGGTTGTTATAAGTAAGTTGCATAAATCTACAGCCAAGATCATGAACCTTCTCAATAAGATTTATATCATCCTCAATTGGTGAACAATTTTGAAACCCAAAAAAAATCGCAGTTTTGTTATTTTTCTTAGCTTTCTCAATGTCTTTAAAGTCTTTTCCTAAGAAAATTAAATCATCATGATTTTTAAAGTGTTCTTTCCATTCTAAAATTCTTTTTTGTAATTCATCAAAATCTTCATGATATACTATTGTGACGTGAACTGCGTCTAGTCCAGCCTCACGATTGATTTCAAAAACTGACCTATCCCATTTACAATATTGTAAGTTGTCAATTTTGAAATTCATAAGTTTAGTTATATAATACTTGTAATATATCTGATAATAAATACGTAAATGAAACTTAAAAAACATCAAAAAATAGCAATAGTAATGGGTAGTCAATCAGATTATTCAACTATGAAAGATTGTGTTAAAATTTTAAAAAGTTTAAAAATTAGTTTTGAAGTGAAAATTGTATCAGCGCATAGAACACCAAAAAGACTTTATGAATTTGCGAAAAAATCAGAGACTAGTTATTCAGTTATAATTGCTGGAGCTGGTGGATCTGCACATTTACCTGGCATGATTGCCTCTTTAACAACTGTCCCAGTTATTGGGGTCCCAGTTGAAAGTAAAAAACTAAAAGGTCTTGATAGTTTATTATCAATAGTTCAGATGCCAAAGGGTATTCCAGTTGGAACTGTTGCAATTGGAAAAGATGGTGCAATTAATGCTGCACTATATGCTGCGTCAATTCTTGGGATAACTGACAAAAAAATAAAAAATTCATTGCTGAAATTAAGAATTAAACAAACAAAATCAGTGAAAAAAAAACCAAAATAACTAATGAAGAAAACTAATCTTGGTATTTTGGGTGGCGGTCAATTAGGTTGTATGCTTTGTATGGCAGCAAAAAAATTGGATGTCTATACAATTGTATGGAGCGATGACCCAATGTCTCCCGCAAAAGAATTTTCTGACGAATTTATTTTATCAAATTATAACGATAAAGAAAAAATTAGTTATTTCACTAAAAAAGTAGACAAAATTACTTTCGAATTTGAAAATATTCCTTTTGATATTTTGGATAAACTTAATTCGATGAAAGAAGTTTTGCCAAAACCTCAAATAAATAAGATCATTCAAAATAGAATTTTGGAGAAGAATTTTGTAAATGATCAAAATATTAAAACTACACAATACAAAAAGATTAAAAATAAAGATGATTTGATATCAAATGCCGATCTTTTACCTGCGATGTTGAAGACAGCTACTCTTGGTTATGATGGAAAGGGACAATTTAAATTAAATAATCTTGAGGACTGTAAGAATATTAGCCTTTCTAAAGATAGCGACTATATATTAGAAAAAATGGTAAATTTAAAAAAAGAAATCTCTGTAATAGTAACAAGATTTAAAAAAAATGAATACGAAATTTATGAGCCATTTGAAAATAAACATGAAGACCAAATATTAAAAGTCTCAAAAATTCCAGCTAGCATAAGTAAAGAGCTTTTTTCTCAATCTATTGAATATGCAAAAAAAATTAGTGAAAAGTTGGATTATGTAGGAACTTTATGTGTTGAATTTTTTATAGATGATAAAGACAATTTGTTAGTAAATGAAATCGCACCCAGAGTACATAACTCTGGTCACATGACAATCAACTCACACAATATCAGTCAATTCGAAAACCATGTTCGCGCAGTTTGTGGTCTTAAAAAGGTAAAAACATTAAAACTTTACAATGCGAAAATGACAAATATTCTAGGTAATGAAATAACCAAATATAAAGGAAAAAAATTTCAAGATAACGAATTTTTTTTCGATTATTTAAAAAAGGAAATTAAAGAAAAAAGAAAAATGGGACATTTTACAGAAATCAATAAGCTCAATGATTAAAAATCTTGTAGTTTTAGTTTTCTGCTGTTTTATGTTTTCGAATATAAATTCTATGGATAAAAAGCCCTATCACCATTTGCCAGACAATACCTTTAGAAACCCTGAAGGCTCACCAATAAGAGGCGATAATATAAAATTTTCATACTCTACCTTTAATAAAGAGAAGAAAAAATTAGATATTTCAGTTCCAGAAGACCATGTTTTGAAAAAAGAGGATGTTTTAGAAAGTTTAATTTCGAAACAAGATGGTGATTATATTGGCTGGATTGGCCATGCAACCTTTTTAATTAAACTTGGTAAAACAACTATTATAACAGATCCAGTTTTTTCAAAAAATGCAGGACCGCTAATTTTTGGACCTAAAAGATATGTCGAGCCAGCTTTGAATTTAAATGAAATTCCAAAAATTGATTTATTTTTGCTGACACATAATCACTATGATCATCAAGACATAGGTACGATTAGAAAATTTCCCTACAAAGATGCAAAAGTAATTGTTCCTCTTAAACTTGGAAAATATTTTACAAAAAATAATTATAAAGATGTAAACGAAATTGACTGGTATCAAACTATAGAAAAGAATGATTTAAAAATAACCATGCTACCTGCTGTTCATTGGTCAAAAAGAAGTTTAACAGATACTAATAAAACTCTTTGGGGTAGTTTTTTAATTGAATATAGAAAAAAGAAAATTTTATTTGCTTGTGATACTGGGTATGGTGAAATTTATAAGGAAATTGGTAAGAAATTTGGACCAATTGATCTTACTATTATTAATATTGGTGCTTATAATTTTAAACCTATGTTTGAAAAGTCTATATATCACACAAATCCTGAAGAAGCACTGCAGATCGCCAAAGATTTGGGCAGTAAAAAAGTTATTGGAATGCATTGGGGAACTTTTGTTTTATCATTAGAGCCTATAATGGAGCCACGGAAAAGATTTTTAGAAAATGCAAAAAAATATGGTTTTGAGAATGATGAAGCTATTATATTTAAGATAGGTGAATTTAGAAACTTGAATGATATTTTATAGATATTAATGAAAGCAATTGAAAATAATTTTGATGATAAAAAAGTAAACGAACTTTTAAGAAAACATTTTATTGAATTAAGATCTGTTTCACCAGCGGGAAGCACTCATGTTCTTGATATAGACGGACTAAAAAGTGAAACAATTAAATTTTGGAGTATATGGGATAATGAAGATCTTATTGGTTGTGGAGCGATAAAAATTCTTGGTCAAAATCGTGGTGAATTCAAATCTATTAGAGTTCATGACAAATTTAGAGAAAAAGGTCATGGAAAAAAAATTATCACAATTTTAATTTCAAAGTCCAGGGATATTGGGTTAAGGAATATTTTTATTGAGACAGGATCTGGTAAATTTTTTGAACCTGCAAGAAAATTATTTAAATCTTGTGGTTTTGAAAAATGTAAACCTTTTGGACATTATAAAAATGATCCAAATTCGTGTTATATGAAGATAGATATTTGAAATTTTAATTTTTTAATCTTTTTTTTAGATGTTCCGCAGGATATTCTCCGGTAACTTTCTTTACTGATTGATTTACAGAATAAGACAGCGCGGATTGAGCTATGTTACCTGAGGTTCCTAATGTAATTGATGGACCAATTAATGAAGCTGTGGATTGATAACATCCAGTAAGAGTTAAAGATAATGCAACAAAAAAAAATGTTTTGTAAAACATTGTTTCTATTACAATTTGTTAAATTTTTTACAACAAATAAAAATTTAAATAAGTGATCAATTTGAGCGCACAAGAAAATATAAATTTCAAACTGAAGTTGAAAAAAAATAACTATTTTTTCTCTATTACGAATAATTCGTTTTTAAAGTGTAAACCTTTATATTTATTAACAATATTTTGGACAACTTTTTGATAATTTTTATGTTTTTCAGCTTTCATTATTTGCTCATCTGATATCTGATTGACATACACAGCTGCGTTCCACGCAGAAAATATCAACGATGTAGCTATTCCACCACTGATTTCATTAGGTAATGCTCTCAAAACATAACTAATTTTTTTCACTTTGTGAAATTTTAATGTCTTTAAGAGAGATTTATCTGTATTTGACTTAATATATCTTTCAATTGATGAGTACAAATATGGAAATGGATTTTCTTTGGGCCAAATTTTTTTTACAATCTTATTTGCTGGATCACCGCCACAAGCATGTACCACAACCAGTTTTCCTTTTTTAGCTAATGAGTTGATCATAGGCTCGATTACATATTTTACCTTTTTCTCTGCGGTGACTCTTGATCTATAAGGTTGAGATGCAATTATTAAATCATAATCAGTTTTTCCATTGCTTTTTTTTGGTATCACTTTTTGCAGAACAAATTCTTGGTCTTTTCTATAGATTACAATTACACATGGTTCTTTATAAGTCGATGTTCCGGTTTTTGGGTTTGTCTCAACTTGCCATTTTTTAGCAAGAAATTCCTGGTTAAGCCTCCTCAATTGATTTGAAAAATCTAATGATGAATTTCCCTTAAGTTTTACGACTTTCCAATTCATTTTTTTTTGTTTCTTAATATTTCTTGATTTTAATGACGTAGACTCCACATAATTTAAATTTGAAATGACAAAAACAGTATTTTTATGCTCGGCAAATCTATCAGGAAGTTTTTCTAGACCTAGTCTTACATCTTCCATACTTATTTCTTTTGTTGAAACAAGTAATGGTATATTAGGCATTTTTTGATGACACTGCCTCATTACACTCATTAAAAGAGAACCATCTCCCATTCCGGCATCAAAAATTTTTAAAGCGGGGTTTTTAGGTTTTAAATTTTGGACAATCGGTTTTAAAGCATCTGCAATTTTGTTTTTTTCGTTGGTAGTGGTTACAAAAAGAAGATATTTTTGTCTATTATCAAAAAACCTGAAATTTTTTTTCATGCTTCAAGATATGTATTAAATAATTAAATGTCCATTGTAATTTATTTCTTTCAAAGTGAACAAATAAAGTATAAATACGCAGAAAAACGACCTAAATGAAAAAATTTAAATCTGACATAGAAATAGCTAGAGGTTGTAAGCTCAAACCAATTTCAAAAATTTTGAAAAAAATTAATGTACCTGATAACCCAAGTGCTTTTAGTCCAATGGGAAGGCATATAGCAAAAATAAATTTTGATTTTTTAAATAAATTAAAAAAGAAAAAGGATGGTTATCTTATACTTGTTACAGCCATTACTCCGACGCCAGCTGGGGAAGGTAAAACGACTACTTCTGTTGGTTTAAATGACGGTCTAAATAAAATCGGAAAAAAATCTATTGTTTGTCTTAGGGAACCCAGTCTTGGACCTTCATTTGGTATGAAAGGTGGGGCGGCAGGTGGTGGGTATGCTCAAGTTGTTCCTATGGAACAGATAAATCTTCATTTCACTGGAGATTTTCATGCGATTACATCAGCACACAATTTATTATCTGCAATGATTGATAATCATATTTACTGGGGAAACAAACTTAATATTGATGAAAAAAAAATTGTTTGGAAGAGAGTAATGGATATGAATGATCGTGCACTTAGATTTATTGACATCAATACAAGTGGTGTTGCAAAAGATTTTAAAAGAATAGATGGCTTTGACATAACTGTTGCATCGGAAGTCATGGCTATTTTTTGTTTAGCTAAAGACTTAAATGATTTAGAAAAAAAAATTGGAAATATAACTATTGCATATAATAAAGATGGTCAGCCAATTTTTGCAAAAGATTTAAATGCTCAGGGACCGATGACTGTTCTTTTAAAAGAAGCAATAAGACCCAATGTTACTCAAAGTTTGGAACATAACCCAGCTATTATTCATGGAGGTCCATTTGCTAATATTGCTCATGGTTGTAATTCTGTAATCGCTACCACAGCAGCTCTCAAGTTATCTGACTATGTTGTTACTGAAGCAGGGTTCGGTGCAGACCTTGGTGCTGAAAAGTTTTTAGACATTAAATGTAGAAAGGCTGGATTAAAACCAAGCTGTGTTGTAATTGTTGCGACTATAAGAGCATTAAAGATGCACGGAGGTGTAGAGAAAGAAAATCTTAAAAAAGAAGACACCAACTCTTTAAAAAAAGGTTTAGTTAATTTAGAAAGACATATTTTAAATATTAAAAAATTTGGACTAGAGCCAATCGTAGCAATTAACCATTTTGCTTTAGATACAAAAAAAGAGATAGATGTTGTTCTTAATTTTTGTAAGAATATGAATGTCCAGGTTAGTGAATGTAAACACTGGGCAATGGGAGGAAAAGGCACAACTGACCTTGCTAAAAAGGTAGTCAAAACATGTAAAGATTCAAAAAAAAGTAATTTTAAATTATTGTATGAAGATAATTTAAATCTTTGGGATAAAATTGAAAAAATCGTTAAAGAAATTTATAGAGGTAATGGAATTACTGCAAATGAAGATGTAAAAGAACAACTAAAAGTTTTTGAGAGTAACGGCTATAAGAGTTTACCTGTTTGTATAGCTAAAACCCAATATAGTTTTTCAACAGATCCAAAGTTAAAAGGAGCTCCATCAAACCATGAAATTCCAATAAGAGAAGTGAGATTATCTTCTGGAGCTGAATTTATTGTAGTTGTTTGCGGATCAATTATGACTATGCCTGGTCTACCCAGAGTTCCTGCAGCTAATAATATAAAGTTAAATAAAAAAGGTGATGTTGAGGGACTATTTTAATTTACCAATTAATACTTAATTTCTTATTATTACATATAGTCTCAAGTACGTTGAACATTAAAGGAAATTCATTTTTTTTAAGTTCCTTTATAAGAATTGGACCAATTTCAAGTGCTAACTGTGCACCTTCAACAGTAATATCTTTCATAAATTTTTCTTTAGCTTCTTTATATAAAGTTCCTTGTCCTAAATATTTCCCCATTTGGCTATTTCTCCCACCTATTGCACTTACATATAAATCTCCCAAACCTGCAAGTCCATAAACTGTTGCTTCATTACCGCCAAAGTATTTGACAAATTTTACCATCTCAGAAATTGAGCGATGAATTAAAGATGCTGAGGTATTCAAAAAGTATTTTGATTTTATACTTTCAGGTGCGCTTGGGTTGCTTAAACCTTCTGAGGCTCCAATTAACATAGAATAGATATTTTTAATTGCACCACAAAATTCTACTCCTTTTATATCTTCTGATGTCTCTGTCGAATAATATTCAGTTGTTATGATTTTCTGTATTAATTTTGCTGTATCTTTGTTTTCACTAGCAATTACTGTCCCTGTCCTCATCTTATTTGCTAATCCAGCTGCAAGACAAGGTCCTTTTATTGCTGATACGACGACATCATCAAAACCATTTTTTTTAAGTTCATTTTTAATTTTATAAGAAATGGTTATTAATTTTCCTTTCTCGGTACTCAAACCCTTAGTTAATAAAACTATATTAAGTTTTTTATTTCCCATTTGAGAAATTTGATCAATAAACCAATCAACTCCAAGAGAGCTTACCGCACATACAATTAAATCAGCATCTGAATAATCCTTAATTCCCTCAAATTTTTCAATTTTAAGTTTCTTTGGTAAAGTGACTTTCAATGCTGGATGTGGTGATTTTGAAATTTCGTCAATTAAATCATTTTCAAGGTGTGTCCCAATTAAGGTGACGTCATTCCCATTTTCAATACAAGGAATAGTAAAAGCTGACCCCATCGCACCGGCTCCAATTATAATAATTTTAGTCATATACGATAATCTCTATGCACTAATTATTTGATTTAGTCTAGCCTTAGAGTTACCTTATAATTTCTTATTATTTAAATAAATGCATAAAAACCTATACCTGAATCAAAAATTTACAAAATTTATTAATAATGAAAATTTTGAATTTGATCGTTCAAAAATATTAAGAATCTTAAATAGTGATCTATTAGAAGATGCCTATAAAACGATTTCAAAATGGCAAAAATATCAACCTACACCGTTAGAAAGTTTAAACAAACTTTCTAATGAATTAAAATTAAAAAATATATTTTATAAAGATGAATCAAAGAGATTTGGTCTTAAATCTTTTAAAGCCCTAGGTGGCGCCTATGCGGTGGAAAAAATAACCAAAGGTAGAAAAGATATTATAGTTTCAACAGCTACAGCAGGAAATCATGGAAAATCAGTCGCGTGGGGAGCGAAAAATTTAGGACTAAATTGTAAAATTTTTATTAGTGAGAATGTAAGCGAAACAAGAGCTGAAGAAATGAGGAATTTTAATGCTGAAGTAATCAGAGTCAAAGGAAATTACGAAGATTCTCTTAATTTTTGTAAGGAAGAGTCAAAAAAAAATAATTGGGAAATTATTCAAGATGTAGCATGGCCTAACTATGAACTGGTTCCAAAACTAACAATGGCTGGATATTCAACAATAATCAAAGAAATTTCAGTTCAAACCAATGAATATATCACACATATTTTTTTACAGGCTGGTGTCGGTGGTATGGCGGCAGGTTTAGTAGCTGGTGTAGCTAATTATTTCAAAAAGGTACCAAAAATTATTATTGTTGAACCTGAAAATGCAAATTGTGTAATGCAAAGTATTGAAAATAATACTCCTACAAGTGTAAATATTAAGAAAGAAAGTATAATGGGTGGCATGTCTTGTGGAGAGGTGTCATTAGTCCCATGGCAAATATTAAAAAATTCTGTAAACAATTGCGTCAGTGTTTCAGATAAATTCGTCTCACAGACTGTAGCAATGTTAGCAGATAAAATAGTATGTGATATTTCAATAGAGGGAGGTGAATGTTCAACACCAGGCATCACAAGTTTGATTTCATGTTGTAATAATGATGAAACAAAGAGTGCTCTAGAAATAAATGAAAATTCAAATATATTATTGATAGGTTGTGAAGGATCTGCAGATATAGAACTTTACCAGAAGTTATTAAGTGAAGGAAAAAAATTGATTTAATTGTATGAAAAAATTAAGCGACATAGAAATTTACAAATTATTTAAACCTCAGCTCTCTCCAAAAAAAATGCTTGAGTTGGGAGTTTTTGGTGGATCTTACTTTGGAAATAACATTAAAGAGTATCCAAAAAGTTGGTTTGTAAAAGCTAAACTAAGTAAGACTTTTGATGTTAATATAAATAGATTTAAAGTGAAAGCTGGACTTTCCAGAGAACACTGGATCGAGAAAGGTTGGATATTTAAAGAAGACCCTCTAGGTTGGTTCCAGTGGTATTGCAGATTCTCAATGGGTAGAAGAATACCAAAGGTAGATATAACTCAAATTAAAAGATGGAAAAATTTCCGAAGACATGTAACCGCTATTGAAAAAAATTGTGAAAAAGGAAATTTGACTTGCAGAAGAAGACAAAGGCAAGCTATTTTACAATGGGCATACGATCCTCACATTTAGTCGCCTATAAAATGATGAATAATTTTTCTCACTTGACTTTCAATTCTGTGTTCAAACAAATAAATTCCTTGCCAGGTGCCTAATAATAATTCTTTTTTTTTTACACTTAAAGAAATTTGATTATTTGTTAGAGCAGATTTAATATGCGCTGGCATATCATCTTTTCCTTCTGACTTGTGAATATAGGATTTTTCATCCATAGGAACTAGTTTATCAAAATAATTAATTAAATCTGTTTGTACATCAGGATCAGCATTTTCTTGAACAATCAAAGAAGCGCTCGTGTGTTGAATGCTTAAATTTAAAATACCATCATTAAAAGAATTTTCTTTTATCCAACTTATTGTTTGATCTGTAAAATTGTATAATTTCTGTCCGTTTGTTTTTAATCTTAATTCAAAGAACTTTTGCTTCATTTTTTAGTTTTAAAATCGATACCATACTCTGATCTAGGTCCTTTCCTTAATCCATATGGTCCTGCTATGAATATAGTAAGGGGTTTCGTTCCTGGTTTAATATCAATTCTATGATGTGTGTTTGCTGATCTAAAACCAATATAACCTGCCGGTCTCCAGTATCTTCCACTTTTTAAAGTCTCAAAATATCCATCTCTCAGTATTATTGTCATAAATGGGAATGGGTGATTATGAACGCCTTCCCCATGATCATCATCTAACATTTCATGTATTAAAATATTAAAAGGAAACCACTTCGGTCTATGTCTAAAAATTAGATAGTATCTATTCATCCAGGGTTTAGCTTTTTCATATTGAGGATGGGAGGGACCTCTATCTAAAACAACTTTTTTTCTACCTAGTTTTTCAAGAATTTTTAGAATCACTAGTTTAACTTAATTATCGAATTATCTTTTGCAATATATAAACTTTTATTAAAATAAACAGGTCTTTGAAGTTTATTGTTATCTAATTTCAACATTTTTTCAATTTTACCTTCTTTAAAATTAATCACTAAAATTCTTCCATTATTTGTCGTAAGATATATATTGAATTTACCTACTAAAAAACCTACTGGCTGGTAGTCTTTCTTTCTTTTTTCTTTTATATTCTTAAATAAATCATTTACTCTTATAATTTCGCCTGTTTTTTTATTCATTATTACAAGTAAACCATTATCTGAAACAGTAACCAAATAGTCACCAACCAACGCTGGTCTTAACTCAGAACTAAAATCTTGTCTCCAATTAATTGCACCTGTCAATAAATCAATTGAAAAAAATTGGTTGTTATTATTTGAGACAAAAATTGAATCTTTGTCAGATACAATGTCTGATAATTTTAAAAAATAAGTGTTCCCAAAAAAAACATTTGATTGAGTTGGTGTTTGCCAAATTATTTTTCCAGTAGAGATATTAACTGCAGTTACATCTCCAATAGAATTACTAAAGATTATTTTATCATTACTTAAAATAAGAGATTGTTTCTTTTGTGACCTTAAGAGAGATTGTTGAGTTTTAACCGACCATATTATCTCTCCGGTTTTAAGAGAAAAACATCTCAACTGATTTTCCATATCTATTACCAAAGCTTTATTTTCAAAGATTTTTATTTGAGAGTTGAATGATGAAGAATGTTTTTTTTTCCATTTTAGCCTGCCCGTATTTTTATTTATTACAAAATAATTTGCTAAACTATCTGCGATAAATAAATTTTCTCCACTTTTGCCAAAAAATATAATTGGTTGTAATTTTTTGTCTTGCTTTGAATAATGATTTTGCTTCCACACTAAATTTGAACTATTATCGAATTTTATTATAGATCCTTGGCTATCAAAGTAATATATGTGATTATCATCTAATAATATTTCAGGCTCAAAGTTTGAAAATGACTTTATTGTTTTAAAATTATATCTAGACATCTTTTCAAGATCTGTATCAAAATTTATAAATCCATCATTATTTAATTGTTTATTGGTCTCTACTTTTAAATTTTTTGGAATAGAAATCTTAAAATTTTGATTAAATTCATTTAAAGATTTTTCTGGACCCTTCACCAAAATTATTGCTGAGCTTTTATCAATTAAAATTTTTTTTTCTTTTGTCCAAAATTTTGAATTAGGATTTAATGAGCAATCAAGAAGAAATAAAAATAAGATTAAATAAAAATATATTTTAATCACCAAATTTCCTTTTGAGACGTCTTTCAGCTTCAATTTTGACTTGATCGTTGGTTAATTCAGAATTAACTATCTCTTCTAAGAAATCTTTTGACTTAATTAAATTTTTATTATTCTCAAAATAGTCTGCCATTAAAAGTAATGCGTGAGATTTCCATACACTTTCTGATTTAAGTATAGGATTTAATATATCGAGTAAATCGTTCTCGGAGATTTTATCTGCATTGTACATTGCTTTTTTATAAATAATGAGATTTTTAATCTCTTTTTCTTTTTGAGATTTTATTACAAAATCAAAGAAATTGTTAACTTGTTTTTGGTCATTCACCAAATCATTTTCAATAATAAAATATAATGATAAAGCTGAATAAATTGGATCTTTCTCTTTAATAATTTCAATCAATTGTTCAATATCTTTTGTGTTTTCGATTGTTTTCTCTTTTAAAGTAATTTGATTATAAATCTCAGCAATCTCCATTTTTTGTCTTTTTTTGTATTCTTGAAAACCAAAATACGAAAATAGTATTAGTAGTATTAATACTAATGAGCCTATTAATTTTTTATAGTTATTCGAAAAAAAGTTTTTTAGTTTTTCAATTCTTGTGTTTTGATTGATAATTTCTATATCTTCAGACATTATTAAATTGTGTTTCTTAAGACGTATTGAAGGATCCCACCGTGTTTATAATATTCTAGCTCATTATTTGTATCAATTCTACAAAGCATTTTAATTTTTTTTATTTCTCCATTTTGATATTTAAATTCTACAGATAATTTTTCTCCAGGATTTAATCCTTTTTCTATTCCATTGACTGTAATTATTTCTGAACCTGTAAGTCTTAATTTTTTTCTGTCCATACCATCTATGAATTGTAATGGTAATATTCCCATCCCAATTAAATTTGATCTATGAATTCTTTCAAAACTTTCAGCAAATACAGATTTTACTCCTAAAAGTTTTGTGCCCTTAGCTGCCCAGTCTCTTGAAGAGCCTGTTCCATATTCTTTACCGCCAATAACTATTAAATCAGTTTTTCTTTTTTTGTACTCCTCAACTGCTTCAAAAACTGGCATTATTTTTTCTTCTGGATAAAGCTTAGTAAACCCTCCCTCAGTTCCTGGTGCCATCTCATTTCTAATTCTAATATTTGCAAAAGTTCCTCTCATCATTACCTCATGATTCCCTCTTCTAGACCCGTAAGAATTAAAATCTTTTTGCAAAACTTGATTTTTCATAAAATAATCACCTGTAGGACTCTCTTTTTGAATTGAGCCAGCTGGTGAAATATGATCTGTCGTAACCATATCCCCTAAAATTAATAAAGGTCTTGCATTAATAATATCTTTAAATCCATCTGGACTATCTTTAAGATTATCAAAGAATGGAGGTTTTTTTACATAAGTTGAATTGTCATCCCATTCATAAATGCTGCTTTCTTTTGTTTTAATATCTTGCCATTGCGATGGTCCCTTGGATACATTTGAATATCTTTTTATAAACATTTCCGCGTTTAGAGAATTGCTTAACGTATCTTCAATTTCCTTATTAGATGGCCAAATATCCTTTAAGAAAAAATCTTTTCCATCTTTAGATTTGCCGAGTGAGTCTTTATAAAAATCAAATTTCATATGACCAGCTATTGCATAGGCGACTACAAGAGGTGGTGATGCCAAATAATTGGCTTTAATCAATGGTGAAATTCTTCCTTCAAAATTTCTATTACCAGATAAAACTGAGACAGCGTAAATATTATTTTTTTGTACAGCTGAGGATATATTTTCTGGTAATGGACCAGAGTTTCCAATACAAGTTGTACATCCGTAACCAACAAGATTAAACCCTAGCCTATCTAAATAAACATTTAACCCGGCCTTTTCTAAATAATCTGTAACTACTTGAGACCCTGGTGCAAGAGAAGTTTTTACCCAAGGTTTTGTGGTTAAACCAAGATCACAAGCTTTCTTTGCTAGCAAACCAGCACCAATTAATACATTTGGATTTGATGTATTTGTGCATGAAGTAATTGCAGCGATTAAAATAGAACCATCTTTAATTTCATAATCTGTTCCTTCAACTTTTGAGGTAGAAAAAGATTCCCTTTTTGTAATATTCTTAAAATTTAAATTAAAATTTTTTGAAGCCTCAGTTAACAAAACTTTATCTTGGGGTCTTTTGGGCCCAGAAATTGTTGGTACAACTGTAGACATATCTAACTTGAGAGTGTCAGTAAAAACTATATTATCACTTACCCATAGTCCTTGCTCTTGTGCATATCTTTTAACTATTTCTACTTGATTTTTATCTCTTCCAGAAAACTCAAGATATTTTAAAGTTTCATCATCAATTGGAAAGAAACCACATGTTGCTCCGTACTCTGGGGCCATATTGGCTATAGTTGCCCTGTCAGCAAGTGTTAGATTTTTAAGTCCTTCACCATAAAATTCAACAAACTTTCCAACAACACCTTTATCCCTTAACATTTTAACAACCGTCAAAACTAAGTCAGTAGCTGTTGTGCCTTCGGGAAGCCTATTTGTTATTTCAAAACCAATTACCTCAGGTATTAACATAGAGATCGGTTGCCCAAGCATGCCAGCCTCTGCCTCTATACCTCCTACTCCCCATCCAAGAACAGACAAACCATTTACCATAGTGGTATGGCTATCAGTTCCTACTAAAGTATCTGGAAAAATATAATCTTTATCTTTAAATTTTTCTTTCCATACTACTTTGGAAAGATACTCAAGATTAACTTGATGACATATTCCAGTCCCTGGTGGAACTATTCTAAAATTATCAAAAGCTTGTTGTCCCCACTTTAAAAAAGAATATCTCTCAGCGTTTCTCTGGAATTCAATTTCAACATTCTTTTTTAATGAGTCTGGCGTTGAAAACTTATCTACTTGCACTGAATGGTCAATTACTAAGTCAACAGAAGACAATGGATTGATTATTTGTGGATCTTTATTTTTTTCTTTTACAGCCTCACGCATAGCAGCTAAATCTGCAACCGCAGGTATTCCTGTATAGTCTTGTAAAAGTACTCTAGCAGGTCTATACGCAATTTCTGTCTCAGATTTTTTGTCTTTTAACCATTTTTGCAAAGCAAGAATTTGATTTTTTGTTACTGTAGTACCATCTTCGTATCTTAGTAAGTTTTCTAAAAGAACTTTTAATGATTTTGGTAATTTTTCTATACCTTTTAAACCATTTTTTTCTGCAATTTTTAAAGAAAAATAATTATATTCTTTTTCATTAATGATAATCGAGGTAAGTGATTTATAAGAGTTTTTATTTCCTGGTTTCATATCAAATTATTTTTGAGTAAAAAGTAAGCTGACATAACATAATAAAATAATTAAATAAATTTATCATTTGTCGCAAATTTACTTACAAATTAGGCTATCGGTAACCCATCTTCAGTTTTCTGAGAAGGGTGAAGTAATACTACTTTTCCTTCTTGGTCTATTGCACCTAGTATTAAAACCTGGGAAACAACTCCAGCAATATTTTTTTCTGCAAAATTACAGACACCAATAACCTGTTTATTCTTCAAATTTTCCTCATTATAATAATGTGTAATTTGGGCAGAAGATTGTTTAATGCCTATTTCTTTTCCAAAATCAACCTTTACAACCAATGAAGGTTTTCGGGCCTTTTCATTTTTTTGGACTGAGATTACAGTACCGATTCTTAAATCTATCTTGTCAAATTGATCATAGGATATTTGTTCTTTCATGGAATTAATATATAATTCTTTTTACGAATGAGTACAGAAAATAATTCAAATAAATTATATAACGATTCAATTAAAATTCTCTCTGATTTGATAGGGTTTAAAACTATTTCAGGTGAAGATAATAACTCGATTATTAGTTACTGTGAAAAAATTTTAGGTGACGTCGGAGCATCATCATTTAAAGTATTTGATAATGATAAAAAAAGAGTGAACCTGTTTTCAACTTTAAAATCAAAAAAAAAAAACGGAAAAAAACCCATAATTTTTTCGGGTCATACTGATGTGGTGCCTGTAACAAAAAGTTGGTCAACAGATCCTTTTAAAGCAACAATTAAAGATGGGAAACTGTTTGGAAGAGGATCGTGTGATATGAAAGGTTTTTTAGCTTGTGTGTTAGCTTATGCGCCAGTATTTTCCTCTGAAAAATTAGATCGAGATATTCATTTTTCTTTTACTTTTGATGAAGAAACAGCGTGCCAAGGAGCGCCCCTTTTAATAAAAGAATTAAAAAAAAGAAATATAAAAGACTCTTTATGTATCGTTGGTGAGCCAACTAATATGAAAATAATTGATGCACACAAAGGCTGTTATGAATACACAACACATTTTCATGGTCTTGCTGGTCATGGTTCCCAGCCTGAAAAAGGAGTTAATGCAGTAGAATATGCCTCAAAATTTATTCAAAAACTTATGCAATTGAGAGAGGTTTTAAAAAAAAGAAAACCTAAAAATTCTTTTTTTAACCCGCCATATACCACTTTACAAATTGGTGGTATTTCAGGTGGAATTGCGAGAAATGTAATAGCTGACAAATGTAAGGTTGATTGGGAATTAAGACCTGTTGTAAAAGAAGATGGGGTGTTTGTTAACAATGAAATAGATAAATTCATAAAAAAAGAACTACTTCCAGAAATGCAAAAGGTCTACCCAAAATCTGAGATACGAAAGGAAGTAATTGGAGAAATCATAGGTTTTGAAAGAGAAAAAAATTCTGAAGCTTGTGAGTTAGTATCAAGCATTACTGGAGATAATTCACGTGAAGTTGTGTCTTTTGGTACAGAGGCAGGTCTCTTTCAAGAAATTGGAATTAGCACAGTTGTTTGTGGACCTGGATCAATTGAACAAGCACACAAAGTTGATGAGTTTATTAAGTTAGAAGAATTAAAAAAATGTCTTAAATTTTTAGATGGTGTTAAAGAAAAATCAAAATTTAATTAGCCCACCCACCAATTGATTTAACTTCTAGAAATTCTAATAAACCCTCTTTTCCTGCTTCACGACCTATACCAGAGTGTTTGAACCCTCCGAACGGTGCATCGACTGCTATACCAGCTCCGTTAACATCTACCATTCCAGATCTAAGTCTTCTTGCAACTCTGTTAGCTTTTTCTTTATCTTGAGTTTGAATGTAATTAGTTAACCCGTAATCAGTATCATTTGCAATACTTATTGCTTCTTCCTCACTTTCGAAAGGTATAATTGATAGCACTGGACCAAAAATTTCAGTTCTTGCAATTTCCATTTGATTATTTACATCGGCAAAGGCTGTAGGTTTAACAAAGTAACCTTTGTCTACTCCATCCGGTTTTCCCACTCCCCCTGCAACAAGTTTTGCACCTTCATCAATACCTTTTTGAATAAGCGATTGTATTTTTTTGTACTGTACTTCAGATACTACTGGACCAATGTGTTCACCTTCTTTTTTTGGATCTCCAACTTTCATACTATTCGCAAATTTTTTTACTCTTTCGACCGCCTCATCATACATACTTTTTTCAACTAGCATTCTTGTTGGTGCATTACATGATTGTCCTGAGTTTCTAAAACATCTCAAAGCTCCTCTCTCGATAGCTTCAGGGTCTGCATCTTTAAAAATTATATTTGCTCCTTTTCCACCAAGTTCGAGACTAACTCTTTTGAAATCTTTCGCAGCGTTTTGAGATATCAAAGCTCCAGCTCTTGTTGAGCCTGTAAATGAGATCATATTAATATCTGGATGGCTTGTAAGCGCATCTCCAGTTGTTACTCCATCGCCATTTACTAAATTGAAAACTCCAGGAGGAAAGCCTGCTTCATCAATGAGTTCTGTTAATATCATTGCTGATAACGGTGCTACTTCAGATGGTTTAAGTATCATAGTGCAGCCTGACGCTAAAGCGGGCATTACTTTCAGGCAAGTTTGGTTCATTGGCCAGTTCCAAGGTGTTATTAAAGCACATACACCTTTAGGTTCGTAAATAAGTCTTTGGTTTTTTGCGTGTTCTCCTAATGGTTTCTCAAAATCAAATTCTTTAAGATATCTTATAAATGTTTTTATATGAGCGGCGCCTGTTCCGGCTTGCAATTTCGTTGAAAAATCTTTTGGAGCTCCCATTTCTATGGTTATTGTATCGGCTATATCTGACCATCTTTTTTTATATAGTTCATATAATTTCTCAAGTGGTTCTAGTCTTTCTTTTTTTGAGGAGAATGCCCAAGTTTTAAACGCTTCTTTTGCAGACAAAACTGCATCATTAACATCTTCCTTTGAACCTAAAGATATTTCTGCACATACGTCTTCAGTTGCAGGATTTATAACTTTAATGCTTTTATTACTCTTTGGTGAAACCCATTTACCATTAATATAAAACTTTTTTTTGTCAGACATGATGGGAAATTAACTTATCCTTTTACTTTTGCAAATAAATTAGTGATTTCATAGATTATTGTTGCTGCGGCTAATGATGTTACCTCGGCGTGATCATAAGCAGGGGAGACCTCCACAACATCCGCTGAGATAAGCTTCGTGCCTGATAATCCTCTAATTACGTTTACCATTTCTCTTGTAGACATACCTGCTATCTCAGGTGTTCCAGTACCTGGTGCATATGCTGGATCAAGAACATCTATATCTATTGATAAATATAACGGATTATTGCCTACTCTTTTTCTTATTCTTTGAACAATTTTTTCAACTCCCTCACTTTGAAATTCATCACAATGAATTGTTTTAAATCCAAAATTTTCATCGTTTTTAAGATCATCTCTGCTGTAGAGTGGTCCTCTTATACCTACGTGCATTGATGCATTATCCAGGAATAAATTTTCTTCTCTAGCCCTACGAAAAGGTGTCCCATGAGTATAAGGCGCGCCCATATAAGTATCCCAAGTATCTAAATGTGCATCAAAATGAACAAGTGCTACAGGACCTCCATTAATTTTATTAATAGCTCTTAAAAGTGGAAATGCTATCGTATGATCCCCTCCCATACTTATAATTCTCCCGGTTTTTTTGAGTAAGTCGTAAGCACCTTTTTCTATTTGTTTTATAGCTTCATCAATATTAAATGGATTACAAGTTATATCTCCAGCATCAGCAACTTGCTGAACTTTAAATGGTTCAACGTCATAATTTGGGTGGTAATTAGTTCTTAAATGCCTCGAAGCCTGTCTTATGCTCTGGGGACCAAATCTTGCACCTGGTCTATAACTTGTACCTGCATCAAAAGGTATACCAACTATTGCAACATCGCAACTCTCCACGTCCCTTAGCTCTGGAAGTCTTGCGAATGTAGTTGGCCCAGCAAATCTTGGAACTATCGTTCCACTTATAGGTTGAATAGGATTTTTATTTTTTTTCTTCATGAAAAAAATACAATAAGAATTAATACAAACCAGAAAAAACCATAATAATAGAAAATGTATTTACTAGTAAATAAATTTGGTACTGATTTCATAT
Source organism: uncultured Pelagibacteraceae bacterium (assembly GCA_902599625.1). GTDB lineage: Bacteria > Pseudomonadota > Alphaproteobacteria > Pelagibacterales > Pelagibacteraceae > Pelagibacter. The sequence goes on along the minus strand of CACKGF010000003.1, from coordinate 97,833 downwards.
TAGATGATTTCTTTTTTTTCATAATATAATTATATCATATTTTAATTAATTCTAATATTATCTTGTACACTAAATGAAATTAAATTCTTTGTTAATATTAATATTATTGATATCTTTTCACGCTAAATCTGACCAAATTTATGAATTAATAAAAATACCGAACTTAAAACTCTATAAGACTGATGATAAAGGTATTAGATTTCTTATTGCTGATAAGAATTTTTCAGCAGGTGTAGGAGTAAATAGCGTTAATTGTGAAAAGTTTGAAGAAAGCAAAATTAAAAGTAAATTTTTAATTACAAAAAAAAATATAGATCTTTATGATGCGAATTTTTTAAAAAAGGTAAATCTAAAATTTATAATTTTATGTAAAAATTTAACTATTTCAAATATCCCAGCAATAGGATTTGCAAATCCTGAAATGAAAACAATTATTCTAAATATTAACTCTAATGAAAAAATTTTCCAAAGGGTTATTCATCATGAAATCTTTCATATAATTCATAAAAATTTTGAAAATTATTTTAATAAAAATGAATGGACTAAATTAAACAATTCTGAATTCGAATATTCTCAATGCTCAACATGTAAAAAAGATGTTGGTTTGGAAATTTTAAATGTAACCAATGGTTTTTTTACTCAATATGCAAAAACAAATTTGTCTGAGGATATGGCTGAAACGTTTTCATTTTTAGTTATCAATAATAAAAATATACAAAAAAAGATTGATGATGATTTGATCATAAAAAACAAAACTATTTTCATTAAAGAAAATATTTTAAAAGTTGACGAAAATTTTAAATTTAAGTAAAAAAAAACCCCTCAATGTGAGGGGTTTTTTTTATAATATGCTTGTTTGATTCTTAGAATGATCTACCAATAGAAAGACCTAATACAGTAGTATCAATATCTGCAGTTACTTTTGTATTATTGCTTGTAGTTACTGATATGTCGTCATAGTCTGTTCTACTTAGCTCAAGTTTAAAGATACCACTGTCTCCAATATCTCTTTTCACTCCAACACCATATTTAATACCATCTAAATTTTGCTCTACTGTTTTATCAGTTGAAGATACGGATTGTACTAGTGACTCAACGTCAGCTCTTACTATTCCTAAAGTTCCGAAGACTTTATTTCCATTATCTAGTTCTTTAGTTGGTTGTACATATAATGTCATATGTTTTGATACGTCAGCTGTACCTTTGTTAGTTCCTGATGTAGTCGTGCTAGAATCTTTTAACGAGACCTGTGTAGTTGATCTACTCTCGAATTCTGCTTCGAAAGGTATAAAATCAAATCCAACAATTAAACCGTTAGGTAACTCGTTTTCAATAAAAATTGATCCAAAAGCAATTTCGTTTGAAACACTTTTAGTAGTATCAGTAGTTCCGTTGCTATCGATATCATCAGATAAATCTGAGTCTATGTTTGCCATACTTACAGTAAAACCCATAGTCGCAGAGTAGGCGTTAGAAACAAATCCTATTAAAAAAGCAAATGTTAAAAATATCTTTTTCATAACTTTTCTCACAATTAATTAATTATGTGGATTTCTATATCAGATATAATGAAAAATGTATATTCCATATCATTAAAAATGTGTGTCTTTAGGTTGAATTCTTTAAAAAATTCCCAAAAATAAAAGATTTTAGTAGTGATAAAAATGTCACAATAGTAAAAAAAATTAATAGCGCTAAGTTAAAAAAAAATGCTTAAAAAGGTTAAACAATCAAAATCAGAAAAAATTTTACTAATTTTTTTAGTTTTTTTGACTTTTTTTTCATTCTCATCATTTTATGTAATTAAAAACAAGTGTCTCTTTGTTGAAGATGTAGATTTAAAAAAAATGAATTTCATTCATCCTGAAAACATTTCAGTAATGGATATTAGTTGTGGAAAAGTTGTTATTGAACTTATGCCTAAAGTCTCACCAAACTCTGTGAAAAGATTTAAAACTTTAATTCAAAATAAAGAATATGATAATGTTGCGTTTCATAGGGTTATTGAAGGATTTCTTGTTCAAGCTGGAGATTTAGAATTTGGTAAAAAAAACAATTTAAACTATACATTTATTGGAAGTGGACAATCTAATTACGGGTTTATAAAACCAGAGGTTGACAGACCTTTCAATTTTAAAAAGGGGACAGTTGCTTTTGCTAAAAATAAAAAAGGGGACATGGAAGATAGTGAATTTTTTATTCTTTTAGATGATGCACCATTGTTTGAAGGTGAATACACTCCCTTAGGGAGAGTTACTCATGGTTTATCTGCTGTAGAAAAAATTAAACACAACAACGACTCAGAGTTCGTTTTAAGACCTGATTTTATAATTTCTTTAAGAATGCTTTCTTCAATACCTAATTAATTAAAGGTTTTCCTGTAGAGAGAGTGTGTTTAATTCTATCTTGAGTTTTTTTATTTTCAATCAATCTCATAAAAGAATCTAGCTCTAATTTGTAAATATCGTCCTCAGTCAATGTTTTTTCAGAATTCGTATCACCACCACTTAAAACATTTGCAAGTTCTTTTCCTACTGTCATACCGTGATCAAAGATAATTTTATCATTATAAAGTTTATCCAAAGTTTTAAACATTTTTTCTCTTACTGATTTTCCCGATAATTTAAAAGTACACTCATTACTTGGTTTAAAATTTTTATTTTCCTCTATAACTTTTTTTGCCTCTGAAAATAAGCTATTCCTATTCATTATTTTTTTATCAGTTGGTAACAAGTATTTCAGGGGCTCGGCTTCAATTGGAGAAGAAGCGGTTTTACCATAACCTATGATTTCAAAAACTTTAAGTGGAGCATGATCAATATCTTTTTTTGATTCTTCGCTTTGAGCCCATCTCCACAACATCTCTTTACATCCTCCCCCTGCAGGTACTAGACCAACCATTGTTTCGACTAAACCTACCACTATGTTTGTATGTGCTGTTACAAAATTGCTTTGAACCATTACTTCAAATCCACCACCTAAAGTAAGCCCAGAGGGTGCTGAGACAACAGGAAATTTTGAATACTTAAGTTGTTTACAAGTATCTTGAAAATATTTAATAAATTTTTCTATAGATTTAAAATCCCCTTTTTCAGCGAAGTTCATTGTATATGACAAATTAACACCAGCAGAAAATTGCATACTTTCATTTATAATGATCAGAGGTTTATCTGTTGCTTTTTTTAAACTATCCATAGAGTCGTAATCTAGTGCACATGCTTTAGTGGTAAACTCTACAATGTTAAAATCTTTAAACCTGTAAATCTCTGCTGACTTGTTTTTATCTAAACTCAAAGCTTTAGGCTTGACCTTGCCAAGTGTTTCTATTTCGGTGTAAATTTGTCTTTCACCATAAAAGTTTTCATCTTTTTTTACTGAAAGCTCCTCTAAAAATTTGTTTCCCTTAAATTCATCAACACGATTGAAAAAATTTTTTACACCGATTGATTTAAGCATTTCAAAGGGTCCCATAGCCCAGTTAAATCCTAATCTCATAGCTTCATCAATGTCATTGAATTTATCAGTTATACCTGGGACTAAAGATGATGCATATTTAATAATTTGAGAAATTACTGACCAAGCATATTCTCCGTATTTGTCTTTCCTGTTAATAATAGTGTTAAGGTTCACAGTATCAATTTTAAGATCAATTTTTTTAGACTCAGAATATTCTCCTGTTTGAAGGTTAATTGCCTCCAAAATTTTTTGATTTTCTAATTTTTTCACTCTATAGAAACCACCCTTACCTTTTCTTCCAGTATATCCAGTTTCGATCAATTTTTTTACAAGTGGTATTTCTTTAGCGACCTCCTGAAATTTATCATTTTCTGGAAGTTCTTTTACAAAACTTTTTAAAACATCTGCCATCAAATCAATACCAATTAGATCATATAAACCAAACACTCCAGTTTTAGGTATTCCCATAGGTCTTCCAAAAACTGCATCAGCCTCTTCAATAGTCAATTTCATTTTAAATGCTTCAGTCATAGCAACTTGCATTGCATAAACTCCTACCCTATTACCAAGGAAACCTGGCGTATCGTTACAAACAATAGCTCCTTTACCAAGTTCTTTTTCACAAAAGACTTTCAAAGAATTAATTTTTTTTAAATCATTATTTTCATTTTTTACTATTTCTAACAAACCCATGTATCTAACTGGATTAAAGAAGTGTGTTATGCAAAAATCTTTTTTTTGCTCATCAGTCATATTTTCGGATAGAATTTTAATTGGAATTGAGGAAGTGTTAGATGAAACAATAGCTCCATCTTTTCTATTATCAAAGATTTTTTTATAAATTTGATGTTTAATATCTATTCTTTCAACCACAGCTTCGACTATCCAGTCTGCCTCTTTTACAACGTTAAAATCATCGTTGATATTGCCAACTTTGATATTATCAATTTTTGATTTATCAATTAATAATGGCGGTCTTGATTTATGTATTCGCTCTCTTGCCTTGGTGCTTATGTCAGTCGTAAGATCTAATAAAGTAACTGGTACATTCGCATTACATAAATGAGCAGCGATTCCACTACCCATAGTTCCAGAGCCTATTACAACAACCTTTTTGATTTCCATTTTTTATCTATTTATTCCTCTGAGCCTTTCAGATCTTCGTCTTAATAGCTCAGCTGTAACAAGAATTAATGTAGATAAAATTATTAAACATGTCGCAACAGCTAATATTGTTGGGCTTAACTGCTCTCTTAACCCGGTCCACATTTGAATTGGAATTGTTGTATTTTCTAGACCAGCTAAGAATAAAACCACAACAACTTCGTCGAAAGATGTAACGAAAGCAAACAAGCCTCCAGATATTACTCCTGGTAGAATTAATGGTAGTGTAATTTTCATAAATGTATTTACTGGATCGCTACCTAAGCTTGATGCAGCTCGTGTAACACTGTGGTCAAAACCTGATAAAGTTGCTGTTACAGTAATAACAACGAAAGGTGTTCCTAAAATAATGTGCGCTAATACAATTCCTGTATGCGTAGCAGCAAGTCCTGCCTTTGCCATAAAGAAAAAAATTGCAACACCAGAAATGATTAATGGCACTATCATCGGTGATATTAAAGTAGCCATGATTAATCCCTTATATGGCATATGTCTGCTACTTAATCCGAGCGCCGCTACAGTTCCAAGAATAACTGATCCCAACGTAGCAAATATAGCAATTATAAAACTATTTTTGGCTGCAAGACCCCATGGATTTTTCGTCCCGTAGATCATGTCTTTGTACCATCTCAAAGAAAATGCATCAGGATCAAGATTTTTCATTCCTTCAGAAAAACTTAGAAACTCTTCAGCGTTAAAAGATAAAGGAAATATTACGAATAAAGGCGCGATTAAAAAGAAAAATACGCATGTGCAAATAGTAATATAGAAGTAGTGCCAAACTCTATAACGTGTCTCAGTATACTTTGGTAATGCCATAATTATCCTAGTTTTATATTATCTACTCCAACAAGTTTATTGTAGACCCAATAAATAGCTAAAACTCCTGCAAGTAACATTAGACCCATTGCTGAAGCAAAACTCCAATCTAAAGTACTTTTCATGTGAAATGCAATTTGGTTACTAATTAAAGTTCCTGATGCACCTCCTACTAATGCGGGAGTAATGTAGTATCCAATCGCTAAAATAAATACCAATAAACATCCTGCCCCAATACCTGGTATCGTTAAAGGGAAGTATACTTTCCAAAAAGCAACGAATGGAGTTCCTCCCAAAGATTTTCCAGCTCTCATTAAACTTGGGGATATTGTTTTCATTACACTGTACAAAGGTAAAACCATAAACGGCAACAATATTTGTGTCATTGCCACATAGGTACCAGTTTTATTAAACATCATTTCTGGTCTACTGTCGTCAGCAACCAATCCTATCATAACAAAAAAATCGTTAACAACTCCTTGTTGTTGTAAGAGTATCATCCAACTTGCGGTTCTTACTAATAGTGATGTCCAAAATGGAAGAAGTACGCAAATCATTAATAGGTTACTATATTTCATCGGCAAGGTAGCAAGTAAATGGGCTATTGGGTAAGCCATTAAAAAACATAAAAGAGTTACAAAGAAAGCAATCTCTAAGGTTCTTAGCCATAAAATTCTATGAATTCTTCGATCTTCTTCTACACTTACAATATTACCTTCTTCATTTTTATACATGTCAATTCCCTTTAAATATTTTTGACTTGTATAAGCAGGAGCACGTCTTTGTATGGCTCGCCAATATTCAACGTCTGCCCATCTTTGGTGAACAGCCATTATTTGTTCTTTGTAATTTCCTTCCTCAAAATTTTTAGCTTTTCTTCGTAATTTTTTTAAAATACTTTTAAATCCATTCTTTGTATAATTTAATTGTGTTGAAAGTTTTCCATCTCGTTTCTCTTCAACAAGTTTTTGAAAATCTAAATAAAAAGATTCAAAAACTTCTTCTGGCGGCAATTCTTTACCATCCCATTTCTCCATTGACTTGAATGTTTTTGGCAACATCTCGGTAACCATTTTATCATCCACACTTCTCATGAGCATGTCGCCGATAGGGAAAATATATGTAATAAGTAAAAAGAGTAATAGAGGTGCCACTAAAAGAAATGCTTTGATCTTATTTTTTCTTTCAGCTTTTTTAAGACTTACCTCAAGAGGTATGCCATCAGTTGTTAAAATTTTTCCTGTTTCACTGCTCATAAATAAAAAAGGGCGGCTATAAATAACCGCCCTTAATATAATATATAATTTTAGTCTTTAAAACTTAAAATTATAGACCAGCTTTCATTGCTTCCCATTTTTCACCAAGCTCTGTACCGTTATCAGCCCAGAATATTGGATCTACTAAGAAGTAATTTTTAGTGTTAGCTGGCGCAGTTGGCATTTGTGGTACCATGTTTGTCTTACCATCTTTGTACCATGGCTCACCTGCTGCCATAACTTTAAGTGATGATTTTCTCCAAGGTGCGTATGCAATGTATTTTGCACTTCCTGCTAAACCTTCTGTACTTGTCATCATCGCTAGTGCTTTTTTAGCATCAGCTTCGTTTGGTCCACCTTTAACTAATACGAAATATTCGTAGTCAAGACCTTGACCATCCCAAACTTGTTTGATTGGAGCACCTTCACCGATTTCAGCGTTGAAGAATCTTCCGTTCCAACCAGTTGCCATAACAACTTCACCTGAAACTAATAGTTCTGGTGGTTGAGCACCTGCTGACCAAAATACACATCCACCGTTAGGGTCTGTGCATAATGCTTTGATTTTGTTCATTGCTCTGTTAACACCTTTTTCTGTCTCAAGAGCTTTGTAGATTTTCTTTCCACCTTTTCCTGGTTTGATACCATCTGCAGCTAAAGCAATCTCTAAATTTGTTAAAGCGCTTTTGTAGATAGCTCTTTTCCCTGGAAACTTTTTAGTGTCAAAGAAGTCTTTTATAGTTTTTGGTGTTCCGCTTACATTCTTTGTGTTGTACGCGTAGTTCCAAGAATATAAAATGTTTCCTACAGCACATTTACTTGGCATTGGAGCAAAGAAGTCTTTACTTGCTTTTGTACCATCTGGAGCTGGCGGGAAGTCTTTGTCAAAATCAAATTCAACAAATAAACCTTCGTCACATCCAGTGATAGTGTCCATAGCAAATACGTCAATTATATCCCACGTAATTTTGCCAGCCTCTTTTTGTGCTTTAATTTCTGATAATCCACCTGAGTAGTCGACCCAATTGATCGGTACACCAAGTTTCTTAGCAGTAGGGTCACCATATCCTAGCTTTTGTGACTCTGTATATGCTCCACCCCATGATGCAACTGTAACTGCAAATGCTGATGAGCTGATAGAAAGTGCAAAAGATAGAACTAGTAACAATTTACTTAGTTTTTTCATTATTCCTCCGTTTAAACGTTTTATAAAAACTAATTACAGCAAGATATAAAGTAGGAGTCAACCTGACATTTGGCTAAAATAGGGCTTTATTTTAATAAATAATTGAAAATTAAACCTGAGGTTTATTTTGGATCTAGTGCTCTAGCGTCATGACTATTCCAACTTACATTAATCTGGTTGCCCATTTTAATATCCATATTGGCAGAGCTATTAGGCACTTTTAATATAAATTCTTTGTTTCCGAGTAGATCAAGTCTTACTCTAGTATGATCTCCATGATAAATAACTTCTTCAATCTTTCCTTTAAAGTTATTGTCCATTTTTTCTTTTGTGTTAATTAAAGCCCGCTCTGGTCTAAGAGATACAGTAGTTTTATCTCCATTTGACTTAACTGAAATTGGATTTGCAATTATTTCTGTTCCATCATTAAGCTTAACTTTGCATGCTTTACCAGACATGTTGGTTACTTGTCCTGCAAAAGTATTATTCTCGCCAATGAATTCAGCCACAAAAGAGTTTACGGGTTCTTCGTATAATTTATCTGGTGATGAGAGTTGTTGAACTTTTCCATCATTAAACACTGCTATTCTATTAGACATTGTTAATGCTTCACTTTGATCATGTGTTACGTAGACCACTGTAACCCCAATGCTTTCATGAATATGTTTAATTTCGTACTGCATGCTCTCTCTTAAATTTTTATCTAAAGCTCCAAGTGGTTCGTCCATTAAAACTAATTGAGGATCAAATACTAATGATCTCGCAACTGCTACCCTTTGTTGTTGACCACCAGATAATTGTCCTGGCATTCTGTTTTCAAAACCAGATAACGATACCATTGAAAGAGCTTTATCCACTTTCTTATCAATCTCATCCTTTTGAAATTTTCTTACCTTTAAAGGAAAGGCTAAGTTTTCATACACTGTCATGTGGGGAAACAAGGCATAGTTTTGAAAGACCATTCCTATTCCTCTTTTGTGCGGGGGTATATTTGAAATTGGATTTTTATCTAAATAAATTTCTCCATTTGTAGGAGTTTCAAAACCAGCTAACATCATTAAACAAGTTGTCTTACCTGATCCAGATGGCCCTAACATAGTTATGAACTCGCCTTCAGCAATGTCTAAGTTTAAATCTTTAACAACAAGTACTTTTCCATCGTAACTTTTGTCAACTTTATCGAATTTAACAAAATCTAAGTTCTTTGACATAAGATAAGGTTTAAAACATTTGTTGAGATCTATTTCAAGAACTTATTTTACGTGTAAATCTCTTGAAAAATTGCATAAAAGTTCATTTCCACTCTCGGTTATCCTTATAGACTCTGATGACTCAACTCCCCAATCACCAAATTGCATAACAGCAATCATGTGATAACAGATGTTAGGTTTTAATTCAGTCATGTCTCCTTTGTAAATATTTAAAGTGTGTTCGCCCCAATCTGGTGGATACCCAATACCTATAGAGTAACCTGTTCGAGATTCTTTTTTAATTCCATACTTATCTAAGACTCCCCAAAATTTCTCCGCAACATCATTAGCAGTATTGCCTGGTTTACTAGCGTTAATACCCTCCTCTAAAGCTTCATTTGTTGCTTTCATAGCATCAAGTTTTTTTTGATCTGGCTTCCCTAAGTTAATTGTTCTTGCCATTGGAGCATGATACCTTTTATACGTACCTGATAACTCAATAATTGTTGCTTCCCCATTAACAAATTTTTTATCGCTAGCAGTTAAATGTGAAGCTGATGTTCCTTTTCCAGTAGGAAGTAAAGTTGCAATACTTGCATATTCACCACCATATTCTGGGGTGCCTCTAAATAGAGTTCTTTGAATTTCAGCAACAGCATCGCATTGTCTTACATCTGGACTTATTGTTTCCATTGCAGTTTTCATCGCCATCTCAGAAATAATTGCTGCCTTTTTCATATATTCAATTTCAGCAATGGATTTTTCTACTCTTACCCAATTAACTAATCTCTCAGAGTCTAAAATTTTTGCGTTTGGTAATCCCTTTTTTAACTTTTCATAACAATAAGCTGTGAAATAATGGGCATCCATTTCTACCCCTATATTTATTTTATCCCACTTTTTTTTCCTTATTAAATCAACTAACGCATCGTACGGATGGGTCGGCCAGGTATGAATATATTTTTCGTCATAAATAATAATATTTTCCTTTTTAAGGTAGGTAGTTATAAAAGCCCCACCAGCATCCTGAGCTCTAACAAAACATAGGGGCTCATCAGAATTCACATGGACTATTACACATTGAGAATAATAAAAAGACCAAGCATCATATCCTGTCAGATAGTTTATATTTGCAGTATCCTGTGAAATAAGAAGTTCAATTCCTTTTTTTTGCATTTCTGATTGAACTTTTTTAAGACGATTTTTATATTCTTTGACTGTGAAATTCATATATAAAATTAATTAAATAAGCTTCCAAATCCAATTACAGATTTGTTCTCATTTATTTTTTCTAGAGTTTCCCAAATTAGTGCTTGGTTACTTGATAACACAATCATATTTAATTTTTTTTCAAGTTTTTCAATTATGTTTAAAACTGGTAATGAAGTACAAGAAACAAATAGCGCTTGAGCTTGATTATGATCAATTTCAGACAATATCTCGAACAACTTATTTTGATCTACTTTTCCAATATCAACATCTGACTCAATATCAAAATATGTATTTGAAACTATTTCAAAGTTATTTACTTTAAAAAAATTTACAACATCATCATTTAAAGACTTAATATATGGTGTGACTACAGATATTTTTTTAATATTCTTTTTCTTAAGGGCATTTAAAGCTGCAGTGCTTGGGGCTGTAACTAACGCATTTGGTTTAGCTATATTAATTTTTTTTTTAATGTTATCAAAACCAGATACTATTGTTCCTGATGTGCAACCAAAAACAACACAATCAACTTTTTCACCAGGTAATATGTTGTCTGCAACTGAAGTGATGTTTTCTGACATTTTTTTTAAATTTTCAGCTGTTACAGGATTATAATTTTTAATTCTATTAACATATAAATCTACTGGTTTATCACCTAAGACTTTTGAGAAATCTTTTTCTATCATGTTGTCAGTTGACAGAACAATTAAGCCTACTCTTGGGTTAGTGTCTTTTGTAAATTGAGCTTTAATCTTTTTTGAATTCATATTAATTGACATAAGATAACTTAAAAAATATGAATGTCATTCTATAAATCAATTTAAAATTGGATTTTTTTGACTATTAAACATTACTTATTAATTTTATTAATCATGGCACTATTTGGAAGTGCCTTTGTTTTTGGAAAACTTGTCTTAAACACAAATGTACCTCCTTTACTTTTTGGATCGCTAAGAATGTTAGTAGTCGTAATTTGTTTATTACCCTTTTTTAATTTTAAGATCCCTAAAGAAAATTTGAAATCTTTGTTTATTTTTTCTTTTTCTATGGGTGTTGGGGTTACAGGTTTCACTTATCTATCTCTACAGGAGTCTAATATAGTTTCGCCCGTTATTATTGGATCTCAGCTTGCCATTCCTTTTGCAATTGTTTTAAGTAATTTTTTCTTAAATGAAAAATTTAGTTTTCAAAAATGGTTTTTTGTAATTACATCTTTTTTGGGGATAATCTTTATTGGTTTTGATCCAGAGTTGATAAACAATATTTTTGCACTTGTGCTTACAGCTTTAATGGCATTCTTTTATGCTATTGCGAATGTAGCTAGTAGAGATACAAATAAGTTAAGCATCGTAACTACGAATTTTTTCATGGCATCTATTGGATTTGTTGTATTAATACTTTTATCATTTTTCTTTGAGGGAAACACAATGATTATTCTAAAGAACATTCGGCTAGATATGTGGTTTTTTATAATTTACTCTGGCTTAATTGTTTCAATAGGCGCCCATATGTCTTTATTTTACTTATATAAGTTTTATCCAGTTGGAAAAGTTCTTCCCTTTTATGCTCTATTTCCTGTATTTGGATTAATCCAAACATTTATAATATTTAATGAAATCCCTAGTTTGATAATGACTTTAGGAGGAATAATTGTAATTGGATCTGTGTTTTTAATTCAAAAGGTAAAATAACCTAATTGAAAAAGTATTAATCATGGCATATTTTTATTTTACCTAATCATGAGAAAAAAAATTCTTAGTATCCTTTTTTTATTATGTTTCTTAGGAAAACAAATAGAAATCCAGGCGAATGAAATAACAATCGGTATAGCTCTTGGTTTTACTGGTCCAACAGAATCTATTGTTCCAAGTATGGCATCTTCAGCAGAGATAGCAATTTCAGAGGCAAATTCCTCAAAAATATTTTTAAATGGTAAGGAAAAAGTCAATTCAATTAAAATAGATACAAAATGTGACATGTCCAAAATTCAATCAGTAAACAAAACAATTAATGAAAATAATATTATTGGAATCATTGGTGCCGCATGCCCTGGAATATCTGAAGGAATTCTTTTGGGATCGGCTAATGAAAAAAACATTCCTATGATTTCCCCGTCAGCAACTACTCCTTTGTTGTCTATGTTAGATGAAAAAAACTTATTTTTTAGAACCACTGCTCCAAGTAATAGAGATGGTGAAGTTTTAGCTAAAATTACAAGAGATAGAGGTATCAAACGTATTGCAGTTTCATTCCAAGACACAAATTATGGAAAAGAACTTGAGAGAAATTTTAAAAAAACACTTGATGATAGTAATGTAGAAATTACCGTAAGTGTACCTATAAAGATAAATAAAACTGATCTTTCAAATGAAGTGTCGGTCTTAGCTGCCGCAGGAGGAGACCTTGTTGCAATTTTTACTGAAATTGAACAAGATGGGGAAAGATTAATTAAGTCAATTCTTGACTCAGGTGCTTTTGAAAAATTTATTTTATCAGATAGGATGATTAATGAAACTACTGAAAGAAAGTTTGGGAAATTAATTAATAATTCATTTGGGATAATTTCAGGTTCTAACTCAAAAAATATTAATTCATTTTACAAAATTGCCAAAAAAAATAACATTGATACTTCGGGACCATTTATCGGTGAGTCTTATGATGCGGCGGCTATACTTATTCTTGCTTTGCAGGAAAAAAATTTTAAATCGGATAATAATTTATCTAAAAATATTATGTCAGTAAGCAACTCTCCAGGTACTAAAATCTATCCAGGTGAGATTGCTAAAGGTTTAAAACTTCTAAAAAAAGGAAAAAAAATTGACTATGAGGGAGCTACAAATGTTGAATTCAATGTAAATGGGGACGCTTTCGGAACATTTTTAGAAAAAGAGGTTAGCAAAGGTAAATTTAGGACAAGACAGCAAAGGTAGTTATTAATTAATAACTATTTTTTTTGGAAGGAAACTTTTTTTGTTTTACTGAGTTTTTATATTTTATAACTGCACTTTTAATGTATTTCTTAATATTACCAAATTTTTTTACAAACCTAAAGTTGGTCTCATTTAAACCAATTAAATCATCCGTTACAAGAACTTGACCATCACAATTTACTGAAGCTCCAATTCCAATTGTTGGTATATTAATTGAGTTTGTTATTTGTTTTGAGATGTCACTATAAATACATTCTAAAACAATTCCAAAAGCTCCGCTTTGTTCTAGATCTTGAGCATCCTTCAAAAGTTTTCTTATTTCAACTTCATTTTTACCTTTAGATCTAAATTTTCCTTTAGTTGTTTGTGGTGTTACGCCAATATGACCTAGTACAGGTATTCTATTTTTAACCAAATGTTTTACGATTTCTTTCACTCTTGTTCCCCCCTCAACTTTAACAGCATCACATTTTGTCTCTTTCATTGATCTCTTAGAATTTTTAAGTGCTTCAGATTTATTTCTGTAGGTATTATAAGGAAGGTCAATTACTAAAAGGCTTTTTTTAACCCCCATTCTGGCACTCTTGGTATGTTCGATCATCATATTCAGAGTTACTTTTCTTGTTGTATCGTAATTATATAATACAGATCCAAGAGAGTCTCCGACTAAAACTATATCTGCATGATCATCAACAATTTCAGCAATATTTTTGGAATATGCTGTAAGGCAAACAATCTTTGATTTATTTTTTTTCTTTAAAATTTTTTTTATTTTATTGTTCATTACTCTAATTCAATAGTGCTTGGTGGTTTTGAAGTGACATCATAAACTACTCTGTTAATTCCTCTAATATTATTAATAATTTTATTAGACACATTTTGTATGAAATTTTTAGGAAAATCAAAAAAATCTGCTGTCATACCATCTTGAGAAGTTATTGCTCTTAGTAAGCAAATATACTCATAAGTTCTATTGTCACCCATAACACCAACTGTTTTTACTGGTAACAAAGCAGCATATGCCTGCCAAATTTTGTCGTATAATTTTTCTTTTTTAAGTTCAGAAATAAAAATATTATCTGCCTGTTTTAATATTTCTATTTTATCCTTCGAAACTTTACCTGGCATTCTAATTGCTAGTCCTGGACCAGGAAATGGATGACGACTAATTATGTCCTTAGATAAATTTAATTTTATTCCAAGTTTTCTTACTTCATCCTTAAAAAGCAATCTTAATGGTTCGCATAATTCCAATTTCATTTTTTTTGGTAAACCACCAACATTATGATGTGATTTAATTTTTGATGTTTGACTTCCAGTCACTGACTTACTTTCAATTAAATCTGGATATAAAGTTCCTTGAGCTAAAAATTTCACATTTTTTAATTTTTTTGCATAGCGTTCAAAAATTTTGATAAATAGATTTCCAATTATCTTCCTTTTCTTCTCAGGGTCTGTAATATTGTTTAATTTCTTTAAAAATTCATCTGCTGCATTCACGTATATCAAATTCATTTTTAATTTTTTTTTAAAAGTATTTACTACTTGTTTTTCCTCATTAAGTCTTAACAATCCTGTATTAACAAATATACAGTGTAATTGTTTACCAACCGCTTTATTTAATAATTGTGCTACAACGCTGCTATCTACACCCCCAGAGAGTGCGCATATTATTTTTTTATTACCAATTTGATTTTGAACATTTTTAATTAATGTTTTTTTTTGATGATCTGTTGACCAATTTTTTTTCGATTTACATATACCAAACACAAAATTTTTGAGTAATAAAATTCCTTTTTCTGTATGAGTTACTTCAGGGTGGAATTGAATACCATATCTCTTGATTAAATCATTTTCAATTATTGTAAATTTTGAACCTTTTGTTGATGCTGCTGCTTTAAAACCTTTTGGTAGTCTAGTTACGTGATCAGCATGACTCATCCATACATTCCTTTGTTTGCGGTTATCAAAAAAGTTTTTGGTTAGTTTGGAGTTTAGTTTTTTTTTTATAGTTGCTAAACCGAACTCTCTATTTTTTGCTGTTATGACTTTACCACCATAATGTCTTGAAATTAATTGATGGCCGAAGCAAAGACCTAAAATAGGAACTTTCAAGTTTAAAATCTTTTTATTAAAATTTATTTTTTTATCTTCATAAACATTTAAAGGACCGCCTGATAAAATAATCCCGAATAGTTCCTCTACATCAACTTTTTTAACTTGTTTGTGATTTGATATTTCTGAAAATACACCAAGCTCTCTTACACGTCTTGCAATTAATTGGGTATATTGAGAGCCAAAATCAATTATAAGAATTTTCTTATCTCTATTGTTTTTTTTCATTTTTTGCTTCAAGATTTTGGAGTGATTTTTTAATTTCTTTTTTTTTGGAGCAAAAATCCTTACAAACTATATCTAGTTTTGTTAACAATTCATTTGCTTTAGAAAAATTTGATTTATCAAGATTAATTTGTATAAGCATATAAATTGCTTCTTCATTATTTGGTTCAAGTAGAAGAGTAGTATTTAAATTTTTTTCTTCTTCTTTCTGGTTTTTTTCAGAATTGAAAATCTTAGCTAAATATAAGTAAGATTTGGCATCTGTTGGGTTAAATACAATATTTCTGTGAAATAAAAATTTTGAATCATCAAATTTTTTGGCATTAAATTTGTCTACTGCTTGGTCGTAAAAATTTTCAGAGCTATAAGCAATTGTTTTAAAAAACAATAAAATTAAAATTAAAAAAAATTTATTTATATTCCTCATAAATATTGGCTGTTTTTTTTCACCTCATCTATACTATGGACCATACTCTCATAAAATCCAGCTTTTGTAATTTTAACAAATTTAGGTTTTTTTCTTAAATTAATTACATTTTTAGAACCTAAGTAGCCCATCGATGATTTAAGTCCTCCAATAAGTTTAAAAATTATCTTAGATACTTCACCTTTATATTTGATTAATCCTTCTACTCCTTCTGGGACATATTTTGAGCTATCCTTTTGTTTTTTTTGGAAATATCTATCAGCTGACCCTTTGTTCATTGCGCCAACCGATCCCATTCCTCTGAAAACTTTAAATAGTTTTCCATTTTTTTTTATAATTTTGCCTGGAGCCTCGTTGGTCCCAGCAATCATTGATCCTACCATTACAGCGTCTGCACCTGCTGCAAGTGCCTTTGCAATATCCCCAGAAAATTTAATTCCTCCATCTGAAATCATTTTAACATTTTTGTTTAAACCTTTTTTTACATCTAGTAATGCACTTAATTGGGGAACACCGATACCAGCAACAAGTCTAGTTGTACAAATCGATCCAGGTCCAATTCCTACTTTTACTATATCTACTCCGAGTTTGCATAAAAATTTTGCTGCTTCAGCTGTTGCAATGTTGCCTGCACATAGGGTTGTTTTGTTCGATTTTTTTTTTTTAATAAATTTGATTATATTTGCTACTCTTTTAGAATGGCCGTGCGCTGTATCAACAACAATTAAATCTACTTTACACTTAATAATTTTCTCTGCTCGAGATAGTTCGGTATCATTAGTCCCAACTGCAGCTCCAACTGCTAAACCTTTTTTTTGAACTTTTTTTATTTCTAATATCTGATCATTAATGGAAAGATTTCTGTGAATAACTCCAATACCCCCTGCCTTTCCAATTTCGATTGCCATTTTAGACTCTGTGACTGTGTCCATGGCAGACGAAAGTAAAGGTATTTTAAGACTCAAATCTTTTGATAGTTTAACTGATGTATTTACTTCGGAAGGAAGCACAGAAGAATACTTCGGCGCTAAAGTGACATCATCAAAGGTAAGTGCTTCTTTTATAGGACCCATAATAGTTTATATACGATTCCTGAAAATTTTAAAGTGACTATCTTAAATTTTTACAGATGATGAAGCTTTCTTTCGAGTCTTTTCTGCTTGAAGGTGGTTTAAAGATTTTGCTTTCTTTAAAGTTTTTTTTTGCATTTTCAACAATTTCATTAAATGTTGAGCCCATAAAAATTTTCGATAGAAAAATTCCTTTTGGTCGCAGCATACCAATAGCAAAGTCCATTGCCGTTAAAGAAAGTTCACCCGTTTGAATTGAATCTAAATTTTTATTTCCGGTTGTATTAACTGCCATATCAGAGACTACAAGATCTATTTTTTTTGGAAAATAATCTGAAATTATTTTTTGGTTTTTATTATCCAAAAAATCACCGACAACATGATAAACATCTTTTATTTTCTCAACTTCTCTAAGATCAATAGACATTATTTTTGAGCCTTTTGATTTTTCAGATAGATATTGTGTCCAGCTTCCAGGTGCAGAACCTATATCTAAAATATTTAAATTATTTTTAATAATCTTAAATTTTTCGTCTAACTCTTTAAGTTTATATACTGCTCTCGACCTATAACCTTCCAACTTTGATTGACGAACATATTTATCTTTTCTTTGTCTTATAACCCAACTTTTAGATATCTTATTTTTTTTCAACTATTGTTAAACCTTAAGCTTTTTAGTTCTTTTTGATCTTGAAGATTATAAATATCAATCTTTATGTTTTTATCTAATCTCATATCAACATTATTTTTCCAAATTCCAGCAGCTAAATGCATAATGCCAATTTTGTTATTCGGTAAGTAGGGCTCTACAAATGTTTTTTGAGTGCTATCGTATTTTGGAAGTAAATTGCTTGCTATCCAGTTGCAATTTAAAGGTAAAAATTCTGTATCTACTTCATCTATATAAACACTTAGATTTATTGCTAACCCTTCTGATCCAAAAATTTTTCCACTTTTCAAAGTTTGTCTTAAATTTTTTTGCCATACCTCCCAACATGGTGAATTTTTTTGAAGTGAAAATACACCAATGTTAATATGGGGTGCAAAAGCAAGTTTTCTTGATTTTGAAATATCAATATTTGATGAAAGAGCATGTTTAAAATTTTGGCTTTTAACAATTGCCAATTTTCCAAATAACCATTTTACTTTTGACATTATTTTGTAACCTGGGCCCATTGTTTGGGTTATTCCCAGTTTTCCTTTTTCACATGCTTTGAAATATAAATCTACGCACTTCCAATCGTTGACCCATGCATCACAATCTATCCAAAGATACTTTTCATATTTTGGAAAATATTTTGGTAGAAATGCTCGAGACACTTGACTTTTTAGCCATTCTTTTCCCATTACTTTTAAATTTGAAACTTCAATATCCCACTCTGCTTTTGCAACTTCATCAACCTTTTTTTTTAATTGTTCTCTTTGATTGTTATTCATTCCTGCATCGAGTATACAAATTGCTATATCTTTGCTCTCAGGTTTCTTTTTAATTGAGTCAATTAATTCAATTAATAAATCAAAATACTTTTCATCTGCTAATGAAACTATAGCGTTTGTTTTCATTTAAAGGACATCTTCTTGATCTTCACCATCTTGACTTACATGACTAAATTTTTTGGACAGTTTACGAAAATGGAAAAAACTAATTGGTATAAGAAGTAAATATATTAGCGTTGATAACACTATAACGTTATAAGTATAAATTAATAACAAACCAAAAAATAGAATTAATGTAAATAATAAAAAAATTGTTAATCTTCTTGGGACTACAATCTTTTTAAAGGAATAAGTAGGTATCTTACTGATTAATAATATTGAAGTTAAAATAAAAAAACCAGGGACTAGATATTCATTTTTAATTAAAAAAAACTGCAGCTCACTATAACTATAGATTAGTGGAAATAAAACTAAAATACCCCCAGCTGGTGAAGGCACTCCCTCAAAAAAGTTATCTTTCCACTTTGCATTTGTATTAGAGGTAACATTAAATCTCGCTAACCTCAAAGCAACACAAATTACATAAATCAAACAAACTAACCACCCAACTCTACCAAGATTATTTAATGACCAAAAATACATTATAAAAGCCGGAGCAACCCCAAAACTTATAACATCTGTTAAAGAGTCAAGTTCTTTACCAACTTCTGATGTTCCTTTGATAAGTCGTGCAATTCTCCCATCAAGACCATCTATAATCCCAGCAACTAATATTGCTAGAACTGCAAAACCAAACCTGCCGTCAAAAGCAAATTTAATAGACGTTAAACCTATACATACACCTACTAGTGTAAACATATTAGGTAATATTGATCTTGTTTTCTTGTTAGCAACTAATTTGAAATTTTTATTTTGTTGTTCCATCTTATTTTTTCGCAATTAATGTCTCGCCAGCTACTGCTCTTTGATTTACTTTTACTAAAGGTTTGTAATTTTCAAAGTATATGTCTGCCCTACTACCAAATCTGATCATTCCTATTCGATCACCTTGATTTAGTTTTTCCCCTTTATTTGTCTCAGTAACAATACGCCTTGCAATCAAACCAGCTATCTGAACAACTACAACTTGGTCACCATTACTATTTTTAATTTTATAATAATTTCTCTCATTGTCTTCACTAGCTTTATCTAGAGATGCATTTAAAAATTTTCCAGGTTTATATAAAATTTCCTCAATTTCGCCAGTACATGGAATTCTGTTTACATGGCAATCAAAAACATTCATGAACACACTTACTTTAGTAAATTTTTTATTCTCTAACGAAAGTTCTGAAGGCCCATTAACCTCCTCTACTTTTATCACTAATCCATCAGCCGGACTTACAAGATAATTTTCATCATTTATTGGGAATCTGTCTGGATCTCTAAAAAAATAATAAACCCATATTGTAAGAACAACACCTATTAAACCCAAGAAACCACTTATTAAATATAAAACCAGTGTTCCAAGTCCAAAGATTACTAAAAACTTATAACCTTCGTTATGTATTTTTGGAAAAACTTTATCTATCATAATCCTTTATTTGATAATTTCTGATTAATATGTATATAAAAAGCAGAAATTCAATTACTAAGATTTATACATAAATATGAGCAAAATTAAGGTCAAAAACCCAATCGTCGAGTTGGATGGCGATGAAATGACAAGAGTAATCTGGCAGTTTATTAAGAATAAACTGATATTACCGTATCTTGATTTGGGTATTGAATATTACGATCTTGGTATGAAAAGCAGGGATGATACTTCAGATCAAATAACCATTGATTGTGCGAATGCAATTAAAAAGAATGGTGTAGGTATTAAGTGTGCAACAATTACTCCAGACGAAGCACGAGTAAAAGAATTTAATTTAAAAAAGATGTGGAGATCTCCAAACGGTACAATTAGAAATATCATTGGAGGAACTGTATTTAGAGAGCCCATTATTTGTAAAAATGTTCCAAGATTGGTACCATCATGGACTGATCCTGTGATTATTGGAAGACATGCATTTGGTGACCAATATAGAGCAACCGATTTTAAAGTTCCTGGTAAAGGAAAACTTGAAATTAAATGGACTTCTGAAGACGGTAAAGATACTAAAAATTACGAGGTATTTAATTTCCCTGGATCAGGGGTGGCTTTATCAATGTACAATTTGGATAAATCAATTGAAGATTTTGCTCGATCTTGTTTTAACTATGGATTGATTAAAAAGTGGCCAGTTTACCTATCAACAAAAAACACTATTTTAAAAACTTACGATGGAAGATTTAAAGATATATTTCAAGGTGTTTTTGAAAAAGAATTTAAATCATCATTTGAAAAGAATAATTTAACTTATGAACATAGGCTTATAGACGACATGGTTGCTTGTGCAATGAAGTGGAGCGGTAAATATATTTGGGCTTGTAAAAACTATGATGGTGACGTTCAGTCAGATACTGTTGCTCAAGGATATGGTTCCCTTGGACTAATGACAAGTGTCTTACTCGCACCAGATGGGAGAACAATGGAGGCAGAGGCTGCTCATGGAACTGTTACAAGACATTATCGAATGCATCAACAAGGAAAAGAAACTTCAACAAATCCTATAGCATCAATTTTTGCTTGGACTAGAGGACTTGCTCATAGAGGAAAATTAGATGCAAATGATGAGCTGATAAAATTTGCAAATACGTTAGAAAAGGTTTGTATTGATTGTGTTGAAACTGGATCAATGACTAAAGACTTGGCAATTTTAATTGATTCAAATCAAAAATACCTAACTACTAATCAATTTCTTGACGCAATCGATGGTAATTTAAAAAAGAAATTAAATTAAACTTTTAATCTTTTCAAAACTCTCTTCTATTTTGTTTGAATGAACTCCACCAGCTTGGGCAAAATCAGATCTACCTCCACCACCTTTTCCACCAAGAATTTCTGAACCAGATTTTACAAATTTTATTGCATCGTACTTTTTAGTTAAAGCATCTGTAACTCCAACTGCTAAACCTATTTTCTCATCTTTAATTGCATATATAACTACAATTCCCTCTTTGATGTCTTTTTTAGCTTGATCAACAAGTCTTCTTAATTCTTTAAAAGGTAAGTCATCTACTTTTTGAAATCTTATATTTATCTTTTTAATATTTTGGTCTTTTATAGTATTCTTTTTCTTATCTGATAAAATACTCTTTACCGTTATTTCTTCTAATTGTTTTGTCAGCTCCTTAATTGTAATCTTAAGGTCATCTGATTTTTTAATTGGTTTTCCTCCAAGCTTGGTGATTTCACTTGATAACGATTTGATAGTTTCTTCATTTTTTTGAGAAGACAAACTAGACATCTTATCTTTTGACTTTAGATATTCTTCAAGTTGTTTATCTCTTAATGCTTCAACCCGTCTAACACCCGCAGCTATTGATGACTGACTGACTACTTTGAATTTACCAACATCACCTGTGTTTTTTACATGTGTTCCACCACAAAGTTCTGTTGAAAAATATTTGTTACCTTCTTCACCCATAAACACAACTCTAACCTCATCTCCATATTTTTCTCCGAATAAAGCCATTGCCCCTTGTTCAATTCCCTCTTCAGGAGTCATTAGTCGTGTAACAACTTCCGTTTTTGAGTTTACAAACTTGTTTACATTTTCATCGATTTTTTTCATTTCTTCGTCTGTAATTGGTTTCATATGACTAAAATCAAATCTTAATCTATCCGGTGCAACTAATGATCCTTTTTGCATTACATGTGTTCCTAAAGTTCTTCTAAGAGATTCATGTAATAAATGTGTTGCTGAGTGATAGGCTCTAATATTTTGACGTCTTTCTGTGTTTATTTTTAATTCAACATTATCTTTAAGTTTAATTGTTCCTTTTGAAACTTTACCAAAGTGAACAAATAAGTTTCCAATTTTTTTTTGAACATCGGTTACCTCAAATTCATTTTCACCTGAAGTTATTGTACCTTTGTCACCAACCTGACCACCTGACTCCCCATAAAAAGGAGTTTGATTTAAAATAATTTGTCCTTCTTCACCTTCTTTAAGTTGTTGAATTTCTTTATCATCTTTAATTATTGCAGTAACACTTCCTTCAGCCTGATTAGTCTCATAACCTAAAAATTCAGTGGGACCAATTTTCTCTTTTAGATTAAACCAAATTTCACTGACTGAACTATCCCCTGAACCTTTCCAATTCTTTTTTGCTAGTTCCCTACTTTTTTTCATCATCTCATCAAATTTATTGTTATCTACTTGAAGAGATTTGTTCTTAAGAATATCTTCAGTTAAATCTAACGGAAATCCATAAGTATCATAAAGTTTAAATGCAACTTCACCTGGGAGAACCTTGTCTATTTTTGAGATTTCATCGTCTAAAATTTTCATACCTCTTTCTAATAAAACCAAAAATTTTTCTTCCTCCATTTTCAAGGTTTCTTTAATAAGCGACTCTGCTCTTTTTAATTCTGGATAATTTTTAGACATTTCATCTAAAAGAGTTTTAAAAATATTGTAAAAAATTGGTTCTTTAGATCCAAGTAAATGTGAGTGTCTCATTCCTCTTCTCATAATTCTTCTAAGTACATAGCCTCTTCCTTCATTAGATGGTAACACACCTTCAGCAAGTAGAAACGAACTTGCCCTTAAGTGATCAGCTATTACTCTAAAACTTGATAAATTATTTTCGTTTGGTTTAACTTTTACAGTTTCTGAAATTGAATTTATTAATTTTAAGAAATGATCTGTTTTATAATTGTCATGTGTACCTTGAAGAAGTGCTGCCATTCTCTCAAGACCCATACCTGTATCTACTGAAGGTTTGGGTAAATCTATTCTTTTATCTTTTGAAATCTGTTCATATTGCATGAAAACTAAGTTCCAAATCTCAATATATCTGTCACCATCTTGGTCTTTGCTTCCGGGTAGCCCACCTTTTAAATGATCCCCGTGATCATAAAAAATTTCAGAACAAGGGCCACATGGACCTGTTTCACCCATTGACCAAAAGTTATCTGAGGTGGAAATTTTAATTATTTTATTTTCATTTAAGCCTGATATTTTTTTCCAAAGTTTAAATGCTTCTTCATCTTCATTAAAAACTGTGAAATAAAGTCTATTTTTATCTAATCCAAAATCTTTAGTTATTAAATTCCATGCAAGCTCTATTGCTCTTTCTTTAAAATAATCCCCAAACGAAAAGTTTCCAAGCATTTCAAAAAAGGTGTGGTGTCTTGGGGTATATCCAACATTTTCTAAATCATTATGTTTTCCGCCTGCTCTAACACATTTTTGTGAAGTAGTGGCTCTTTTATAATCTCTTTTCTCTAACCCTGTAAAAACATTTTTGAATTGAACCATTCCAGAATTTGCAAACATTAATGTTGGATCATTGTTAGGAACAAGATTGCTAGACTCAACTATTTTATGATCATTTTTCTCAAAATATTTGAGAAAAGTATTTCTTATTTCATTTAAGGTTTTTTGAGCCATATTTTTAAAATACAGCTTTTTTAAATGATGTCTATAATCTTAAGGGGAAAAAGGCGCCTGTTACAGCGCCTTTTCTTAACTAATAATGACTATTTAGCTAATTCTTTTTTGCAGGAGGAGTCTCTTCTTTTTGGCTCGCTTCTATTTTCTCCTGATCAAGTGGGTTACCTTCAATTTTTTTAGTAATCACACCTGCTTTTTCTCTAATTGCCATCTCTATTTCAGCGGCAACTTTTGGATTTTGTTCTAAGTAGATTTTGGCATTTTCTCTTCCTTGACCAATTTTCTCACCTTTATATGCATACCAAGCACCAGATTTTTCAACAATCTCTGCTTTTGCACCAAGATCAATTAATTCACCTACTTTACTAATTCCTTTTCCATACATTAGATCAAACTCAACTACTTTAAATGGTGGAGATACTTTGTTTTTAACAACTTTAACTCTTGTAGAATTACCAATGATTGCATCTTTATCTTTTATCGCACCAATTCTTCTAATGTCCATTCTTACAGATGAGTAGAATTTTAATGCATTTCCACCTGACGTAGTTTCAGGACTTCCAAACATAACACCTATTTTCATTCTGATTTGGTTAATGAAAATCATCATTGTGTTTGTGTTTGATATTGAGCTAGTTAATTTTCTCAATGCCTGACTCATTAATCTTGATTGAAGACCTACGTGATGATCACCCATGTCCCCTTCAATTTCAGCTCTTGGTGTTAATGCTGCAACTGAGTCAATAACTATTACAGAAATAGAACCTGACTTAACAAGTGTATCTGCTATCTCGAGTGCTTGCTCACCAGCATCAGGTTGGGAAATTAATAATTCCTCTGTATTTACACCTAATTTTTTTGCATATACTGGATCTAAAGCGTGCTCTGCATCAACGAATGCACATATCCCACCAGATTTTTGAGCCTCGGCGACTACTTGAAGTGCAAGTGTTGTTTTTCCAGAAGACTCTGGACCATAAATTTCTACAATTCTTCCTTTTGGCAATCCACCAATACCTAAAGCTAAATCTAAGCTTAGAGAGCCTGTAGAAATAGACTCTATATCCATAGCTTTTCTTTGGCCAAGCTTCATTACAGAACCTTTTCCAAAGTTATCAGTAATTTGACTGATAGCTGCGTCTAAAGCTTTATTTTTTTCCTTATTTTCCAAATCTTTATCTTTTGCGGTTTTAACCACTTTTAAGTTATTTTTTGTCATTTGATGCCTCTTTTTTATTAATTGTTAACATACGAATCATGCTTTTAAATGTACACATTTTGTTCTCATTGGCAAGGATTAAATAAAAGGCTCTAAATTACTTAATAATCTTGAGGTATTTGGCGTTCAAAAGGCCTACTGATTTTAACAGCTCTAGCTGTGACAATAGGAGGTTTCTTTCTGAATTAGCTAGATTGATTCTGGCTGTTAAAAGAATTGTATTTGATTGAATAACATCAAGAGTGGTTCTTCCAAGTCCAGTTTCATATTCAACAGTTATACCCTCGTGAGCAATTTCTGCAGCTTTCACCTGCGCACGAACTGAAGATAATAAACTATCTGAAGATTGAAACTTAGACCAGGCACTAGCAACGTTTGTTTCATTAGTTCTAACAGCATTATCTAAAAGTAATTGTTTTCGATTTTGTAAATTCTTGCTCCTTTCAAGAGAAGCTGAATTTTTTCCTCCTTGAAATATTGGCCATGAAATTTCAGCACTTACTGTCTCTTGTTCTCTTTCATCATACGATGAACTAAAATCGTCTGACTTTGAAGACTTAGCTGAGATTGTTGCTGAAGGTGAAAATTCAGAAAGAGCAATTTTAACATCCTTTTCGGATTGATCATACTCTAGTTTAGCAATTGTAAGATCTGGATTGTTCCCTTTTGAAATTTGAATTGCATTTTGAAGGGATGTTGGAATATCAAATTCTATATTTACATCTTCACTTAAACTTTCAATATCATTAAGTGGGCCTATAATTTTTTCATAAAGAAGTTTAGCGGTAACTAAATCATTTTGAGAGTTAATAAATTGTGCTTGTGCTCCAGCCAATGATGACTCGGATTGAGCTAAGTCTGCTAAAGTAATTATTCCGCTTTCAAGTCTATTTTGATCAGTTTCGACTTGTCTTTCTAATAGATCTAAATTTTCTTTATTTATCTTAAATTTTTTATTTGCTAAGATAACTCCTGTGAATGCTTCAGCAGCACTTAATATAACTTCTTGTTCTTTCTTTAATAATTTTGCTTTTGCTAAATTAATTCCGATTTTACTTTTTTCAAGATCTGCCTTTCCACCTAAACCCTGAAAAACTTTTTGTTCTATCGTAACAGTTTGTGTTTCGGTATCTACATCAGTAATATCAGCACTAGTTCCATCACGATCTGTTAATTTTTTGGTGGTTGCTTCACTTTTAGTTCCAGTTATTGTAATAGACGGCAAGAACTCGCTTTTTGAAATTTTTAAATCCTCCTCAGAGACTGAAATATTTTTTCTTTCTGCATTCAATTCTGGATTGCTTAAATAAGCATCTTGCAATGCTTTATAAAAATCTGCTGCATACAAATTTTGTATCGAAAAAAATAAAATGAAAAATATTATTCTTAAAGAATTAAGCATGTTTAAATTTTACCTTTTTAATTTGATGGTTTTCATTAAGATCAATAACCGCTGAAGAATATTTTGGGGCATTCTTAAACATATTTTGAGTTATTCTTTGATAAGTCATCATAAAAGTTTCGACTTCTTTCTCATTCATTATCTTAGAGTTTTTTTTTGTTCCACTTTTCATTTTCAGTTTTTTTTCTTGTTTCAATCTCCATCTTTTTAACAATTTAAAATTTTTGGCTTTTAAATATAACAGACTATCCAGCTGATCAAAGAGTTTTGAATATTTCGATTTAAGTTGATTATTGACATAACTTCTCCAAATTTTTTTTTTGTCTGCATTTTTTTCTAAAACATTTATCGGTCTATTTAAAGATTTTTTATTTTCAGGTTTAGCACCAACACACCAACCTTCCAAAATTAAAATATCTGGTTTCTTTTTTAATTTAAACCAACTATTTTTTTTACACCTATCATCAATTGACTTATCAAATTTTGGAACGTTAATTGATCTAAATGAACTTTTTTTGACTTTCTTTAAAAGGTTAATCATTAATTGTATATCGTGCGTACCTGGAACACCTCTTGTAAGCAATAAAGGATGTTTTTTTTTTGATAATAAAATTCTTTCTTTTCTAGTTTTATAAAAATCATCTATAGAAATTTTGAAAACCTGTAATTTAAAATATTTGACTAGTACTAATCTTAATAAAGTTGAAATTGTTGTTTTTCCAGTCCCCTGGCCTCCTGCAAGACCAACGAGCAAAGTTTTTTTATCTTTCCTTTTTTTATTAATCCAAAAACATAAAGGAATTATGTGGGATTTTATCATTTGATCTTTGTTTTTAAACTTCTCTTTTTTTGTTTCTTGTGACTGTATATATTTTACACAATCTTTTCTCACCTTTTCGAAACACTCTCTATAATTTTGCATTTTATTTTTTTTGGTCTAATGGGTGGTTCTCACCATTATTGACTGGAACATCTTTTAAAGCAAAAGTATCTATGTCGTCAATACATGCGATGTTTATTCCGTAAATTTTTGGATTAATTCTTGGTCTATTGTGAGTATGAATACCACATATAGAACAGAAATAGTGTTTAGCAACTTTTGTATAATACTGATAAAGCTTTAATATTTTTTCACCTTTTATTAATTTGAAATCATTTTCTCCTATCACGCCAATTATGTATCCTTTTCTTTTACATAAAGAGCAATTACATCTCATGAATTTTTCAATACCTGTTTCAGGTATCTTTACTTCAGCTTCTACTTCACCACAGTGACACTTTAATTTTTTAATCATTTTTCTATTCTATCCATTTTATGATTTTTGCCATCATTTACTCTTACATTAAGTTCAAATAATTCTTTAGTCGAGATATCTTCCAAACACCCAACGTTTACTCCATATGTATTTGGATCGCTCCTTCTTAAATTATGTGTATTTATTCCGCAAACGGAACAAAAAAAGTGCTTTGCAGCTTTTGTATTGAATTGGTAACATTTAATTTTTTCTGCACCCTTTATTATTTCCAAATCTTCCTTATCCACTATTGTTGTTATAGAGCCTTTTCTTTTACAAATAGAGCAGTTACATCTGTAATAATCATTTGATTTTTCTTTTAATTTTATTTTTATTTCTATTGCTCCGCAGTGACACGTTAATTTTTTCATCTCTTTTTTACTCTATCCCTTGTAAAAGTTATCCACAACGTATCAAAATGTAGTTTCAGTGTTCTCGTTTTGATTCACTTTTGATTCAATTTCAGACTCAAAATACAACCTATTTGACTATATCGATTTATTAGGCTATTAATTGCAAAAGAACAAAATAAGAACACTTATGAAGCTAACTATACCCTATTATTTACACAAAGCTGGAGCAGGTTTTCCTTCGCCAGCTACCGACTACATTGAGGAAGACATAGATCTAAATGTTCACCTCATAAAAAATGTTCCTGCAACATTTATAATTAGGGTACAGGGAAAATCTATGGTCAACGCTGGAATTTATGACGGAGATCTATTAGTTGTAGACAAAAGTCTAAAGCCTAAAAACTTTTCTACTGTTATAGCAAATGTTCACGACGAACTCGTTGTTAAAAATTTTGTTAAAGAAAAAGATAGGCAATTTTTAACCTCAGGATCTAAAAAATTTGAGGATAGAATTTTAATAAATGAAGAAGCAGATATTTTTGTTTGGGGGGTCGTAACTTATGTCATCCACTCTGTATACTAAAAAAATTGCATTGATAGATTGCAATTCTTTCTATGTTTCTTGTGAAAGATTATTCAATCCAAAAATAAGAAAGTTACCTGTGGTAGTTCTTTCTAATAATGATGGATGTATAATATCAAGATCTAACGAGGCTAAAGCCTTAGGAATTAAAATGGGAGAGCCTTATTTTAAAGCACGAAATATTATCATAAAAAATAATGTTCAAGTATTTTCGTCAAACTATTCTCTATATGGGGACATATCAAGAAGAGTGATGCGAACATTAAAAAGATTTAACTCAAAAATAGAGGTTTATTCTATTGATGAAGCTTTTTTAGATTTGTCTAATTTTTCAGATAAAGAAGTAAAAGATGTTGGTAAAGAAATCAGAAATACTGTTTTACAATGGACTGGTATACCAACTAGTATCGGGATAGCTGAAACCAAAACCTTGAGCAAGGTTGCAAATCACATAGCAAAAAAACAGAAGTCGGGTGTTGTAAGTTTGGTCAATATTAAGGACTTAGACCCAATATTAGAAAAGGTTGAAGTAAGAGATATATGGGGAGTTGGAAAACAACTATCAAAGTTTTATATCAAAAATGGAATTTATAATGCAAAACAATTAAAGAATGCTTCAAATACTTGGATTAAAAAAACAAAAAACGTTCTTAGTTCAAGAACTGCTATGGAGCTTAGAGGTGTTCCTTGTATTGAAATTGAAACCAAACAAGCAAAAAGAAAAAGTTGTTGTGTATCGAGATCATTTGGAAAAAAAGTAGAAAAACTCAGAGAACTGAAAGAATCTGTAACAAGCTATTGTTTAAATGCAGCAGAAAAAATTAGATCTGAGTCACTAGTCTGTAAGTCTATCACTGTTTTTATAAGAACAAGTCCTTTTCAAAATAAAGGTATATTTTATTCAAATTCAAAGACAATCGATTTTCCTATTGCAACAAACAATAGTATTGAAATAGTTAAAAATGCTCTTACAGGTCTTGATCTAATATACAAAGATGGATTCAAGTATCAAAAAGCTGGTATAATTTTGTCGGGTTTATCTGACTCTGAAAAAGGAAATAGTTTGTTTAAGTCTACAAAGGATGAAAGGATTAAAAACTTAATGCAATCTATTGATAACACTAACTATAGGTACGGAAGATCAACAATTAGCTTGGCAAGTGCAGGGATAAATAAAAAATGGAGTATGAGAAGACAATATTCCTCAAAAATTGATACAGCAGATTTTTATTCTTTACCTAAAATACTAGCAAACTAGTGGGGACGAACATCTCCAATGTTTGAGAGTGATGCATCGAATTCTTTGATGTTTTCTCTATTGGATAAGTTAAAAATAATAAATAAAAATATGACGAGTAAAAATAGAGGAAAGATAGTAATTAAGGAAATATTTCTATTTATGATGGCAAAATAAAATACAAAAAACAAAATTGATCTTATAATAACATTAAACTTAAAAACAGAAATGATGGATAAACTGTGTTTAACTAAATTTAAAAAACTCATTTTAGAAGGCCCAAAATAACGTTTACCTCTAGTTGATTTAATGGATCCAAAACTTTTTTCAATTTTAACAAGCGATCCAGAAAAACTATTCCAGGAAGATTTTTCAATAATAAACTTTTTAACAACTGATTTGGGTAAACAAGTGAAATTTCCAAATTTAATACTTTTTCCTGTAAAGAAATATGTCAAAAATTTATGGACTACATAAAAAAAGGTAAAAATTGATCCTTCAGATCTTTTAATTCTTTCACCGACTACTGCTTTATCAACGTAATAATCCGTGCTTTCTATAAATTTACTAATTTCATCAGGTCTGTCCTCCCCATCACCATCCATCGGGATTACATAGTCAAAATCCTCTTTTTCATAAATATATTTCAAACCAGTCGCAATTGATCTGGCATGACCAACATTTTTTAATAAACTGATAACTTCAACTTTGATTTCCTCTGTGGAGAATGTTTTATCATCATATTCCTCTGTCGATCCATCGTTAATTACAAAAATTGAGAACTTACAATTAATATTTTTTACCTTCAAATTTATATCTTCAATAAGTTTTTCAAGAGACTGCCAATCGTTATAAACTGGAATTAAGATTATTATTTTTTTCATCTATAACCTACACAAACTTTTTTGGTACAAATGTAAGCATTTAGTAAATCAACATTTTTTTGATTTATTTCTCCAAGCCATACTGGT
This sequence comes from uncultured Pelagibacteraceae bacterium, assembly GCA_902599625.1. GTDB lineage: Bacteria > Pseudomonadota > Alphaproteobacteria > Pelagibacterales > Pelagibacteraceae > Pelagibacter. The sequence continues at coordinate 66,761 of CACKGF010000003.1, read as the reverse complement.
CTTCCTTCCATATGGTAAGATATATTACCTGCATACCATTCGTCTCCTAAAACTACGTTAATTTTCTCTGTGAAATCTTTTTGCCAAACTTGAAGAACTTTATTGGCTTCAACCTTGCCTTGATAATCAGTTCTTTTATTTTCACTAATGAGAGAGACCAGACAATATGTTATAGGAGATAATAAAAACAAAATTAAAAATGGTTTGAAAAATTCTTTAAACGTTTGTTCGTCATCTTTAATATCAAAAATGCTTAAAATAAGGACACCAAAAAAAAGATAAAAAGGTGTCATCCACATTGTTCTTATTTTTGAGCCAGTTACTACTGAAGTTACAAACATTAAAACTATCGGAAGAAAGTTTATTAGTAAGATAAAATATTTTTTTTTATCCTTAATATCAAATTTTATTTTTATTTTTTTTATTATAAAATAACAAAGAACAAAAAAAGGAATTAATATTCCAATCTGTTTCATCAAAAATATAATTGGAAACTTTAAGTGATTTAAAAAACTATAATCTACTAGTCCAGCTCTATTAAAAGCATATTTAATTGTTACAAAATCATTTTGAAAAAGCCAAATTAAATGAGGGACTAACAAAACAAAAAAAATTTCAATTGGTAAATAATGTTTAAAATCTATTTTCCTAGTTTTTGTTATGAAAAACTCATAGGCAAAAATCATTACTACTGATAAAAGCAAATAAGCAAACAAATACTTTGTTAAAAATCCAATTGCAGCGGTAACCCCTAACAAAATTAGTATTACAGTATTTGTATCTTTCTTCATATATAATTTCCATGAAAGGTAAACTGTAAAAGCCCAAAAAGGTAACTGGCAAACATTTACGTTAAATTCTGGTGTGGTAAAATTGTAAAAATATATTCCTTCAAGAATTAAAACAGAAAAAAAACTTAAAGTTTTATTTTGAAAAAATTCATTTGAAAATATCCAAACAATGTAGAAAGCTAATATTACGAAAATTTGACTTAAAAGATAATATGCAATGTCATTACTTCCAAAAAAGAAATAAAAAAATTCAACAAAGAAAGCACTCACTGGTGGATGCTTGTTATATCCCCAATCTAAATTACTGCCCCAGGCTAATGCTTCTATTGTATCTAATGGTAAATTATTATTTGTTATCGAAGGAATCAAAGTCCAAACAAATAAGTGTGCAATTAAAAAAAGATAGAATAAATTACTTATATTCTTTTTTTTAAACATATATATATATATATTTATACAATTAATGGTTTCTTGACACCATTTAATTGCTGAATATACTGCGAGCGCTTTAGAAATTAAAATGGTTAAAATTTCAAAAAACTACGTTCCAAAAGAATCAGAAAAATATATGTGTGAAAAACATAAGCTGTTTTTCAAAAACAAATTATCAGAGTGGAAAAAAGATCTTATAAGATCAAATAACGAAGCTCTGTATAATAGTTCAATGGATGACAATAGCACATCAGCAGATATTGTGGATCAGGCAAGTTCATACACAGACAAAAATGTTGAGATGAGAGCTATAAATAGACAGATAAAACTTATATCTAAAATCGATGCTGCGCTAAGAAGAATTAAAGATGGAACATATGGTTTCTGTGAAGATACAGGTGAACCCATTGGAATTAAGAGATTAATTGCTCGTCCTGTTGCAACACTAAGTATTTCTGCTCAAGAAAAACATGAAAAAGAGGAAAAAGTTTACGCGAGTGACGTTTAGGGAAAAGATATTTTTTCGCCTTTATTCATAAAATCATAACCTTTGATAACCGCAGCTCTTCCTGCGATATCATTATACCATCTCGTCAAATTTTTATAGTTCTTTAAACCAATATCATGCCAGTCATGCCTAGCAATCCATGGCCATGTAGCTATGTCAGCAATTGTGTACTCCTCACCTGCTAAAAATTTTGATTGTGATAATCTTAGATCTAAATCGTTATAAATTGCCTTTGAAATTTTAAAATATCTATCTTCCCCAAATTTACTTTTTCCAGGATTATAATGATGAAACTGGTGATGTTGACCTAACATTGGTCCAACAAATCCCATCTGGGCCATTAACCATTGATTGATTTGGTCTCTGTTTTTTTCGTCATAAAACTTACCACTTTTATTACCCAGGTAGATCAAGATTGCACCGGACTCAAAAATTGTTTTACCGTTATCATGATCTTTAATTACAGGGATCTTATTAAATGGGCTTATCTTTTTAAACTCAGGGTTAAATTGTTCGTTTTTGAACAAATTAACCTTCGTAACTTTGTACTCATATTGAATTTCCTCAAGCATAATTGAGATCTTTTTTCCATTAGGCGTATCGGCTGTAAAAAGCTCAATCACTTTTAACGCCAAGTCTTTTTTTTATAGCTTTTGAAGATGTTGTAAACTCAAAACGATATTTTTCATTTGGTTTAGCTAATTTGAAGCATGCCCTTGCTGCTAAGGCCCCTTCGTGAAAACCTGACAAAATCAATTTTAATTTTCCTGGATAGTTACAAATATCACCAACAGCATAAATCCCTTTTTGGTTTGTTTCGAATTTTTCAGTATCAACTTCGACTGTTTTTTTATCAATATTTAGCCCCCAACTTGCAATTGGTCCTAACTGCATAATAAGCCCAAAGAAACCAAGTACATAGTCTGTTTTTAAATTTTTAATTTTTTTGTTATCATCTTCAATATCTATACTTTCAATTTTACTTGAACCATTAATTTTTTTTAATTGAAACTTGGTAAAAAGATTAATTTTATTTGACTTTGTCAACTCATGAACTTTATCAACAGTTGCCTGGGCACCTCTAAACTCATCCCTTCTATGTATGAGATTGACATTACAATTATTTGCCAATTCAACAGCCCAATCTAAAGCACTGTCTCCGCCACCAAAAATTGAAACTGTTTTGCCTTTAAAAATATTTTTATCCTTTATTGAATATAAAATTGATTTATTTTCAAATTTCTCATGTCCTTCAACTGAAAATTTTCTTGGTTCAAATGATCCAACTCCGCCAGCAATAATAACATTTGGGGTAGTAAACGAAGTTCCTTTATTTGTTTTAACAATCCACTTCTCACCATCTTTTTTTACTTCATCAACTCTTTCAGATAAATGAAATTTAATATCAAATGGTTTTAGTTGATTGATTAAATTATTAGTAAGCTCTTCACCTGTGCATTCTGGAACCGCTGGTATATCATAAATTGGTTTGTCAGGGTAAAGCTCTATACATTGTCCACCTATTTTATCTAAGTTATCAACGATCTCACAATCTAAACCAATTAATTTTAATTGGTGTGCAGTAAAAAGACCGGTTGGTCCAGCTCCAATAATTAATGCATCTGTTTTTATCATTAAGTTTGTTTTCCTGGCATGTCTACTACCAAACCATCCAAATCATCTGAAACAATTATTTGACAGCTTAGTCTACTATTTTTTTTTGGTTCATAAGCTTGGTCTATCATGTCATCTTCGCCTTCACTCTTTTTATTTATCTTATCAAACCAATCTTCTTTGACATAAACATGGCAAGTTGCACAAGCCATGCCCCCTCCACAATCAGCATCTATTCCTGGTATATTATTTTGAACGGCACCTTCCATAACTGTTAGTCCGTTTTGAACGTCTAATGTATGTTTCGTTCCATTATGTTCTATGTATGTAATTTTTGCCATTAAGTTTATATAAGCCCAAAAAAAAATAGGGCAAGTGGTTAAACTCGCCCTATTTTGAAATTAAGATAATTTTAATTATCTAGCTCTCGCTGGTGTACTTGAAACTGCAGCTGCCCAAATAACTAGACCGAATGCGATCTTGTTAATAAAGTCAGCTAAGTTGTAAATGATGTTCAATGAAGCTGCATCAATTCCACCTGTTAGGTAACCAAAAATGTAACCTAATGGGTAAATTGCCCAACCAATTGTTACGATCATTCTCATTGCACCGAAAGCTGTAACAAGTGCTTTGTTACCACTCTTAGATGCTGCTTTACCAGCTTCACCTGAGAATACTTCATATAAGATGTAGATCCATCCAGCCATACCGATTACGAAACCAAGTGTAGCGTTGATGTAACCTGCTTCTCCTAAGTATCCACCTACTAGCATTACTACTGATCCGATTAGTAATCTCCAGAAAATTCCTGAAGGTACTTTTCTTATCGCTGCTAATATTAGATAAAACTCAATCATTTGTAACGGTACTGTAATTAACCAGTCAATGTATCTGTACACTGTTGGTGAGTCACCTGTAATGATCCATACTTCTCTCATGTACATGTAGTGAACAAATGCAACACCTGTTACTAGACCTGCAACTGTTATAGATGTTTTCCAACCACCAGCTACTGAACCTCTTTCCATGAAGAAAAAGACAGTTGCTGCAGCCATACCCATAGAAATCAACCAAAATGATATTCCTACAAGGTCATCCGTAGCTAACAGAACAGTGTCTGCTGCGTTTGCCGTACCAGCAAAGCCCACTAGAGCTAATGCTGCTAATGCAAACAGTTTTAGTTTATTCATAAAAAACTCCCTCTTTAGTTAGTTTTTTGTTAGTTTAAATTTAAACTACGACCTAAACTCAATTTAGATCAAAGTTGGGTCCTAATACCAAATATAAAGGGTTATTAGAAGAGTTATTTAGGACTAATTTAGGTTGATTTTACTTGCTTTTTGAAATTAAATGCAACTAACACGTAGAAAAAGCCTTAAATAACAAGATTTTGAGTCACTAAATATGAGCAATAAATTTGAGCAAATTTACAATAAATCTATAACTAAACCTGAGGAATTTTGGAGAGAAATATCAGAGGATATATTTTGGTTTAAAAAACCAACAAAGATTTTAAACAAAACTAATCCCCCGTTTTACAAATGGTTTGAAGATGGGTCAACAAATACTTGCTATAATGCACTTGATTTTCATATCGATAATGGTTTAGGAGAAAAAATTGCACTTATTTATGATAGTCCAATTACAGGTAATAAGGCAAAGTTTACTTATAATGAACTAAGATCAAAAGTCTCAAAATTTGCAGGAGCTTTAGAAAATCAAGGACTTCAAAAAGGTGATAGGGCTATAATTTATATGCCAATGGTGCCTGAAGCCGTTGTTGCTATGTTGGCATGTGGAAGAATAGGTGTAATTCACTCAGTTGTGTTTGGAGGATTCGCCTCTAATGAACTTGCAAGTCGTATAGATGATAGTAGAGCCAAAATTTTGATAACTGCGTCATGCGGTTTTGAACCTGGAAGAACGGTTGAATATAGACCGCTTGTAGATGGAGCGCTGAAACTTGCTAAACACTCAGTTGAAAAAGTCATATTCTTTCAAAGAAAAGGTCATGAAGTAAAACTAAACGCTCCAAAAGAAATTAGCTGGGACGAAGCTTTGTCAAATGCAAAAGACACTAATTGTGTAGAGATGAATTCAAATGAATATGCATATATTCTCTATACATCAGGAACTACCGGGGTACCAAAGGGAATTGTGAGAGATATAGGGGGTCACATAGTGGCTCTCAAATGGACAATGAAAAACATTTATAACATTGATGAGGATGACGTTTGGTGGTCTGCCAGTGATATTGGTTGGATCGTTGGTCATTCATATATTGTTTATGCTCCTTTGTTTAAAGGTTGCACAACAGTCTTGTTTGAAGGAAAGCCAGTTGGCACTCCAGACGCTGGAGCATTCTGGAAAATGATTTCAGACTATAAAATTAAATCTTTATTTACGGCACCGACTGCATTTAGAGCTATTAAAAAGGAAGATCCAGAAGGAAATTTTTTTTCAAAATATAACTTAAGCTCTTTTGAGTCATTATTTTTAGCAGGAGAACGAGCAGATCCGGATACAATTAAATGGGCTGAAAATTTACTCAAAGTTCCAGTAATTGATCATTGGTGGCAAACAGAAACTAGTTGGGCAATAAGTTCTAATTGTACTGGAATAGAAATGATGAAAACAAAATATGGTTCAGCATGTAAAGCTGTCCCCGGATACGACGTAAAAATAATTAAACCAGATCAATCTATAGCAAAGGCTAATGAAATGGGAGATATAGTAGTCAAGCTTCCTTTGCCACCAGGTACTTTTCCTACATTATGGAATGCCGATAAAAGATATAAAGATAATTATATGACTAACTATGATGGATTTTACCAAACCTACGATGCAGGTCATATTGATGAAGATGGTTATATTTGGATAATGTCAAGAACAGATGACATAATCAATGTTGCCGGTCACAGACTTTCAACAGGCGCGATCGAGGAAGTTTTATCGGAGCACAAATCTGTTGCTGAATGTGCTGTGGTTGGAATTGCTGATAAACTTAAAGGACAATTACCAATCGGCTTGCTCACCTTAAAAGCTGGTGTGAGTCAAGATAATGATACTATATCAAAAGAATGTATTCAGATGGTTCGAAATAAAATTGGTCCTGTTGCTGCTTTTAAAATTGCTATTGTTGTAAAAAGACTGCCAAAAACAAGGTCAGGAAAGATTTTAAGAGGAACTGTTAGAAAAATTGCTGATAAAGAAGAGTATAAAATGCCAGCAACAATTGATGACCCAGCAATTTTGAGTGAGATAAAAGAGGACTTAATAAAGAATAATATTATTAAATAATAGGCAAAAAAATAAAAAACTATTATAAATTAATCCAATCACTTAATAATTTCGTATTAATATCAATTTCTTCTAGTGACATTGAAGGGAATTTAGGAGTTATTTTTTTATCTAAAATTTGCTCAGATATGCTCTGAATTTGATATGAATAAATATTTTCATTATTTTTAAAATCTAAATTTGAAATTATATTTCCTTTTTTTTGTTCGATAATAGTATATCGATCTGGTACCCAAGTCTGATTGATAGATAAGGACCCATTTTCAAAATTTATTATTGTTCTTTGGTCAACATTATCTCTAAATGAACAAGATATTTTGGATTTAAATTTGTTATCAAAATTTAGTGTTACCTTTGAGAATATATCTACTTCACTTTCACAATAATCCTTATGCACTTTTTCAAAAGTTATGTCCTTTAATTCTACGTTGTATGTAAGAGAGTTGACGAATGTGCTTAAGGATAGTGGATAACACCCAACATCAAGAATAGCACCTCCTCCCAATTTTTTGTTAAATAGGCGATGAGAATAGTTAGGTTTCTTAAATTTAATACCAAAAAAATTTTTTTGTTTATAAACCTTAATATTAAAAGTTGAATGCATATCAACAATTTTTCCAAGAGACTCATCATCAATAATATCTCTTACTTTTTGGAAATAAGGTAAATATCTATACATAAATGCTTCAGTAAAAAAAATCTTATGTTCTTTAACCAAATTTTTTATAAGTGTTAAATCTTCAGGATTAATAAATGCTGGTTTTTCAACAAGAACATTTTTTTTTTCATTTATTGATTTTCGAATATACTTTGCGTGCAATGAATTAGGTAAAGCAATATAAACAATATCGATACTTGGTGATAGAATAAGATCCTCATAATTATTAAAACAAAATTTATCCTCTACTTTAAATTTATTTTTAAAAGAATGTAATTTGTTTTGATTAAAACTGGCGATACCTTTAACAGTAGCATTATCGATATATGAGAATGCATCTGCAAATTTATTTGCTATATTGCCTAATCCAATAATGCCCCAATTAATTTTTTTCATTTTCAAGAAACCTTACAATTATTTGGTAGTACTTGTTTAAATTCGTATCTTTATCAAATCTATGTAAATTATCATAACCAGCTTTAATCATATTTTTTAATCTTTGTTTATTTTTGTAAACATAAATAATTTTTCTAGATAAATCTTTGTAATCATCCATCTTAAAAAAGAGACCTGCCTTACCATTTAGTAAAATTTCTTTCGGTCCGGTTGGGCATTTAGTAGAAATAATGATTTTTTTGAAAAATTGTGCTTCTAACAAAACATTAGGTAGTCCTTCATAATTTGATGAAAGAACAAAAATATCAGATGATTTCAAAAATGGATAGGGATTGCTTACAAATCTTTTCAATATAATATTTTTTCCAAGTTTGTTTTCATATATAAAATTTTTCAAATTCATATAATTTTCACCTCTTCCAATTATTAAAAGTTTAATTGGAATACGATTGTTTAAGTACTTTATTGTCTTTAAGATTAACATTTGGTTTTTTTGATTAGTAAATCTTCCAATATTTATTATTTTCAAGTATTTTTTTTTTGAAAAAAAATTAAATCTTTCCACTCTTCTACTTTGTCTTAACATACTAGATTTATCTAGTGGGTTATAAATGCATATTGAATTCACATTAAAATATTTTTTTAAACTTTCTTTAAATTCATTACTATTAACTATTATTTTGTCTGAAAAATTTATAACTGATTTATAAAAAAAATTTTTAATCATACCTTTTGACCATCCCTCCGGAGCTGTGTTTGACCTTGTAACAATTTTTAATCCAAACAATTTAGTTACTATTATTGCATACCAGTTTGCTTGAAATGAAAATATCAAATATCTTCTATCTGAAATTAGAGTTTTTATTAATAAAAGGAGTGAAATTGTATATTTGGTATACATTGAACTATTTTCCCACTTATTACTTTTTGGAGAAATTATTTTAATTTTCTTGTTAAGCTTTTTTGTAAATTTCTTATTAACGGTTATTACTGATACGTTATTGTTTAGTTTTTTTGCTAGGTAATTTGTAATTATAAAAAAGTTTTTTTCTACACCTCCCACATTTATGTGAGGTATAAATATAAGAAGTTTTTTGTGCATTTTCGTAGAATTTAATTATAACTTAGATGACAATTTTGTTATAATTTAGAACTTTATAAATTAATTTTAATGCAAAAAAAACCTTTAGTTTCGATATTAATAGCTAGCTATAATAAAGAGAAGTATGTCAAGAGATGTATTAATTCATGTAAAACACAAACATACAATAATATTGAGATAATATTTTATGACGATGGATCAAAAGATAATTCTTATGAAATAGCAAAAAAAATAGAGGGAATAAAATCTTTTCAAAACAGAAATAGAAAAGATTTAGGAAAATTTAATACTTATTACCAAATAAGCAACTACAACAAAGCTTTTTCAAAATCAAAAGGCAAGTATATATTATTGTTAGACTCCGACGATTTTTTTAAAAAAAATAAAGTAAAAGAAATAGTAAATTATTTTAATAAAAATAAAAATTGTAATATAGTTTTTGATCTTCCCATTTACTATTTCTCTAAAAATAAAAAAACATATTTAAAAAATATGATTAGAAATAAAAATAGAAGAGATATTTGGCCAAGTTTCCCGATCGCTGGAAGTTGTATATCTTTCCAAAGAAAATTTTATAAGAAATATAAAAATATAATAAGTATGAAAAATTTTTCTATGTTAACTTTAGATTTTAGGTTAGCTGCTATTTCAAGTAGTGTCCTAAATGATTTTAGGTTACTTAATAAAAATTTAACTTATTATTTTCAAGACAAGAAAGGTGAGAGTTACTCCAAGTTTAGAAAGTTTGGAAAAAATTGGTGGCTTAGAAGAAATCAAGCCCATGAATTTATGAGAAAGATCAATAAAAATAAGCCACTATCTCTAAAAACTAAATCTGATTATTTATTTACAAAGCTACTTAAAACTATTTATAATTTTACTTAAAAAAAGTCATTAAATAAATTCTAACGGTGTTCCCTCAGGTTCTCCAATTAAAGATCCATTTTTCATTTTTATTTTACCAGATACTATAGTTGCAACTGGGCATCCTTTAAATGTTTCACCATGAAATGGAGACCATTTACATTTACTTTGAATGATTTTGTTATCAATTGTAATTTCTTTATTTAAATCAACAATAGTTAAGTCAGCATCAAAATCTTTTTTAATATAACCTTTGTTTTTAATTCCAAATATTCTTACTGGGTTTTCACATATCAATTTTATTAACTGTTCTAGTTTTAATTTATTATTGTTGACATGGTTTAGCATTACGGGAAGGAGAGTTTGTACTCCTGGCATTCCTGAAGGGGAATTAGGATACTTTTTATCTTTGTTAACTTTTAAGTGAGGAGCATGATCTGAACCAATAGTATCATTATAATTGTTTCTAATCGCATACCAAAGACGATCGTAATGTGACTTATCTCTTATAGGTGGATTCATCTGAGCATAAGTTCCAAGTTTGTTATAACAGTCTGGAGAATAAATAGTTAAATGTTGTGGTGTTATTTCAAAAGTAATCAGACCTTTGTTTTGAGAGAGAAAATCTACTTCGTCTTTTGTAGTTATATGTAATATATGAGCTTTTTTATTAAATCTTTTTGCAATTTTAACAATTCTTCTAGTTGAAGACATTGCAACTTCTTCATTCCGCCATATTGGATGACTGGCTACATTGCCTTCTTCAATTAGTTTTTTCCTTACCTTCAATATTTCTTCATCTTCAGAATGAACTGCTACAACTTTCGAAGCGTGTTCAAAAACTTTTTCTATATCTTTTTCCTTATCAACCAGTAAATTTCCAGTGGAAGATCCTGCAAAAAGTTTAATTCCACAACACCCTTTCAAATTTTTTAATTTTTCTAGTGTTGAATAATTCTCAGCTGTTGCACCAAAGTAAAATGCATGATTGCAATACATTCCTTTACCTAACTTAATTTTCTTATCGAATTCTTCAAAATTTGTTGTTGGTGGGTTAGTGTTTGGCATCTCAAAAACAGATGTGATACCACCCATAACTGCAGCTTTACTTCCAGAATTTAAATCTTCAGCATCAGTAGATCCTGGTTCTCTAAAATGAACTTGGGTATCAATACAACCGGGCAGAACAGTCAATCCCTTAGCATCAAATGTTTCTTTGGATTTATCTTTCAAGTCGCCAATCTCAACAATTTTGTTGTTAGATATTCCAATATCTTTTTTTTCAAGATTACCGTTTATATAACATTCACCGTTTTTAATGATTAGATCTAACATTGTTTTAAAAGTAGATATATTATATTTATATGTTAATCAATTATGAATTCAGAAAAAGTTTATATTTTAGAAGACAGAGGGATTTTATATATTAATGGGCCAGACTCTGAAAAATTTTTACAAAATCTTGTCTCAAATGATATTGAAAAGGTAAATGAAAGTAAAAGTTGTTTTGCATCTTTGCTTTCACCTCAAGGAAAGTTTTTATTTGATTTTATAGTAGTCAAGCACAAAGACGGTTACTTCTTAGATTGTGAAAAGAGTACAGCTGATCAGTTGTATAAAAAATTAGTTATGTATAAACTCAAATCTAAAGTAGAGATTTTAAATCTAAGCAACGAATTTGTGGTAGCTGCTTTAAATCATGAAAAATTCTTATCTATAGAAGGCGCAAAGGATGAGTTGGGACACACCATTAAATATAACGAGGACCATATTCTTCTTGATCCAAGAAATAAAAAATTGGGAGGTAGAATTATTTCAAATCTTGAAAAACTATACATGTCACTAAAAAAAATGAAACTTAAATCTTCTAACATCGATGAATACTACAAATTAAGCTTTGAGCTAGGAATACCACAAAATAACATGGATCTGCTACAAGATAAATTATTTGGAATAGAGTGTAATTTTGTGGAACTAAATGCAATCGACTTTAAAAAAGGCTGCTATGTCGGCCAAGAAAATACTTCGCGTATTAAAAATAAAGATAAATTGAATAAAAGATTATTACCACTTCAAGTAAAAAAAGGCTCAATAAATAATAATGATCCAATTACATCTAATAATGTAGAAATTGGTAAAGTTTTGATAGCAAATAAATTTAGTTTTGCCCTAATCAAATTTAAAGATAAGGAGTTTGAATTTAATAAAGAATTTAAGTGTGGAGAAGCAAATATCGAAATATTAAAACCTAGCTGGTTAAACTAGTGAAAAACAGGAAAATAATAAATCCAACTAAATTAAAATTTACTCCATTTAATAGTTATGGAAAACCAGTTTCAGGTATGAGTTGGCATAAAATATCTTATGATAAAAATACTGGAGCGGGAAGTTATATTCTAAAGATGGCTCCAGGTACTAGAAGTTTAAAACATAAACATCAAAACTATGAGGAATTTTATGTTTTAGATGGAGAATTAATTGATGAAGATCATACAACTTTTAATAAAGGTGATTTTATTTCTTATAAACCAGGTTCCCAACACTCGTCTTTTTCTGAAAAAGGATGTTTATTGCTGGTATTTTTAAGAAAAAAAAACAAAGCTTTATAAATGGTGCGGCCAGAGAGATTTGAACTCTCATGGACTAGGTCCACACGGCCCTCAACCGTGCCTGTCTACCAATTTCAGCATGGCCGCCCTGTGCGTCAGATTAATTGAATGACAATTATCTTTCAAGTTGATACATTCACATGATGGAATTTACTGCTGAAATAAAAAAAGCAACTCAACCAATTTATCAAAAAATTTCGAAGACTATTCCTGAAATTGAATGGTCTACCCACGCTCCTTATATTTATGAAATCAATAAACTTAAAAAAGAAAAGAACGCGGTTATTCTTGCTCATAATTATCAGACACCAGAAATATACCATGGGATATCAGATTTTTCTGCAGACTCTCTTGCTTTAGCAGTTGAGGCTGCAAAAACTAAAGCTGATATAATTGTAATGTGCGGGGTGCATTTTATGGCTGAGACTGCAAAACTTATGAGTCCTAATAAAAAGGTATTGTTGCCAGATATGAGGGCAGGTTGTTCCTTATCGTCATCGATAACAGGCGAAGATGTAAGAAAGCTTAAAAAACAAAATCCAGGTGTTCCGGTCGTTTCATATGTAAACACTTCAGCAGATGTAAAAGCAGAAACAGATGTTTGTTGTACTTCAGCTAATGCTGTTAAAATTGTAAATTCATTAGGTGTCAAAAAAGTTATTTTCTTGCCAGATGATTATCTTGCTAAATATGTGGCTTCTCAAACTGATGTTGAAATTATCTCTTGGAAAGGAACATGTGAAGTGCATGAAAAGTTTAATGATACAGAAATTAATGAAATTAGAAAAAATAATCCTGGAATAAAAGTTATTGCTCATCCTGAGTGTCCACCAGATGTAATAAATGCGAGTGATTTTACAGGTTCAACAAGTGGAATGATAAAATATGTAAAAGATAATCAACCAGAAAAAGTCATGATGGTAACAGAGTGTTCTATGAGCGACAATGTTCAAGTTGATAATCCAAATGTGAAGTTTATTAGACCATGTAACTTATGCCCTCACATGAAAAGAATTACTCTTCCTAAAATTTTAGATTGTTTGAAGAATGAGACAAATGAAATTATAATGTCAGATGAAACAATCGAAAAAGCTAGAAAGTCTGTGGAGAGAATGGCTGAAATAGGCAGATAAAATCTGTGTCCAAAATAATTTTAAGTAAAAGTTTCATTAAAAATTCCGTTAAACTTGCATTAAATGAGGATTTGTATCCAGGTGGAGATATCACATCAAATCTTATAAAGAAAAGTAGTGTTAAAACATTTAAAATAATCGCAAATCAAAATGGAATAATTGGGGGGATAGAATTTGCTAAAAGTACATTTAAAATTTTTGATAACAAGATCCAATTTCACATTAAAAAAAAAGATGGATCTAAAATTAAAAAGGGACAAATTATTGCTATGATCAAAGGTGACTCAAAAAATATTTTAATTTGTGAAAGAGTTGCGCTAAATTTTCTTTCTCATATATCAGGTATAGCTAGTTACACTAATAAATTTGTTAAATATGCTAAAGGCAAAAGTAAGATTTGCTGCACTCGCAAAACAATTCCAAGCTTAAGAGTAATACAAAAGTATGCAGTTAAATTGGGTGGTGGTACAAATCATAGATTTAATCTGAGCGATGAGTATTTAATTAAAGATAATCACATCGCAAGTTCAGATTTAAAATCTTTAGTTCAAAAGGCAATTAAAAATAAAAAAGGACGAAAAATAACAGTTGAAGTCGATAATTTAAAACAACTAAAATCAATTTTGGGATTTAAATTCAATACAGTGCTTTTTGACAATATGAATATTAAGAGTCTTAAAGAGGGTGTAAAACTTGCAAAAAAATTTTATGAAACTGAGGCGTCTGGAAATATAACCCTAAAAAATATTAGGTCAGTTTCAAGAACAGGTGTTGGCAGAATCTCTGTTGGTAGCATCACACATAGTGCTCCTGCTATAGATTTCAAACTTGAAATTTAAGATAATGTTTATGAGTATTTAAGATCTTTATTTTTTTTCATCCCCATTAGTTTCTTCAAAATTACTGGGTTCTTTATTTGCGTTATCTATTGGCTGTTCTTCTTTAGTTTCAGGTTGAGTTTCTTCTTGAATAGATTGTTGCTCTTTGGTTTCAGGCTGGATTTCTTCTTGAATAGGTTGTTCTTGTTCCTTTTTTTCAGGTGGAATGATTTTACTTTCTAGTGGTGACTTGTCTCGTTTCCTTAAATAAAGTAATGCACCTGATAAAATACCTAAGAAAAGAATTATGTATAAAGCTATCTTTAAGTAATTTATTTCTTCTGCCGCTGCTTTAGCCTCTGCTGCTGCTTGTGCTTCTGCCGCTGCTTTAGCTTCAGCCTCTGCTGCTGCTTGTGCTTCTGCCACTGCTTTAGCTTCAGCCTCTGCTGCTGCTTGTGCTTCTGCCGCTGTTTTAGCTTCTGCTTCAGAAATAATTTCCTCGGAAGGTTTGGTTTCTATTGTTTCTAAAACCACTTCTTTTTTTTGAATTTCTTTCCCCTCATCAACTTCAGGGTTTATAGTTTCAGTAGCTATAAAAATCGCAGCAATTATTAGTAGAATATTCATAAGTGCTTTTAAAGGAAAGTACTTAATATGCCTTCAATATCAAATTAAAAAAACTATTTAAATATTACTTTGATGTACTTTTTGAGCTTAAAATCAATTATTCAACTTTAAAATGTGCTTTAAACAATATTACAACTTATGAGACATTTCTAGTACTTAAGAAATTTTCTATTTTTTTAGCTCTGCTTGAGCAGCTGCTAAACGCGCAACTGGTACTCTGTAAGGTGAGCAAGAAACATAATTCAATCCTGTTTTCGAACAAAAATTTATACTCTTAGGATCCCCACCATGTTCTCCACAAATTCCAAGTTTGATTTTTTTATTTTGTTTTCTACCTTTTAACGTAGCTATTTCGATTAAATCTCCCACACCATCGTCTATTGAAACAAAAGGATCGATATCAAATATCTTGTTTTCAATGTAATCATTTAAAAATTTTCCACTGTCATCCCTGCTAATGCCGAAAGTTGTCTGAGTTAAATCGTTAGTTCCAAAACTAAAAAATTCCGCATGTTTTGCAATATCTTTTGCCTTTAGTGCAGCTCTTGGAAGTTCGATCATGGTTCCCACCAAAAAACTTATTTTGGTATTATTTTCATCTTGAACTTTTTTAGCAACTCTAATTACTAGATCTTTCATTATTTTGATTTCAGCCTCAGTTGATACAAGGGGTATCATTATTTCTGGCATTGTAGACTTGAGTTTCTTCTTTTTACATTCAACTAAAGCTTCAAAAATTGCTCTACATTGCATTTCGTAAATTTCTGGAAAAGAAATACCTAATCTACATCCTCTGTGTCCAAGCATTGGATTATGTTCATGCAATTCCTCTGTCCTAGATTTTATTTCATTAGAATTTAAACCTGTTACTGAGCTTAGATCCCCAATTTCTTTATCATTTTTGGGTAAAAACTCATGTAAAGGTGGATCAAGTAATCTAACTGTTACTGGAAGACCATTCATTATTTCAAAAATTTGTATAAAATCATTTTTTTGATGGGGTAATAATTTAGCTAAAGCCCTATTTCTATCCTCAACAGTTTTTGATAAAATCATTTCTCTTACAGACAAAATTCTATCCTCATCAAAAAACATATGCTCAGTCCTACAAAGACCAATACCCTCAGCTCCAAATTCTCTTGCTGTTTTTGTATCAAGAGGGGTCTCAGAATTTGTTCTTACTTTTAATTTTCTGTAACTATCAGCCCAATTCATTAATTTTGAAAAATCACCTGAGATCTCTGGCTTTAATGTTGGAACTTTATCTAAAATAACTCTACCTGTAGATCCATCAATTGTAATCACGTCTCCTTCTTTTACTTCTACGTTTGTAGAAGTTTTAAATATTTTTTGCTCGTAATTAATTTCTATTTCACTTGAACCCGAAACACATGGTCTTCCCATACCTCTTGCAACAACAGCAGCATGACTAGTCATTCCCCCACGAGCAGTTAAAATACCTTTTGCAGCATGCATACCATGGATATCCTCAGGTGAGGTTTCTATTCTTACAAGTATTGTATCTTGCATCATCCCATTTAATCTCTCTGCTTCATCAGATGAAAAAACAACTTTTCCACTTGTTGCACCTGGAGACGCAGGTAAACCTTTTGCAATAGTCTTTACTTCTTTTGTTTCGTCTAATGATGGGTGCAGAAGTGTGTCCAAAGTGTTAGGATCAACTCTCAAGACTGCTTCTTTTTTTGTTATCAATTTTTCTTTGACCATGTCTACAGCTATTTTTACTGCAGATTTTGCAGTTCTTTTTCCAGATCTTGTTTGAAGCATCCACAATTTAGAATTTTCAACTGTGAATTCTACATCTTGCATATCTTTGTAAAATTTTTCTAAAAGTTTGAGAATTTTTTTAAGTTGGGTATAAACCTTAGGCATGGCCTCTTCCATTGATTTACCTTTTGAGTTTGAGTCTTTGTTTGCTTTTTTTGTTATATAATTTGGTGTTCTTGTGCCAGCTACAACATCCTCCCCTTGAGCATTAATAAGATATTCTCCGTAAATTTCATTTTTTCCATTTGATGGGTTCCTAGTAAAAACAACACCTGTTGCACAATCATTACCCATATTTCCAAAAACCATTGATTGAACGTTTACAGCTGTTCCCCATGCAGAAGGTATTTGATTTAATTTTCTATAAACTTTTGCTCGATTACTTTCCCATGATAAAAATACTGCTGAAATAGCTCCAAATAATTGTTCGTAGACATCTTGGGGGAATTGTTTTTTAGTTTTTTCTTTAACAACTTTCTTAAAATCATCAATAAGACCATCCCAGTCGTTTTCATCTAGATCAGTATCTAACAAAACACCTTTTGTTAACTTATAATTTTCAATTAATTCTTCAAAGTTATAACTTTCTACTCCAAGCACCACATTGGAATACATTTGAATAAATCTTCTATAGCTATCTTTTGCAAACCTCATATTAGATGTTTTTTTTGCAAGAGCTTTAACTGTTTCATCGTTTAAACCCAAGTTTAAAATTGTATCCATCATTCCAGGCATTGAAACCCTTGCGCCTGACCTTACTGAAACTAGTAATGGATTATCTAAATCACCAAATTTTTTTCCACATTCTTGTTCAATTTGTTTTAATTCTTGCTTAATAGATTTAACTATTTTCTGATTGAGTTTTTTATTACTTTTATAAAAAATTTCACAGACTTCTGTAGATATAGTAAATCCAGGGGGTACGGGTAAACCAAGTTTTCCCATTTGAGCAAGATTTGCTCCTTTTCCACCTAAGATAAACTTTGGGTTCTTAATCTTTTTTATTCTTTTAGATTTAAAATTAAAAACTAAATTGTTCATTATGCACTTTCAATATTAGAAAAATTTAAATAATTATTGAACGTTTTACATAACAATTGCATAAGTTCCAAACGATTTTTTTTGATTGCTTCATCCTCATCATTAACTATCACATTGTCAAAAAAGTTTGAAACATCGGTTTTTGCATCAGCCAAAACCTCTAAAGTTTTTTTACAATCCTCACGACTACCTAGGCTTGTAAAATATTTTCTTATTTCTTGTATTCTTTTGTATAATTTCTTCTCAAAATCATTTTTGAATAAACCCGGATCAGTCAAATTTTCTAATTCAATCTTATTTTTTGATATTTCGTTTGATAAAATATTAGACGCTCTTTTGTAAGAAAAAATTACATCTTGACCAATATTCTTATCGATTAATTTATTTAAAATAAAAGCCTTGTTATAAATTTTATAAATTTGGTCTGCACTATAACTATTTATTGAGCATTCTATAATATCTGATCTTACTTTTTTTTCTTTCATATAAAATTTAAGTCTTTCAGAAAAAAAATTAAACAGATCTTGTTGGACAGTCTTAATATCAAAATCTAAACCTTGTTCAGCAAACAAAACACAAGAATAATTTATTAAATCTTTTAATTTAATCTCTAATTTATTTTCTATTATTAGTCTTATAAGTCCAATTGCTGACCTTCTTAATGCGAAAGGATCCTTTGAACTAGATGGTTTTAAATTAATTGTAAAAAAACCAACTAAGGTATCTATTTTATCACTTAAAGCTAAAGTGACTGAGTAATGTTTTTTTGGTGTCTTTGTCTCTGGGCCTATTGGTAAATAATGTTCCTTAATAGCCAAACAAATTTCGTTATCGAAACCCTGAGCTTTAGCAAAGTGGCCCCCCATTACACCTTGAAGTTCGGGGAATTCTCCCACTAAATCAGACACTAAATCTACTTTGCAAATAGAAGATGCTACTTCAACTTTTTCTTTACTAATTAAAAGTTCATCAGAAATTAGTGATCCGAGCTTTCTTAATCTTTGGGTTTTATCGAAGTAAGTTCCTAATCCTTCAAAATAATTTATGTTTTTAAGATCTGATATTCCTTTAACTAAATTTTTTATTTTATTTTTATCCCAGAAAAATTGAGCATCATTTAAACGAGCTTCGACTACTCGCTCATTTCCTAATCTAATTAAACCTTTTGGGTCGTTATTGTCTGCAACTACAAAGAATACATTCGTTAAATTTTCCTTATTGTCAAAGGTTGGAAAATACTTTTGATGAACTTCCATAGTTGTGACTAATATTTCTTTAGGAATCTTTAAAAATTTTTTGTCAAACTTACATTTAATTATATTGGGTTTTTCAACAATATTTGTTACTTCACTTAATAATTTTTTGTTTTGGGTTAACTTCAACCTATCTAATTTAATTTTTTTTAATAATTGATTTTCAATAAATTCCTCTCTTTTATTGTGATCCAATATAATGCCTTTGCTCTTGAAAAATTCTTTGTAAGTTTTAAAATTCAAAAATTTACTTGTTTTCTCTTCAAAGTCTTTATCCAGGTAAGTAAAATTGGATGAAGTTAAATGATGATAATTAAATTCTAAAACTTTATTATCAAAACAAGCAAGAATGGATTTTAATGGTCTACCCCAGTACAAATCATGATCACCCCATCTCATTGATTTTTTCCAAGAGATTTCATCAAGAATTTTTGGTAAATTTTTTTGCAAAATAGATTTTGTCTCTAATGTCTGAGCGGGCTTTTTAAAAAAATAAAACTCTCCTTTATCTGTTTTTTTTATAAAGGTTTCATCTTTAGTTATATTATTAGATTTTATGAAACCATTTAGCGCTTGTTCTGGCGCATTTACACTTGGACCTCTTATTTCGGCCTCTGCTTTTATAATGTTTTGAGAAACGTTTTCACAGTAAATAATCAATCTATTTGGAGTTGATAGAACAGAAATACTATCTTTATATTTAATTTCCTCTTTTTTCAAAAAATCTACAAAATTTTTTTGGAGATTTTCTCTAGCTGTTTTCTGTAAAGTTGCAGGAATTTCTTCGCTAAATAATTCTAAAAAAAATTCAGACATTTTATTTTTGACTATCTACCCATACTTGACCCACACCTTTAGTCAAATCTCTAATTCTAGCAATAAACTCTGCTCTTTGGGCTACGCTAATCGCTCCTCTAGCATCTAAAATATTAAAAACATGACTTGCTTTTAAACACTGATCATAGGCAGGAAGTGAGAGTTTTTTTTCTAACAAAGATTTGGTTTCTTGTTCCAGCATATCAAAAAATTTAAACAAGTTCTCAACATTTGCAAAATCAAAATTGTAAGATGAAAATTCTTTTTCAGCTTGCAAAAAAACATCTTTATAAAGAATACCTTCATCGTTCCATACTAAATCAAATACATTTTTTTTCTTTTGGGTAAACATACATAATCGTTCTAAACCATAAGTAAGTTCTACAGAAATAGGTTTACAATCCATCCCAGCCATTTTTTGAAAATAAGTAAATTGAGTAATTTCCATTCCATCGCACCAAACTTCCCAACCTAGTCCGGCTGCACCCAACGTTGGACTTTCCCAATCATCTTCAACAAATCTAATATCATGGTCATTATGTTTTATTCCAATGGCATTAAGACTACTAAGGTATAATCTTTTAATATTTTTTGGTGAAGGTTTTATAATCACTTGGAACTGATAATAATGTTGTAGCCTATTTGGATTTTCTCCATATCTTCCATCAGTTGGTCTTCTCGAAGGTTGTACATAAGCTGATCTCCATGGTTTGGGTCCTAAAGATCTTAAGGTGGTTGCGGGGTGAAATGTACCTGCGCCAACCTCTATGTCATATGGTTGTAAAATTACACAACCATTTTTTGCCCAAAATTTCTGCAGATTAAAAATTGTATCCTGGAATGTTTGTATTTTTGAATTTTTTTTTTTAGAGGCCATATCTTTGCCAGATAGATCTTTCTTCAATTACGTTTGCTATCTTATCGATTTGATTCTCTGATGAAATTCTTTTTGCCAACCATCCTTTACTTTTTTCAAACTTTTTAATAATGACATCGTCACCAAACCTATCTTTTAAAATTTGATTTACATTTCCTATACCGTCAATTAGGCCAAGTTCTTTTGATTTAGATCCGGACCAAAACTCTCCAGAAAATAATTCTATTCCTTTATCTTTTTTAAGTTTTGCACCCCTGCTCGTTTCCACTACGTTTATAAAATCTTTGTGCAAATCAAGTTGAATATTTTTTAATCTATTTATATCTTCTTCTTTCGCGTCCACAAAAGGATCTAAAGTACTTTTGTTTTTTCCTGCAGTATAAACTCTTCTTTCTACACCTACTTTTTGAATAAGATCCTTAAAACCAAAAGATGCATAAATAACACCAATTGAACCAACAATTGAACTTGAATTAGCATAAATCTCATCTCCAGCACATGCAATCAAGTAACCTCCTGAAGCAGCAACATCTTCTGCGAAAACAATTACCTTTTTTTTATTTTTTTTGGCCTGAGCTCTAATGAAGTCGTATATTAAGTGAGATTGGACTGGTGAACCACCTGGAGAATTAATCGATATGGCAACAGCTAGAGATTTTTTTATAGAAAACGCTTTTTTTATTAATTCCTCTTGGCCAGCAAAATCAATTCCTTGTTTAAATCTTCCAGCGTTTCCAATAACACCAGTTAATCTTATGTGGGGAACGATTTTTTTTTTTTTGAAAAAAGATAACATGAAGTATGCTTACAGAATTTTTAGATTAATATAAAGTCTACTAATAGTTGAAGTTTTAGGTGCGTCAATTGATAAGTATAAAATATCTCCAATTATATTAGTTTCTTAACAATGGGTTCAGTAATTCAATTAAAAAATAAAGTTAATAACGCTTACCTGGATTTAAAAAATTCAGTCGATGATAAAATTATTTTAGTAGAAGAAAAGATAAAGAATAAACTTATAAGTGACGTGTCTTTAGTAGAAAAGATGACTAGTTATAATTTAGAAACAGGTGGAAAAAAATTAAGAGCCATGTTGACTTTAAGTAGTTCAAAACTATGTGGGTACCTAAAAGGTGGTCGAGATATAAACTTAGCTGCATGCGTAGAATTAATTCATGCTGCAACATTAATGCACGATGATGTTCTCGATAAAGGAGAGATCAGAAGAGGAAAAAAAACAATAAATTCCATTTGGGGAAACCATGCATCAATCTTAGTTGGTGATTATCTTTTAAGTAGATGTTTTGAAATGATGGTTGAAGATGGAAACTTGGAGGTTTTAAGGTTGTTGTCAGCAACTTCTGCAAAAATAGCTCAAGGTGAAGTTTTACAACTTCAACACAAATCAGAAATAGATACAGTCGAAGAGACATACTTAAAGATTATAACTTCAAAAACTGCAGCGCTATTTTCTGCTGCATGTGAGGTAGGAGCGATATTGGGTAATAAAGATGAAAAGGTAAAAGAAGCATTATCTTCTTATGGAAAAAATCTTGGAGTAACTTTCCAGATAGCTGATGATACGTTAGATTATAATTCTGACCTGAAAAAATTTGGAAAAACAATTGGAAAAGATTTTTATGAGGGTAAAATTACTTTACCTTTAATTATTTTAAATCATCAATGTAAAAGTGGTGAGAGAGATATGCTTAAAGAATTTTTTTCCAAAGGAGAAAGAACTGAAAACGACCTTAAGTACACATTAGATATCATAAAAAAATATGACATTATTAAACAATGTTACAAAAAAGCTGATCATTTTATTTCTTTAGCATCTAGCTCTTTAAATGTCTTTGAAAGTTCTGAGCAAAAAAATATTCTAAAAAATTTAACATCTTTTAGTATTGAAAGATCCTTTTAAGGATTTAATAAAAATCTTTTCCAGCCTTTTCCATTATTCTTAACATATTTCAATCTTTCATGAATTCTATTATCTCCATCACGCCAAAACTCAATTTCTTCAGGTTCCAATCTCCATCCGGACCAATTAGGTGGTCTTGGAACCTTTTTCTCATCAGGAAACTTTTTTTTGAATTTTTCAATTGAGTCATCAAGTGACTTTCTGCTTTCTAAAACTTCACTTTGATTTGAGGCCCATGCTCCTATTCTACTCCCATATGCTCTTGAATTATAATATTCATCAGCTTCTTTGTCAGAAACTTGAACAACATTACCGTAAATCCTTATTTGTCTTAAAAGACTTTTCCAATGGAAACACATTGATGCCTTAGGGTTTATTTTAAGATCCTTGCCTTTAGAACTATTGAAGTTTGTGTAAAAAGTAAAACCATCATCACTAAAGCCTTTTAATAGAACCATTCTCACTTTAGGTCTCCCGCTTTTGTCAGCTGTTGCTAATGATAATGCATTTGGATCATTAGGTTCGGTAGTTTCAGCCCTTTTAAACCATTCTCTGAAGAGATTTACTGGATTATCCTCATCTTTAAAACAAATATCTAGTCCAAGTGAATTTTTTTCATTCATAATTTTAACAAAATAATTTATATAATAGAATAATGTCATTTAATACATTTGGAAAGTTATTTCGTTTCACCACTTGGGGTGAATCTCATGGGCCAGCTATTGGATGTGTAGTTGATGGATGTCCTCCAAGAATAAAAATATCTGAAAAAGACATACAAAAAGAACTAAATAAGCGAAAACCTGGTCAATCTAAATTTACTACTCAAAGAAAAGAAGATGATAAAGTTGAAATTTTGTCAGGAGTATTTAATGGTGAGACAACTGGTACACCAATATTAATGATTATTTACAATAAGGATATGAAATCAAGAGACTATGAGACTATCAAAAATAAATTTCGTCCTGGACACGCTGATCTAACTTATTTTAAAAAATACGGTATAAGAGACTTCAGAGGAGGAGGTAGGCAATCAGCGAGAGAGACTGCGGCTAGAGTAGCTGCGGGTGCAATTGCAAAAAAAGTTTTAGAAAAAAAAATTGGGAAAAAATATTACGTTAAAGGTGCGGTTATCCAACTTGGAATTTTGGGTTGTGATGTATCTGCATGGAACAATAAATTTATAGAAAAAAATCCATTTTTTTGTCCTGACAAAAAAGTTTTAAAATTGTGGGAAAAATATTTATTAGCAATTAGAAAGTCTGGCTCATCTTGTGGTGCAGTCATAGAATTAAGAGCTGACGGGGTGCCATCTGGCCTAGGTGCGCCTATTTACTCAAAATTAGATATGGATTTAGCTTCAGCTATGATGAGTATCAATGCTGTAAAAGGAGTCAATATTGGAACTGGAATGGATGTTGCGCAATTAACAGGTGAACAGAATTCTGATGAGATAAGACAAAAAGGGAATAAAACGGTTTTTAAATCTAACAATGCGGGTGGAATTCTTGGTGGTATTTCAAGTGGTCAACAAATAAAAGTATCTTTTGCGGTAAAACCTACATCTTCCATACTTAATTCAAGAAAAACTATTGATAAATTTGGAAAAAATACAAATATATCAGTGAGAGGTCGCCATGATCCTTGCGTTGGAATTAGAGCAGTTCCAATAGGTGAAGCGATGATGCATTGTGTTTTATTGGATCATTTTTTGATGCACAAAGCCCAGTGTGAGTCTTAATTTTTTTTCTGAACAACAATTTTAGAGTCTAAAACCTCATAAACTTTTTCTTCAATAGCTTTGCTATCCAAGCCAGCAATTTGGTACATTAGATCAGGTTTATCTTGATCAATAAACCTGTCAGGAAAAGTCATCGACCTAAATTTAATTTTTTCTAACAAACCTTTTTCTGATAAAAATTTACTTAAATGAGATCCAAAGCCTCCAATTGAACCTTCTTCAATTGAAATAATAACTTCATGATTTTTTGCAGTGTTCCACATTAAATTTTCATCAAGTGGTTTACAGAATCTTGCGTCAATTAAAGTAAGATTTAAACCTTTTTTTCCAAGATTGTTTAAGGCTTTTTGGCATTCTTGCAATCGGGCACCAAAATTAATTAAAGCAATTTCCTTACCTTCTTTAATAACTCTGCCTTTTCCAATTTCAATTTTTTCATTAATTTCAGGAAGTTTAACCCCAACACCAGTTCCACGAGGGTACCTAAAAGCTGACGGTTTGTCATTAATATCAACTGAGGTATTAATCATTTTAACTAATTCTGACTCATCGCTTGGAGCCATAACTACAAAATTAGGTAGGGTTGATAAGTAGGTTATATCAAAAGATCCAGCATGTGTAGGACCGTCTGCACCAACAAGACCTGCCCGGTCTATAGCAAATCTGACAGGTAAACTTTGAATTGCAACATCGTGAACAACCTGATCATAGGCTCTTTGTAAAAAGGTAGAATAAATTGCTGCATAAGGTTTGAATCCTTCTGTGGCTAAACCAGCAGAAAATGTCACTGCGTGTTGTTCTGCAATACCAACATCAAACATTCTATTTGGAAATTTTTTTGCAAATAAATCCATTCCAGTTCCAGATGGCATCGCAGCAGTAATACCAATTATTTTACTATCTCTCTCAGCGTGTTTAATTAATGTATTTGCAAAAACACTTGTATATGATGGAATTTTAGAATTTGATTTTTCTTGTACTCCGGTTTTTATATTAAACTTTGAAACACCATGGTATTTATCTTTTGAGTTTTCTGCAAATTGATAACCTTTTCCTTTTTCAGTTTTAATATGTATCATTATTGGACCGTCAAAGTTAGTATCTTTTGCATTTTTTAAAACTGAAATAAGTGTATCAATATCATGTCCGTCTATTGGTCCAACATAATAAAAACCTAGTGAATTAAAAAGTGTTCCACCTGTTACTGCTGACCTTAGAAAATCTTCTGCCTTTCCAGCTTTTTTTGAGAATCTTTTAGAAAAGGCAGAAATAATTAATTTAAACGTCTCTCTTAGACTAAAATATATTTTACCAGTCAATAGTTTGGCTAAATAACTTCTCATTGCACCCACAGGTTCTGCAATTGACATGTCGTTATCATTTAAAATTACTATCATTTTAGTTTTTGATATGCCTGCATTGTTCATAGCCTCATAAGCCATTCCAGCACTGATCGCTCCATCGCCAATAACAGCCACAACATTTTCTGATTTTTTTGAAAGTTTATTTGCAGTAGCAATACCTAAAGCTGCAGAAATTGATGTTGAGCTATGTGCTGCACCAAATGGATCATATTCACTTTCAGATCTTTTTGTGAAACCAGATAGTCCATTTCCTTGTCTCAATGTTTTGATTCTATTTTTACGACCTGTTAAAATTTTATGTGGATACGATTGGTGGCCGACATCCCAAACTATTTTGTCATTAGGTGTATCAAAAACATGGTGTAAAGCTACCGTCAACTCAACAACTCCTAAACCTGCACCTAAATGACCACCTGTAAATGAAACAGCCTCTATCAATTCTTCTCTTAACTCCTTTGACAGCGTTATTAATTCTGAGGATTTTAAATTTTTTATATCTGATGGAAAATTTACATTATCTAAAAATTTATATTTTTTCATTTTTTTCTATTTACCACAAACTCTACAGTTTCAATCAAATCTTTACTTTTGTACTTACTTAAAGAAGAAATTATTTTATTTTTTAAATAAGAAGAATATTTAACAGCATTTTTATACCCGAGTAAACTTATTAAAGTCGCCTTGCCCTTTTTTTTGTCTTTTCCAGTTTTTTTTCCAATCTTTTTCTCACTTCCACTGTAATCTAGAAAATCATCAATAATTTGAAATAAAAGTCCAATATCTAAACCTATCTTTTTAAACTGATTTATCTTCCCAAACTTATTAGCAATAATTAACGGTGCTGTAGTTGAAAATGAAAAAAGTTTACCAGTTTTATTAAGCTGCATATCTATAATTTTTCTTTTACTTACTCTTTTTTTTTCAAAATTAAGATCTAAATATTGCCCCCCTGCAATTCCTAAATGGCCTGAAGTGTTTGAAAGTAAATTTATTAATTTACTTTTTTTATTTTCACTAATCTTGAAACTTTTTTCACTTAAAATTTCAAAGGCTAAGGTAAGCAGTGAATTGCCAGCGAGGACTGCTGTTGCTTCGCCAAATTTTTTGTGCGTGCTTAACTTTCCCCTTCTTAAATCGTCATTATCCATACATGGCAAATCATCGTGTATAAGCGAATATGCATGAATACATTCCACTGCAGCTCCTACTCTTACTAAGTGATAATAAGGAACTGAAAAAATTTTACCTACATCAACAATGATCTTTGATCTTATTTTTTTTCCACCAGGAAATAAACCATAATTCATTGAAGTGACTAATTCAGTCCTTCTCTGTTTTTTTAAAAAATTCTTGAGAAATTTATTTATATCTTTTCCTGTTTTATTTAGTTTTTTTTCCATCTTTTTTTATAATTTGTTTTATTTTTAATTTATTTTTCTCAGATATTTCTCTTGAAGTATTTTGAAACTTTTTTTCAATAAATTTATTTAATTTAAATATTTCAAGATAATCCTCTTCGGATTGATTTGAAGCTTTATTTTTTTCAATTTTTTCAACCAAATTATTAAGAATTTCTTTAAGTTCATCTAAAGATTTAGACTCAATATCATCTGGTAAATTTTTTTGTTTCATATATTAGTTTGTATTATTACATGAATTATAATCTTTCAAATATTAAAAAAGCTAAATATTATTTAGATAAAAATGAATGTATTGGGTTTCCGACTGAAACTGTTTATGGTTTAGCGGCTAATGCTTATTCAAAAAAGGCTACCTTAAAAATATTCAAACTGAAGAAAAGAAATAAAAGAAATCCACTCATAGTGCATTATTGTAGCTTAAAAATGCTTAATAACGACTGTATGATTAATGAAGAATTTTTAAAGTTATATAAAAAATATTGTCCAGGACCTATTACATTTGTTTTAAAATTAAAAAAAAATAGTAATATTTCAAAAATTGTAACTAATAATAAAAAAACACTAGCTATTAGGTTTCCTAGACATCATCTGGCTATTAAACTTTTAAAAATATTGAAGTATCCTTTGGCAGCACCAAGTGCAAACATATCCTCAAAAATAAGTCCGGTAACAAAAGAAGATGTAAAGGATGAATTTGGAGAAAGGATTAAATTTATTCTTGACGGTGGTAGATCTAAAATCGGATTAGAGTCCACTATAATTAGTTTATTAGGAAAGCCAAAAATATTAAGGCTAGGAGGAATTGAAAGAAAAAGGATTAACAAAATTTTGAGAAAAAAAATCCTGTATAAAAAAAATGATAAAACAATTGTTGTCCCAGGACAATTAAGTTTACACTATTCGCCTGGAATACCTATAAGGCTAAACAAGAAAAAACCAAAAGAGAATGAGGCTTTTATTTTAATTAAAAAAAGAAAAAAAACTTCAAAGAATTATTATTATTTAAGTAAAAAAAAAGATTTAAAAGAAGCAGCAAAAAATTTGTATAAAGTTTTAAGAAATATTAAAAATAAAAATTATAAAAGTATTGCTGTAGAAAAAATTCCTAATTATGGATTTGGGGAAGCAATCAATGATAGACTTAAAAGGGCTTCAGCAAAGTAATGGAAAATTCAATAAAAGTAATTGATCTTAAAAAGAATTATGGAAATAAAGAAGCGGTTAAGAATATTAATTTTGAAATTAAAGAAAATGAGATAATTGGTTTGCTTGGTCCTAATGGATGTGGAAAAACTACAACCATAGGTATGATTTTAGGTTTATTAAAACCTACAAGTGGACAAGTTTTGATTAATGGCTTTCAACTAGAAAAAAATAGAATTGAGATTCTTCAAAAGATAAATTTTATTTCTCCTTATATTGAATTACCAAAAAAACTTACAGTTAAGCAGAATTTAATTGTTTATGGAAAACTGTATTCTGTCAAAAACTTAAATAGTAGAATAGATTATTTGGTAGAAGAACTGAGATTACAAAATTTGCTTGATAGAGTGACTGGAGAATTATCTTCAGGGCAAAAAAATAGAATAAGCTTAGCTAAAGCGATTATCAATAATCCATCTGTCTTATTGCTGGATGAACCTACAGCTTCACTTGATCCAGAAACGGGAGATTTTGTAAGAACTTTTCTAGAAAATTATAAAAAAGAAAAAAAGGTATCTATATTATTAGCATCCCATAACATGGATGAAGTAACTAGATTGTGTTCATCAATAATGATGATGAAAAATGGTTTAATAATTGATCAAGGTAAACCAAATGATCTAGTTAAAAAACATGGGAGACAAAATCTAGAGGAAGTTTTTTTAAAACTTATAAGGAATTAATATGAATATAGGTAGAATGTATGGATTGTTCCTACGACACTTTTTTTTAATAACTAGGTCTTTTCCGAGAATTTTAGATCTAATATATTGGCCAACAATTCAAATTACTTTATGGGGTTTCATCTCAAATTTTTTTACAACATACAGCTCGTATTATAATAATGCTGTTGGAATAATATTAACATGCGCGATACTTTATGATTTTCTATTTAGAACAAGTATCGGTTTTAACATGCTTTTTTTAGAGGAAATCTGGAGTAGAAATTTTACAAATTTATTCATCTCACCAATAAAAAAAAGTGAAATTTTGATTTCATTAATATTCACAGCTTTAGTAAGAGCTTTAATCGGTTTAGTTCCTGCAATTCTTTTAACTTCTCCTCTATTTGGAATTTCTATATTAGATTTAGGTTTAAGTTTATTTTTTTTATTTCTTAGTCTCTACATTTTTGGAATAACGCTAGGTATACTAGTTTCTTCTGGTCTACTTAGGTTTGGCCCTTCATTTGAAAATATTGCCTGGTCAACTATGTTCCTGTTAGCTCCTTTTGGATGTATTTATTATCCTGTAGATATATTGCCTGAAATATTTCAAAAAATTGCTTATGCACTACCACTCGTTTACATATTTGAGGAGGCTAGAAATATTTTAGTTAATGGATTTGTAAACGTAGAAAATATTTTTAAAGCATTTTATCTAAATGGATTATATTTATTTATCTCCATTTGCCTATTTTACTACTCTTTCAGTAAAGCCCGTAAAAAGGGAACATTAATTAATATAGGGGAATAATTTGGTGCGCCTGCTAGGAGTCGAACCCAGAACCTCCTGATCCGAAGTCAGGCGCTCTATCCAGTTGAGCTACAAGCGCATATAGTATTAATATTATAATTTATGAAAAATATCATTAAGTTTATTGTTAAGGATAATGAAAACAATCAGAGAGTTGATCTATTTTTATCAAACAACAAAAAAGAACTCAGTAGAACTAGAGTTAAAAATTTGATTTTAAACCAAAGATTGTTGATAAATGAAAAAATTTGTACCGACCCATCAAAAAAAGTTAGTGAAAATGACAATATAAAACTTGAAATACCTGAACCACAGAAAGCTTCTTTAGAACCATTTGATTTCAAACTTAATGTCATTTATGAGGATAAAGATTTAATGGTAATAAACAAACCTGCCGGGATATCTATGCATCCTGGAGCTGGGGACTACAACAAAACATTGGTAAATGCCTTAATATTTTATGATAGTAAAAATCTTTCAACTATTGGTGATGAACTTAGACCGGGAATCGTTCATAGAATTGATAAAGAAACATCTGGTTTAGTTGTGGTTGCGAAAAATAATAGAACACACGAAAAATTATCTAGTCAATTTAATGACCATACAATTAAAAGAGTTTACCACGCTCTTGTATGGGGAAAGCTGAGGCCTCAAACTGGTAGAATTGAAACATTAATTACAAGAAGCTCAAAAAATAGACAATTAATGCAGGTTGGTCTCACTAAAGGAAAAAACGCAATTACTAATTATAAAACCTTGGAAATTTTTGAAAATGAAAAAATACCAACTTTTAGTTTAATTGAGTGTAGATTGGAAACTGGTAGAACCCATCAAATTAGAGTTCACATGAGTTACAAAGGTAACAATATTTTAGGAGACAAAAAATATAAAAAAAAGTTTAAGAAATTCAGAAATATTAATGATGATTTAAATAATCTAATTCTTAAACTAGATAGGCAATTCTTGCACGCAAAAACTCTTGGGTTCAATCATCCCTCAAAAAATAAGGAAGTCGAATTTACATCAAATTTACCTCAAGATTTAAATACGCTGTTAAAAAAGCTTAGAAATTCGAAGTAATTACAATATTGCAAAAAATTAATTATTTATTAAATACATAGTAATAAAATGACATCTACATTCAAATACCCTGCTATAAGCAATGAAGGTGGTCTATCAGTATACTTAGACCAGATAAAAAAATTTCCAATGCTTGATGCTGAAGAAGAATATATGCTTGCAAAAAATTGGAAAACTACAGGAAATGTTAAATCAGCTGAAAAACTAGTGACAAGCCATTTAAGATTGGTAGCAAAAATTGCAATGGGATACAAAGGTTATGGATTGCCGATGAATGAAATTATTTCCGAGGGAAATGTTGGATTAATGCAAGCAGTGAAAAAGTTCGAACCTGAAAAAGGTTTTAGATTAGCAACTTATGCTATGTGGTGGATTAAAGCATCAATACAAGAATACATTTTAAGATCTTGGAGTTTAGTAAAAATTGGAACAACTACTGCACAAAAAAAATTATTTTTTAATTTAAAAAAATTAAAAAATCAAATTGCCCCAAAAAATGAAGGTGACCTTAAAAAAGATGAAGTAGAAAAAATTGCGAATACGCTTGATGTGAGTGAAGACGAAGTTATCTCAATGAATAGAAGGTTGTCGGGTAAAGAACAATCCTTGAACGCTCCGATTGGTGAGGATGGTGATGAATGGCAAGACTGGGTTGTAGATAAAGAAATGGATCAAGAATTAAAAATAGCTCATCAAGAGGAACTTGATCAAAGAAAAGATTTGCTCCAGGATTCTATAAAAATACTTAATGATAGAGAAAAAGAGATTCTTTATGCAAGAAGGCTGAACGAAAATCCATCAACTCTTGAAGACTTAAGTAAAAAATTTAAAATTAGTAGAGAAAGAATTAGGCAAATTGAAAATAAAGCTTTTGAAAAACTACAAAAGCATATGCTTAATTCAGCTAAATCAAAAAATTTACTTCCAGTAAATTAAATTTTAAAAGGATCTTCAATTAAAATTGTATCGTTTCTTTCGGGACTCGTTGAAATGCTTGAAACCTTAGTTTCGATAAATTTTTCAAGCTCCTTTATGTAAATTTTCGCCTTCTCCGGCAATTTTTCAAAATTTTTAATTCCTTTTGTTGAAGACTTCCAACCTTTGAAGCTTTTATAAATTGGCTTAACTTTTAGTTGATCATCTACCGCAGCGGGTAAATAGTCGACCTTTTTGCCATCCAGTTCGTAGGCTACGCACATTTTGATTTCTTCTAGTTCGTCTAAAACATCTAATTTGGTTAATGCTATTCCATTAATACCTGAGACTTTAATCGTTTGTCTTACCAAAACACCATCAAACCATCCACATCTTCTTTTTCTGCTAGTAACGGTTCCAAACTCTTTCCCAACTTTACCAAGATGTTCTCCAGTTTCATTTTTCAACTCAGTTGGAAAAGGACCCTCGCCTACTCTTGTTGTGTAGGCTTTTGTGATACCAAGAACATAACCAATTGTATTTGGTCCACACCCTGAGCCTGTTGCTGCTGAAGATGCGACTGTATTTGATGAAGTTACAAAAGGATAAGTACCATGATCTACGTCTAACAAAATTCCTTGCGCACCTTCAAATAAAATTTTCTTTCCTTCGTTTTTAAATTCATCAATCTTTTTCCAGACAGGCTTTGAAAACTTCAATATTTGCGGTGCAATTTCAAGAAGTTCCTTTTTCAACTTATTTTTTTCAAACAATTCTTTTCCTAAACCTTTTCTTATTGCATTATGGTGCATTAAAACAGTTTCAAGCCTATGATCTAAATTTTTTTCAGAAATTAAATCCATTACCCTGATCGATCGTCTGCCTACTTTGTCTTCATATGCTGGTCCTATACCTCGTCTTGTGGTGCCGATTTTTGCTTTTCCTGCTGCATCTTCTCTTATTTCATCCATTTCTTTGTGAAAAGGTAAAATTAAATTTGCTGACTCTGACAAAATTAAATTTTTTTCAGATATCTCTACTCCTTTTGATTTTATCTCTTTTATTTCATCTAATAATGCCCATGGATCAACCACAACCCCGTTACCAATAATTGATATTTTATTTTTTCTAACAATTCCTGATGGAAGTAATCTTAATTTATAGGTAACTCCATCTATTACCAACGTATGTCCAGCGTTGTGTCCGCCCTGAAATCTTACAACTACATCTGCTTCACTTGAGAGCCAATCAACAATTTTTCCTTTTCCTTCATCACCCCACTGAGATCCAACAACAGCTACATTTTTCATTTAAATTTATTATTAATATTAAACACACTTATATGGTTTATTGGCCCATGCCCCCTTCCAAAATTAGGCCCTGACCCGATTGAATGGTTAACATAATCAATTGCCATCTTACAAGATTTCTTTAATGTTTTTCCACACGAAAAATAAGTCGCTATCGCACTAGATAAAGTACATCCTGTACCATGTGTATTTTTTGTTTTAATTTTTTTACTTTTAAAAAATTCTTTTTCACCTTTATTCAAATAAAGATCATATACATATTTTGCTTTTAAATGTCCTCCTTTTATTAAAACATTTTTTGCTCCGAAACTTAATAATTTTTTTCCAGCTATAATCATATCATCTGTTGTTTTAATTTGTATTTTAGCAAGTATTTCTGCCTCTGGTATATTTGGTGTAATTAAAGATACTCTATTCATTAATTTAGTTCTTATTATTTCTATTGATTTATCATCAACTAATTTTGTGCCACCTTTCGCTACCATCACTGGATCTAGAATAATTTTTTTTACTTTAATTTTCTTTAAAGAATTTATCACTGTTTCAATAACCTTTTTTGAGTGTAACATTCCAATCTTTATAGCATCAGGCCTGATATCTTTTGAGGTAAATTCAATTTGCCTTTTAATTTCATTGATTGGAACTTTTGAGATCGACAAAACTCCTGTTGTATTTTGTGAAGTTATTGCAGTAACAGCTGTCATTGCATAAGAGCCAAGACTTGTTATAGTTTTAATATCTGCTTGAATACCTGCGCCTCCAGAAGAGTCTGAACCCGCAATAACTAATATTTTAGATTTAAGTTTCAATTTATTTAATAGACCTTTTTACAATATTTATACATTTTTTTAATAAATGAATATTGTTTGACTCGCCCATAATTCTGATTTTAGGCTCAGTGCCAGATTTTCTTACAAGCATTCTACCATAATTTTTAATTATTCTTTCAGATTTTTTAATAGCAACCTTACACTTAGTAGAATTAATAATTGATTTATCTTTAACCTTTACATTTTCTAATATTTGAGGTGTTAATTTAAATAAGTCAAAAAGCTCACTCGCCTTTTTACCTTTTCTCATTGAAAATAGAATTTCTAATGCAACTAATAGCCCATCACCTGTTGTTGCAAATTTGCCAAGTATAATGTGTCCAGATTGCTCTCCACCTAGATTAAAGTTTTCTTTTTGCATTTTTTCCTTAACGTATCTGTCTCCTACATTAGCTCTGATAAATTTAATTTTTTGATCTCTAAAAAAATTTTGTAATCCATAATTTGACATTAGGGTGCCAATTACACCACCTTTTAGAATTCTCTTTCTTTTCCATCTGGTTGCTAGCATTGCAATAATTTTATCACCATCAACAATGTTCCCCATCTCGTCAGATATAATTATTCTGTCTGCATCGCCATCTAAAGATATTCCAATATGAGCTTTGTTTTTTCGAACTAAAGATTTGATCTTTTGCGGAAAGGTTGAGCCACAGTTTTCATTGATATTTAAACCATTTGGAGAAGTCCCATACTCAATTACTTTTGCACCCAAGCTCCTTAATAATTTTGGTCCAGATTTATAACCTGCCCCGTTAGCACAATCTATTACAATTTTCATTCCTTTTAACTTAAAACCTCTTGGAAAATTATCTTTTAATATTTTTATATATTTATCATTTGCATCCTCTAATCTCTTTACTCTTCCTAAAATTTTTGGTTCAGAAAGATTTTTTGTAATTTTAGAATCAATTAGTTTTTCTATTTTCTTTTCAATTTTGTCAGAGAGTTTTAGGCCATCTGGTCCAAATAATTTTAGTCCATTATCATAGTATGGGTTATGAGATGCTGTAATCATAATTCCCATGTTAGCTTTCATCTTTTTTGTTAACATCGCTAATCCATTTGTTGGTAAAGGCCCTAGTGTGTAGACATGCATTCCTGCTGAGGCCAATCCAGACACCAATGCGGGCTCAAGTGTATATCCTGAGAGTCTTGTATCTTTTGCAATAATAGCTGTTTGTTTTGATTTTTTCTGATTTTTAAAATATGTACCTACTGCTAGGCCAAATTTAAAGAACATTTCACCATTAATTTTGGTCTGGTTAACCTTCCCTCTAATTCCATCGGTTCCAAAATATTTTTTAGTCATTTAAAATTTTAGTGATTTAAAAACTTTGATACTTTGATTAACTTCATTTACATCGTGAACTCTTAAAATCTGAATGCCCTGCATAATAGCACACAAACTAGATGATATAGTTCCTCCTAGTCTTTCCTTACTATCGTTTATCCCAGAAATGTCTTTAATAAATCTTTTTCTAGAAGTGCCTAACATTATAGGAAATCCAAGTGAATGAAAAATAGAAATGTTTCTTAATAAGGTAATATTATGTTTCAATCTTTTTCCAAAACCAATTCCTGGATCCAAAATAATGTTCTTATGATTTATACCATTGGCCTCTAGTTCTAAAATTTTATTTTGAAAGAAGTCATAAATGTCCAGCAAGACATTTTTATACGAAGGTTTAATTTGCATTGTTTTTGGATTACCTTGCGTGTGATGAATTATAAAGGGGGTTTTTTTATTTCTTAGGATTTTTAGCGTATTAGGATCGTAATTAAGTCCGGAAACATCATTAATGATATGGGCACCATATTTTAAACTTTTTTCCATTATGGCACTTTTTCGAGTATCAATAGATATTACATTTTTTAATTTTTTTGTTTTTTTTAATACTTCCTTAATCCTTTTCCACTCAATTATTTCATTTACATCATTTGATCCTGGTCTTGTGGACTCTCCCCCTATATCAATAATTGATGATCCTTTTTCAATAAAATGTTTTATTCTTTTTAAAGCATCTTTATGATTATTATATTTTCCACCATCTGAAAAACTATCAGGAGTTAAATTAACAACTCCCATTATTAGAGGTAAAGACTTAAACTTTAGTTTAGAAAAGTTTTTTTTTTTAGTTATATTTTTTATATCCAATTGTACTTTTTTTTTTAAAATTTTACTTAAAAAATTTAGTTTTGAAATGTGGATTTTTTTTTTCTTTTTTCTTGTTATAAGTTCTATTGTATCAAAAGAAATTTTATCATTTCCATTAAGTGGAAGAGCAAATTTTTTTTTGACCATCAGAGTTGAATGGTCACCATAATAGAAATTACACGCTCTAGTGTAATATTTTAACATTAAATATTAATGAACAATTTTTGGTTTTAAACCAATTGATCCTAAAGCAGAGTCAGAACTTTCATCCTCAACTTTTAAATCTTCCTTATTAGGCGGATATTCATTTTTGTTAATTATTTTTGCTATATCCTCACCAGTCAAAGTTTCATAAGTTAGAAGAGCTTTTGCTATCTTATGTAAATCGTCAATTTTAGTTGTTAAGATAGTTTTTGCTTGATTATAACCTTCATCTACAAGTCTTCTAATTTCTTTATCAATTTTCTGAGCCACTGCCTCTGAAACACTTTGTGTTTGTGTAACAGATCTTCCAAGAAAAACTTCTTCTTGATTTTCACCATATTCCACAGGACCAAGTTCCTCACTCATTCCATACTTAGTAACCATTGCTCTTGCTAATTGAGTTGCTTGATTAATGTCTGAACCGTTTCCTCCGCCAGCACCTGTGGATATATTATCCTTACCAAATATAAGTTCTTCAGCAACTCTTCCTCCAAAGCACACAGCTAATCTTGCTTTTAAATATTTAATAGAATGACCATGCTTATCTCTTTCAGGTAAATTCATTACCATTCCTAACGCCCTTCCTCTAGGAATGATTGTTGCTTTATGTATTGGATCATAATTTGGTAAATTAAAAGATACTATTGCATGACCACCCTCGTGGTAAGCGGTTAATTTTTTTTCATCTTCAGTCATAACCATAGATCTTCTTTCAGCACCCATCATTACTTTGTCTTTAGCGTCTTCGAACTCTTGAGATGTTACAATTCTTTTATTTTTTCTCGCTGCTAACAATGCGGCCTCGTTCACTAAATTAGCAAGATCTGCTCCTGAAAATCCAGGTGTTCCTCTTGCTATAGTTCTTAAATTAACATCTGGAGACATAGAAATTTTTTTAGCATGAACTTTTAAAATTTTTTCTCGTCCTATAATATCTGGATTTGAGACAACAACTTGTCTATCAAATCTTCCTGGTCTTAAAAGCGCTGGATCTAAAACGTCAGGTCTGTTAGTTGCTGCTATAATTATAACACCTTCATTTGTATCAAATCCATCCATCTCAACTAATAATTGGTTTAAAGTTTGTTCTCTTTCGTCATTGCCACCACCTAAACCCGCTCCTCTACTTCTACCTACAGCGTCTATCTCGTCAATGAAAATTATGCATGGTGAATGTTTTTTTCCTTGTTCAAACATATCTCTTACTCTTGAAGCACCAACTCCAACAAACATTTCAACAAAATCTGATCCAGAAATTGTGAAGAAAGGAACACCTGCTTCACCAGCTATTGCTCTTGCAAGTAAAGTTTTCCCTGTACCTGGGGGCCCTACTAATAAACAGCCTCTTGGTATCTTACCACCCAATCTACTAAATTTTTTTGGATCTCTCAAAAATTCTACTACTTCTTGAACTTCTTCTTTTGCTTCCTCAACTCCAGCAACATCGTTAAAAGTGACTTTTCCTTTGACCTCATTCATCATCTTCGCTTTTGATCTTCCAAATCCCATTGCACCACCTTTACCACCTTGCATTTGTCTCATGAAAAATATCCAAACAGCAATTAAAAGTAACATTGGGAACCACGACAGAAGAACTCCGAACAAAGATGGCATTTTCTCATCAAGTGGAGCTGCAGATATACTTACACCTTTATCAGTTAATTTTTCTATTAAGTTTGGATCGTTCGGTGAGTACGTTGAAAAAACTGATCCATCAGCCATAACGCCTTTAATGTTGTTACCTTGTATCTGTACTTCTACAACTCTTCCATTATCAACCTCTGTTAAAAATTCGGAGAAAATAATTGTCTTATTATTTTTGTTTTGAAGATTTTGTGGATTCTTGAACATATTGTAAAGACCTATAGTCAAAACAACAATGATTACCCACATAGCTAGATTCTTTAAATTCATACGTTCAATAAATTAAGAATTATTCTAAATTTAACAAGTGCTAAATTGTTACACAAATGAGTTTATTTTGTGTTTTCCCTAGAAATAACTACTGAATTCTCTATTTTTTCAATAACACATCCTCCTATAGTTGTTTTGGTTAAGGATTTTTGTCTAATTTGATTAATTGTCCTTAAGACACTCTTGCCTCTAGCGGGAAAATATCTGCCACTAATATCTTGTAAAATTTTTGTAAAGGATCTTAAAATTATTTCATCAGTACTACTAAAAAACTTTGAAGATAAGAGTGCTTTATTATTACTATTTTTTGACGGACCAATACAAGAATTTTCACTGATGTTTTTTTGTACGAAAAATTCAATTGAGTTATTCGAGGATACTAAATTTTCAAAAGTCATTTTTAACTTTTTTTGATCAAGGCCATTTTTTTTAAGATTATTAATCATAAACCTTACCCGCGATCTCAAATATTCTAAGCTTCTATTTGATGGATCATCTATGTGGAAATTGAAGGTATTCTTAGTCACATACAATAAATCTTCTTTTGAAAAATCAAGTAATGGTCTAACAATATTAATGTTATTTCTTTGCAAATTTCTATAATTATAAAAAGATACTAGTCCCTTAATACCAGAGCCTCTTAATAATCTGATGAAGAAATTTTCTTGAAAATCATCAAAATGGTGGCCTAATAATAATGTATTGATTTTTTTTGCTTTGCAAAAACTTTCGAATACCTTAAATCTATAATCTCTAGAGTCTGATTGATTTTTTTTAGTATTTATCTTTTTTTTCCACGTAATTATCTTACACTCAATTTTAAATTTTCTTAAGATCTTTTTTAAAGTCGCAGCCTCCTTTGAGGATTTATCTCTTAGTTTGTGATCTACATGAACATAGTGAAAGTTATTATCTTTATTTTTAATTTGATAACATTTTGAGAGATATGCTAAAGCAAGACTATCTGCACCACCAGATACTGCAACTAAGTACCCTTTGAATTCTTTCTGTTTAATTAAAAATTCAAATCTTTGATAGATTTTTTTTATTTTTTTATTTCTTATTTGAGGACTAAAAATTGAATTTTTAAGATTTTTTCTTTTTACACTCGAACTTTTTTTCTTCATATTTTGCTTTTTGAAGAACTGATTGTTTTGCATCAGGATATTCTTTTTTAACTCCTGTAATCATTAAACACCCTTGATCTTTTTCTCCAATTTGCACTAATGATACTCCAAGCTTAAGTAAATTTATAGCTGCTTTTTCACTTTTAGGATATTTTTGATAACCTTCTAAGTAAGCAGAAGCAGCATCTGTATAAAGTTGTCTAATTCTAAATGTTTCTGCGTACCAATATTGTGCGCTACCTGCCATTTTATGTTCAGGATTTGTCATTACAAATTCTCTAAGCGCTCTTTCTGCAGTCGTATAGTCTCCTTGTTTTAAAAAACTAGTGGCAAACTCGTATTGTTTGTCAGGTTTATCATTAGGTAAGATTTTTTCTTCTGACACAAATTTTTCTGTTATGACTGTACCAGTTGTATCTATTGATTGAGTTTGTTGTATTAATTCATTTGTTTCTGATGACTTGTAGGATACTGCGCCAAGATCTTGTGGTTGAGAAGAGCCAGGTAGAACTTTTTTCTTAGATGTAACTTTTTTATCAATGTCCTCGCCTTCTAAATTTTGGAACCTCAATTGATTATCTGCTTGAACTTTTGATAATCTACTTGATAATTTATCGATTTTAAAATTTATTTCTTCAAATTTATTTGTCAAATCTTGAAATTGTTTTTCTATCTCAGACAATTTTAATAAATGTCTTGTAAGCACATCTTCATCATTTGAACTTAATTTTGTTTTGTTAGATGTAATTATATCTGAAGATTGTGAATAAACAGCTTTTTCTAAAGTTTTTAAATCTTTTTGTAATGTTTTAATTACTTCTAAAGTTTTTGTTTCTTCTGCCTTGACAAAAAAATTAGTTGAAAAAATAAATATTATTAAAACTAATGTACTTTTATATATATAACCTAAAAATTTCATTAGTTGATTTCTATCTATAATGATGGCAAAAAAAAGACCCCAACAACTTATGTTATTGGGGTCTGAATTTATAAATTATTAGTTAGCTTTTACTGTTACTGATCTTCTGTTTTTTGACCAAGCTAAAGGATTTGAACCAGAGTCTACTGGTCTTTCTTTTCCATAACTTATCACTGAAATTCTGTTTCCAGATATTCCATAAGTCATTAAATAATCTTTAGCTGCATTAGCTCTTCTCTCACCTAAGGCTAAGTTATATTCTCTCGTACCTCTTTCGTCGGCGTGACCTTCAAGAACTACATTTATTTTAGAATTTTTTCTTAACCATGATGCTTGTTTTCTTAATGTTTCTCTTGAAGCAGTAGTTAAAACTGTTTCATTAGTTGCGAAGAAAACTCTGTCTGGCACACCTGATGCTAAATACTCAACTGTGTCTTTTCCAGTATATACGTCACCTTGCATTTTACCTGTAGTTTTTACGGCACATGCAGATAATAGAATACTTGCAAAAAATACTAGCAAAGTATTTCTAAAAATTTTGTTTAAACTCATTACTGCTCCTTAAAAGTTAATTTTATACTTTTTCACAACTAATTAGATCTTTCAAGCTTAAAAATCAAGGAATTATTAATTTTTTTTAAAAATACCATAATTAATCAGTCAATAATGACGACCAAGATGGGTCTGAAGCATCAGTCTCAGTTTTGACCATTCTTTCATTATATCCTGTGAGATCGATAGACCAAAGTTTGGCTGAAAAACCCTTGCCTGCAGAGTCCGATTTTGTCTCTCTATAAAAAATTAAAACCCTCCCATTAGGAGACCATGAAGGAGCCTCTTGATAATAGTTTTCTGTAAGCAATCTTTCGCCAGTTCCATCTGTTCTCATTACACCAATATAAAACTTTCCTTTATGAAGTTTTGTGAAAGCTATTAAATCGCCTCTAGGAGACCATACAGGTGTTCCGTAAAGACCATTTCCGAAAGAAATCCTTTTAACTTTTGAACCATCACTTCTCATTACATAAATTTGCTGATAGCCACTTCTATCTGAATTGAAGCAAATATATTTACCATCCGGAGAATATGATGGTGATGTATCAATTGATGGGTGGTTTGTGATTTTTTCAACCTCTCTACTTTCAAGGTCCATAGTATAAATATCTGAGTTTCCATCTTTAGCAAAACTCATAATAATTTTTTTTCCGTCGGGAGAGAAACGTGGAGCAAAAGTCATACCAGGAAAGTCTCCAACAACTTCCTGAATACCTGTTTCAATATCTAGTAAATACACTCTAGGTAGATTTTTAAAATAAGATAAATAAGTGACCATTTGATTTGTTGGATTAAATCTTGGTGTTAAAACTAATTCATTTCCTAGAGTTAAGTACTTCGTGTTGAATCCATCTTGATCCATAATTGCTAATTTCTTGATACGACTTGTTTTAAGTCCTTCTTCAGCAACATAAATAATTCTAGTATCAAAATAACCTTTTTCACCTGTCAACCTTTGGTAAACTTTATCAGTAATTATATGTCCAACTCTTCTCCAATTTTCTGAAACAGTGGTGAATGCTAACGCCATAATTTCTTTACCGGCTAATACATCCCATAACCTAAACTCAACTCTAAGCTTTTCATCAACTATCTTTACTTCTCCAGTTATTAAAGCTTGAGCTTTAATTAACGCCCAATCCTCAAATCTTGGTTTTACATGAGCAATATCCGGTTTTTGTAGAAAAGCCTTTGGATCCAACGGATTGAATAAACCTGATTGTCTTAAATTATTCTCAACAACTTTTGATATTTCTGCACCAATGTCCTCAAGTTTTAATGTGTCTTTAAATTTTTCTTTAGAATTTTGATCAACAGATAATGGCGATACTGCTAGGGGTAAAGGATTTAGATTACCTCTGGTTATATCTACTTCAATAAGAGACCATGCTTTTCCACAATTAAAAATAAATAAGGAAACATATATTAAAAAAATAAATTTTCTCATCCTTGAAGCATCTCCCTGGCATCAAAATTTAGTTGTATTTCTTTCCATCTCTCATAACCAGTTGTTGGAACTCTCAAGGGTTGACACAATCTAATTGCCCTTAAAGCACTTTCTGCTAAAACTTTATAGAATCCTTGTCCTGGTTTGTTCATTCTGGCATGGTCAAGTATTTCAGAGTTAATAATTGTACCATCAGGTTTTAAATTAAGTTTAATTCTTACAAGAAGATCTTCATTGTAAGGTAATCCCAATGGGATACTCCAGCATCCAAAAATTTGGGCTTTAAGAGCATCTTCCTCATTTAAGGTCAATCCAGAAGAAATAACACTTTTTCTCTGTGATTGA
Organism: uncultured Pelagibacteraceae bacterium; assembly: GCA_902599625.1. Classification (GTDB taxonomy): domain Bacteria; phylum Pseudomonadota; class Alphaproteobacteria; order Pelagibacterales; family Pelagibacteraceae; genus Pelagibacter. The sequence continues at coordinate 24,204 of CACKGF010000003.1, read as the reverse complement.
GTTATCTTGTTATCACTTTTAATCATCTCTGCAGTTTCTTCTTTTGATTTATCAATTAACGCAGCAATATTGTTTGGATCAAATAATTCTTTTTTTTCAAATTCTGAGACTTGTTTAATTTCATCATCAATTTTTTCTGGGTTTTGTTTATCCTCTTCTGGTTTTTTTACAATATTTTTTTGTTGATCCGGTAGTGGTATTGCATCTGGTTTTTCTTTTTTAACTTTTTTGGGGGGTGCTTGCTCAGAAACAAGTTTTTCTTTTTCTTTCTTCTTTATTTCTTCAATAATCTTTTTCGCTTTAGGAGCATAAGGTATAGATGTTTTATCAGTAATTTGAATAAGTTCTATTGAAATAATCGGCGGAAGATCTATTGGTTTTTTTGCTAAAAAAGGAAGGCTCAATGCTGTTATAATTATAAGAAATAAATGAAGTAAAGATGATATAATAATATTATTAGCCACTATCGATCACCTCTCTTTATAAGGTTCTGAAATAAGTGCTACTTTTGTAAATCCTGAACCAGAAAGCATCCCCATAACTTCTAGAACTCTTCCATAATTGATTGTCTTGTCGCCTCTTACATATATTCTTGTATCTGTCCTATTTTTCGAAACGGCCAATATTTTGGCAATTACATTATCGAATTCAACTTTTGACTCTTGAATAAAAATCTCTCCTTTTGAATTTATACTTAAAGTTAGTGGCTCTTGTTCTTCAGGAAGAGAGTCAGCTGAACTTTCTGGTAGATCTACTTGAACACCAACAGTTAATAATGGTGCTGTTACCATAAAAACAATTAAAAGCACCAACATAACATCAACAAATGGTGTTACATTTATTTCACTTATTGGATCTTTAGATTTGTTTTTTAAATTAAAAGCCATTAGTTAAATAGTAGAGATGAATCTTTTGGCAAAATTTTCTAATCTTTGAGAATATTTTTTTGAGTCGTTATTAAATTTGTTATAAGCTACAACCGCAGGTATAGCTGCTAAGAGACCGAGAGCTGTTGCAAATAGTGCTTCTGCAATACCTGGCGCGACAATAGCTAAACTTGTGTTTCTTGAAACCGCAATTGATTGGAATGAATTCATAATTCCCCAAACTGTTCCAAACAAACCAATAAACGGTGCCGTTGAACCTACAGTGGCTAAAAATGAATAATTTTTTTCAAGCTTGTTAATTTCATTTTCTATATTAGACTCTAATAAACCTGAAAGCTTTTCACTTAAATTACTTCTAGATCTTGATTTAAGAACAACTTGCATGGTCTTTTTAAAAACATTTGACATTGGGTCATCAATATTTGCTGGTAAATTATTATAGAAACTTTCGGCAGATCTTGATTTCCAAAATTTTTCTTCAAACTCTTGGGTTGATAAATTTATTTTCTTAAATAATTTAAATTTTTCTATAATTATCGCCCAAGTGTAAATTGATGCTGCGATTAATAAAACAATAACTGATTTTACAATTATGTCTGCTCTAAGAAATAAGCTCCATAAAGAGAAGTCTACAGAACTTCCTAGTCCAACAGATTGTGATGCTATATCAGCTTCCATGAAAAATCTTTCACACTAAAATGTGTCATCAATTTGACCTTAAAGATCAAATAAATCTAATATTTAGCGTTTTGGTAATAAAAACTAGAAATTAGTATCGCATCCGCTTTATTAGCATCTTTTTTTTTTGACAATTTTGACGAAAAGTATGGATAAATTTCAATAGCTTTTGTCCTGCTAGCGTCTTTGTTTGTATTTATCAAATTAAAGAATTTTTTCCATTTAACTGGCGAAACAAAGTCCATTGGAATTTGCATTGCAGAAAAAATTCCTTTCAACACTCCAAAAGACTGTCCAAAATTAAACATGCTAGTAACTCCTTGTCCTGGCATTGCAGAAACTTGTTCGATCACAGCTATTACTTTCGTCTTATCTTCTCCTTCTACAGCTTTTTGAATTTCGTTAAATATTTGAGAAGCATTAACTTGGGATTTATTTTTTTTTCCTACAGCCATTTTTGGCATTTCAAATACATCCACTATCTTTCCATCTTTAAATAAGCATATTGCACCATTAATTCCAGGATCTATTCCAATTATTAACATTGCTTAATCTTCTTCCCCAAAATTAGAGTAAACCCTTTGAACATCATCGTCATCATCTAATAATTCTATAAGTTTTTTTATGTCCTCTTTATTCTCACCTTCGCTGTAAACCTTGTTTAGTGGAATCCATTCAATATTTGTAGATATAAAATTTTCAACATGAGACTCAATTTTTTTTTTTATAGAATAAATATCTTCAAAACCACAATGTATCTCATGAAAATTTTTCAAGGAAAAGCATTCATCTGCACCAGCATCAATTGCTAGTTCAAAAATTTTATCGTCTCTAATTTCATTTATGTCTATTCTAATTACGCCAATTTGTTTAAAATTGTGAGCTGCAGAACCTTGGGTACCCAAATTACCACCATTTTTTTGAAAAATTGTTCTTAATTTTGAGGCAGTTCTATTTTTGTTATCTGTAAGTGCTTCAACAATTATAGCAACTTTATCTTTACCAAAACCTTCGTATCTTATCTTTTCAAAATTTGATTGATTTAATGACTTCGATTTATCAATGGCTCTCTCGATGTTATCTTTTGGCATGTTTGAAGATCTTGCTGCTTGAATAGCAGATCTAAGTCTCGGGTTCATTAAAGGATCTTTGTCTCCAAGTTTAGCAGCTACAGTAATCTCTCTAGAAAGTTTCGAGAATATCTTTGACCTTTCTTTATCTGCTCTACCTTTTTTATGTTTTATACCAGCCCAATGAGAATGTCCTGCCATATTATTTTGAATTATTTAAAACACCCCCAACAATTATACTATTAATATTTTTAGCTAGTCCTGAAGTTTCATCACAATCTACCATAACACCCGATAAAGAACCATCCCCCAAAGATGGATAATGTTTTTCAGAATCTTGTTTAAAGAATCTTTTTAACGAGTTTTCTTTATTCATCCCAATTACTGAGTCGTAGTCACCACACATTCCGGAGTCTGTGATATACGCAGTCCCGCCTTTTAAAACTCTTGCGTCATTTGTTGGAATGTGCGTGTGAGTACCAGTAACTAAAGTTGCTTTACTATCAAACAAATGTCCCATTGCCATTTTTTCTGAAGTAGTTTCGCAATGCAAGTCGACTACTAAAAAGTCATAATCTTTTTTTAGTTGGTATTTTTTTTGAAAATTTTCAGCTGTTTTGAAAACATCTTCACTTTTCCTCATGAAAACATTTCCCATTAAATTTAGCACACCTATTTTAAAATTTTTTGATGTTTGATAAATTTCAAATCCTTTTCCTGGCGATATTCCAATTAAATTAAATGGTCTAAGAATTCTATTATCATCCTCAACGAGTTTTAGAGTTTCTTTATGATCCCAAACATGATTTCCAGTTGTAAGTACATTTACTCCAAATTTAATTAGATTTTCTAAAACATCTTTTGTAATACCTACTCCGTTATGAGCAGCGTTTTCACCATTTGCTATTACGAAATTAATTTTATTTTTCTCAACTATTTTTTTAAGGTGTTTTTTTACAACCATGCAACCCGACGGTCCTACAATGTCGCCTAAAAATAAAATTTTCATTTATAAATTCTTTTTTCAGTAATTATGAAATCCATTTTTTTATCATATTTATCAACTGGCACTTTATTAATTTTTTGACAAGAAAGAGCAAGTCCGATTTTAACACAGTTATTTTGTTTCTCAATTTTTTGTATAAATCTGTCGTAGAAACCTCCTCCATAGCCAAGTCTATTTAAGTTAGAGTCAAAAGCTAACATCGGAATTATTAAAGTAGAAGGAGTTATTTTTTTTCCCTTAAAAGGCTCTAAGATACCAAATCTATTTATTGTTAAAGGCTCATTACGACTCCAGCTATAAAAAGACATCTCAAATTTATTATTAATTACAGGTAGAGAAATTAAAAAATTTTTTTTAGTCAATCGATCCATTAATTCTAAAGTAGATAACTCATCACCAAACGGATAATACAAGCCAACCCTTCTGTTGGGAGATTTCTGCTCAATCAATTTGATTATTGCCTCAGAATTTACTGTAATTTTTTTTCTGGAAAATTTTGATCGAATTTTAGATATCTTTTTTCTTAATTGAAATTTGTTCACTACTAAATCTAATTTTTAAGATTAACTCGTTCAACAAATTCCTCTATTTCTTTTGCAGTGTTAGAAATTAATTGATCATAATTATTGTTTATTTTATCAAGCTCTTTTTGCAAGTTTTTGATATCATTGTTCAATTTAGTTGCTTCATCTTCTTTCTCATCCTTGTAGCCGTATACAAGAGATTTCAGTTCTTTAAATTTTTCAGTGAGATTAATTAATTCTACCTTTTTTTTCTCAACATTTTTTTTGGTATCAAAATACTCATCCATCACTTTAATAGCAGTGATCAGTAATAATTTATTTTCACCTATGTTTCCTAAGTCATTTTTTAATTTTTCAAATTTTTCGTTTAAATTTGCTGCTAACTCTTCAAGATGATCCTCTTGACCATCTTCACATGAAAGAAGAAAGTCTTTTCCATTAAATTTAATATTTACATTTGCCATTTTTCAATCTCATCAAGTAAAGTATCTGTTTCTTGATTTAATTCATCAATTTTTTCGTCAAACTCTAATCTTTTCATTCTATCTTCTTTTTTTTCAACCATCATTTGTTTGATTTTGACTTGAAGATTGCCGTGTTCATCACTTAAATTTTTGTATTTTTTTTCCAACTCATTTTTTTCAATTTCTAATTGATTTTTTTGATCAACTAATTCTTTAATGTCTCCAGATATCTGGTCATTTTTTAGATCAAGTTTTTTTAATTTCTTAAGAGCGTCTTCAAGTTTTTTTTCTTTTTCGCTGATATATTTCATATATATATAATTATATATTAATGAGTCTCTTAGTCTAGATAGGAATATTTTTGAAAATAAAACATAAAGATTTAGCTAATGCTGTAAGATTTCTATCTTTAGATGCTGTTGAGGCAGCGAATTCTGGTCACCCTGGAATGCCAATGGGAATGGCTGATGTTGCTACAGTTTTATTTAAAAACTTTTTACGATTTAATCCTAAAGATCCTAGTTGGTTTAATAGAGATAGGTTCGTTCTTTCTGCTGGGCATGGGTCTATGCTTCTTTACTCACTTTTATATTTAACTGGTTACAAAAGTGTTTCCATAGATGACATTAAAAACTTTAGAAAACTTGACTCTATTTGTGCCGGGCATCCTGAATATCATTCTAATTCAGGGATAGAGACTACAACTGGACCACTAGGACAAGGTATATCAAATGCTGTGGGTTTTGCGCTTGCTGAGGAAATATTAAAAAAGAGGTTAGGAAAAAAAAAGATAGATCATAAAACTTATGTCTTGGCAGGTGATGGATGCCTTATGGAAGGAATAAGCCATGAAGCCTTAAGTTTTGCGGGTCATATAAAATTAAAAAACTTGATACTTCTTTTTGATAATAATTCAATCTCGATTGATGGCCCTACTAGTCTTGCTGTTTCTGATAATACAAAAAAAAGATTTGAGAGTTATGGTTGGAGCTATTTAGAAATAGACGGTCATAATGATAAACAAATTTTTACCGCATTAAAAAAAGCTCAAAATTCAAAAAAACCATTTGCTATTTCTTGTAAGACTACAATTGGTTATGGCTCACCAAATAAAAGTGGGAAAGCATCATCACATGGAAGCCCGCTAGGTACCGATGAGGTAAAGCTAGTAAGAAAAAAATTAAAATGGAATTGTGAGCCTTTTAAGATCCCTGAAAAAATTTTAAGTGAGTGGAGAAAAATTGGAGAAAACGCCTCTTCAAAAGCAGAAAAAAATAAATCATACGAGCCTGAATTCGATATTTTTAACGAAGAGATTACAAGCGAAATAGAGCAAGTAAAAAATGATTATTTAAAATCACTAGAGTCAATTGCAACTAGGAAATCCTCAGAAAAATTTTTAGATATAGTTTCAAAACTACCAAATTTAATCGGTGGCTCGGCTGATCTTGCAGGTTCAAACAATACAAAAACAAAAAATCATAAAATAATTAAGCCAGGAAATTTTGGAGGAAATTATATTCATTACGGAGTAAGAGAACATGCAATGTGTGGAATTATGAATGGAATCTCATTACATAGTAATCTTATTCCATATGGTGGAACTTTTTTAATATTTAGTGATTATTGCAAGCCTTCTATCAGATTGGCTGCAATGATGGGCCAAAGGGTAATTTATGTTTTAACCCATGACTCAATTGGTCTTGGAGAAGACGGTCCAACCCATCAACCTGTTGAACAGCTCGCAATGTTGAGATCTATACCAAACTTAAATGTATTTAGACCATCCGATACCATTGAAACTTTTGAATGTTGGCAGTTGGCTTTAGAAAGTAAAAATAAACCAAGTGTAATAGCTCTAACAAGACAAAAAATAGAACCTATAAGAAAAGAGGCGATCACTAACAATCTTTGCTCTAAAGGAGCTTATGAAATTTTAAGAAATGGAGATAATATAAAGGTAACACTATTAGCGACAGGCTCTGAAACTGATCTCGCAATAAAAGTAAGTCATAAATTAGCCACAGAAAATATCTATTCAAAAGTTATATCAATGCCGTGCCATGAAATATTTGATAGTCAAAACAACGACTATAAAAAAGATATTTTGCAAGAAGATACGCTTAAAGTTTCTATAGAAGCATCGGAAACTAGTTATTGGAAAAAATATACAGGAACCAGTGGATTAAATTTAGGAATAGATAATTTTGGTAAGAGCGCACCTTATAAAGATATTTATAAACACTTTGAATTAGATGTTGAAAATATTGTACAAAAAATAAAGAAAAATTTATGAAAACTAAAATTGGAATAAACGGTTTAGGTAGAATTGGTAGAATGGTGGTTCGATCAATATTTGAAGAGAAACACTCTAACCTAAAAATTCAACATATTAATAATAGAGCTAATATTGAGACTGCTTATGCTCTACTGAAAAGAGATAGTATTCACGGAAAATTCAATGCTGAAATATCAATAGAAAAAAATCATTTAAATATTAATGGTAATAAAATTTATTATTCACAAAAAGATAAACTGGAAGAAATTAATTGGAAAGACAATGATGTTGATTTTGTACTTGAATGCACTGGTAAATTCAATTCTAAGGAAAAATTAATCCCACATTTAAGTAATGGAGCAAAAAAAGTTATTGTGTCAGCTCCATGCAAGAATGCTGATAAGACAATAGTATTTGGAGTTAACGAAAAAGAACTTAAGAAGGAAGATAAAATTATATCTGCCGCATCGTGTACAACTAATTGTCTTGCACCAGTTGCTCATGTTTTAAATGAAAATTTTGAAATTGAAAAAGGTTTTATGACTACAATTCATTCTTTTACAACTGATCAAAGGATTTTAGATAATTCTCATAAAGATATAAGAAGAGCAAGAACGGCTAGTCAATCAATAGTACCAACCTCAACCGGTGCCTCAAAAGCGATTGGCGAAATTATACCTTCTTTAAAAGGAAAGCTCGAGGGTGTGGCAATGAGAATACCAACCCCAAATGTTTCTTTAATTGAATTAATATTTTGCTCCAAAAAAGATCTATCTGTTGAAAAAATTAATTCTGCCTTTAAAAACTTCAGCAAGAAACAGAAAATAAAAGTTTTAGAAATCACAGAGGAAAAACTTGTTTCAATTGATTTTAATCACAACCCAGCTTCCTCTATAGTGGATGCATCATTAACAAATGTTATAGGTAAAAATATGGGTAAAATTTCTGCTTGGTATGACAATGAGTGGGGTTTTTCAAACAGAATGTGTGATATTGCGGCGTATCTTCATAAAATTTCTTAATGAACAATATAAAAGATCAAGAAAATATTAATCAAAAGATAATTTTATTAAGATTGGATTTAAATGTTCCATTAAAAAATGGAGTTATCACAGATCAAACGAGAATTGATAAGATCTTGCCTGTAATTAATTTTTTAGTAAAGAAAAATTGCAAGATAGTTATAATTTCACACGTTGGGAGACCTAGAGGAAAAGTAAACAAAGAACTTTCTCTGAAACCAATTTGTGAAAATTTAGAGGGAAAAATTAATCAAAAAATCAAACTCATTAATGAAAATATCTTTAAGATTAAAAAAGATAAATTATTTAAAAATTTTGATGGCCGAATAATATTTCTAGAGAATATCAGGTTTTATGAAGAAGAAGAAAAAAATGACACAAATTTTTCAAAACAATTGGCTAGTCTTGCGGATCTTTATGTAAATGATGCTTTTTCTTGCTCACACAGAGCTCACGCCTCAATTAGTAAAATTACTGAATTTTTACCATCTTTTGCTGGTTTGCAATTAGAAACTGAAATAAATGCTCTTAAGAAAGTAACGAGCGAAATAAAAACACCTGTTACATGTATAATTGGAGGATCAAAAATTTCAACTAAGATTAATTTAATTAAAAATTTAATACCAAAATTTGATAACATTATTGTTGTTGGTGGAATGGCAAATAACATTTTAAGCTATAAAGGAAATTCGATAGGAAAATCAATTAAAGAAGATAATTGTGAAAATGAAATAGAAAACATTTTTAAAATCTCTAATGATCACTCATGTTCAATTATTTATCCAAAGGATGTCAAAATTGGAAAAAGCATGGATGACAAATCTCAAATAAAAGACTTAACAGAAATATCAGCTGATGATTTAATTCTCGATATTGGCCCTAAAACTTTAAAAAAAATCAGAGATATTATTGAAAATAGTAAAACTGTTTTGTGGAATGGTCCAGCAGGTTATTTTGAAAATCCAAATTTTGCTTTAGGAAGTTATGAAATAGCAAAGATGATTATTAAAAAAAATAAAGATAATTCAATTTATTCTGTTGCAGGAGGTGGGGACACTATTGCAGTATTAAATCAGATAAATGCAATAAATGATTTTAATTTTGTTTCAACTGCTGGTGGAGCTTTTTTAGAATATCTTGAAGGCAAGGAACTTCCTGGTATAAAAGCTCTAAATTAATATGTCTAATCTAAATAATATTGTAAATAAAATTCTTGGAAATGGTAAAGGAATTCTGGCTGCAGATGAAAGCACGGGAACAATGACCAAAAGGCTTGATGGTGTAGGTGTGCCCTCAACCCCGGAAAATAGATTGCTTTTTAGAGAAACTCTTTTTTGTTCATCAGAAATGAAAAATTGTATTGGTGGAGTCATCCTGTATGACGAAACTATTAAGCAGACATCCTCAAAAAAAAACAAGATACCAGAATTAATTGAGGCTATGGGATCTTGTGCAGGAATAAAAGTAGATACCGGTGCAAAAAGTTTAGCTGGGTCACCAAATGAAAAAATTACAGAAGGGTTAGATGGTTTAAGGGATAGACTAAAGGAATATTTTAAACTTGGAGCAAAGTTCACCAAATGGAGAGGTGTCTACAATATATCAAAAGATTTCCCAAGCAAATTATCTATTCATTCTAACGCACACGCGTTAGCTAGATATTCCGCATTAGTACAAGAATGTAATATGGTACCAATTGTTGAACCAGAGGTTTTAATGGATGGAGACCATTCAGCTAAAGAGTGTTTTCAAAAAACCTCCGAGGTCATTAAGAGGTGTTTTGAGGAGCTTATTCTTCATAAGGTTGATTTAAAAGGAGTAATATTAAAACCAAATATGATTCTAGCTGGAAATAAATCAAAGGAAAAAATCTCTAATGAAGAGGTAGCAAAATTAACCTTGGATTGCTTAAAAAGTTCTGTGCCCTCGGAAGTTCCTGGTATAGCTTTTTTATCTGGTGGACAGTCAGAACTGGAAGCGACAGAAAATTTAAATTTGATAAATAAATTGAATAAGACCAGTTTTATAATGAGCTACTCTTACGGACGAGCATTACAGCAAGGTGCTCTTAAATTTTGGTCTAGGAATATTAAAGATATTGAGGGGACCCAAAAAGTATTTAATCACAGAGCAAAAATGAATACTCTTGCTGCTCAAGGAAAATGGTCTAAAGAAATTGAGAGTCGATAAAAAAAGGTTTATTTATTTAATTTCACCAAACAAAATAAATAAGAGTTTTTATAATAATTTAAAAATCATTCTCAGTTCAAATTTAGTAAGTTTTTTTCAATTAAGACTAAAAAAAAATTCTTTAATAGAAAAAAAAAAAATTGGAATAAAAATCAAAAAAATTTGTAAAAAGTATAAGGTAAAATTAATAATAAATGATGACCCTAATCTGGCAAAAAAAATTGGTGCGGACGGTTGTCATTTGGGACAAAATGATATGGTCATTCAAGAAGCAAGAAAAATTTTAAGAAAGAAAATCATTGGTATTACGTGTCATAATTCAAAAAAATTGATTAGACGTGCCGTTAAAGATGGTGCAAATTATATTGCCATAGGTGCTTTTTTCAAATCAAAAACGAAAAAAATAAATTACTTTGCAAAACCAAGTTTAATATCTTGGGTTAAAAGATTGACCAAACTACCTCTTGTTATAATTGGAGGAATAACTTATAAAAATTTTAGAAAACTTCTGTTGCATAAACCAGACTTTTTAGCTATCTCAGGAGGCATTTGGAATAAAAAACCAGCAAAAACAATTAAAGAATTTTTATGAAAATAAACGCTAATGAAATTAAAGTTGGAATGTTAATTGAATACAAAGATGATCTTTGGGAGATCTTAAAAACTCAACACGTCAAACCTGGTAAAGGTGGAGCCTTTTGCCAAGTTGAGATGAAAAGTATAAATAAAAATACAAAGCTAAATGAGAGGTTTAGGTCTAACGATACGATAGAAAAAGCAAGTATAGAGAATATTGAATTTAATTATTTGTATAATGATGAAATAAATTACTACTTTATAAATCAAAAAAATTTCGAACAAGTAGATGTTAAAAAAGACATAATAGGAGATAAAGGCAAATTACTTAAAGAAAACTTAAATGTCGATCTGATATTTCATGAAGATAAAGCTATAGGTATTGAGTTACCAAATCAAGTGCAATTTAAAATTAAATCAACCGATGTTGCGTTAAAAGGTCAAACAGTCTCATCATCTTACAAACCTGCAATTTTAGAAAATGATATAAAAATTCAAGTTCCACCATTTATAGAAAGTGGAGATGAAATATTAATAGATACAAGAACAATTGAGTATATAAAAAAATTATAAACATGAACTCAATTTCTCCAAACCTAAATTTAATGATAAAGTCTTGTGAAAAAGCTTCTAAAGTGTTGATAAGAGACTTTGGAGAAGTTGAAAAGCTTCAAGTATCAATTAAAGGGCCAAAAAACTTTGTCACTAATTCAGATAAAAAAATTGAGAATATGTTGGTTAATGAACTATCTAAATCAAAAAAAAAATATTCTTTTTTAACTGAGGAGAGTGGTTTTATTAAAAATGAAGATAAAGAAAATTTCTGGGTTATAGACCCAATAGATGGCACAACAAATTTTATAAATGGCATACCCCATTTCTGTATTTCAGTTGGCTTAGTTTTAAATAATGAAATTGTTTCTGGCGTAATATTTGATCCTATTAAAGACGAAATATATTATGCAGAAAAAAATTCTGGTGCATACATGAATAATAAAAGCATACGAGTTTCAAGAAAAAGAGAGATTTCTGAATGTTTATTCTCGTCTAATAGTAAAAAGATTTCCTCAGACGGTTTAACAATTCGAATTACGGGTAGTGCAGCTTTAGATCTTGCATACGTATCATGTGGAAGATTTGATGGAAGTTTTCACAAAAATTTAAGTTTATGGGACATTGCAGCAGGCTCAATATTAGTAAGAGAGGCTGGCGGAGTTTTAAGTGATATTGATTTAAAAAAAACTGAAAATATCAGCCTAATTGCATCCAACCAAAGTATTGAAAAGGAAATTAATAACAAAATTTCTATGTTTTAATTGTTTTATAATTTTCATTTGCTATAAGTTCACCTATGAAAAAAAAAATTCACCCAAACTATCATACTATTAAAGTAGAGATGACAGATGGATCTCAATTTGAAACTAAGTCTACATGGGGCTCTGAAGGAGAGGTTTTAAAATTAGAAATTGATCCAAAATCTCATTCGGCTTGGACGGGTGGTAAGCAAAAGTTGCTGGATAAAGGAAGAGTGAGCAGATTCAATAAAAAATTCCAAAACTTCAAATCTAAGAGCAAATAAAATGACACAAACGCCATTAATGCCAATGGCAACAGCTGTTTGGCTTGTAGAAAACACAACTTTAACATTTAAACAGATTGCTGATTTTTGTAACCTTCACGAGGTAGAAGTTCAAGGTATCGCAGATGGAGAGGTGGCAAAAGGTATTAAAGCTTATAATCCTATCACATCAGGACAACTGACTAAGGAAGAAATAGAATTATCTAGCAAGGATCAAGATAGAGCTTTAAAAATTACTAATACTGATGTGGAAATTACATCTGATGAAAAGAAAATTAAGAAATATGTTCCTTTGTCAAAAAGGCAAGATAAACCAGACTCTGTTTTATGGTTGATTAAAAGCTATCCGCAATTAAAGGACTCTCAAATAGCTAAACTTGTTGGAATAACGAAAAACTCAGTTGTATCTATTAGAAATAAAAGTTACTGGAATTATAATAATTTAAATGCAAAAGACCCCGTTGCAATGAATTTATTCACTCAAAAAGACCTTATCGAGGCAAGTGAAAAAGCGGAAAGACGTATTAAGAGAGAGAAAAAATTAAAAGAGAAGGCTTTAAAAGCAAATCAAAGTCAAAATTCTTAAAAAAACTGATAGACATGAAATTTTATAAGTGTTATTTAAACTTTTTTTTTGGAGGATGTTATTAAAATAGACGTAAAAGACAATAATGTAGAACAAGCTTTGAGAGTTTTAAAAAGAAAACTCCAAAGAGACGGTTTTTTTAAGATAGTCAAACTTAAAAACACTTACGAAAAACCATCTGAAAAAAAAAAAAGAATCCTGCAAGAGAATATTAAAAGAGTTAAGAAACTTAACAAACTTAAAAACAGAATTTAATATCGCGGGGTGGAGCAGTCTGGTAGCTCGTCAGGCTCATAACCTGAAGGTCGGCGGTTCAAATCCGTCCCCCGCAACCAATTAAATTTTAAATCTTGACTTCTTACTGTCGATTAGAAAACCTTTAACTGTATCCTTTGTAAGTTTATCAAAAGTTTTTCCAAAATTTTCTATTGTTTCAATTATTTTTGGAGGTACAGTTATAATTTGGCAACCTAATTCTTTTGCCTGTAAAAGATTGTATGCTTCTCTTGTACTTGCCCACAATATTTCGACGTTTTTAAATTTTTTTGAAATCTTTAAACTTTTTTTAAATTCAGGTAATGGATTTTTTCCTGCATCAGCCATTCTTCCAGCAAATATAGATATTATTACCTTAGTTTTTTTATCAATATTCTTTAAAATCTTTTGAGTTTGTGTTGCGTTATAAACAGCTGTAATATTAAGTTTTATTTTTTTTGAATTTAAAGCTTTAATTACTTTCCCAGAAAATTTACCTTTTGTATTCGAATAAGGAACTTTAACAAATACATTTTTTCCCCACTTAGAAATTTTTTTTCCCTGTTTTATCATTTCTTCATGATTATCTGCAAATACTTCAAAAGAAATTGGTTTTTTGGTTACTCCTAAAATTTTTTTTGAATAATTCTGATAGTCTTTTGCTCCTGCTTTTCTCATTAAAGATGGGTTAGTTGTAAAACCTTTAACAATTTTCTTTCTATCAAATTTTTTGATCAGATTTATGTCGGCGATATCACAAAATATTTTTGTCAAATTATAAATTCTTAATTATATCTTCTGTCATTTTTTTAGCATCTGCAAATAACATTAAAGTATTATCTCTATAAAACAGATCGTTGTCTATACCTGCATAACCTGGTGATAAACTTCTTTTGACAAACAAAACAGACTTACTTTTTTCAACATCAAGCACAGGCATGCCATATATCGGACTTTGGGGATCTGTTTTAGCAACTGGATTTGTAACATCGTTTGCTCCTATTACATAAGCCACATCACAATTGGCAAAATCATTATTGATCTCTTCTAATTCAAACACTTCATCATAAGGAACGTTTGCTTCAGCTAATAAAACATTCATATGCCCAGGCATTCTGCCTGCAACAGGATGAATTGCGTATGAAACTTTAACACCATTTTTTTTCAGAGAGTCTACCATTTCTCTTAATGCATGCTGCGCTTGAGCAACAGCCATTCCGTATCCAGGAACAATTATAACTGATGATGCATTTTTCATTAAAAAAGCTGCATCATCTGCATTTCCACTTTTCACCGGTTTTTGTTCTTTACTTGTCTTATTTGAAGTTTGATCCGTTCCTCCAAATCCTCCAAGTATCACATTAAAAAATGATCTGTTCATACCCTTGCACATTATGTAAGATAATATTGCACCCGAGGAACCCACTAAAGCACCAGTGATTATTAAGGCAGTATTTTCTAAGGTAAAACCTATTCCAGCTGCAGCCCAGCCTGAATAAGAATTTAGCATTGAAATTACTACTGGCATATCTGCGCCACCTATTGGAATGATTAATAAAAAACCGACAAGAAAAGAAATAGCAATTAATGACCAGAAAAAATTAGGGGACTGATTTAAACATAAAAAATATGTAAGAATTATAATAGAAATTAAAATTAATAAGTTCAATATATGTTGTCCTGGAAAAGTTATTGGAGACCCTGACATTAATCCTCTTAATTTAAGAAAAGCTATTATTGAACCTGAAAAAGTAATCGCCCCAACAGCTGCTCCTATCGACATCTCAATTAAACTAGCAAGTTTAATATTTCCTGAGGTACCTAAATTGAAAACTTCAGGACTTATAAAAGCAGATATAGCAACAAACACTGCAGCTAATCCCACTAAACTATGAAAACCAGCTACCAATTCTGGCATTGCAGTCATGGGAATTTTAAATGCAATGAAAGCACCTATTGAACCCCCAATAAGCAGAAAAAGTATGACATAAAGAAATCCACTTGTGAAATTATCAATGGAAAGGAACGTAACAGTTATAGCGATTGCCATTCCAATTATTCCAAATAAATTACCTTGTCTTGAAGTTTCTGGTGAAGACAAGCCTCTTAATGCTAAAATAAATAAAATTCCTGAGATAAGATAGAATATTGCTAATAAATTTGCAGAGATCATTTTTTATCTTTCTTTTTTTTCTTGTACATTGCTAACATTCTTTGTGTCACCAAAAATCCACCAAAAATATTTATTGCTGCCAATACGATAGCTAAAAATCCAAATATACTAGATTGATTAAAAACACTTAAATTTGTACCTGCCAATGAGGCAATAATAGCTCCAACTATAATTACTGAAGATATTGCGTTTGTTACTGACATCAAAGGAGTGTGTAATGAAGGAGTTACGCTCCATACAACATAGTAACCAACAAATATTGATAATATAAATATACTTAATCTAAAAATAAACGGATCTATTTCCATAATTACTTTACCAATGTTTCCTTTATTATTTCATCCTCTAAATTAATATTAACATTCTTTTTTTCTTTATCATAAAGATTAGATACGAAATTAAATATATTTTTTGAATATAAGTTTGAAGCTGAGACTGGAAGTTTGTTTAATATATTTTTTTCACCCATAATTTTAACTCCATTTAAATCAACTTCTTCATCAGCTTTGGTTACAGCAGTGTTTCCGCCCTGAACAGCCGCTAAATCATAAATTACAGAGCCTGACTGCATATTTTTAATCATACTTTCTTTAATAATTACTGGAGCTTTTTTTCCAGGAATTAATGCTGTACAGATTACAATATCAATTTTTTTCAATGTTTCAGCAAGAAGATCTTCTTGTTTTTTTTTAAATTCATCTGAGGTTTCTTTAGCGTATCCACCAGAAGTCTCAAGATTTTCTGCGCCTTCTACAGTCAAAAATTTACCCCCCAAACTCTCAACTTGTTCTTTAGATGACATTCTGACATCAGTTGCAAAAACTATACCACCCATTCGTTTTGCTGTTGCAATTGCTTGTAATCCTGCAACACCTGCACCTACAACTAAAATTTTTGCCGCTGGAATAGTTCCTGCTGCCGTCATCATCATTGGAACTGCTTTTTTAAAGTTTGCAAAAGCTTCTACTACAGCTTTGTATCCAGCTAAGTTTGCTTGAGACGAAAGAATATCCATCGATTGAGCTCTGGTAATTCTTGGAAGAAGTTCTAATGAAAAAACGTTGATTTTCTTTTTTGTTAAGTTAGAAATAATTTCTTTATTTGAGTAAGGATTGAATACACCAATTAAGTTTTGATTTTCTTTTAAAGAATTTAAATTTTCTTCAGAAGGTAAATTTAATTGGACTATGAAATTAGAATTAGCCAAAATTTTTTTTTTATCTTCAGATATTTCCGCACCTGATGATACATATTCGTCATCTTTTATTCCAATGTGTTCGGCATATTTTTTTTCTATTAATACTTTAAAGCCTATTCCAAGAAATTTTTTTACATTCTCTGGAGTAAGGGCAACTCTGCTCTCAATTTTTCGATCTTCGATGATGGAACCTACTATCATTTAAATTATAGTAAGAAAATAGCTAGAAGTGTTAAAATAACAATGACTGAAATTGTCCCCCAAAGAACGAACTTCGTGAAATTATCCCATGTTTTTTTATGGTTTTCATTATCCATAAATTACTTCTGTCTTGCTTTAAATTTTGGGTTTTTTTTATTGATTATGTAAACTCTTCCTCTTCTCTTAACTAATTTTGAGTTAAGATCTCTTTTTTTTAATGATTTAAGGGAGCTTTTTATTTTCATAATTTATTAGCCTGGCAACGTCCTACTCTTCCATGTCTTAAGACAAAGTACCATCGGCGCAGAAGGGCTTGACTACCGAGTTCGGAATGGGATCGGGTATTACACCTTCGCAATAATCACCAGGCATAAGACTTATACTTTAAATTTATAACTTGTAAATAATAATTTTAACTCGAATTTATCTATTTTTGAGAAAATCTCTTAAAGTAAGATCAAAACCATAGTCTAGGTTGTTCTTTGGTTTCCAGCCATATTTTTTTGCAAGGCTTATATCTAGACATTTTTTTGGCATACCATCAAATTTATTTTTATCGTAACTAATTTTTAATTTTGTCCCTAATTTTTTCATAATGTATTTAGCGTACCATTCGATAGTAAAATCTTTTCCTACACCAATATTGATAAAAGGCTCTTTTATTTTTTTATTCATAAAGTAAATTAGAGCATCTGCGAAATCCTCAACAAACATTAATTCTCTTCTGGGTTTCCCAGTACCCCAAACATTAAGTTTCTTTTTACTTTTTATTTTTGCTAAATAAATCTTTTTCAATAGAGCCGGAAAAAAATGAGAATTTTTCAAATCATAATTATCACCAGGTCCAAATAAATTTGGTGGCATTAAAGACTGGTAATTTAATTTGTATTTAAGAGAGTAATTATAACACATTGTTATACCAGCTATTTTAGCTATTGCATAAGCATCATTTGTTTCCTCTAATTTACCACTAAGTAAATAACTCTCTTTCATTGGTTGTTTGCAAAATTTGGGATAAATACAGCTCGATCCCAAAAAAACGAGATTCTTTACTTTTGCAAGAAATGATCCATGAATTAAATTATTTTGAATTTGAAGATTTTCATAAATAAATATTTGCTTAAAATTAGAATTCGCTTGAATTCCCCCAACCTTAGCAGCTGCTATAATTACTAAATCAGGTTTTTTTTTTTTTAAAAATTTAAAAACTTTATTCTGGTCAAGTAAATTTAATTTTTTTTTTTCTGCAAATATAATTTTAGAAAAGCCTTTTTCTTTTAATTTTCTAACAACTGCAGATCCAACCATACCTTTGTGGCCTGCAACAAAAATTTTGCTTTTTTTATTGATCATTACCTAAAATATTCATTTCCTCTGTAATCATTTCATCAATAAGTTTATGAATATTTATTTGGGGTTTCCATTTCAACTCTCTTCGTGCTTTTGCAGCATTCCCTAAAAGAGTATTTACATCTAAAGGTCTTATATAATTTTTATCAACTAAAATTATATTTTTTTTTTTCAAAACATCATAACCTGTTTCGTTAAGCCCTTTTCCCTTCCATGAAATTTTCATATTTAACTTTTTAGCCACAAAGTTAATAAACTGTCTTATACTATATTGTTTTCCAGTTGCTATTACATAATCGTCTGGTTTTTTTTGTTGAAGTATTTTCCACATAGCCTCTACATAATCTTTCGCATGCCCCCAGTCCCTTCTCGAGTCTAAGTTACCTAAGACTAATTGTTTTTGAAAACCCATCTTAATTCTTACAAGGGCTTTTATTATTTTTTTAGTTACAAATGTCTCACCTCTTCTAGGGCTTTCATGATTAAATAAAACACCGTTTGATCCAAAAATATTATACGCCTCTCTGTAATTCTTTGTTATCCAATGTGCATACAATTTTGCGACACCATATGGGCTTAATGGATAAAAATTTGTTTTCTCAGTCTGAGGTACGTCTTGAACTTTTCCGAACATTTCAGATGTTCCAGCCTGGTAGAATTTTGTTTTTCTCTCTAATTTATGAAATTTAATCGCTTCAAGAATTCTAAGAGCTCCGAGCGCATCAGCATTGGCAGTGTATTCAGGTACTTCAAAAGATACAGCGACATGTGATTGAGCTGCTAAATTATAAATTTCATGTGGTTTTATCATCCTAATAATCTTTGAAACTGATGTAGAGTCTGTTATGTCACCATAATGAAGAAAAAAATTTCTCGATTTAAGACTGGGCTCTTGATAGATGTGATCAATTCTTGAAGTATTAATTGAAGATGACCTTCTTTTGACTCCATGAACAATATATTTTTTTTTTAACAAAAATTCTGCAAGATATGAACCATCCTGTCCAGTTATACCAAAAATTAAGGCTATTTTTTTATTCATGTTTACCTAATATAATCTTTTTAAACATTTGTTAATACTTATTTTTTAACTAAAAAAAATTTGAACAAATTTAATATCTAATTTCTAATCTTGATTAAAATCATTTTTCCATAACCTTTTTTAATAATAAAGTCTTGATTATTTGAACATTTATTAATACTGGGATTACAATTATTATATATTTTTGAAAGATCTTTAAGTTTTGTGTCAATTCTAAAATGTTTTTTATCAGTGAAAAAAAACATATTTCGTTCAAAGTTAGCTTGATAAAAGTTCTGCTCGTAAAGAATTCTGTCAATGTTCCTCCCTATAAAAATTGAAATTACAAAGACTAATAGAATAGTAGTTTTCAGCGAGAATTTTCTAGTAACTTGATATTTTGATAATAAATGAGATAATGGAATAAAAAATATTAGTGCAAAAATAATATAGCCTCCGTATCTTAGGGAGGGATGATTATAAAACCATTCTACAAGTAACAAAATTATTAGACAATAATATAAAAGATTGTAGCTAAAATTTCTATTGTCTGAATCTTTTTTTTTTGATTTAAAAGTAATTATCAAAAAGATTAATATAAATGAAAGGCCCGCAAGAAAATCTGTCATTTTATTAAAGAAATATTTATCAATCCAATTTGATAACCAGTTAAAATTTTTAATATACAAATTCTTTTCCATTTCATGAGTATATCCAGGACCACCACCTGCTTTTGCCCACCATTGATAATGGGTGTTGAGAGTGCTTACTTCTGATTTTGGAATACCCCATTCTATTCCACTTATACAAGTTTGTTGCACTGGGTATAATAAGCATCCAGTATTGAAAAAATAAACTAAAATTACACAAAGTCCCATTAAAATAGAAAAATACAATATTGGGCTTTTAAAGATTTTATAAATGAGGTGCATTTTATTATCTTTAATAATGTAGAAGATTAAGGGAATAATAAAAACAAAGTATAGGACATAAAAAGATTTTAAGGAAATTATTATACTTAATAAAATTATCAATTTTGGTAATATACTATCAAAATTTTCATAATATCCTCGTATAGAAAGAATATAAATAAAAAATAAAAATATGAGGATTTGAGCCGATCTGTCTGTTCCATGCTCTGCTAATCGATAAAAAAAAACGTTGATAAGAATGAATGCGAGTAAATTAAGAAAAAAAAACTGATTATTTTCCTTTTTTTCAGAATATTTTTTGATATTCGAAATTATAATAATATTTGCAAATCCTAAAACTAGTGCAGCGCCCATATGGTAAAGATAATAATCTAAATACGGTAAATAAAATAATGAGTTTAAATAAAAAATAGATGAAGGAGTTCTAAAACCATGATTAATTGGTCCAGTTCCAATTATCATTGAAAATTTATTTATGTAATAGCTATATGGGAAATGGTAGTATCCAAAGTCATCGTGAGTTTTAAAAATTATAAAAGCTAAAAAAATAATCGAGAAAATTGAAAATAAAAAAACAACATTTCTTTTTGTTAAAATTTTCGATCTGAAATAATAAATTGATACAAGACCGATAGTAATAAAAATTATATTATGTAAATAACCATGACTTACGAAAAAATGGGTAACATAAGAGTATAATATTAAGAAAAATATACCAACCAAACCAACAAACCCTATTTCTTCTGTTGATATATTGGTTTTTGTTAGTTTAATTGCTAAAACACCGTGTCCAACTACAGATAAGACTATTAAAAAGTAGCTTATAAAAAATATTATATAATTGCTCACCATAAAGTATTTATAATGTATTCATAATTATATTGAATTAAAAAAGCTTTCTTCTAATAAATAAATTTTGTTGTTTTTGATTTTTAATCAATTATATGTGTTCAAATTTAGATGAGTGATCTTACTTTAATAATACCAGCTAAAAATGAGAAAGAGTCTTTACCCAAAGTGTTGGATGAGCTTTTAAAGTATAATTTTAAGAAAAATATCATATTAGAAGCATCAGATGAAACTACTATTGAAGCTATAAAAACTTACGATTGTAAGATCATTTTCCAAGACTCTAAGGGATATGGCGATGCATTAAAAAAAGGAATTGAAACAGTTGAGACAGAATTTTTTTGTATTTTTAATGCCGATGGGTCATTTGATCCAAAAGAATTAGATGTGATGATTAAGAAACTTAGAGATGATAAATATGACTTTGTTTTTGCCTCTAGATATGAGAAAAATTGTGGAAGTGATGACGATACATTTGTTACATTTATAGGTAATTATATTTTTACTTATTTAGGAAAGATTTTTTTTAAATTAAGCATCTCTGATATTCTTTATACTTATGTGATGGCTAGAACCTCATGTGCAAAAAAACTCGATCTAACTGCAAAAGATTTTTCATTTTGTGTAGAGTTACCAATAAAAGCTAAAAGAGCTGATTATAAAATTTGTACAAACAAATCATACGAGAGGTCAAGAATTGCAGGGGAAAAAAAAGTAAATGCATTTAAAGACGGTCTGAAAATATTATTTTCAATGATAAAATTATTTTTTAGATGTTAAATTTAATTTATAAAAATTAAACAAAAACATATAACTCACAATATAAAAAATAATTGATGTGGTTATCAATTTTATTTGAAAAATTGTGCTTCCCGGATTTAAAGAGGAAATATATATAATTAAAAAATTAAAAAAACATATTATTGCGCTACTAAAATTGTTAGAAATAATTAATTTTAAGTTAAATTTTTTTGTTAAAAGGAAGAAAACAAGTTGATGAAGATGCTTGCTATCTGGTTTTAGGGGTGAAAACTCTCTATTTAATTTCCTTAAAATTGAAAATAAATTTTCAAAACAAGGATACCAAATCAATGAAATAAAAAAGTATGGTGAAATATCGGTATTTTTTATATGAGAACTAATTATTACAAATCCCATAAAAAAACCTAGCAAATATGCTCCACTATCTCCGAGCATTAAAACATTAAAGATGTTTAGTAATAAAAGTACCAAAAGTACGAATATAATAAGATTAATTGACTGATTTGAAATTATTGAATTATCTATCAAATTTAATTTGGTTAACATGAAAAAAACAATAATCGTATAAAAAATTAATAATCCATTCAAACCATCAACAAAATTACTACCATTGATTAAAATTAATAAACAAAATGCTGAAAAAAGAACAGCAAAGATCTTATTATCCAAGGCAAGGTCAAATAATTCGATTCTAGATGAGTTTATTCTAAAATCAAAAATTACTACAAACAATAAAATTAAAACACATTGTATTAAAAATCTTTTTTTAGGTGAAACAAGAATTTTCCTGTCAGAAAAAAAACCAACTAAGTAAATTAAAATTATAAAGCAATTTGTGAAAAGATCATTTAAAAAAAAAACTATTGGGATAAGCACAAAAATACCACCAGATAAAGGTATGTTTTTTTTGTTAGAAAAAGATTGATGTATGTCTCCAGAATAATTTAAAAATATGCCCTTTTTTTTAAAAATTAAAGACAGAAGTGTTACTAGCAATAAATAAACACCGAAAAAAATCATCTTATTTTTTTTTGATATAATTTAAACTTAAACAAATCAAATAATACATAGATTTTACCATATTATAATTCATGTAATAATTGTAGACCTTAAAGCCATCAAACAACTTCTGGATTGTAGAAGACGAAAGAGAGTTTTTCGAGTCTGTCCAATTTGTAAGGTTGCCATCATAGGCATAAAACTTGTAGTTTTTTTTCATTAATTTTAACCAAAAAACAAAGTCCTCTTTAGTAGTGAGTTGTGGAAATTTTGTATCAGTTTTTATTATTACTTTTTTTTCAATAATTACTGTAGACAAACCAATATCACAAGATTTCAAAATTTCGTTAATTGATAGTAAATCTCTAGCTTTCCTTTGACCAACAATTTTTTTTTTTTCATCAATAATAAAATAGGATGTATGTGATATTTGATAGTTGTTCTTCTTCATGAATGATATCTGATCCTTAAGTTTATTTGGTGACCAAGTATCATCAGCATCAATAAATGCTATATATTTTCCATTTGATTGTTCAATACCTTTATTTCTCGAAAGGCCAGCTCCTAATCTTTTATAATTGTTGATAATTTTAATCCTGTTATCTATTTTTGATATTTCTTGTAAAAATTCTAGATCATTAAGATTTGTGTCGTCATAGATAATTAAAATCTCTAAAAAATTATAACTTTGGTTTATGATCGAAACTATAGTCTCTTTAATAAAATTTCTTTTCTTGTAGTATGGAATTATTACACTTACTAAGTCCATTTAGTTAAATAAAATTTTAACTTTCTAAAAAGCTCTTAAGTTGTTTCGATCTACTTGGATGTTTGAGCTTTCTTAAAGCTTTAGCCTCAATTTGCCTTATACGCTCTCTTGTCACAGAAAATTGTAATCCTACTTCCTCTAAAGTATGATCTGTATTCATTCCTACACCAAATCTCATCCTTAATACTCTTTCTTCTCTAGGAGTTAAAGTTGATAAAATTTTAGTAGTTGCCTCAGAGAGATTTGATTTGATAGCTTGTTCTAGAGGAGCTAATGCTTTTGTGTCTTCAATAAAATCGCCTAAACTACTATCTTCCTCATCTCCAACTGGTTTCTCAAGTGAAACAGGTTCTTTTGAAATTTTTAAAACCTTTCTTACTTTTTCCAAAGGCATTCTAAGTTTTTTTGCAAGTTCCTCTGGTGTTGCTTCGCGACCAAACTCGCTCAAAATCAGTCTTTGAGTTCTGACAATCTTATTTATAGTTTCTATCATATGGACGGGTATTCTAATTGTTCTTGCCTGGTCAGCAATTGATCTTGTAATTGCTTGTCTAATCCACCAAGTTGCATAAGTAGAAAATTTATAACCTCTTCTATATTCAAATTTATCAACTGCCTTCATTAAACCAATATTTCCCTCTTGAATTAAATCTAAAAATTGCAATCCTCTATTAGTGTATTTCTTAGCAATTGAAATTACTAATCTCAAATTAGCTTCTACCATCTCTTTTTTTGCAATCCTTGATTCCTTCTCTCCTTTCTGAACTCTACTAAGTAACTTTTTAAAATCTGTTACACTAATACCTAGCTTATGACTTATTTCAGTAAGTCTATT
>CACKGF010000002.1 GCA_902599625.1 uncultured Pelagibacteraceae bacterium | reverse complement strand
AGGCTTTTGATGCGTCTGAAAATAATCCAATTTTAATTGATAAGTTTATTGATAATGCAATGGAAGTTGATGTTGATGCGATTGCAGATGGAAAAGATGTTTACGTTGCAGGTATTATGCAACATATAGAAGAAGCAGGAATACATTCTGGAGACTCTGCTTGCTGTTTGCCGCCAGTATCAATTAAAGAGAACATATTAAAAGAGATAAAGATTCAAACAAGAAAATTAGCTTTGGCTATGAGTGTTAAAGGTTTTTTAAATATTCAATTTGCAATTAAAAAAGATGAAATTTTTGTTATAGAAGTGAATCCGCGAGCGAGCAGAACTGTTCCATTTGTTTCAAAAGCTAACGGTATCCCTTTAGCTAAAATTGCCTCTAGAATAATGGCTGGAGAAAAACTTTTTAAATACAATTTGAAATACAAGAAAAATAAGAGATATGCTGTTAAAGAAGCTGTCTTTCCATTTAATAAGTTTCCGGATAGCGATGTCTTGCTTGGTCCTGAAATGAAATCGACCGGTGAGGTTATGGGTTTTGACGAAGATTTTGGGATGGCAGTAGCAAAAAGTCAAATTGCTGCCTCTAATTCTTTGCCAGTAGGAGGTATGGCATTTCTATCTGTGAAAGACTCGCATAAGCAGGAAATAATAGGAATAGCGCAAAGATTAAAAAAATTTGGTTTTACTATTTCAGGAACAAAAGGAACTTCAAAGGTTTTGAATAATAACGGTATTAAATGCAAAACAATTAACAAAGTAAGTAGTGGTCGACCACATATTGTTGATGTTTTAAATTCAAAAAAAATTTCTTTGGTAATTAATACTGGAGGAGGAAATAGTGAACACAGAATTAACGACGCAAAAGCGTTAAGAAGAGGAGCATTGGCAAACAAAATCCCCTATTGCACAAACATGTCAACTGCTTATTCTTTTTTAGAAGCTATTAAATCTCTGAAAACTAAAAAGTTAGGCGTTAAATCTCTTCAGGATATCTAGTCAACTTTCCAATCAGTTTTAAAAGTTACGTAGTTCACTTGTAGGCATCTTCTCTCTTTACGAATTTCTTTTTTTTCCATACCATGCCATGTACCTGGGCCACTAGTGAAAAAATAACCATAATTATCTTTATAAGGCATTGTCTTTACTTTTTTCAGGTCATTATTGTAAAAGTCAGTTCCTAAGTCTTCACTTTCATTTGTTTTATTAACAAATAACAAACACGACATTAATTTTTCTTCAATATCACAATGAGGTTTTAACCAAAAACCTTTCCTATCACATATGACTTCAACTCTTACATAAGAATTTGATAAATCTTTACCAACAAGTTTAGAAACTTTTTCATGAGCTTCTTTACTCTGAAGCTCTTTAATCAATTTCATTAAGTTTGGGAATTCATTTGAATTATCTTTTGTTATAAAACATCTAAACTTAAGCGCTTTTCCACCATGAGATAACCCTTTTCTAAATTCTGGAGCTCCGCCATCAATGGCTCTTGTCCCATCATAATTCAAATCATGTTCAATAGGATTTGCAATATCAGCTTTGACTATTTCGTTGATTTGTTCTTCAGTAAGAGGTTTGTCTAATTCCCAATGTAAAAATGGATCGTCAAACTTCTTTAATTTATTTTGTAAAGAATTTAAAAATGACATTACAATTTCTGTTTTATTAAATTTGCAATTCTATTAGTTTCATCAAGTTTTTCATATTTCCATATATCTAAACTACTTTCTAAATTCTTTATAATATTTAATTTACTAAACAAGTCCCTAAATTGCCTGAACCTGTGGTCATCCCTTTTTGGTGGTATTTGAGCTACATATATTGGTTTTCCGGTTAAAGCTGCTTCAGAAATCATTGACGTCGAGTCGCAAGTAACTACTAAAAATTTAGCAATCGATAGGCCACTTAAATAAGCTTTTTTATCAACATTTTGAATAACAAGATTTTCACTTCCAAAGAATTTATTCGCGTAATCAATGGCGTCAGCTGGAGTTCTCATGGAGGGAATAATAATAATTTGAAGATTATTTTTTTCTGCTAATTTTTTAATATTTTCAAAAATTTTACTCAAGTTTTTTTTATCATAATTATAATATTTATTGGGACCTCCTAAAACTAGAAGTATTTGTTGTTTGTTTTTATTAATTTTATCAATTAAGTAATTATGATTTTTTTCAATTTCTGTTAAAGTAAGATAGTGTAAAGCACCTTTGGAGCTAATAATGTTTTTGCCATTCAATCCATCATGCTCAGGTACAATCACATAATCAAAATTTGATAATGAAACTTTAGGATCCTGAATATGAATATTCACAATTTTTTTAGTTGAATTCTTTTTTAGATATAGCGAAGGTATGACGCTTTTTCTTCCACATGAAATAATTAAATCAATTTCTGGTACTGTGAACTTTTTAAAAAATAAATTTGAAATAGGAGTTATTTTTGGGGGAAAAAGTTTTGTAAACATGTTTAATTCAACTTTTTGGTGAGTGTAATCAATGTCTAATGCTTTAGCCAAACCCTCGACTTGACTTATCATGCCATGCATTCCCTCTGTTAATAATAACCCTTTTAATTTAGACATAAATTACTATATAGCTTTGATATGAATCAAAATCCAACTAAACACACAAAAGTGTTAATAATTGGGTCTGGCCCAGCCGGATATACAGCGGCAGTTTATGCTGCAAGAGCTATGTTAAATCCAGTTTTAGTTCATGGAATGGAACCTGGTGGACAGTTAACTACAACAACTGATGTGGAAAATTATCCTGGATTTGCAAAAGTAATTCAAGGGCCTTGGCTAATGGACCAAATGAAAGATCAAGCTAAAGCTGTTGGAACTGAAATGATTGAAGATCATATCTCATCTGTTAATTTTAAGTCTAAACCTTTTGAAGCTTTGGGTGAAAGTGGTAAAAAATATACTGCAGACTCAATTATCATCTCTACAGGCGCTCAGGCAAGATGGCTAAACCTTGAGTCTGAAAAAAAATTTAGGGGTTTTGGGGTTTCTGCATGTGCTACATGTGACGGTTTCTTTTTTAAAGAAAAAACTGTTGCAGTAGTTGGTGGTGGAAATGCTGCCGTTGAAGAAGCGATGTTTCTCACAAAATTTGCATCAAAGGTAAAACTAATACATAGAAGAGATAAGTTACGAGCAGAAAAAATGCTGCAAAAAAAGCTTATGGATAACGAAAAAATTGAGATTATTTGGGATTCAGTCGTTGAGGAAATTATTGGGGATGATGATCCTAAAAATGTTAAAGGTTTAAAAATCAAGAATGTAAAGAATAACAAAACAAGTGATTTAAAAATCGATGGGCTATTTATTGCGATTGGCCATGATCCTGCAACTCAACTGTTTAAAGATCAATTAAAAATGGATAAGGAAGGCTATTTGATTACAAAGCCAGACTCCACAGAAACAAACGTTCCAGGAATATTTGCGGCCGGAGATGTTAAAGACAAAATTTTTAGACAAGCTGTTACAGCGGCAGGTATGGGATGTATGGCTGCTTTAGAGGCAGAAAAATATCTAGCAGGTTAAATTTTATTTTAAACTCTCACAAAAAGATTTTATTCTTTTCATTGCTATTTCAAGCTTCTCCATTGAAGTTGCATATGAAATTCTAAAAAAACCCTCTAACCCGAAAGCTGATCCTTGGACAACCGCTACATCATTATTTTCTAATAATGACTGAACAAAGTCTGTATCATTTGTAATTTTTTTTCCACTTTTATCTTTTTTACCTATTAATCCTTTGCAGTTTGGAAAAACATAAAAAGCTCCTTCTGGTTTTAGGCAACTTATTCCTTCAATAGCATTTAAAGAGTTTACAACAAAATCTCTTCTTTCCTGGAAAGCTTTTGCTCTTACTGGGATAAAGTCTTGTTTTCCATTTAGGGCCTCAACGGCTGCTGCTTGACTTATAGATGAAGGATTAGTTGTTGATTGAGATTGAATCTTGGCTATAGCTTTAATTATGTCTTTGTCACCAGCTGCATAACCTATTCTCCAACCAGTCATTGCATATGATTTACTAACACCATTCATAGTAATAACCTTATTTTTAATTTCAGGTATTTGAGCAATTGTAAAAAATTTGAAATCATCGTAAGTGATATGTTCATATATGTCATCGCTAAGTATATTCACATGTGGATTTCTTTTTAAGACCTGAGATAAATTTTTGATCTCTTGCTCTGAATAACAAGCTCCTGTTGGGTTAGAGGGTGAATTTAGAATAAGCCATTTAGTATTATTAGTGATTTTCGCCTCTAAATCTTTTGCACTTAATTTGAAACCCTGATCTTCAGAACACTCTATCACTATCGGATTAGCTCCTGCCAATAAAACAATATCTGGGTATGACACCCAATATGGTGCAGGAATGATTACCTCATCACCTTTGTTTAACGTTGCCATCATTAAATTGTAAATTACATGCTTGCCCCCTGCTCCAACAGTTATTTGATCTAATGTATAATTAAGATTATTTTCCCTTTTAAATTTTTTAACAATTGCCTCTTTCAAATCTTTGGTTCCATCCACAGCCGTATATTTTGTATCACCAGATTGAATGGCATCTATTGCCGCTTTTTTAATATTATCTGGGGTGTCAAAATCTGGCTCTCCAGCGCCTAGACCTATTACATCTTTTCCTGCAGCTTTTAATTCCTTGGCTTTTTGAGTAACGGCGATAGTTGGAGAAGGTTTTATTCTTTTTAAGCTATCCGATATAATGCTCATTGAAATATAATTTTATTTTATTACTTTGTTTAATATATGCAAAATACATATCAAGATTTAATTACCGATTTAGAGGGAAAAAAACCACAAATCAGTGGAAAACTTGAGGGAGGAAAGAAGTTTAAAATAATTTCAAATTTTACACCCGCAGGTGATCAACCAGAAGCAATTAAAAAACTGGTCTCTGGGGCTAATAAAGAACAATTTAATCAAGTTTTGTTGGGGGTTACAGGATCAGGTAAAACTTTCACAATGGCAAAAGTTATTGAAGCTACGAATAGACCAGCTTTAATATTAGCCCCAAACAAAACATTAGCTGCTCAACTTTACGGCGAAATGAAAACTTTTTTTCCTGAAAATGCTGTGGAGTATTTTGTTTCATATTATGACTACTATACCCCTGAAGCATACGTACCAAGGTCAGATACATATATCGAAAAAGAAGCTTCAATAAATGAACAGATTGATAGAATGCGTCACTCAGCAACAAGATCTTTGCTAGAAAGAGACGACGTACTTATTGTTGCGAGTGTGTCATGTATTTACGGATTAGGTTCCGTAGAAGCTTATAGTAAAATGACATTAACACTTCAAAAAAATTATGAATATAACAGGGAACAAATAATTAAATCTTTTGTTGCTTTGCAATACAAAAGGAATGATCAAAACTTTTATAGAGGCACTTTTAGAGTAAGAGGTGAAAATCTTGAAATTTTTCCCTCACATCTAGAAGATAGAGCCTGGAGAATAAGTCTCTTTGGAAATAAACTTGAGCAAATAGAAGAGTTTGATCCTTTGACCGGTGATAAGGTCAGAGATTTAAACTTAATAAAAGTTTATGCAAACAGTCACTACATTACACCAAAGCCTACTGTAGAGCAGGCAGTGATAAATATCCGAAAAGAATTAGAACTTACTCTTAAAAAACATAAATCTGAAAATAAGTTATTAGAAGCACAAAGACTAGAGGAGAGAACAAAGTTTGACTTAGAAATGATAGAGGCTACTGGATCTTGCGCGGGAATTGAGAACTATTCAAGATTTTTATCTGGTAGAAAACCAGGTGAACCTCCACCAACTCTATTTGAGTACTTTCCAGATAATGCAATTATATTTGTTGACGAGTCTCATGTAACCGTTCCTCAATTAAATGGAATGTATAAGGGAGATAGATCAAGAAAAAGTACACTTGCTGAATATGGATTCAGATTACCTTCATGTATGGATAATAGGCCATTAAAATTTGAAGAGTGGGATTTAATGAGAACACAAACCATCTTTGTTTCAGCAACCCCAGGACCGTGGGAACTAGAGCAAACAAAAGGTAAATATATAGACCAAGTTATTAGACCCACTGGATTAATTGATCCAGAGGTAGAGGTAAGACCAGCAAAAAATCAGGTAGATGATTTAATGCACGAGTGTAAAAAAGTTGTTGAAAAAAATTATAGAGTTCTAGTTACCACTTTAACAAAAAAAATGGCAGAGGATTTGACTGAGTATCTCCATGAGAATGGAATTAAAGTTAGGTATCTTCATTCAGATATTGACACACTTGAAAGGATAGAAATTATGCGTGATCTTCGTATGGGTGTTTTTGATGTTTTAGTTGGAATTAACTTATTAAGAGAAGGGCTTGATATACCTGAATGTGCATTGGTTGGTATTTTAGATGCAGATAAAGAAGGGTTTCTAAGATCTGAAACATCTCTAATTCAAACAATTGGAAGGGCTGCAAGAAATGTCGAAGGGAAAGTAATCTTATATGCAGATAAAGAAACAAAAAGTATTAAAAAAGCAATACTGGAGACAAAAAGAAGGAGGGAAATTCAATTAGATTATAACAAAAAAAATAAAATTGATGCCAAATCAATTAAAAAAGAAATAAGCGATATTTTAGAAAGTGTTTACGAAAAAGATTACGTAAAAATTAGTGAGGGATCAAATATAGGTGGCAATTTAAAAAAACACTTGAAGGGTTTAAATAAAAAAATGAAAGATGCTGCATCTAACTTAGAGTTTGAAGAAGCGGCTAAATTAAGAGATGAAATTAGAAAATTGGAAAGTACTGAACTTGAAATTACTTTAAATCCTAAAATAAGACAATATGATGTAAAAAATAAGCTTTATCCTAAAGGTAGATCCACTCTGGGAATGCCAGGAACTAAGGTAACTAAAAAAAGAGATAAAAAGTGGAAGCACAAAAAATAATAATTACTGGGGGAGCAACTAGAATAGGTGCTGCAATCGCTAGAAGTTTATCTGGAATTAATAAAGATATAGTCATTCATTATAATAAATCAAAATCGAAAGCTGAAAATTTAAAAAAAGAACTAATTAAAAGAGGATCAAAGGTTTATCTTGTTAAGGGTGATTTAGGAAAAGAAAAAGATTTAAAAAAGATAGTAAAATTTGCAAAATCGAAACTAAAATACTTTGATTGTTTAATAAATAATGCTTCAATTTTTGAGAACGATAAACTAGAAAATTTCAATTCAAGTAGTTGGGAAAAACATTTATCTATTAATCTTAAAGCTCCGGCAATATTATCAAGAGAATTTGGAAAAAGTATAAAAGGAAAAAATAACAACATAATAAACATAATTGATCAAAGAGTTTTTAAACTTACCCCCTTTTTTTTTTCATATACTTTAAGTAAAACAGGTCTTTATACTTTGACTAAAACTAGTGCCATGAGTCTTGCACCTCGTGTAAGAGTTAACGGAATAGCACCTGGACCAACGATTAAAAATAAAAGACAATCAAAAGGCCACTTTAGAAGGCAATATCTCTCAACGCTTTTAAAAAAACAAGTAGACGTAGAAGAAATATGTAGTGCTGTTGACTTTTTTATTAAAAATAGATCTATTACAGGGCAAGTAATTTCAATCGATAGTGGTCAAAGCTTAAACTGGCAAACACCAGATGTCTTGAGAGGTAAGGAATGAAAAGAAGTAATTTAAAAATCGTAAAAATTAATAAATCTAAAAAGCTTTTTAATTATGAAAAAAAAGTTCTTATAAAAGAATTACTACTAGATCTTAAAATTGGATATTTTGACTTTGAAAAAGAAAAAAAACAAAAAGTAAAATTTTCACTTGAAATAGATTATGTAGACAAAAAACCATCAAGTGATAAGGATATTAAATCAATTGTAAATTACGCAAAAGTTGTAAGACTAATTAAAAAACTTGTTAAAAAAAAACATTACAATTTTCTTGAAACATTAGCAGAAGATGTTTTTGATGAACTTTTTAAAGATAAAAGAATAGATAAAATAAGCCTTCAAATAGAAAAACTCGAGATTATGAGAGATTGCTCTTCTGTTGGGATACAAATCTCAAAAAAAAGAAGTCATGATTAGTTCTGAAATTGGAAAAGAAATCATAAAGAAAGAGTTACCTTTAATTCCAAAGCTTCCAGGTGTTTACAAAATGCTGAGTGATAAAGATCAAATTCTTTATGTTGGTAAAGCAAAAAACCTGCCTAACAGACTCAAAAGTTATGTATCGGAAAAAAATCATATTATTAGAACTGAGAGAATGCTATCTCAAACACGAAAAATTGAGATCACAACTACATCAAATGAAAGTGAGGCACTGCTTCTTGAAGCTAATCTTATAAAAAAACATAAACCAAAGTTTAATATCTTGCTAAGAGATGACAAATCTTTTCCATTTATTTTTATCGGCAATAAAGACAGGTGGTCTCAAATAAAAAGACATAGAGGTAAAAAGACCAAGGAAGGTTTTTATTTTGGTCCTTTTGCATCTGCTGGATCTGCAAACTGGACTATAAAAATGATCCAAAAAATATTCCATCTTAGAGTTTGTGATGATACTGTTTTTAAAAATAGACAGCGACCTTGTATTTTATATCAGATCAAAAGATGCTCAGGTCCTTGTGTTGGTTATATTGATGAAAATGAATACAAGAGAACAGTTGATGATGCTATTGAATTTGTCTCTGGTAAATCAAGAAAAATACAAAAAAATTTATCCGATCAAATGGAAAAAGCTAGCGAGAGTCTTGATTTTGAGAAAGCAGGAATTCTCAGAGATAGAATAAAATCGCTTAACATAATTCAATCGTCTCAAAGGATAAATGAAGCAAACTTAATTGAGGCCGATGTTATTGCGGCATATAAAGAATCTGGACAAACTTGTATACAAGTATTCTTTTACAGATCTAAACAAAATTGGGGTAATCAAGCTTTTTTTCCAAAACATGATCCCGATGAAAATTTAAGCAATATTTTAAATTCTTTTGTTTCACAATTTTATGAAAATAAAAGTGTCCCATCCTCAATTATTCTATCCCAAGAAATTAAAGAGAAAATTTTGATAGAACAGACTCTTTCACAAAAAGAGAGGAAACAAGTGAACATTTCAGTAGCCAAAAAAGGTTCTAAGTTAAAAGTAATTAATCAAGCAATTAAAAATGCAAAAGATAGTTTAAATAGAAAGCTTCATGAAACTCAAAATAACAGAGAGCTATTTGAGTCGGTTGTCGCAAAGTTTAATTTAGAAACAAATATTAATCTTATTGAAGTTTACGACAATAGTCATATTCAAGGAACAAATAGTGTTGGAGCATTAATTTCTTACGGAGATGAGGGATTTATTAAAAAAAGATATAGGAAATTTAATATAAAAATGAAAAAAAATGAACAAGACGATTATGGTATGATGAAAGAAGTACTTACAAGAAGATTCAAAAAAGCGGTGCAAGAAAAAGAAGGTCATCTTTCATTTCCTGATCTTATTTTTGTTGATGGAGGAAAAGGTCAATATTCAGTAGCAAGAGAGACATTAAATGAACTTGGACTTCATGATATTCCACTAATAGCGATTGCTAAAGGGAAGTTTAGAAATAGTGGAAATGAAACTTTTTTTCATAATGGAAAAGAATATAAGTTTTCAAAAAATGACCCTACCCTATTTTTTCTTCAAAGAATAAGGGATGAGTCTCACAGGTTTGCGATTAGCGCTCACAGGGCTCGAAGAAAAAAAGGTATAAGTAAATCTTTATTGGATCAAATAGAAGGTATAGGATCAATTAGAAAAAGAGCTTTGCTTAACCATTTTGGTTCAGCAAGAGCAGTGGAGTCTGCTAGTTTGGATGAGATTAAGTCAGTGGAAGGAGTTGAAGAAAAAGTTGCAAAAAAGATATATAATTTCTTCCACGAATGAAAATAAAATTTCCTAATTACCTAACGATTGGACGAATTATAATAGTCCCAGTTTTTGTTTTAACATATTACTTACCTGGGTTTTACGGAGATATAATTCCATTTACGTTATTTGTTATTGCATCTTTTACTGATTTTTTGGATGGCCTACTTGCACGATTATACAAAGAGGAATCTAAACTTGGAGAACTCTTGGATCCTATAGCAGACAAAATTATTGTAGCAACAGCGCTTATTTTACTCGTAATGGATGGAACAATAAAAAATTATGAGGTAATTGCAGCAATAATCATTTTAACTCGTGAAATTTTAATTTCAGGCCTGAGAGAATTTTTAGCAAAAGGACAAGTGAATTTGCCAGTATCAGGATTAGCTAAATTAAAAACTTTCTTACAGATGTTTTCAATATCATTACTTTTAACTGGTGAAACTGGAAATAAAATAATTAATTTTCAAGACTACAACGCGCAAACTATTGGTATTATATTGTTATGGCTTTCAGCTTTTATCACCTTGTATACAGCTTACGATTATCTGAGAAAAGGCATTGATCATGCAATATCAGAAGACAACAAATAATTAAGCTGCAATTTTTTTTCTAACGAAAGATTGATAACTATCTGATAAATCCATTATTGTTTTGCAAACTTTAAAAGAATAATTTGATATTTTCGAAAC
Organism: uncultured Pelagibacteraceae bacterium; assembly: GCA_902599625.1. GTDB lineage: Bacteria > Pseudomonadota > Alphaproteobacteria > Pelagibacterales > Pelagibacteraceae > Pelagibacter. The sequence goes on along the minus strand of CACKGF010000002.1, from coordinate 324,775 downwards.
AGGTGTTACCTCGGCTGCAGTACCTGTTAAGAAGCACCCAACGAAATCTTTTAATTCGTTGGTTGAGATTTTTCTCTCAATAACTTTGATATTTTTAGATTTTGCAATTTCAATCACAGTTCTTCTGGTAATTCCATCTAAGAATGAATCTGGTACTGGAGTATGTAGATCCCCTTTAGTATCCTTGAAAAAAATATTTGCACCAGTTGCTTCTGCAACATTTCCCTCGTGATCTAACATTAGAGAATCTGTATAGCCTTGTCTCTCTGCCTCGTGTTTTGACAAAGTGCAAATCATGTAAAGTCCTGAAGCTTTTGTATCCCATGGTATTGAGTCAGGAGAAGGTCTTCTCCAATTTGATATATTTAACTTAATACCTTCAGTTTTAAGTTTAGGATCAAAATAAGATCCCCACTCCCAAGTTGCAATGGCCACATGAATTTTTGTTTGTTGAGCCGAGATTGCCATCATCTCACTTCCTCTCCAAGCTACAGGTCTTACATAGCCATTTTTTACATTTTGAGCTGATACAATTTTTTTTGTTGCAATATTTATGTCGCTCTCAGAATAAGGAATTTCAAAACCCATTCTTTTTGCTGAATAAAAGAATCTTGAAGTATGTTCCTCAAGTTTAAAAATATTTCCGTCGTAAACTCTTTCACCTTCAAATACACAACTTCCATAATGTAAACCATGACTTAAAACATGTAGCTTTACATCAGACCAATCAACTAAGTCTGAATTGTACCATATTTTACCGTCTCTTTTATCGTAAGGAATCATATTAAAAAGATTTATTTATAAAAAATATATTCCTATATATAATATGTCAATATAACTTACCAATTATGAAAAATCTTCTTTACCTAAAAGATGAACAATTAAAAGGTTTTATTGAAAAAATCTTTGTTGGTTACAGGGAAACATTTAACGATTCCAAAAAAGTACTTAAAAAATACAATTTAGGAACTGCTCATCATAAAGCTATGCATTTGATATCATTTTATGATGGGATAACTATTACTCAATTACTTAACAAACTAAACGTAACAAAACAAAGTTTAAATAGAGTTATAAATGATTTAAAAAAATTAAATTATCTAGAATTTAAAAAGGATACTAAGGACACAAGAGTAAAACATATTTTTTTAAATGATAAAGGTAAGAAAATATTTGATGAAATTTTTTTATCCCAAAAAAAAAGGATTTATAAAGCATTACTTAACTCAAGTTCGAAAGAAGTGATAAATTTTGAAATAGTTTTAAAAAGAATAATCGATGGAAAATTTTAAATCACATATTTTAGTAGTAGATGACGACGAGGGGATAAGATCATTACTTAAACAATTTTTAAATGAAAACGGGTATCTAGTAAATACTGCTTCAAATGCATTGGAAGCAAAAGAAAAGATTTCAATAATAAAATTTGATCTTTTAGTCTTGGATATAATGATGCCTGGTAAAAGTGGGTTAGAATTTATTTCTGAAAATAAAAATAAATTAAACGCACCAATCATTTTGCTCACAGCTAAAGGAGAAGCGAGTGAAAGAGTTGAAGGGTTAGAAACAGGTGCAGATGATTATTTGCCCAAACCTTTTGAGCCTAAGGAGCTTTTATTAAGGATTAATAATATCTTAAAAAAAACCAAAAAAGTTAATCTGAAACACGTCCTTGAATTCGGCTCAATTAAAATAGATTTAAATAAGTTGATGATTACCAATCAAAATAGTAATTTTAAAATTAACAATACTGAAAAAACTATTTTAGAAAAAATGATAAATAATCCTGGTAAAGTATTTTCAAGAATTGATATTGGTAATTTAATTAAAATCGATAAAGAAAGATCAATTGATGTAATTATTACTAGGCTAAGAAAAAAAATTGAGACAAATCCAAAAAATCCAAAATACTTACAAACAATTAGAGGTTCGGGCTATGTTCTCTGGGTTGAGTAGTTATATCAAAAAGTTACTTCCAAAAAGACTTTTTTATAGAGCATTACTAATTGTAGCTACACCAATAATAATATTACAAATTATTATATCGATTGTTTTTTTTGATAGCCTTTGGATTAAAACTAATAAAGGAATGACCAGGGCTTTAGTAGGTGAAATTAAATTTTTTATAGATGCATACGAAAATGAGGAATATGAAAAAGATAATTTGATTAAACTATTTAAAGAACATCATAATTTTAATGTGAAGTTTCAGACATTTGGGGATATTCCAGAAACAGATATGGAAAGATGGTTTAGTCCCATGGATAGAACTCTGAGAAGAGAATTGAAAAATAAATTTAAAAATTATTGGTTTGATACAACTACATATAAAGAATTAATTGAGTTGAAGATTGAATATCTTAATGGTTATTTTGAATTTTTAATTCCAAAGAATAGAGTCACTAATACATCAGCCAGATTATTTGCGTTATGGATAACATTCCCAGCATTTTTGTTAATTACAATCGCTTTAATCTTCTTAAAAAATCAAACTCGCCCAATAATTAATTTAGCAAAAGCATCAGAAAAATTTGGCAGAGGTGAAGATGTTGAGGAGTTTAGACCTTCGGGTGCTCTGGAGATAAGACAAGCTGGTTTTGAGTTTGAGAGAATGAGAAAGAGAATATTGAGACACTTAAACCAAAGATCTGAAATGCTTTCAGGTATAAGCCATGACTTGAGAACTCCACTCACTAGAATTAAACTTCAACTAGCTCTAATTAAAGACGAAAAGATTTCACGTAAATTATCTGAAGATGTTGAGGATATGGAAAAAATGTTAAATGAATACCTTCAATTTACTAGCTCTACATCATCGGAAAAAACTGAACTTTTTGATATTTCAAAATTACTAAATCATTCAATTATGAAATATGAGAATAATAATATTACCTCAAATATAGAGCAAAAAATTTTGTTTAATGGAAGAAAAAGTTTAATAAATAGATGTATAGATAACTTAATTAATAACTCCCTTAAATACTCAAATAAAGTTTTAGTAAATTTAAAAAAGATTCATAAAAGCTTGGTAATTACTGTTGATGATGACGGTCCTGGAATAGCTGAGAGTGAATATGAAAATGTTTTTAAACCATTTTACAAAATTAATAAGGGAAGAGGTGATTCTAAGTCTAGTGTTGGCTTGGGTCTATCAATCTCATCAGATGTGGTGAGATCCCACGGGGGTAGTATTACATTGGATAAATCTAGTCTTGGTGGATTAAGGGTTAAGATCTCTTTACCTTTTTAATTTTTTTTGACTTTAAAGTTTTGATTTCCTTTTCTAATTTTTCTATTCGTTTCTTTAATACCTCAGTCTCCTCTTTGGTAGAAATCTTCATCCTTAAAACAATCTCGTCCCTTTGAGATTTTACAATATTAACGATTTCTTCGCTTAAATCTTTATAAGATATAATTCCTTGTTCAAATAATTTTGCAAATTTTTCAATGATAAATTTAGACTTTGACATATTTTTTTTTTTTACGATAGTATATCTTATATTTCATTTTTATAATGTTTGTAAATAACCTAGATCCTGTCGCATTTGAATTTTTATCCTTTCAAATAAGGTGGTATTCATTAGCATATATTTTTGGTTTTTTAATAGGTTGGTTTTATATCAAAAATTTCTTAACAAAAGATTTAAGGGAAAAAACTTTAGTCGACGATTTTATCACTTATCTAATTTTAGGAGTAATTATTGGCGGAAGGCTAGGCTACGTAATTTTTTACAATTTTTTTTATTATTTAAGTCATCCTTTTGAAATATTTTTTATTTGGCAAGGTGGTATGTCTTTCCATGGTGGCTTGCTGGGTGTTTGCTTAGCCACTTATATATTTACTCAAAAATATAATTTAAATTTTTTTAGATATACAGATTTGGTGTCCCTTGCAGCACCTATAGGAATTTTTTTAGGTAGGGTAGCAAATTTTATAAATTCTGAACTTTACGGCAGAGAAACTGATTTTATTTTTTCAGTTAATTTTAATAAGGTAGATAATCTTTTTAGACATCCTTCGCAATTATACGAAAGTTTTTTTGAAGGTATTGTTTTGTTCATAATTCTAAATTTCCTTTGGAAAAAATTTTCAGAAGTTCCTGGAGTAATATCGTCACTTTTTTTAATTTTTTATTCTCTTTTTAGATTCTTAATTGAATTTACAAGGGAACCAGATGCTCATCTAGGTATCTTAATGAATATTTTTACATATGGGCAAATGTTATCAATTACATTTTTTATTTCTGGAGTAATAATTTTTAAACTAGTAAAAAAATGATCACTAAGGCTCAATCACTAGATGATTTTATTGATAAATCTCTTTATGAAAAAAATAAAGGTTATTATCAAAGAAAAATTGAATTTGGTCGAAAAGGAGATTTTATTACATCGCCAGGAATTTCAAAACTTTTTTCTGAAATGATTGCTATTTGGGTTGTATCATTTTGGGAAAATTTAAATAAACCAGAAAAAATCAATTTAGTAGAATTGGGTGCAGGAAATGGGGAGCTCATAGAAGTCTTAATTAATACGTTGAATAAATTAGAAACTGTAAAGGATAAATTCAAATTTTTTATTTTTGAAAAAAGCATATCTCTTAAAAAATTACAAAAAAAAAAATTTTCAAAAAATGTTAAGTGGTTGGATAATTTTGATAAACTACCCAATTCTCCAACTATATTTTTGGCCAACGAATTTTTTGATGCTCTGCCAATAAAGCAGTTTATTAAAATAAATGAAGATTGGTATGAAAATTTTGTATTATTAAATAAAAGTGGAAAATTCTCTCTTGAGAAGAAAAAAGTTACTAAAAAAAAGATGGAGAAAATTTTTAATCAAGGGATCGACGAAAATCAAAATTTTATAGAATTTTCACCTTTAATGGTCAAATATCTAAAAAGTATTTGTAAAAAAATCAAATTTTCTGCGGGAGGTATTTTATTAATTGATTATGGTACCTCTGACAAAAAAATGTACGATAGTTTACAAGGGATTAAAAATCATAAAAAGGTAAATATTTTTGATGACTACCAAAACATTGATATAACTCATCATATAAATTTTAACTTTATAAGACAAATTGTTAATTTAAATGGATTAAAAGTTGGTGGTATTACTAATCAAGGAAGTTTTTTAAAAAACATGGGAATAGATTTGAGAGCTGAAATATTATCGAAAAAAATGAGTTTCCAAAAAAAAACAGATCTTTACACAAGAATAAGAAGGCTAACTCACAAAGACGAGATGGGTGAATTGTTTAAAGTAATGTTTGTAACTACGAAGGATAACAGTTTTAAGACAGGATTTAATGACATTAAAATCTAAAAAATTAGTAAAGATTAAAAATATTTCACATGGTTTTTTTGGAAAAAAAGGAGGAGTATCAAATGGAATTTATAGTGCCTTAAATTGTGGTCCTGGTTCTAATGATAAAATTTCTAATGTTAAAAAAAATATAAAAATTGTTTCAAAAAAGTTTAACGTTTCTCCAAAAAACCTAATATTGCTTAAACAAACACATAGTAACAAATGTCACTTTATTTTGAAAAGACCCACAAAAAAACTTGTCGGAGATGGCTTGATTACAACAAAGAAAAATTTAGCTTTAGGTATTTTAACTGCTGATTGTGCTCCAGTTCTTATTTATGACAAAAAATTGCCAATGATTGCAGCTATACATGTTGGCTGGAAGGGCGCTTTTAAAAATATTCTAAAAAAGTGTATAAAATTTATGATTAAAAAAGGCTCTGAAAACCAAAATATATCTGCAGTCATAGGTCCATCAATATTTAGGGATAACTATGAGGTAAAGAGAAATTTTATGAAAAAATTTTTAAACCTTAATAGTCGAAATCGTAAATTTTTTTACTTTAAAAAAAGTAGAATTTTTTTTAATTTAAAAGAATTTATCAAATCTCAACTAAGATCATTAAAGATTAATAATATTGATATAATTAACAAAGATACTTTCAAAAATAGGACTGAATTCTTTAGTGCAAGGAGAGCTTTAAAAAATAAAGAGAATGATTATGGTAGAAATATATCTATAATTATGCTTAAATAACTTTTTTCTAAAAAATGAAACTTCTCACAGGAAACAGCAACAAAAATCTCAGTTCAAAAATTGCAAAATATTTAAAAGAAAAACTTGTAAATTCTAATATAAGAAAATTTAAAGACGGTGAAATTTATGTAGAGATTAACGAAAATATAAGAGGTAATAATATTTTTTTCATTCAGTCAGTTTCTTCTCCAGCTAATGACAATTTAATGGAAATGTTGCTTTGTATAGATGCTCTCAAAAGATCATCTGCTAAAAATATCACAGCAGTAATTCCTTATTTTGGTTACGCAAGACAAGATAGAAAAGTCGTTCCTAGAACTTCTATTTCTGCAAAACTAGTTTCAAATTTAATTACAAAAGCAGGAGCAGATAGAGTTGTTACTGTAGATTTGCACGCTGGTCAAATTCAAGGTTTTTTTGATATTCCGGTAGATAACCTTTTTACAACACCGTTGTTTGCAAGACATATTAAGAAAAAAATTAAAAGTAAAAATATAATTTGTGTTGCGCCTGACGTCGGAGGAGTTGAGCGAACAAGAGCTTTAGGAAGAAATTTAAATGTTGGACTTGCAATTATTGACAAGAGAAGACCAAGGCCTGGTCAATCTCAAGTCATGAATGTAATTGGAGATGTAAAAGGAAAAACTTGCATAATAAATGATGACATAATTGACTCTGGTGGAACAATTATAAATGCTGCTAAGGCTCTTAAACAAAGAGGTGCAAAAGACGTTTATGTTTATATTACTCACGGTGTTTTAAGTGGAGATGCTGTGAAAGCTATTAAAAATTCTCCAATCAAAAAACTTGTTATTACAGACACAATTAATAATGAGAATAAAGTAAGATCCGCAAAAAATATTGAAATTTTGTCAATTTCTAACTTAATGGGTGAAGCAATTAGAAGAATATCAAATTCTACATCTGTTTCATTTTTGTTTAAATAATTTACTTGTTTTATTAAGTAACTTGAGTTAAAACGCTTTTTCTCTATGAATACGATTGATGCAAGTTTAAGAAATACTAAAACTTCTGGTGAAGTAAATAAACTAAGATCAGAAGGTAATGTTCCTGGCATAGTCTATGGTGGAAAATCTGAAACTCAAAAAATATCTATTTCAAAAAAATTATTGAAAAATCTTATTGAGAAAGAGAACTTTTTATCAAGTATATTAAATTTAAAAATTGATGGCAAAGATGAAAATGTTTTACCTAAAGAAATTTCTTACGATATATTAACTGATGATCCAATCCATATTGACTTTTTAAGAATCGTAAAAGGTTCAAGCGTCATAATTGAAATACCGGTAAACTTTATTAACACAGAAAAATCTCCTGGTTTGAAAAGAGGTGGTGTATTAAATATAGTTCGTAGAAAAGTTGAGCTTAAATGTCCATCTGAAAATATTCCAAGTGAACTGGTTGTTGATTTAGATGGAGTTGATATAGGACATTCTTTTAAAATCTCTTCAATTAAACTTCCTGAAAATGTTGAACCAACTATTCGTGGTAGAGACTTTGTGATCGCAACTGTGGCAGCACCAACAGTTATTAAAGAACCAGAAAAACCAGCAGAGACAGAAGAAGGAGCAGAAGGTGCGGAAGCAGCTGCTGCAACTGGTGAAGGAGCTACAGAAACTGGTGATGCAAAAGATGCTAAAGGGGCTGAGGGTGAGAAAAAGGAAGCTGATAAAAAAGAGGACCCAAAAAAAGGTCAGCCTGAAAAAAAATAATTTACAATTGAAGAATTTAATTAAATAATGTTGCTTTTTGTTGGACTAGGAAATCCTACACCGAATTCTGAAAATAATAGACATAACATCGGTTTTAAAATTATTGATGCAATAAATAATAAATTTAAATTATCAAAACAAAAACCAAAATTTAAAGGACTTCTTACAACTGGAAGCATCAATAATAAAAAAGTTTATGCAATAAAACCTCTAACCTTTATGAATAATTCAGGAATATGTATCAGAGAATTAATGGAGTACTTTAAAATTGATGCAGAGGATGTAATTGTTTTCCATGATGATTTAGATATTGATTTTGGGAAAGTTAAAGCAAAGTTTGGGGGATCAGATGCAGGTCATAATGGTATTGCCTCAATTGATAAGTTTATAGGAAAAGAATATTCAAGAGTTCGAATTGGTATTGGCAAACCAAAAAATAACATAGCAGTAAATGACCACGTTCTGAAAGATTTTGACGAAGATGAGAAAACAGAACTTGAATCAATAAAAGAAAATATCACAGACAATTTATCAATTCTCATTGAAAAAAAACTGGACTTATTTTCAAGTACCGTAAACAATAAATAAATAAATGGGTTTTAAATGCGGTATCGTAGGTTTGCCTAATGTTGGAAAATCAACTTTATTTAACGCATTAACAAATTCTACCAAAGCACTTTCTGGAAATTTTCCTTTTTGCACAATCGAACCTAATGTTGGCATGGTGCCTGTTGTAGACACAAGGCTCGATAAACTTGTTCAGATTTCAAAATCCAAAAAAAAAATTTACACAAGTATTACTTTTGTGGATATCGCAGGACTTGTAAAAGGAGCCTCGAAAGGTGAAGGTTTAGGAAATAAATTTTTATCCCATATAAGAGAAGTCGATGCGATTATACATCTTTTAAGATGTTTCGACTCCACTGATATTCAAAACGTTAATCCTAACGTTGATCCAATTAGAGATTTAGAAATTATAGAGACTGAAATGAAATTAGCAGATTTAGAGTCAATTCAAAAAAGAATTGATAAAAAAAATAAAAAAAATTTAAATGAAAAAGAATATGAATTACTTAATCAAGCATTAGAATTAATTAATAATGATAAGCCAATTGATAACTTAAAGCAGAATTTCGATAAAAATGAGATATCCTCTTCTGGTCTTCTCTCATTAAAACCAAAGTTGTACGTATGCAATGTTGATGAAGACAGTATACAAAATGGTAATAGATATACTGAACAAGTAAAAAAATCTGTAAATATAGAAAATGTTTTAATTATATCAGCTGATATCGAAAACCAAATTAATCAATTAAATAATGATGAAAAAGAAAATTTTATGAAAGTTATGGGAATTAAAACAACAGGTTTAAATAACCTAATTAATAAAGGTTATAAATTGTTAGAATTAAATACTTTTTTTACCTCAGGCCCCGAAGAAAGTAGAGCTTGGACAATTGAAAAAAATAGTTTAGCGCCCACTGCCGCAGGAAAAATACATACAGATTTTGAAAAAGGTTTTATTAGAGCGGAAACTGTCTCGTATGATGATTTTTTAGATAATGATGGTTGGGTCAATTCTAAAAATAATGGTAAAATGAGGTTAGAAGGAAAAGATTATATTGTAAAAGATGGCGATATTTTAAACATTCGTTTCAACTCTTGACCATATTTTTTTCATACTAAAATAGACTAGCACAGTAAGTATAATCAAATAAACGATTGCTCTAAATCCTGTTTTATGCCTTTGCTCTAAATGAGGTTCTGCAGTCCACATAAGAAAGCTCGTAACATCTTTTGCCATTTGTTCTTCAGTAGCATTTGTCCCGTCAGAGTATTCTACAAGACCATCAGAAAGTTGTTTAGGCATCTTGATTTTGTTTCCGTACATGTATTTGTTGTAATAAACCCCATCATCTAGTTTTATATTTTCTGGTGGGTCCACATAGCCTAGTAAAACTGAGTATATATAATCTGCACCGCCTGCTCTTGCCTTCACTAAAACAGACATATCTGGTGGATAAGCACCTCCATTAGCTGATTTAGCTTCCTCTTCATTACTGTATGGCATCACAAATTTATCAGAAAGTTTGGCTGGTCTTGTAAACATTTCACCGTCCTGATTTGGACCATCAGTAATTTCAAAGCTTGCAGCAATGGCTTTTGCTTCTTTTACAGAAAATTCTGGCCCACCTTTTTCAGACAAGTTTCTATATGAAACATATTTTAAAGAGTGACAAGAAGCACAGACTTCATTGTAAACTTGATAACCTCTTTGAAGTGAAGCTCTATCAAATTTACCGAATGGACCTTTGAAAGACCAGTCAGTTGTCAATAATTTACTTGTGTTTTCTGCAGATATTGAATTTGCAAAATTTGTATTCAAAATTAAAAGGAAAAAAAGAATTTTAAATATTCTTTGCACTATAACTTCTCTTTTCTTACATCCGTATTTTTTGCCATTGCAAGATCTGCTGATCCTCCTAAAACTGGACTAGTAATACTTAAAGGTAAAGGTGTTGTTTTTTCAATTTTACCCAAAATTGGAAGTATCAATAAAAAGTGTAAAAAGTAATATGCAGTAGCTACTCTTGCAATTAATAAATATAATCCCTCTGCTGGCATTGCCCCTACATAACCTAATATTAAAACATCGATTACAAGTATCCAGTAAAATTGTTTGTATAACGGTCTAAATACTGCTGATCTTACCTTTGAAGTGTCTAACCATGGTAATGCCGCTAAAATAAATATCGCTGATAACATTGCAACAACTCCTAAAAGCTTATCAGGAATTGATCTTAGGATTGCGTAAAATGGTAACAAATACCACTCTGGTACAATATGAGCTGGGGTTACTAACGGGTTCGCTTCTATATAATTGTCTGCATGTCCAAGAATGTTTGGAGAGTAAAATACAAAGAAGGCAAATACAATCATAAATAAAAGTAATGCAAATAAATCTTTTATTACAATGTATGGATGGAAAGGCACAGTATCTTTAGAGGGCTTTTGAATATCTATACCTACAGGATTATTATTACCTGGAACATGAAGTGCCCAAATGTGTAAAACAACTAAACCCAAAATCAAAAATGGTATAAGATAGTGTAGCGTAAAAAATCTTGTCAACGTTGGATTGTCAACTGAGTAACCACCCCATAACCATGTAGTTATACTTTCACCAACTAAAGGAATAGCACTAAACAAATTAGTAATAACTGTAGCACCCCAGAAACTCATTTGTCCCCAAGGTAATACATAACCCATAAACGCTGCGGCCATCATTAATAAATAAATCATAATTCCCAAAATCCATATGATCTCTCTTGGGGCTTTATAAGACCCGTAAAACAAAGATCTAAATATGTGAATGTAAACTGCTAGGAAAAACATTGAAGCTCCGTTTGCATGAATATATCTTATGAGCCATCCATAGTTTACGTCTCTCATAATGTGTTCAACGCTACTAAAAGCTAAGTCTGCATGAGCTATGTAATGCATAGCCAAAACAAGACCTGTTATAATTTGAGTAATTAAACAAAATGTTAAAATACCCCCAAACGTCCACCAATAGTTCAAATTTTTAGGAGTTGGGTAATCTGTTAAATGATTTGCTAGAGTCAGCAAAGGTAACCTATCATTAAACCATTTTCCAAATTTTGATGATGGTGTGTAATTGTGATCGCTCATTTTAACCTATCTTAATCGTGTTACTGTTTACAAATTCGTACTTTGGAACTTCTAAATTGGTTGGGGCTGGACCTTTTCTTATTCTTCCAGATGTATCATAATGTGAACCATGACATGGGCAAAACCAGCCACCATATTCACCTTTGTCACCAAGTGGCACACATCCTAAATGAGTGCAAACACCTAACATAACTAACCACTCTGGATTTTTCGCTCTGTCCTCATCTTTCTCAGGATGTTTTAAATCAGAAATGTTTACATTTCTTGCTTCGTTAATTTCATTTTCTGTTCTTCTTTTTATAAATACAGGTTTGCCTCTCCACAAAACAGTAACTGACTGGCCTGGCTGCAAACTACTTACATCTACTTCTGTACTAGCAAGGGCCTTGACAGAGGCATCTGGATTCATTTGATCAATTAAAGGCCACGCCGCAGCTCCCGCACCAACTGCTCCTACAGCAGCTGTAGCTGTAAAAATAAAGTCTCTTCTATTAGGTTTTTTTTCGTCTGACATTAATACTTAATTTATTTATTATATGATTTCATATAATATAAAAGTGGAATTTTTCTATAGCAAGAATGACACAGAATAAGACAAAATTAACAGCTAAAATTGCTCTCTATCAGCCTGACATTCCTCAAAATACTGCATCCATAATAAGAACTTGCTCATGTTTGGGTGTAAAATTGGAGATTATTGAACCATGTGGCTTCACTTTTCATGACAAGCGTTTTAGAAGAGTGGTAATGGACTATTTAGATGAAAAAATGATTAAAATTTACGAGAATTCAGATCAATTTTTTGAAGCTAAGAAAAACTCAAGAGTGGTACTAATGACTACTAAAGCTAAAGATTCGTTCAAATCATTTAATATAAAAAAAAATGATACTTTTTTATTTGGTAGGGAAAGTGCAGGTGTACCAAAGAATATTCATCATGAAGTAGACAAAAGAATAAAAATACCTCTTCTTAAAAAAAAAAGATCATTAAACTTATCGACAACTGTATCTATGGTGGTGTCGAAATTAATATTATAATTAAATTAATCTATGGAAGAAAATATTAGAAAAAAGTTAACGCGAAATTGGTTTTTAACAATTCAAGAATTGATTTGTCACGAAATTGAGAATATTGAAAATGGATCCTCTTATTTTAAAACAAAGGCGTGGTCTAGAAGCGAAACAAAAGATGAAGGAGGTGGAAAATCAAAGCTTCTAAAAAACGGAAAAGTTTTTGAGAAAGTAGGTGTAAATTTTTCTGAAGTATATGGAAATTTTTCAAATGAATTTAAAAAAAAAATACCTAGATTTAACAATAGTAAAGATTTTTGGGCATCAGGAATATCAATTGTTATGCATATGAAAAATCCTTATATCCCAGCAATGCATTTTAATACGAGATACATAATTACAGATCATGGGTGGTTTGGTGGAGGGATGGATTTTACTCCGTGCTTTAAAGACTCAGCGCTAGAAAAAATTGTTGAGAAGAAATTAAAAATGATGTGCAATAAACATGGCAAAAATTATTACAAAAAATATAAAAAATGGTGTGATGATTATTTTTATTTACATCATAGAAATGAACCGAGAGGGATTGGAGGAATATTTTTTGATTATAAGAAGGAAAATTGGGAAAGAGATTTTGCTTTTGTAAGAGACGTAGGTATAGTTTTTTCATATTTATTTAAAGAAATAATTGCAAAGAAATTTAAAAAAAGATGGAAAAAAAAGGACAAACTAATTCAAAATAAAAAAAGGGGGAGGTACGTTGAATTTAATTTGCTACATGATAGAGGTACAAAATTTGGATTACAAACTGGAGGAAATGTAGAAGCCATTTTGATGTCTTTACCTCCTACAGCAAATTGGGAATAAATTAATTTATGAAAGAGCCGATAACAGTTAATGGACTAACTAAACTTAAAGAAGAATTAGTTTTTTTAAAAGAGAAAAAAAGGCCAGAAATAGTATCTGCTATTTCGGAAGCTAGGTCACATGGTGATTTAAAAGAAAATGCTGAATATCATGCAGCTAAAGAACAACAGTCACATAACGAAGGTCGTATTCAGCAGATTGAGGATATTATTGCAAGGGCAAATGTTATTGACGTAACTAAAATTGAAAATATTGGAAAGGTAATATTTGGTTCAACTGTTTACCTAAAAGATTTAGATTCTAATGAAAAATTAACATATAAAATTGTTGGCAAAGATGAAGCTGATCTTAAAAAAAACCTAATTTTTTTTCAATCACCAATAGGGAAAGGGTTAATAGGAAAAAATAAAAACGATTTAGTTGAAATAAAAACTCCTTCTGGTGAAAAAAATTTTGAAATTGAAGATGTCAAATATCTTTAATTAAGAACAATTTTCTTAATTTCTTCTTTAGAGATTTTAAAATCATTATCAACCCAAAGTGTCTCTAATTCTTTAAGTTTTTTTCCCATTTTTTTTCCAGGTTTGTAATCAAAATTTTTAATTAAAAAATCTGCATTATAAGGAAATTTTGGCAAATCAGTTTTTTTAGTAATTTTAATCAGATCATTAAGTGCTTTCTCGTTTTTATGAAAAATTAATAATTGCAAAGTTATAAGATCTAAAAGACTTTCTTTTTCACCAAAATATATTCTTTTTTTCAACTCTCTATCAAAAAAACTTTTCTCTAAACTCATTTGATAATTATCGTGAATATAAAGAAGTCTCTGTTTATCTTGGTTAGAAAAATTGAACTTATAAAGTAAATAATTAATACTATTTAAATCTTTGATCATCATAGCACTTAACAATACAATGAAATTCTTGTTTAATTGTATATCCTCAATAAGAAGTTTGTTTTTGTCAGTTAAAAATGAAGTATTATTTAAACTTGGGAAAACAAGTTCAAGAATTTCTTTTGAAAAATCGTCCTTTTTAAGATTTATGAACCCTTTGGAAAAAATGATCTTTTTTAATTCATCTATTAATCTTTCTTTAGAGATTTTAAGCAAGCCATCTAAATTTTGTTTGATAATTTTTTTTATTTTTGGCTCGTGGTCTTTTTTTGAATAGTTTAAGAAAAATCTTATATATCTGAGTATTCTAAGGTAATCTTCTTTGATGCGTTTTGACGGATCTCCAATAAACGTGACACAACCATTTTCTAAATCTCTTCTTCCATTAAAAGGATCAAACACCTCACCATAAATGTTTGAGTATATTGAGTTAAAAGTAAAGTCCCTTCTCTCCGCATCTTCTCTCCAATCTTTTGAAAATAATACTTTCGCGTGCCTTCCATCGGTAGATATATCCTTCCTTAAAGATGTAATTTCAAATTTCTTGTCATCAATAATTGCAGTTATTGTCCCATGATTTTTTCCGGTTTCATAAAAGGAAATATTATTTTTCTTTAACGATAGTATAACTTCGTCAGGATTTATGTTTGTTGCCAAATCAATATCATCCACAAGCTCATAGCAAAAAATCTTCCTAACACATCCTCCTACATAATAAACATCGCTTTCATCTGAAAAAGACTTAATTGCATCAAATATTTTTTTTACTGGAAAATTTTTCTGAATATCCAATGTATTCTTTTTAAATAAATCGTTTTTACTGTAGTTAAAAAAGTTATTAATTAATTTAAACATAACTGGCTGGGGCGCTAGGATTCGAACCTAGGAATGGCGGTACCAAAAACCGCTGCCTTACCACTTGGCTACGCCCCAAAATTAAATTCTTATAACACAACTAATCGAAAATTATATAGTTTTAGACATTACAGACCAATATTTTTTGTATTTATTGGTGAATAATTTAGACGCATTTAGTAAGTTTTTTTTAGACTTACAATAGGCAACAAAGCTAGAACCAGACCCTGTCATTCTTACAAATTCTATCCCTTTTAAGCTTTTCAAAAAAAATAGTGGTTTGCTAATATTTCTAAATTTTTTTAATACAATTGGCTCCAAATCATTCTTTTTATTATTTAATTTAAGCAAATTTTTTTTATTTGAAGGTATTTTCTTTGAAAAATTTTTAAATTTTGAAAAAATATGTTTCGTAGAACATCCAATTTTTGGTTTAAATATAAGCAAATGATAACTCAATCCTTTTTTTAATGATTGAATTGAATTGTTTGAGTTCAAAAAAATTGGACCCTTATATAACCCTATTTTTACGTCATTACCTACCATCTCACAAACCTCCAAAATTTTTTTTTTATTTAAAATTATAATTTTTCTTTTTAAAAAAAAATTTAGAATTGAGGCAGCATTCATAGAACCCCCTCCCATACCTGACTTTTGAGGAATATTTTTTGTAACTTTGATATAGTATTTTTTTTTAATTAGTCCTTTCTGGTCTAAAATTTTAAGTAAAGTAGAAATAGAATTTTTTTTACTTATTCCTTTAGAGAATTTTCCATAAAATTTTATAAAATGTTTTTTACGATTAATTGTCGATATTTCTATTCTATCATGTAGGTCAATAAAGCTAAAAAGAGACTGGATTCTATGAAATTTTCTTTTTTTTGAAACTACATTTAAAAAAAGATTAATTTTTGCAAAAGACTTTATTACTTTTCTGTGCATGTGAAATTTAGGTTTTTTCTATACCATAAATAATCTTTTTTTTAACATCAATTTTCATTTCATCGTCTGTTTCATCTAAATTTAATACATTGTTCCAAAAATATCTTGCTTGTATTTTTCTATTTAACATCCAAAGTATGTCCCCGTAATGATCATTCACTATCGGATCATATGGCATTAATTCCACAGCTTTCTTCAAATATTTTTCTGCATTCTCAAAATCGTTTATTAAATAATATCCCCATCCCAAAGAGTCTGTTATATAAGGATCATTCTTTCTTAAATCATATGCTTCTTTTAACATTTCCATCGAAAGTTCAATTTTATAGTTTCTCTCCAACCAACTATATGCAAGGTAATTTAATACGTAAGGATTCTCTCGAGTAATATTTAAAGATTCTAATAAATCTTTATCAGCAGTTTCGTAATCTCCAATCCTTTCAAAGCTGCCTCCCCGCCTATATAAAATATCAGCATAAGCTTTTGATCTGTTTTCTAACAAGTCTAATAATTTAGAGTAAATTTTTATCGCCTCATCATATTTTTCAAAACTTTTGTAAATTCCACCCATGTCATACAAAATTTTTATATTATTAGTTCTTAATCCATCAAATTTTTTTTCTAAAAAATTGAGTGCTGCTACTTCATTTTCTTGTTTCTTGATAATTGAAGATTTTTTTTTATTTTTATACCAACTAAAAATAAGATCTTCCTCTGAAATAAAATTCAAAGATTTTAAAGCTAAGTCGAATTTCTTATTAATTATGTAATTTTCAGCTAATAAACTATTATTAAAATTAAATTCAGGGTTCAAATAATTTGATAAATGAATATAAAAATTTGACTTTTTAAAAAGTTCTTGTGAAGAATATAAATTTGAAATCAAAAACAAGAATTCAGATATAATATGATTTTCATTTTTACATGAGAACGCTGAAGTAATTTTGTCGTATCTTTTATTTTCAATCCACTGTTTTGCTTGAGCAATTAAAATGCTGCTATTCGTATAATCAATTTTATTTTGTAACTCGTTTATTTTATTGAAATCTTTGATTTGAGCTAAATAATTAATGTAAAAAAAAATATACCTTGAAAAATCTTCAGTATCTTTAATTACAAGCTCTTCAAATAGAAGATCTGTGTTCTCTTTGCCTAAGTAACAAGATTGAAAAATCTTTTTTATTTTATCTATTTCACCGAACTGGACATCTTCGTTTTTGTCCATCTTTTTAAATATGATTGTATCTAGATAGTCTTTTAATGTCTCTTTGATGATAAGCTCAAGAGTATCAAGCGGAACTTCATCCATTTTCTCCAAGGTTAACATCGCATTTGAAAAATCTTTTTTGTTTATCGAATTTAGAGCTAACAGTACTTTTGCCTCAAAAAAATTTGTTTCGTTAGCTTTTAATTGAATAGCTTTATTAAAAGCGATATCAATTTTATTGTTTAGAACTAATGAGATAAGATAGTTTTCCAAATAACTCTCATGAGTTTTAACAAGACTTTTCGTGTTATTTAAATATTTTAACGAATCTTTATCGTCTTGATTATTAATGGATATTATTGCTGAAAAATAATTTGATAAATACTTGTGGTTGAATTCAATATTTTCAGTTGTTTTAGCGTAGGAAAAAGTTTGATATAAAAAAATTATTAAAAAAAAACAAATTTTTTTCATACTAAAAGAATATGATTTTTTTTTTTAAATAAAAGAAATAAAATGCAAAAATACGACTTTATCAAATCTACTTTTGACTTCTCAAATGCTCCTATTAAAAGATTTGTTAAAATCGAAAAAAAGGAGGATTTACTTAAAAAACTTAAGGACGAAATCTCTAATATTGAAAATTGCACTCTAAAAAATAATTCAAACAATTTAGTTTTTGCTGATGGTGATCATGACAGTAGTATTATGTTGATAGGTGAAGGCCCTGGTCAAAAAGAAGATGAACAGGGAAAACCTTTTGTGGGCGACGCAGGCTTACTTTTGAATAAAATGTTAGCTGCAATAAATATTAAACGAAATAAAGTTTATGTAACAAATATAGTAAATTACAGACCACCTGAAAATAGAAAACCTAATGAAGTTGAGGTTAATACTTATGCTCCTTTTATAAAAAAACATATTTCAATTATAAACCCCAAGTTAATAATATTATTGGGAAGCACTGCTATGGAGGCTTTTTTCGGAAATAAGGAGAAAATTTCTAAATCAAGAGGATTTTGGAAAGAACTAATTGTTAATAACAAAACTTATTTAACTATGGTTACCTTCCACCCTGCTTATTTGTTAAGACAGCCAGATCAAAAAAAATTTTCTTGGGCAGATTTAAAAGAAATAAGAAATAAAATTGAAGAATTGAAAATTGGAATATAAATCTCAAAAAAGTGTAGCTGGGGTAGATGAGGTCGGTAGAGGTAGTCTTATTGGGCCTGTATATGCAGCGGCAGTAGTTTTTAAAAAAGGTTTTGATAAAAAGAGAGTAAAAGACTCAAAAAAATTATCTCCTAAGGAGAGAGAATTTTTGGAAAATTACATAAAAAAAAATTCTTATTGGGCTATTGGGACTGCTTCAAAGAAAGAAATTGAAAAAATTAATATTTTAAATGCATCTCTTTTGGCGATGAAAAGATCAATTTTAAAATTAAAATTCAAACCGCAAATAGTTAAAGTTGATGGAAATAAAAAACCTAATATTAATAACTTAAATATAAAATCAGTTGTTAGAGGTGACCAGAAAATTCCTGAAATTTCTGCAGCGTCTATTTTAGCAAAAGTCTCAAGAGACCGATTGATTAGAAAGATGTCAAAAAAATTTAAAGCTTATTTGTGGTATAAAAATTTTGGCTATGGGACTAGAGATCATCTTTCAGCAATTAAAAAATTTGGAATTACAAAACATCATAGAAAAACATTCAAACCAATACACAATATATTGAGTCCCAAATAATCGAAGGCACAATTAATCAAAATTAATTCAATCATGAGTTGACCTGGACTCCGACCTAGAGTCTAATTGTTTCTTTTAAAATGAGAGAGTTAGATTTAAAAAACAAAATTATTAACGGAGACAGTCTTAAAGAATTGAAAAGAATTCCAGATGAGACTTTCGATTTAGTTTTTGCAGATCCGCCTTACAACCTTCAACTAAAAAATAAACTAACTAGACCAGATAGATCAAAAGTTAATGCAGTAAATGATAAATGGGATCAATTTGAAAGTTTTAAGAAATATGACGAATTCACATATGCGTGGTTAAGTGAGTGTAAAAGAATTTTAAAAAAGAATGGAGCAATCTGGGTTATAGGAAGTTATCATAATATATTTAGAGTTGGTACAGCTATTCAAAATTTAGGGTTTTGGATTTTAAATGATGTAATTTGGAACAAAAAAAATCCAATGCCAAATTTTAGAGGGACAAGATTTACTAATGCTCATGAAACTTTAATTTGGGCTTCAAAATCAGAGAATTCAAAATATACTTTTAATTATCAATCATTAAAATGTTTGAATGATGATTTACAAATGAGATCTAATTGGGATTTGCCCATTTGCAATGGAACAGAACGTTTAAAAAAAAATGGAAAGAAGGTTCATTCTACACAAAAACCAGAAGCTTTACTTCATAGAATTTTATTAGCAACTTCAAATAAAGATGATTTAATTCTTGATCCATTTTTGGGATCAGGCACAACTGCAACGGTTGCAAAAAAATTGAGTAGAAATTATTACGGTATAGAAAAAGAAAAATCCTATTTCAAAGCTGCCGAACAAAGATTGAAAAATACAAAACCAATAGAAGATCATTATTTAGATACACTTAAAAATAATAAATCCAAACCAAGAATACCTTTTGGTTCACTGGTTGAATTGGGAATAATTAAGCCTGGCACTATTATTTTTGATAATAAAAAGAAAATCAGTGCAAAAATTATGGTTGATGGGAGTATCAAACATGCTCAAACTGAAGGTTCAATTCATAAGGTTGCAGCTATAATTTTAGGAGCAGAAAGCTGTAATGGATGGACTTATTGGCATTGCGAATTAGGAGATACTTTCGTGCCAATAGATAATTTAAGACAAAAATTCTTGTCAAAAAGTTACCTATAAATTTTTCCTAAATAACTTTCTAAAAACTTTTTATTTTTTACTAATTTTTTTAAAAAAACATTTCTAAGAAATACAGTTAAAGGATTTGATAGATGAAAAGCAAACTGATTCAATTTTGATCTATTATTTACCATTTTTGTTTTATTAACCCTATTTTTAAAAAAGTTAGCATTGGAATTATTTTCTATACTAGCAAATAGTTCATGTGCGCCCTCTATAGACTGAGATGCACCTTGAGCAAATGATGGTGGAAAAGCAAAAAAAGCATCTCCTATTAAATAAATGTTCTTATTTTTTACTTCAAAAAAATTATCACTAACAAACACAGGAAATATTTTTAATTCTTTAAGATTATTAAAAAATTCTTTGTTCTCTTGAGGAATATTTTCCAAAATTTTTTGTATAAATAATTTATCATTAAACAATGAGTAATTTTTCTGTTCGTCTGCTGAAAGTTTATATTTCATTATAGCTATTAAGTTTAAATCTCCACCTGGAGAAATAGGATAAATTACATGATGAAAATCAGAGCCCAAAAATAACAAAATATTCTTTTTATCAATTATATTTGAATTTGCCGGTATCGTTCCCCTTATAGCTAAAGTATTATTATATTTTGGTTGAACTTGTTTATTTGAAACAAGATTTCTACTTTTTGAAAAAACCCCTTCAGAAATAATTAGATAATCAAATTTGTGAGTTTCTTTATTTTCAAAAGTAAGTTTTATTTTTTCTTGCTCTTGATCAATTTTCGATACACTATAATTTGTTTTGATCAAATCCTCTAAATCTTTTTTAAGAAAATTGATCAAAGTAGATCTTTTCAAAGTAGTATACTTGCAATCATTTGAGTTAAATTCAGATATATCTAGTTCACATATTTTATCTTCATCTTTTTTTGAATAAAAATTTATTTTTTCTGGATTAAATTTTTCGTTTTTTTCTAATTTGTTAAATCCAATTTCATTTAAAAGTTTGACACTATTTGTAGATAATTGTACGCCGTACCCCTCATCTAGATTAAGAGAATTTTTTTTATCAAAAATTGATACTTGATATTTAGGGTTTTTTTTAAAAAGATTAGCTATGTATAATCCTGATATCCCTGCTCCGATAATTCCAATTTTTTTCATACATTACTTGAAGCTACTCTAAATAATTTTTTTGTAAAAGATGGTATTACTTCACTTAATATTTTTTTTCGGTTTAAAATTAAGCCTTTATTTGTTGATTTAATTTTATTTTTATTAATTACAATATTCATATCTATATTAGATATCTTAATTTTTGTTTTTACTTTTGGTGAAGAGTTAAATTTTGACTTATCTATTTCGTTCATCGGAAAGATTAATAAATTTTTAAGAAAGTTAAATTTATTATTTCTAACTAATAACATTTTATTTTCATTTATATAAATATTTGCCTCAAAATATTTGATCTTATTTTTTTTTGTTTTTTTTATTAAAGAAAAATCTTTTCGTTTATATGAAATACAATTTATTCTTATTGGACACTTGTCGCATAATGGAGAGGTGGGCCTGCATACTAAAGCACCTAATTCCATTATAGCTTGAGCATAATCACTTGCTCTTTCTGATAAACCAAAAAATTTTTTTGAAATTTGCATATTTTCTTTTAATATAGCTTTTTCGCTTCTAAGATATAGAACCCTTTTAAGAATTCTTTCAACATTTCCATCCAAAGGAATAAATTTTTGATTGAAAGCAATAGCCATTATTGCAGTAGACGTATAGTCACCAACTCCAGGCAAAGATTTTAAATCTTCAATATTGGATGGTAAAGTTCCACCAAATTTACCATTGATCATTATCGCAGATTTTTTTAGATTTCTAGCTCTAGAGTAGTAACCCAGTCCTTCCCACAACTTCATTAGTGTTTGGTCATTTGCTTTAGACAACTTTTTAAAGTTTGGAATTTTTTGCACAAATCTTTTGAAATAAGGAATTACAGTTGAAACTTGAGTTTGTTGCAACATAAATTCACTAACCAACGTGAAATAAAGTTTTTGTTCCTTAGAATTATTTTTTCTCCATGGGAGAATTCTCTTATTATTATCGTACCAAAATAAAATTTTTTTTGATATAATTGATTTAGTCATGAAATTTAATTCTAATCAGAGATTTAAAGTCATTCAAGGGTTAAGATCTTTTAAAGACACTTTGCCCACAAAGGTAAAAAAGTTATTGAAACAAAAAGGAGAGGTTTATTCTGAACTTATAGAAAATTGGAGAATGTTTGTTGGTGATGAGCTATTTTCTTTAAGTTATCCAAAAAAATATTTGAGTTCTAATAAATTTAGAAAATCCGTATTGGAAGTAATGGTTAAGAGAGGTCACGAAGTCGAATTAGAGTATTCGAAAAAAAATATAATAGATAAGATCAATTCTTTTTTTGGATATGATTTAATTTCAACATTAAAAGTGTATACCTTTGACGGGAAAGATGAAAAAATAAAAAGTGTTAAAAAAAGAAATTCCAAATATAATTTAGGGGAAATTAAAAATAAAAAAATTGAAAATTCTTTAAAAGAATTTGCTAAAGTGTATAGAGAAAAAAATGATTAAGAAAATTTTTGTACTAATAATTTTTGTTCTATTTCAGACAAATATTAACGCATCTTCCTTCAAACCAATAATTGAGGGAAGAGAAGATGCAAAAATTAAACTAATAATTTACGAGTCTCTTACTTGTTCATTCTGTGCAGATTTTCATAATAAAGTTTACCCTGAATTAAAAAAAGAATTTATTGATACTGGTATTATAAATATTGAATTTAGAAATTTCCCATTAGACATGGCAGCATTAAATGCATCTAAACTGGCTCATTGTAACAATGATGGCAAATCAGACTTACTACATTTTTTATATTCTAACCAAAAAAAGTGGGCTAAAGGATCAACAATTGAAGAACTTAATTCAAATTTGTCTTCAGTTATAAAATTATTTGGAAAACCTCTAGATGAAGAAAAGTGTTTTTCTAACACTGAGTTAGAGGCCTTTATCTTAAACGAACGAATCGAGGGTATAAAAGAATTTGATATAAATTCAACCCCTACACTTATTTTAGACGACCAAAAGTTTGAAAAAACGCTATCGTTTAAAAATTTAAAAAAAGCCATAGAAAAACTGTTATAATTCCTTAATGGAATTTAAAAAAATTCAACTAAACGGTTTTAAATCTTTCGCAGATAAAACAAGTTTACTTATTGAGGACGGTCTAACTGGAATAGTTGGTCCAAACGGTTGTGGTAAATCAAATATCGTTGAGTCTTTAAGATGGTGCATGGGTGAAACATCAGCAAAAAGTATGAGAGGCTCAGGTATGGAAGATGTAATTTTTTCCGGTACTTCAAACAAACCTTCCAAAAATATAGCTGAGGTAATTGTAAACCTATCGAATGATGGAAGTTTAGGATCACACAATTATAAACACATTCCCGAAATAGAAATTAGAAGAAAGATTGAAAAAGATAAGGGATCAAAGTTTCATATAAATGGGAAAGAAGTAAGGGCAAAAGATGCTCAAATGTTTTTTGCTGACCTTTCAACTGGGGCTCACTCTCCATCATTAATAAGCCAAGGTAGAATTGGATCGTTAGTAACAGCAAAACCGAGTGATAGACGGGCAATTCTTGAGGAGGCTGCGGGAATTTCTGGTTTACATGCTAGAAGACATGAAGCTGAAGTAAGATTAAATGCTGCAGAAAATAATTTAAAAAGAGCAGATGAATTAAGGAGACAACAAGAGAAACAACTAGCAAATTTACAAAAACAAGCAGAAGAAGCTGGGAAATATAAGATGATCTCAGAAGAGATTAAAAAAATCGAGGCTGGATTATATTTTCTCAAATTGCAGGAGATAGATAAAGAAATTACTTTAGAAAAAGAAATTAATAAAGACTCTGATCAGGAATTTGAGAATATTTCAAATAAAATAAATGAAATTGAAAAAAATATAGAAAGTGAAAATGCAACAAATAATCCAATCAAAGAGAAAAATTTTGAAATACTTTCTAAAATCCAAAGATTAAACTTGGAACTTAAAAGTTTGGATGAGGAAAATGATAGAATACAAAAAGAGATCGAAAATTTTAAAAATAGCCTTGTTGAAATCGATAATGATTTAGATAGAGAAAAAAGTATTACGATCGATGCAAATTCAAATGAAAAAAGATTAAAAGAAGAAAAAAATGATTTAATCGATATTGATACAAAATACTACGATACTGAAAAAAAATCTAATGACGATCTTTTTTCCGTAAAAGATAAACTTAAAAACAATCTTGAAAACGTAAAGACTTTAATCAGTCAGAACCAAAATGATGATGCTATAAAAGCTATTGAAGAATGTAAAAACATAATTGAAGAATATGCTGAAAGCTACAGTAAAAATCAAAATATAAAAAACGATTCTATTAAAAGAAAAGAAAGAATAAAAATTATTGATACTGAAATTGAAAGTTGGAAAAACCTACTTGAAAACTCCGACAAATCAATAAAACAACTAAATGAAAGAAGACAAAAATCATCTAGTCAATTAAATCTATTAGAAAATAAACCAAACACCCAAGCAGAAAAAAAAGGGCAATTAACTGAAAATTTAAGACTTTCTGAAATTGAGAAAGAAGAGAATGAAAAATTAATTGAAATATCAGATAAAAAATCTAACGCCCTAAATCTTGAGCTTTCAGAGATCAGAGAAAATTCTATAGAAATCAGAGAAAGAAAAGCGAGTTCAACAGCAACAATTGATGGTCTGTCAAAAAGAAGAATTGATTTGTTAGAGAGAATTGAAAATGAATTAAATCTTGCAGAAAAAGATGTTTTTGAATTCTCAAACTTGAAAGATCAAAGTGATCTCCCGGACGCACTCACACAAGAAGAATTGCTTGATGAAAAGAAAAGAGAGAGAGACAAACTAGGATCAGTAAATCTAAGAGCAGATGAAGAAACAAGTAAATACGAAATTGAAATTAAAAAAATGGAAAAAGATCGATCAGACTTAGTGACAGCTATTGTCAAACTTAAAGAAAGTATTAATGAACTTAATCAAAAAGGTCGAGAAAGACTCCTTGAGGCCTTTGAAAAGGTTAATAGAAAGTTTAATGAAGTTTACACAAAATTATTTAACGGTGGAAGCGCGAAACTGGAATTAGTTGACTCTGATGATCCGCTTGATGCAGGTTTAGAAATGTTGGTAAGTCCTCCAGGAAAAAGACTTCAGTCAATTACTCTTCTTTCAGGTGGAGAGCAAGCACTCACTGCTTTATCTTTAGTCTTTGCAGTTTTCTTAACTAACCCTTCACCAATATGTGTTCTTGATGAAGTAGATGCACCTTTAGATGACGCAAACGTTACTCGTTTTTGTAATCTCTTGGATGAACTCATAAAAATTACTAAAACAAAATTTATTATTGTTACCCATCACGCCCTTACGATGTCAAAAATGAATAGACTTTATGGTGTAACCATGCCAGAGAAAGGCATAAGCCAGCTAGTTTCAGTTGACCTTGAAAAAGCTGAGAGCATGGTTGCCTAGATGGGTAAAGAACGGCTAAAAGATCGCCTTAAAAATGCACGTAAAAAGTTAAAAGTAGAAAAAGAAAATCCCCAAACATCTAATATTGGACAAGCTTTCAAATTGAGCACTGAATTAGTAGCGGCTGTATTAGTAGGGACAATTATAGGGTTTATTTTAGATAATTGGTTTGATACTAAACCATGGTTAATAATAATATTTTTTTTTGTTGGTGTAGTTGCGGGTATATTAAATGTAATCAGGTCAGCAAAAAGACTACAGAATTGATTTTATGGCAGCAAATCCGATG
Source organism: uncultured Pelagibacteraceae bacterium (assembly GCA_902599625.1). Taxonomy (GTDB): domain Bacteria; phylum Pseudomonadota; class Alphaproteobacteria; order Pelagibacterales; family Pelagibacteraceae; genus Pelagibacter. The sequence continues at coordinate 298,752 of CACKGF010000002.1, read as the reverse complement.
TACCAATTTAATGTTTATAGAATTGGTCCAGAAATTAAAATAGGGGAAATAGATTTATCCTTTACTAATGCTAGTTTATTTATGGTCATAAGCTCATTAGCAATATTGATAATTTTTAATTTAGGTGCACAAAAGAAAAATATAATTCCTGATAAAATACAATTGCTCTCAGAACTTAGTTATACATTTGTGTCTAAGATGATAAGTGATACAGCTGGTTCGAAAGCAAAACCATATTTTTCATTTATATTTTCACTTTTTATGTTTGTTCTTTTTTGTAACATGTTCGGTATGATCCCCTATTCTTTTACAGTAACAAGCCACATAATCGTAACATTTGTTTTAGCAGCGTTTATTTTCATTGGAGTGACAATTATTGGATTTATTAAACATGGATTTGGCTATTTAAAACTTTTTGTACCCAGCGGAGTGCCAGCTGTCTTGTTACCACTAATAGTAGTTATAGAAATTATTTCTTATTTAAGTAGGCCCATCAGTTTATCTGTAAGATTGTTTGCAAATATGATGGCGGGACATACAATGATGAAAGTATTCGGAGGCTTTGTAGTAAGTCTTGGAATTGTCGGTGGATGGCTTCCACTGAGTTTTTCAGTTGCATTAACAGGTTTGGAGATATTAGTTGCTTTTCTTCAAGCTTATGTTTTTGCAATTTTAACATGCATTTATTTAAATGATGCATTAAATTTACACCATTAATCATAAGGAGGATAATATGGAGTTAGAAGCAGCAAAAATGATTGGAGCGGGATTAGCGGCAATTGCTCTAGCAGGAGCAGGAGTAGGAATAGGTATTATTTTTGGTAACTATCTATCTGGCGCTATGAGAAATCCATCTGCAGCTCAAAAACAATTTCCAAATTTACTTTTAGGTTTCGCATTAGCTGAGGCCACTGGGTTGTTTGGACTTGTTGTAGCTTTGATAATTTTATTTGCTTTTTAAGTAATTGTGAAAAAAATTATTTTACTTAATATTTTTTATTTCTCGTTCTGCACTGTAGCAGTGAAAAGTGCAGAAAAAGGAGGAATGCCTCAATTGGATCCTGAATTTTGGGTATCGCAAATTTTTTGGTTAACCATAACTTTCGGTACCCTTTTTTTAGTCCTTTCTAAATTTATCTTGCCTAGAATAAGTAAAAACCTAGAACAGAGAAGATTGCAAATTTTAGAAAATATTGAGACAGCTGAAAAGCAAAGAGAACAAAGTGAAAAAAATCTCAAAGAATTTGATGAGATAATTTTGAAAAGTAAAAACAAAGCTAAAGAAGTAATGTTAGCCGCAAGAGAGAAGGTTGACTCTGAAATAACAAAAAAAAAAATGAAACTTGATGAAGACTTAAATTCAGAAATTCAAAATGTTGAAAAAGAAATAATCGAGTTAAAATTATCTTCACCAAAAAAGATAAATTCAATAGCTTCTAATATAACCAACGAAGTAATAAAAAGATTAATTGGAACTGATGTAAATGAAAGCAGTGTTTCTGCTTTAGTTGAAGAAGAACTTAAAAAATTGAGCAGGAGCACAAATGGAATTTGATTCAACTTTTTGGGTAGCTATATCTTTTGTTATTTTTTTTGGAGTTCTAATTTATTTCAAGATCCCAAGAAAAATAAATGAGGCTTTAGACACAAAGATCTCTGAGATAAAAAATGAATTAGATGAAAGTGAAAAGTTAAGAATAGAAACAAAAAAATTATTAGAAGACTCTCAATCAAAATTAAGCTCAGCCGTGAAGGAAAGTAAAAAAATTATAGATCAAGCAAAAAATGACTCTGAAAAAATGGTGAGTGAATTAGAGCTTAAGTTTGAGAACTCGGCTAAAATTAAAAAAGAACTATCTTTAAGCAAAATTAAACAAATGAAGGATGAAGCTGTTAGAGAAATTAAAAATACTTCAGTAGATGTTGCATTCTCTGCTTCAGAAAATTTAATTAAAAATTCAATTGAAAAATCAAAGCTCGACAATTTATTTCAAAAAAATTTAGAAGATGCTAAAGATGCTTTGAAAAAAGCTGGCTCAAATTAAAATAAATTCTTACATTTTTAGAAAAAAAATATAAATTATTGTTATGAAATCCATAGTCATAGGTTCAGGTTTTGGTGGTATATCTGCAGCTCTTAGGCTGAGAGCAAAAGGCCACGAGGTGACCTTAATTGAAAAACAAAATGATTTAGGTGGTAGAGCAAGAATTTTTAGAAAGAATGGGTTTTCATTTGATGCTGGACCGACAGTAATTACCGCACCTTATTTGATATATGAGTTGTTCGAATTATTTGGAAAAGATCCAAAAGACTATTTAAACATAAAACCTTTAAATATTTGGTATCAATTCGTTTTTGAAGATGGCACAAAATTCAATTACTCAGGAAATGAAGAAGAAATGGAAAAGCAAATATCTGCAATTTCTCCAGATGATGTGAAAGGTTATATCAAATTAGTAAATTTCACAAAAAAAATTTTTGAAAAGGGGTATTTAGAACTTTCAGATGTTCCCTTTACGAAACCTTTTTTCATGATGAAACAAATTCCATCTTTATTAAAATTAAAAAGTTATAAATCTGTTTATTCTCTTGTGTCCTCATATGTTAAACACGAAAAACTAAGAAGAATTCTTAGCATGCATCCTCTACTTGTGGGTGGTAATCCTTTCACAACAACTTCGATTTATGGCTTAATACTTTATTTAGAAAAGAAATGGGGAATTCATTACTCGATGGGGGGAACCGGAAATATAATTAAGGGTCTTGAAACATTAATGAATGAGGAAAATATAAAAATAAAAAAAGGCTTTGAGGTAAACAAAATTATTTCAAATGGAAAAACAATTAAAGGTATTCGACTGGAAAACGGTGATGAAATTTCTGCAAATAATGTGGTTTGTAATGCTGATCCGCCTGATGTCTATGAGAGATTATTAAATAAAAAAGACCTGAATTTTTTTTTCAACTTTAAGAGAAAAAGAATGGATTATTCAATGGGTTTATTTGTTTATTATTTTGGAACTAAAAAAGTTTACAAGGATGTCGCTCACCACACGATTAAATTTGGTAACAAATATAAAGAACATTTGGATGATATTTTTGATAAAAAGAAACTTAACGATGATATAAGCTATTATCTGCATCGACCTACAGCAACAGATAATTCGATGGCACCCGATGGATGTGATTGTTTTTATGTTCTAGTCCCAGTTCCTAATAATCAATCAAATATAAATTGGTCGGAGAGCGGTGAAAAAATTAAAAATTTAGTAATTGATAAAATGGAAAAGGATTTGCTTCCAAATTTAAGAGAAAACATAGTCGAGGATTTTTACTTAACGCCCGATTACTTTGAAAAAGATCTTAACACAAAATTTGGATCAGGCTTTTCAATTCAACCAAAATTTACACAATCTGCTTATTTTAGATTTCACAATAAGTCTGAAATTTATGATGGATTATATTTTGTTGGAGCTGGAACACATCCTGGTGCTGGTGTGCCTGGAGTTTTATCATCGGCAAAAGTTTTAGATAAAATTCTTTAATGGTGAATAATCTTTTATCAATTCATGCAAAGTCTTTTAGCTGGGCTGGATTTTTCTTGCCTAGCGATGTTTATAAAAATGGATCTGACCTGTATGATTTTTGTAGAATATTAGACGATATTGCTGATGAAGAAATATCTTTAGAGATTAAAAAGAAGAAATTCCTTAACTATAAAAATGACTTTATTAACCACAACTTCGAAAACGATAGTATCAAAAAGATACATCGCATTATTAAAAACTTCGATGTATCAGAAAAAATTGTTCTCGATCTTTTTGATGGCATTGAGTCTGATTTAAAAGAAAAAATAGAATTTAAATCTAAAAGAGAGCTGCTAGTATATTCTTATAGAGTGGCTGGAACGGTAGGTTTGATGATGGCGAAAATTCTTAGAGTAAAATCTAAAACAGCTCTGAAATCTGCAATTGATTTAGGGATAGCGATGCAGCTTACAAATATCTCTAGAGATGTAATAGAAGATAGAGAGAAAAATAGAGAATATATTAAGCATGATATTTCAAATATAAAAAATACAATTACTACTGCAGATTTGTTTTATAATAGTTGTTTTAATTCAATCAGAGAAATTCCAATTAGGTGCCGTTTCGCTATATTAGTCGCTCGCAGAGTTTATAGAGAGATTGGTTATAAAATCATTAAAAAAAGAGACATTGAGGAATATAATCAATCTGGAAAAATTTATGTTACTAAATCTGGCAAAATCGTTCAAACTATTTTAAGTATTTTTGATTTTTTTAGATTATTATTTATTCAATCAGATAATTATTACAGAAATGAAGAGCATAATGAGATTGGTTTAGAAATTAATATAGATGAAAGAATTTGATTATACAATAATTGGTGGCGGTTGCGCTGGCCTCTCCTTAGCTTACGAGCTTGAAATCAATAACAAGTTAAGTGATAAAACCTTAGCTATTATTGAGCCTAGGACTGAATACCAACGAGATAAAACATGGTCTTTTTGGAAAACATTTCCACATAATTTTGAAGATTGTGTGATTAAAAGTTGGGATTCTTTTTCAATTAATATTCCCAATAAATCAAAGCAGGTTGAGTGTGAAAGTCTACCGTATCAATCTGTTGACAGTGGTCTATTTTACAAAAAAACTTTAAACAGACTTAAAGCAAATAAAAATATTCATTTCTTCAGAAATAAGGAGGATGTGAATACAGAAAATTCATACGTATTTAATAGTGTTCCTAAAATAAATTCAAATGAAAATGATCTTTGGCAACATTTTGGAGGTTATGAAATTGAAACGGATAAGAATATATTTGATGATTCTATAATTAATTTAATGGATTTTGATTGTGACCAAAAAAATAGCGTTCATTTTTTTTACACTCTTCCGTTTTCAAAAAATAAAGCTTTAATTGAAACAACTTGGTTATCAAATATGAAAGATCCTTCGGAAAAAGACTATGATTTTCAGATTAAGGAATATATTGAAAATATTCTTAAGATTAAAAATTACAAAATTATTTATAAAGAAAAAGGACAAATTCCATTATTTTATCCTACAAATTTAAACGGTAAAAAAAAAATTAATATCGGAACAGCAGGTAAAATGACGAGATTAAGCACTGGATACACTTTTTTAAATATTCAAGAACATTGTAAATATATTGTTAAAAACTTAGATAATTTAAAAACTTACAATATCGGGAAAAAATATGAAATTCTTGATAAAATATTTTTAAAAGTGTTGAAAAGGAATGCTAAAAGAATGCCAAATATTTTTTTTGAAATCTTTAATTCTAGCGCAGAAACAAGTGTAAAATTTCTCTCAAATAAAAGTAATATTTTTCAAGACTTATCAATAATATCAAAAATGCCAAAGTGGCCTTTTATAAAGGCTTTATTCAATTAATGGATTTATATAAAATAAATAAAAAATATTCGTTTTTTTTACTTCTATTCAATATTATTTTTTTAATTTTAATTTCAAAATATTTTGAAAATAAGCAAATAGAATTTCAATATCAAACTATCATCTGTTTCTTTTTAATATCTATCATAGGTGTTTCTCATGGAGCTCTTGATCACCTAAAAGGTTATAAATTAATGAAAGTCTATAAAATTGAAAATAAGTCATACTTTTACTTAGCTTATATAGCTGTCTCGTTGATAGTAATTTTTACTTGGATGATAGTTCCAGAAATTGTTTTAATAATTTTTTTAATGGTTGCTTCATATCATTTTGGTAAAGAGGATAGTTGCGTAGAACAAAACATAAAAAGTTTAGTTTACGATTTTCTATATTTGTTTAAAGGAAGTGTAATCATTATTGCACCCCTTCTATTTCATAATGAAAAGACCAATGAAATTTTTCAAATCTTAAACTTAGACTTAGGTTTTTTAAGCAGTAAATTTTTAATACTTATGATATTTCTTAGTTTTATTGCAAACATTATTATAACAGTTCAATCAAACAATGGCGGATTCTTAATTGCAGATTGGACAAATATTATATTACTTAATGTTTTTCTCTCTCCATTAATTGCTTTCACAATTTATTTTTGTTTTTTACACTCTGTAAGACATTCCCTTTCTCTAATATATGAAATTGATAGTAATGATTTTAAAGTTGGTTTTTATAAGTTTATAAGAAAAGCATTACCGCTTACATTAATGACTTTATTACTATTTATAATAAGTCTTTATTTTTTAGCTAAATATTATGTTTTTGACGATGCAATTTTAAAAGTAATATTTATAGGTTTGGCGTCTTTGACCTTTCCGCATATATTATTGGAGTATCTTATTGAAAAAAATGAAAAATAAAGATTTAAAAATATATTTAGCTGCTCCAAGAGGGTTTTGTGCTGGAGTTGATCGAGCAATAGAAATTGTAAAAAAAAGCATAAATAAATTTGGGTCACCAGTTTATGTGCGACATGAGATAGTTCACAATAAGCATGTAGTCGAAAATTTAAAAAAAATTGGTGCAGTATTTGTAGAAGAAATTAGTGAAATTAAGGACAAAACTAGACCAGTAATTTTTTCAGCTCATGGAGTACCAAAAAAAGTTCCAAAAGAAGCTCAAGATTTAAAAATGGAATATATAGATGCTACTTGTCCTTTGGTTTCTAAAGTGCATAGAGAAGCTGAAAATTTAAATAAAGCTGGTTTCCATATCTTTTTAATTGGTCACAAAAATCATCCTGAAGTAGTTGGCACTATGGGTCAAATTCCAGAGGGATCAATAGAATTAGTTGAAACGATTGATGATGTTAAGGATATTGATATTCCATCAAATAAAAAATTAGCTTTTGTAACTCAAACAACTCTTTCTGTTGATGATACAAAAGATATTATTGATGCTTTAAAGAAAAAATTTCCACAAATTAAAGAGCCAAATAAAGAGGACATCTGTTATGCCACGACTAATAGACAAGCAGCCGTTAAACATATTGCATCAAAGTGTGACATGTTCTTTGTAATTGGGAGTAGGAATTCATCTAATTCAAAAAGACTCGTGGAGGTAGCCAATAAAGCAGGATGTAATTATTCAGAGTTAATACATTCTGAAAGTTCAGTTCCATTAGAAAAAATTTCTCAATGTAATACTATAGGTATTTCATCAGGTGCATCAGCACCTGAAGTTTTAGTTCAGGATTTTATAGAAAAAATTAAAGAAAAATTTAATGTCGAAATTCAAGAAGTCGAAATAGTAAAAGAAAACGTAACTTTTAAAGTTCCAGGAAAACTCAATTAATGGCTGTATTTACAAAGTTAAATCAAGCTGACATTTATAATGTCCAAAATATTTTTGGATTTAAAAAAATCACAAGCTTTAAGGGTATTAAAAAAGGAATAGAGAATACAAATTATACTGTTGCCACAAAAAATAAAAAATACGTCTTAACGATTTTTGAAAGTAGAGTTAATAATAAGGATTTGCCCTACTTTATGAAGTTGATGGATGCACTGTCAAAAAGAGGTATTAAATGCCCATCTCCAATCAAAAATAAATTTGGAAAATACATATTTAATTTAAAAAGAAAAAAAGCTTGTCTAGTTTCCTTCTTAGAGGGTAACGATAAAAAAAAGCTTTTGGAAAAAGATTTATTAGTCATTGGAAAAAAAATTGGTTTAATGCATAAAAAATTAACGAAGATAAAACTTAAAAGAAAAAATAGCTTTTCACCCCTCAAAATAAATAGTCTTATAAATAAAATTAACTTAAAAAATTCGAAGTTACCTAAGAATCTTAAAGAAGAAATGAAGGAAAGTTTTCGTGATATCAGAAAAAAATGGCCAAAAGGAATACCAAGTAGTGTAATTCATGGTGACTTATTCATTGACAATATTTTTTTTCAAAAGGGAAAATTCGGGGGGTTTATTGATTTTTATTTTTCAGCTTATGATTTTCAAGCTTATGAACTTGCTATTTGTATAAATTCTCTTTGTTTTAATAAAACAAAAAATAAATTTAAGTTTAATAAGAAAAAAGCTTCTAAGCTTTTCAAGGGTTATGAAAGTATAAGAAAACTTAAACCAGGGGAAAAAAGGAGTATGAAAATTCTTTGTAAAGGATCTGCCTTAAGATATCTGGCTACAAGAGCGTATGATTACGTAAATACTCCTAAAAATATTTTAATAAAAAAAAAGGATCCATCAGAATATATACAAAAACTTAGGTTTCATGACTCTATAGAAAGATTCGAGGAATACTTAAATGATTAAAATTTATACTGACGGATCCTGTTTAGAAAATCCTGGCAATGGTGGATGGGCAGCAATAATTATAAACAATGGACAAAAAACTAATATTAAAGGAAGTAAAAAGAATACTACAAATAATCAAATGGAGTTACTCGCCCCTATTGAAGCATTAAAAAAAATTCCCAAAGGAAGTAAAGTTCAAATTTTTACAGACTCTAAGTATGTAAAGTCAGGAATTACAGAGTGGATTTATAACTGGAAAAAAAATGGATGGAAAACCGCAAATAAGCAAGAAGTTAAAAATAAAGATCTTTGGACAGAGCTAGATATTTTAGCCAATGAATTTGAAATAAGTTGGAATTGGGTAAAAGCGCACTCAACTGACGAGTTAAACAATGAAGTTGATTTAATTGCTAAAGAAGCTGCAAACTTATAAAATTTTACTTTTAATAAATTTTTTTACTTCATCCGTACTATTCTTTAGTACTTGAAAATTCTCATTTTTATTAAGTACGTGCTGAAGTTCTTTTGGTAGTTTTTCATGTTTATTAATCGCGTTGTTTGTGGCGTCTGGAAATTTACACGGATGTGCAGTTGATAAAACTACACAATCATTCAAAGATAATTTTTGTGCAGCGCCCACTCCAATAGCTGTATGTGGATCTAAAACTACACCATTTTCCTCGTAATTTTTCTTAATAATTCCTAGAGTCTCTTTTTCATTGCAGCTTTCTGATAAAAAATCTTTTTGAATTATATCTAAATCTCTCTTTTCAAATTGACAAGAATTCTCCTTCACTTTTTTCATAATTTCTGCTGTTTTTTCAGAATTGGAATTATTCACGTAGTAAATTAATCTTTCAAAGTTACTTGCTAATTGGATATCCATACTAGGGGATAATGTTTCTCTAACTTCTTTAGAAATATAATCTCCTTTTGTAATGGCTCTATGTAAAATATCGTTTTCATTTGTTGCAACAATTAATTTATCAATTGGTAATCCCATTTTTTTTGCAAGATATCCTGCAAAGACATCTCCAAAATTTCCTGTTGGAACTGAAAAAGAGATATTGTCTTTTTCTAATTTAAAATGTGCATAAAAATAATATACCGCTTGAGCAATTATTCTCGCCCAATTTATTGAGTTTACCCCTGACATATTTATAGATTTTGAGAACTCAAGATCAGAAAACATTTGTTTTACAATATTTTGACAATCATCAAAGTTTCCATCAATTGCAATATTAAAAACATTTTTTTCCTCTACTGTAGTCATAATTTTTCTTTGAACAGAGGAAATTCTATTATTTGGATGTAAAACAAATATATTTAAATTAGATTTTCCTTTAATTGCATCAATGGCTGCTGCACCAGTATCTCCGGATGTTGCAACAACTATGTTTATTGTTTTGTTATTTGATTTTAAAAGATGCTCATACATATTTCCAATTAACTGCATTGCAATATCTTTAAAGGCTAGAGTGGGTCCATGAAACAATTCCAAGATTTTTAATTGATTTAGCTCAACTATTTTGACAACATCCTCTTCTCTAAAATTAGAATATGATTTTTTTACAATTTCGTTTAATTCTTTTTTGCTTAAAAAATCACCTGTGTATAAATAAATAATTTCGGTAGCTAGATCTACATAATTTAATTTTTTTAGAGAGTTCATTTTACTCTCATCAAATTTTTTAATATTCAACGGTATAAAAAGGCCTCCGTCATCAGCAAGACCTTTGAGAAATACCTCACTGAAGGAAAATTTCTTATTATCACCTCTTGTACTTATATATTCCATTAATAATTCTTTTTTCTAAAATATAGATATATCAAAAGAATTGATATCGCTATTGAAAACCATGTTAAAGAGTATTTAAGGTGATTATTAGGCAGATCTGATGAAATTTTTTTTGGTATTGGAAAAGAGTTTGTTTGTTCTCCATTTTGGATAAAAATTATAAAAGGTGAAAATGTTTTGCCAGTATGTTTTTTTAAATCTATATCATCAAGTTTAAACCAATAATTTTTTATTAAATCGTTATTAGGTTTGAAATAATTTTTACTTGATTTTAACTTTGTAATGCCAAAGTATTCTGATTGTTTTAGATCAAATGAATTACCTTTCAAATCTCTTGGTATCCATCCTTGATTAATTAAAAAGTTTTCTCCTTCAATATCAACTTCTTTAATTATATTAAAACCTGGTTCCCCATTATCGCTGAGTCCATATAAATAAATTAAATTCTTATTATTGATTTTTCCTTTGAATTTAATTTTTTGAAAGTTTCTTATTTTCTGAGCCTCAAATTTTACTGGATTGTTCATGAGAGAAGAATTAATTTCTTCAATTAGATTGTTTTTCCAATTAAGTCTGTATAGTTGCCAAAATCCAAGAGCAAGAAAAAGGGTAATAAAAAAAGAAACAAATATTGTGAAAAGAAACTTATATCTCAATTAAATTAGCTTCCCCAAACGTAGATTGCTGCAAATAAAAACAACCAAACTACATCAACAAAATGCCAGTACCATGCTGCAGCTTCAAATCCAAAATGATGATCTTTATTAAAATGACCAAGTTTTCCTCTCCACAAACAAACAGCTAAAAAGATAGTTCCAATTACCACATGAAAGCCATGAAAGCCTGTGGCCATATAAAATGTTGCACCGTATATGTGCCCTGAAAAATCAAAACTCGCATGTTGGTACTCATAAATTTGAAGAAGCGTAAAAAAGAAACCCAGTAGAACTGTTGCCCAAAGACCTTGTATAAAACCTTTTCTGTCATCTTCTAATAAAGAGTGGTGAGCCCATGTAACAGTTGTTCCGGACAATAATAAAACTAGAGTGTTGATTAATGGAATGTCCCACGGGTTAAAAACTTCAATATCTTTAGGCGGCCAAACTCCACCAACAAAAGCGCTTGGATACAAACTAGCATCAAAGTAAGCCCAAAACCAAGCAACAAAAAACATTACTTCAGATGCTATAAACAATGTCATTCCATAACGATGATGTATCTGAACAACTGGTGTATGGTGACCTTGATGTTCAGCTTCATTAACAACATCTCTGAACCACATGTATGCCCCATAAATTAGAAGAGCGAAACCAAGTAGCATAGCCCACATAACTTTTGAGTGAAAATAGTAAACTGATCCCACAGCAGTAATTAAAGTAGCAAAAGATGTATAGATTGGCCACGGACTTGGATCAACTAAGTGGTAGTCATGTTTTTGATCTTTAGAGCTCATAATTAATTAACCTTTGATTGTTTGTAATAGTCAGAAGAAAAAAATGTATATGACATTGTAATATCGTCGATGTTTTTAGTTTTTGGATCATTTACCATTTCAGGATCTAAATAGAAAGTTAAAATATAACTCATTTTTTCCCCACTTTTAAGAGTTTGCTTTTCAAAACAAAAACATCCTAGTTTATTAAAATATTGTCCAAAAGTTGATGGAGATACATTATAACTTGCAACTCCACTTGAAGGTTCTTTTCCAAAGTTTTCTACTTCAAACACAACTTTATATACTTTGCCTGGTTTAATATCATATAAAGATTTACTTGCTTTAAAATTCCAAGCCAAGTCTGTTTGAACATTTGTGTCAAATCTTACTCTAACGGGTTCATCTATAACTATTTTTGGAGCTGCTTTTGAGATTTGAGTAGTGCCCCCAAATCCTGTGACTCGACAAAATAAATCATACAGTGGAACAGCGGCAAATGATAATCCTAGCATTAGAAAGAATATTAAAGATAAAATCAATGGCGTTAGGTTTTTTTTACTAATCATATGGCTCTTTCAAAAACTCCAACATTGTAAAGTGTAAATACAAAAAGTAATAAGATAAACACTATAAGTCCAATAGCAGTAAATATATTCTTTTTTTTAATTTTTTTGTCGACTTCCATTAGAATAATTTATCAATTAAAAATAAAACAAATATAAAGAACAAGTAAAAGATTGAATAACCAAAAACTCTTTTGGCTTTTTGTAAATCAAAGGAGTCTTTTTTTGTTTTTAATAAAGCATAGCATAATAAAATATAATAAATTGTTAAACCAAAAGTGCTAACAAGGAATAATTCTCCAACAAAACCTATTACGTAAGGTAGAGCCAACGTTGGGAGCATTAAAAGTGAGTATACAAAAATATTTTTCTTTGTATTTTCTATACCATTAGTAACTGGTAACATTGGAATTTTGGCCCTTTTGTAGTCACCTACTTTATACAAGCTTAAAGCCCAAAAATGTGAAGGTGTCCAAAAAAATATTATCAAGAAAAATGATAGTGCTTCCAAACTTAAAGAATTAGTAACAATTGTCCATCCGATTACAGGAGGCAACGCACCAGATGCTCCACCAATTACTATATTTTGTGGCGTTCTTCTTTTAAGCCAAATTGTATAAACAAATAAATAAAAACTAATTGTAAAAAGCAAAACTAAAGCAGATAGCAGGTTTGAAAAATAGTAAAGTCCTAAAACTGAAACTACTGATAGGACTATTCCAAAAATAAGCGCATGTTTCTTTTTTAGTTTTCCTGTTGGAAGTGGCCTTAAACATGTTCTGCTCATTAGTTTGTCTAAATCTGCCTCATACCACATATTAAGAGCCCCTGCTGCTCCAGCACCAAGTGTCACAAAAAAAATGTTTGTTATTGATTTAATAAAGCTGATTTCACCCGGGGCAGTTAATAAACCAACCGCACAGGTAAATATCACCAATGACATTACTCTAGGTTTCATCAGTCTTAGTAATTCTAAGAAAATTGATGTATCAAATAGTGAAATACTTTTTGCTCTAGAATTATAAGTTGTCATCTAATTCCAATAATTATGTGCTTGTTTTCTCTGCTTCCCCGTACTCATTTACTTTAGGTAATTCCTCAAATGTATGAAAGTTTGGTGGTGATGGTACTGTCCACTCTAAAGTAGTTGCGCCTTCGCCCCATGGATTTTGAGCTGCTGCTTTTTTCTTCATAAATGCGTAAGCTAAATTAATTAAAAATACGGCTAATCCTACCACTGAAATATATGATCCAATTGAAGAGATATAGTTCCAATCTGCAAAAGCATCTGGATAATCAGCATATCTTCTTGGCATACCAGCTAGTCCTAAAAAATGTTGAGGGAAAAATATTAAATTTACTCCAATAAATGTAAGCCAAAAATGTAGTTGTCCAAGCCATTCTGAGTATTCATAACCAGACATTTTTCCAAACCAATAATAGAACCCTGCAAAAATTGCAAAAACTGCTCCGAGTGATAACACGTAATGAAAGTGTGCTACTACATAATATGTATCGTGTAAGGCTGTATCAACACCAGCGTTGGCTAAAACTACACCAGTAACACCTCCGACTGTAAATAAGAAAATAAAACCAAGAGCCCACATCATTGGAGTTTTAAAAGATATAGAGCCACCCCACATGGTTGCTATCCAAGAGAAAATTTTTATTCCTGTAGGAACAGCAATGATCATTGTTGCCGCTAGAAAATATGCTTTTGTATCAGTGTTCAATCCTACCGTATACATGTGATGTGCCCAAACTACGAAACCAACAATACCAATCGCGACCATTGCATAAGCCATACCTAAATACCCAAAGACTGGCTTTTTAGAAAATGTTGAAACAATATGACTTATCATTCCAAAACCTGGTAAAATCAAAATGTAAACCTCTGGATGACCAAAGAACCAAAATAAATGTTGAAATAAAAGTGGATCTCCACCTGTTTGCGCATCAAAGAATGCTGTTCCAAAATTCCTATCTGTTAACAACATTGTTATTGCTCCAGCTAAAACTGGTAAAGATAAAAGTAATAAAAAGGCTGTTACAAGAATTGACCATGCAAACAATGGCATCTTATGCAAAGTCATTCCTGGTGTTCTCATATTTAATATCGTAGTAATAAAATTTACAGCACCGAGTATTGAAGAAGCTCCAGCTATATGAAGACTAAGTATTGCTAAATCCATTGCAGGACCTGGTTGACCAGTTTTAGATGACAGTGGTGGATAGATTGTCCAGCCTCCTCCTACACCTTGCGCACCTGGAGGCCCATCTACAAATATTGATGAAAGTAATAAAATGAATGACACTGGTAGTAACCAAAAAGATATATTATTCATTCTTGGAAAAGCCATGTCTGGGGCCCCAATCATAATTGGTACAAACCAATTTCCAAAACCACCAATCATTGCCGGCATGACCATAAAGAAAATCATTATCAAACCGTGACCAGTAACTAAAACATTATATAAGTGATAATTACCACCTAGTATTCCATCGCCTGGATGCATCAACTCCATTCTCATTAAAACTGAAAAAGCAGTTCCAATTATTCCAGCAATAATCGCAAAGATTAAATACATTGTACCTATATCTTTATGATTTGTTGAATAAGCCCATCGTTTCCATCCTGTTGGATGGTGATGTGAATGATCTTGTGAAGCAACTGTTGTCATATTAATTTTTTGCTAATAATTTATTTTTATTAGTTTCTATCTCCTCTTTTGCAAACTTTATTTTGGCTTCTTCTAACCAAGCGTTATATTCTTCATCTGTTACAACTCTAACTGTGATTGGCATGAATGCATGTTTAATACCACATAATTCTGAACACTGTCCATAATACGTTCCAACTCTATCTGCCTTAAACCAAGTTTCGTTTACTCTCCCAGGCATCGCATCTCTTTTTACTCCAAATGATGGTAGCGCCCAAGCATGCAAAACATCATTTGCTGTTATTAAAACTTTTACAACTTTGTTTACTGGTACTACAACTTCATTATCAACTGCTAAAAGTCTAGGTTGACCTGGTTTTAAATCTTCTTCTTCTACCATGTAAGAGTCGAATATTATATTTTCGTCAGGATATTCATAACCCCAATACCATTGATAACCTACGGCTTTAATTGTGACATCAGCTTTAGGGATTGTATCTTGTGAATAAAGAATTTTAAAAGATGGAACTGCCATTACTATTAAGATTAAACATGGAATAAGTGTCCAAAGTATTTCAACAGCAACATTGTGCGTTCTTTTAGATGGATTAGGATTTCTTGAAGCTCTGAATCTGACACATGTGTAAGCCATCAAAAATAGTACAAATCCACTTATCGCAACAATTATTGGCACCAACATATAGTCGTGAAATTTTACAATTTCATACATGGATTGAGAGGCTGGTTTTTGGAATCCTAACTGCCAATCTTTTGGCTCGTTAGCATACAAGGTAGATGGTATTGATAAAGCAAATGTGTATAATAATTTTTTCAGCATTTTTATTTCGTTTTTATACAGTTTTTAATTCAATTAACAAATTCAATTAATGCGACAATTACGAATTGAAATAGACGAAATTCACTAATGAAATAGCGGTTATAACGGCAGTATCTGACCTTAAAATATTCTTTGATATAGTAAAAGATTTCACATCAGGAACTGTCAAAATCGACTCGCGTTCAGCTGGTGAAAAATCACCTTCGGGTCCTATCAAAATACTTAAAGCTTCTCCTTTTTTGACATTATCATTTTTTAAAATAGTTTGGGAATTCACATCGGCAAATAATAGTTTAGTGGAACTATCTAAGTTTTTTAGAAAGTCTTTAAGTTTTTTGACTTCTGAAATTTCTGGAGGATTTAATTGATTGGATTGTTCTGTAGCTTCAATAACTATTTTTCTTGCTCTTTCATAATTTAAGTCTTTAACTTCTGTTCTCTCAGAAACAATTGGAATTATTTTACTCACACCTAGTTCAGTAGATTTTTGTAAAATTGTTTCCATTGGATTTTTTTTGACTAAACAAATTGCAAGTTCAATTTTAGATCCATTGCTTGCTTGTTTTATTCTTTTTATAAATTTTACTTCAACCTTATCTTTTTGAATAAAAGTTACTTCACTTTCCCATTCTCCATTTTTATTAAAAAAATTTATACGGGAACCTAATTTAAGTCTCATTACGTTTGCTACATAATGACTATGTTCCTTTGAAAGCGACTTAGTTGTATTTTCGACTATACTGTTTGGGTGATATAATCTAATATTCATAAAATATAGTATAATATAAAAACTTAAATTTAAGTATGGATTTTAAAGCAATAGTATTTGATGCTTATGGAACATTATTCGACGTAAATTCAGCGGCAGAGAAATGTAAACATAAAATAGGAGATAAGTGGGAAGCCTTTGCAAATTTTTGGCGAACTACACAACTTGAATATACTTGGTTGAGAAGTTTAATGAAAAGACATAAAGACTTTTGGCAAATAACTGAGGATAGTTTGGATAAATCTATGAATGTTTTTAATATAGATAAAAAAATGAGAAGTGAATTACTAAATCTTTATAAGGTTTTATCCCCTTATCCAGAGGTAAAAGAGGTTTTAACAAATTTGAAAAAGAAAAATCTTAAGCTCGCGATACTTTCAAACGGTACTCCAGATTTAATAAATGAATTGGTAAGTACCAATAATTTAGATGCCTTTGATGACCTTTTTTCAATTGAGGAGGTGAAAATTTTTAAGCCTGACTCAAGGGTCTACGATCTTCCAATTAATAAATATAAAATTCAACCCAAAGAAGTTGTTTTTTTGAGTGCTAACACTTGGGATGTATCAGGTGGCGGCAATTTTGGTTACAATGCTATATGGGTTAACCGTAACAACTCTCATTTTGATATTCTTGATTATAAACCAAAAGAAGAAATCAAAAATTTAAAAGGACTACTTGAAATAGTTTGAAACATAATTAAACTAAGATCATGTCAAATATTGAAATCAAAAAAATTGTTAAATCTATCGAAACATCTGACGGCGCAGGTGTAAAACTTAAAAGAAGTATAGGAACACCAGAGGCAGATTATATCGATCCTTTTTTAATGTTAGATGAATTTGGTTCAGAAAATAAAGATGATTATGTTGCAGGGTTTCCGCCTCATCCACATAGAGGTATTGAAACAGTTACTTATATGCTCAAAGGAAAATTTGAGCATGAGGATAGCACAGGGGCTAAAGGAATAATGTCATCTGGAGATGTTCAATGGATGAAAACTGGAAGAGGTATAATTCATTCTGAAATGCCTGCGATGTCAGATGGTCAATTACTTGGATTTCAATTATGGATTAACATGCCTGCAAAATTAAAAAGAAATAAACCTGAATATATTTACATTAAAAATAAGGAGCTTGGAACTTATAGTGATGATGAAAAAGTAGTTAAGGTGATTGCTGGGATGTTCAAAGATATTGAGGGTCCTGAAAAAAATCATAACGTTGAACCGATTTACTTTCACGTAGTTTTAAAGAATGAAAAAGAATTTTCTTGTGATGTTCCAGAAGGACATAATTCATTTATTTATTTGCTAAAAGGGCAAATTAAAGTTGGTAAAGCTAATCATGAAAAAACAACAGATTCAAATTTGATATTGTTAAAACAAGGTAAGAATCTTCAAATCAGAGCTGAAAAAGAAAGTGAATTTTTATTTATCGCGGGTAAACCAATTGGAGAACCAATAGCTAGAGGTGGTCCATTTGTGATGAATACGAAAGCTGAAATTATTGAGGCAATAAATGATTACCAAAATGGTACTTTTGCAAAATATTAAATGCATTTTATAAACTTTTCAAAAACTGGTGGTCCTGAGGTTTTAAAATACGAAAAATTGTCTGTCTCTGACCCTAAAGAGAATGAGGTATTAATAAAGCATTCAGCTATAGGTTTAAACTTTATTGATACATATCATAGGTCAGGATTGTATCCTGTCCCACTTCCATCAGGTATTGGACTTGAAGCTGCAGGAATAATAGAAAAAGTTGGGCCAGGTGTGAAAGATTTTAAAGAAGGTGATAAGGTAGCATACGCAGCTGCACCACTTGGTTCATATTCAACACATAGAATTTATCCAACAAAAAATTTAGTGAAAGTACCAGATGGAATGGATATTGAGATTGTAGCTTGTTTAATGACCAAAGGTTTAACAACTTTTTATCTACTCCACAAAACGTATCCAGTTAAAAAAGGTCAAACAGTTTTGTTCCACGCTGCAGCCGGTGGAGTTGGTCAAATTTTTTGCCAATGGGCAAAAAGTTTAGGCTGTAAGGTAATAGGAACAGTTGGATCAGACGAAAAAATCGAATTAGCAAAAAAATTTGGATGTGATGAAGTGATTAATTACAATAAAGAAAATTTTAAAGATAAGGTTTTAGAATTAACCAATAACGAAGGTTTACCGGTAGTATATGATGGGGTTGGAAAAAATACTCTAGAAAATTCATTAGGGTGTTTAAAAATGCGAGGAACAATGGTTTCATTTGGTAACGCATCTGGAAAATTGGATCCTGTTGATGTTGGAAAACTTATTGCACCAAAAGGCTTGTACCTTACAAGACCTAGCATTGCACACTACACCTCTACAAGAGAGGAATTGGATGAAGCATCAAACAAGCTTTTTGAAATGGTTAAATCAGGAGCAGTTAAAGTTGAAATATTTAAAAAATATGCTTTGAAAGACGCATCAATTGCTCATCAAGATTTAGAAAATAGAAAAATTTTAGGTCCAGCAATAATTATTCCTTAAATTGCACATCCATGTCCGAAATATGCAACTTTAGGGCTTTAGTAGAAATTTGAATTTCTCTTATAAAAAAAATTATAGATATCATCATTGATAAGCAACATGATCCAAATATAATTCTTGCAACTAATATCTTATCCAAATAAAGAGCAAATACAGTTAGCATATTGAATAAAAAACCAAAAGCCGAAAACATAATTGTAAGTTTTAAAACCCCTATCCTATCATTAAGATTAATTAACTGATTTTTCCATTCAGGTGGGGTGTGTTTTTCAAAAACGTGCTCATCATGAATTTTTCTTATCAAGTTACTTAATGTATGAAATCTGTTACTGTATACGCCCATAATAAGTGGTATTGCAGGAAACATCAAAGCTGTGACTGTATAATCAATGTCCATAACGAATCAGTTTGATTATGAAACGATGCTTTGTTATTTACAAGAAAATTATCATGAAAAATTTTGAAGTATTTTTAGAATTGACGAGACTCAAGAAACCTATTGGATTTATGCTTTTATTTTGGCCATGTGTATGGGGTCTCACACTAGCAAATCAATTTTCAAATAATAATTATGTTTACTTAAAACACTGTTTCTTGTTTTTTTGTGGTGCTGTATTAATGAGATCTGCAGGATGTATTGTTAATGATATCTTGGATAGAAAAATTGATGTTATGGTTGAAAGAACAAAAGACAGACCAATTGCATCTGGGAAAATTTCAGTCCAGTTAGCTTTAGTTTATGTTTTTTTATTGTGTTCTCTGGCTTTATTAATTTTAATTCAGTTTAACCAAAAAACAATTTTTTTGGGATTGGCCTCAATGCCTTTTGCATTTTCCTATCCTTTGATGAAGAGATTTACTTATTGGCCTCAATTATTTTTAGGACTTACGTTCAATTATGGTTTGGTGATGGCTTGGATTTCTTTAACTAATGAATTTAGCTACTACCCTTTGATTTTTTATTTTGGAGCCATATTTTGGACACTAGGTTACGACACTATATATGGGTTTCAAGATATTAAAGATGATGAAATTATAGGGGTAAAATCAACATCAATAAAATTCAAAAAAAATCCAAAATTATTTCTATTTCTATGTTATTTAATTTTTTATATGTCAATTTTTTTGATAGGAATATTAATGTCTTATAGTCTTTATTTCTTCATGTTTTCAATTTTGATTTTATTGCATCTAATATATTTTCAAATAAAAAATTTTAACATTTTAGAACCACAAATTTGTTTAAAAATATTTAAAAGTAATAATTTTTTAGGATTTCTTGTATTTATAAATATTTTAATAGGTGGCTACTATTCATGAAAGACTCTGAAATACTAATAAGATTGTATAAGGACTATACAAAAAAATATTTAAACAAAATATTTATAGCACTAATATTTGCTATAATACTCGCGGGAAGCACTTCATCAATTGCATATTTGCTTGATCCCGCCATAGAAAAAATTTTTATTAACAAGGATACTACGTTAATCATTCTAATCCCCTTTTTAATTGTTATGGCCTTCGCCGCAAAAGGAATATCACTTTATGGGGCAAAAGTAATTATGATTAGAATTTCAGAGGAAATAAGAAAATCTCTGAAGATGGATATGATGAAAGCATTAATAAAAGCAGACACTAATTTTATAGATAAAAAACATTCAGGAAAAATTATAACAAATATAATAAATGACGTAAACTTTATGACAGGATTAGTGAGTGTTGCAATATTAAATTTGTTAAAAGATACCCTTACTTTAATTGGACTTATGTCTGTAATGTTTTATCAAAATTGGAAATTGTCATTAGTTGCAATTATAATGATTCCACTTGCAAGTTTTTTTGCAAATTTGTTGGGTAAAAGAATTACAAAAGTCACGACCCAGGCCATGAATCAAGCTGGGTTAGTTAACACTTATTTACTAGAAATTTTCAAAAATCATAAATTAATTAAAATATTTCAAAAAGAGTCATACGAAACTGCAAGAGCTGATGAAGCTATGGAAGTACTTATGAACAGAGGGAAAAAATTAAATGAAATATACGCAAGATCGTCTCCAATAATGGAGATTTTAACAGGCTTAATGATTGCAATACTAATTTTTTACTCAGGCAAACTAATTATTAATGACGAGCTAGGAATTAGTAATTTTTTTTCATTTCTAGCTGCAATGATGTTGGCATATCAGCCTGTAAGGTCGCTTGCAACTCTTAACATAACAATTAATCAAGGGTTAGCTGCTGCGAGAAGAATTCTACCAATTATTGATCTGAAAGGAAAAATTTCTGAAGATACTAAATTGGATAATATCAATTTAAATCAAGGAAATATAGAATTTAATAAAATAAATTTTACCTACAACGAGGAAGATAGGGTAGTTCTTAAAGAAATTAATTTGATTATATCGGGAGGAAAAATGACGTCTTTAGTTGGTCATAGTGGTGCGGGAAAATCTACCATTCTTAATTTAATACCAAGGTTCTATGAACCACAAAGTGGTGACATAAAAATTGACAATCAATCTATTTACTCTAAAAGATTATCATCTCTGAGAAGCAACATTTCCCTTGTAAGTCAAGAAACCACTCTTTTTGACGATACAGTATTAAATAATATTAAGTATGGAAACTTAGACGCAACTAAGGAGCAAATTGAAGAAGCAGCAAAATTATCTCATTCAATAGAATTTATTAATAAACTTCCAAAAAAATATGACACTTTAATTGGAGAAAATGGAATTAGATTATCTGGTGGTGAAAAACAAAGACTTTCAATTGCTAGGGCAATCTTAAAAAAAAGTAGAATTATTCTTTTGGATGAAGCAACATCTTCGTTGGATGCAGAGACAGAAGAAAAAATTCAAGATGCAATTAACTATTTAACTAAGGGACGAACTACTTTAGTCATTGCACATAGATTATCGACCATTTTAAACTCGGATAAAATTTACGTTATTGACAATGGAAAAGTCATTGGGGAAGGTAAGCACGATGACCTTATAAATACTTCTAAAGTTTATAAAAATTTTTATGAAAAACAAATCCAAAAAAATTAATGAGAATAGTATATAATTTTTTGGTATATATTATTGTTATATTATCTCCACTAATTATCACCTATAGAATAATAAAAAAAAAGGAAAATCCTAAAAGATTTTTAGAGAAGTTTTCTTTAATTAAAAAAGGAAGAAAAAAGGGTAAATTAATTTGGTTCCATTGCTCAAGTGTAGGAGAGTTTTTAAGTATTGTTCCGTTAATTCAAAAACTTGAAAAAGATAAGAATATAAAACAAATTTTAGTCACAACCTCAACATTAAGTTCATCAAAAATATTTAAAAAATTCAAGTTTAAAAAAACTTTACATCAATTTTATCCTCTAGATAATATTCATATAGTGAATAATTTTTTAAATTATTGGAAGCCCTCCTCTGTTTTTTTTGTCGAATCTGAAATTTGGCCAGCAATGATTACTGAATTAAACAACAGAAAAATTAAAATTGTATTAATCAATGCAAGAATGAGTGAAAAGTCATTTAAAAGGTGGTTTTTCATAAGATATTTCGGAAAAAATATTCTTAAGAAATTTGATTATATATTTCCTCAAAATAAAGAAACTTTTTTATACTTTAAGAAATTAGGTATCGAAAAAGTTAAATTTTTAGGAAATCTTAAGTTTATCAGTACACATGACGATAAAGTAAAAAAAATTGATAAAAAATATTTTAAAAATAAAATAGTTTTATGTTCAGCAAGCACCCATCATAACGAAGAAGAAATTTTTGCTAATTTACACATTAAATATAAAAAAAAGATACCTAATTTAGTATCAATAATTATTCCAAGACATATAGAGCGAACCAATGAAATTTTACAAATGCTAGAAGAAAAAAAATTAAAATATATAAAACATAGTGAAAATAAAAAAAACCTTAAAAACTATGATATTTATATAGTTGACAGTTATGGAGAAAGTAAATCTTTTTACAAACTAAGTAATGTAGTCTTTCTGGGGGGATCCTTAGTTTCAAAAGGAGGACAAAATCCATTAGAAGCCTTAAGGTTTGGCTGTTATATTTTACATGGTAATTATACTTTTAATTTTAAAGATGTTTATAAAATGTTAGAAAAAGAAAAATTATCCTTGAGAATAAAAAGTAGTAAAGATTTAGAAAAAAAAACATTAAATCTGCTAAAAAATAAAAGAAAAAATTCTAATAAAATTAAAAAACTCAAAAAAATTGGGGATTTAATTTTTAAGAAAAATTTATATGAATTGAGAAAGATTATTTAATGATATTTTATAAACCAAAATTTTGGGATAAAAAAGCTCACATAAGTCTGATTTCAATACTATTATTACCACTATCACTAATTGTTATCATTAAGAACTATTATGAAAATGGCAAAATTAAAAAGAATTTCTATGATTTAAAAACAATTTGTGTTGGAAATATTTATATTGGTGGTACTGGAAAAACACCACTTGTGAATAATCTAGCCGATCATTTTAAAAAGAGATTTAGGACTTTCATAATTAAAAAAAATTATCCTTCACACTTAGACGAAAAGAAACTTTTGGAGTCTAAACACAAAGTAATTTTTGAAAAAACGAGAGAATTATCTATTACTAAAGCAGAGAACGAAAACGCAGAACTGTTAATATTTGATGATGGATTGCAAGAAAAAAAAATAAATTACGATTTAAAAATAGTTTGTTTTAATTCTATTCAATTAGAGGGAAATGGACTAATAATTCCTGCCGGGCCTTTACGGGAAAGTTTAAATAGCATCAAAAGTTATGACGTCGTTGTTATAAATGGAGATCAAAATAAAGAATCAAAAAAATTTATCAATAAAATCATTAAGATTAATCCAAATTTAAAAATTTTCACAGGTAAATACGTGCCCAAAAATTACTCAAAATTAAAGAAAAAGAAATTTATCTTATTCAGTGGGATAGGAAATCCTCACACGTTTTCCGACACTCTAAAAAGATTTAAAATTAAATTTGATAAGTATCAAAAATTTCCAGACCACTATGACTACAAAGAGTCTGATCTACAAAAATTGAAAAAATTAGCAAAAAATAAAAATTGTGAGTTATTAACAACTGAGAAAGATTATTTAAGATTAAAAAAAACTTTTCGAAAAGATATAAGTTTTTTGAAAGTTGAATTATTAATTGATCAAGAAAAGCAGTTTTATAAATATTTGAACGAGAGGTTATGAAATCAGTAAGATATTTCTTTGAATATATTTTGATTGTTGCTCTTTTTGGTTTATTTAAAATGTTAGGATATAGGGCTGCATCACAATTTGGTTGCTTTCTTGGAAAAACGTTTGGACCATTTCTTAGATCAAAAAAGATAATTAGAAATAATTTATTAAAATTTGATAATTCTTTAACTCCTGAGGAAGTAGCAAATATTTCAAATGAGATGTGGGGAAACTATGGAAGGATACTGTCTGAGTATCCATTCATATCTAGTTTTAGAAAAGGTTATTTAGATAAATATATTATAATTAAAAATAAAGAAAAATTAGAGGAAATAAAAAATGGTCAACCAGTTGTATTCATTTCAGCTCACTTCAGTAACTTTGAGTTAATGGCTATGGTTATCGAAAAAGCAGGAGTAGATTTATCTGCAATTTACAGACCGTTAAATAATAAAATGGTCAATTCAATTATGGAGCCACTACGCAAAAAATATATTTGCAAAAATCAAATTAAAAAAGGGATTAATGGAGTAAGAGAGTCCCTA
Source organism: uncultured Pelagibacteraceae bacterium (assembly GCA_902599625.1). Lineage (GTDB taxonomy): Bacteria > Pseudomonadota > Alphaproteobacteria > Pelagibacterales > Pelagibacteraceae > Pelagibacter. The sequence goes on along the minus strand of CACKGF010000002.1, from coordinate 274,160 downwards.
AAATTTTTTAAGCAAGGTGTAAGTATTGCGATTATGATAGACCAGAGAGTAAGTGAGGGTGAAAAGATAAATTTTTTCAGTCACGCAGCTCATACAACAACTATTCCTGCGCAGTTTGTAAAAAAATTTGGATGTAAAATTCAACCAGTACATATTGAAAGATACAATAAAATTAATTTTAAAATTACTTTTGATGAGCAAATTTTTATTGATGAGAATGCCAACAATGCTTCAATTAGTCTAAAACTCAATCAATGGTTGGAGAACAAAATTAGAAAAAATCCTTCTCAATGGATATGGACACATGATAGATGGAAATAGTTTATTATTCCTTTTTTTCTTCTCTTTTTAATTGTGCTTCTTTATAGGAGAAATATGCTTCTTGAAGTTCAACGTTCCAGTAATTGAGATTTTGTAGGTATATTTTTTGCTTAGATACTGCACAAATAACATGATCACCTTGCTCAATTATTTCAAACTTGTTTGGTAAGTATTTTAATTTAGCTAATTTATTTTTCATTTTTAAGTTATAAGATCATTATAGATGAATGTAGGAATTATTGGAAGTGGTGGAAGAGAACATGCGATTTGTTATATGCTTAAGAAATCAAAAAAAGTGTCCAAAATTTTTTGTTTTCCAGGTAATGCGGGCACAGATCTGATTGCTCAAAATGTCAATTTAGATCCTGATAACTTTTCTGAAATTGAGAAGCATTGCGTACAGAATAACATTAAAATGTTAGTTGTTGGACCTGAAAAACCATTAGTAAAAGGAATTGTAAATCATTTTAAAGATAAATCGATAAAGGTCTTTGGTCCTGATATGATATCTTCAAAACTTGAGGGTTCAAAAATTTTTACTAAAAAAATTTGTCAAAAATATAATATTCCCACCTCGAAATTCAAAATTTGTGAAAGTTTAAACGAAACAATAGAATATTTAAAGAACAGTTATTTTCCTCTTGTTATAAAAGCTGACGGATTAGCATCGGGAAAAGGTGTTTATGTATGTGAAAATTTCAATGATGCAAAAAAGGCTTCGGAAGAAATTTTTAATGGAAAATTTGGCCTTGCCGAGCAAATTTTAATTGAAGAATTTTTAGATGGTGAGGAAATGAGTTATTTCATAGTTACTGATGGGAAAAATTATAAATTTTTTGGTTCAGCTCAAGATCACAAAAGAGTTGGTGAAGGTGATACAGGTAAAAATACAGGTGGTATGGGTTGTTACTCACCATCAAGACTTTTAAGTGATAACTTGGAATTAAAAATTAAAAAAAAAATAATTGAACCTACTTTAAATGCAATTGATGAGTATGGAGGAGTCTACAAAGGATTTCTATATATTGGTCTTATGATTAAAGACGATTCCCCCTTTTTAATAGAATTTAATGTGAGAATGGGGGACCCAGAATGCCAAACAATCTTACCTACTTTAAAAACTGATTTGATGGATATACTCTTATCATGTTGTGATGGCACATTAAATCAACTAAAGATAAATTTTTCTAAATCAAAAAGTATTTGTATTGTTTTATGTTCAAAAGGTTACCCAGAAAAATTTGAAAACAATATTGAAATAAAAGGTTTAGAGCAACTTAATCTTCTTGAAAATCAAAATATTTTTCATGCCGGTACATTAAAAACAAAAGCTGGCATAGTTTCTAAAGGTGGAAGAGTATTAAACTTTGTTTCAACCTCAGAAGACTTTACTAAATGTAGGGATGAGACAATTAATTTGATAAAAAAATTAAATTGGAAGAAAGGCTTCTTTAGAAGAGATATTGGCCATAAAGTGATAAAAACATGAGAATTATCTCGGGTTCTAATAAAGGGAAAAAACTAATTATGCCTAACGATAAAACAACTAGGCCTTTAAAGGATATGGCCAAAGAGTCTATTTTTAATGTTTTGTCTCACGCTAACTATATTAATTTTCATCTCAAAGATAGCATGGTTTTAGATTTGTTTTCAGGAATTGGATCATTCGGATTAGAGTGTATCTCTAGAGGTTCAAAATTTGTATTTTTCCTTGAAAATTATCCTCCAGTTCTCAAAATTTTAAAAAGTAATATTTCAAATCTTAAATACGAGAATAGATCAAAAGTGATAGATATTGATGTATTTAAAATAAATAATGATACTCTTAAAGAAGATCAAAAATTTGAGATAGTTTTTTGTGATCCACCCTATAAAGAAAAAAAAATAGATTTATTATTAGAAAATATTATTGAAATGGGTGTCTTAAAAAAAGATGGAGTAATTATTCTTCACAGAAAAAAAGGTGATTTAGACATTTATCCAAAAAAATTTAATATAATTGATACAAAGAATTATGGATTATCGACTATTATTTTTGGGAGATAATCTAACTAAGTATTTTTTTTGTTTCTTTTTTAATCGACTCGACAGCAGGCTGATCAAAGGGATTTAATTTCATCAATTTTCCTAATAATATTGTTTCAAGCATAAAATACGTAAAGATAATTCCCAAACTTTCCTCGTCTTTATTCTGTATTTCAAAGTTTCTAAACTTTAGACCTTGCTTTTTAAAAACTTTTTTTACTGCATCCTTTTGTGCAATCATTACTGATTTTATACTTTTGTTTCTTAAAAAGTTATAACCTGAGAGTAAATTTTTATTGTTAATTTTTGGTGCCTTATGATCGGTAAAATCAAATATTGTAAAAAAATTATTTTTATTTCCATCTAGATATAGTTGCATTAAGCTATGATTATCTTTGGGTAAGTTTGAAATAATTGGAAAAAAACCTTTTCCTTTTTTACCCAAACTTTCTGATAATAGTTGCTGATACCACTCAAGTAAACTTATTAAGCTTTCATCAAAATTTAGTATTACAGAATTTGTTTTTCCTGATAAATAAAACTTATACATCATATCGACATTATTAATCAATGTGTTTGTAAAGCTTTTATCTTTTATTAGATCGTCAAATTTTTTAAATTTTTCACTTTTTAAACCTAAAAGTTCAGCTGGCAACATTCCAACTTCAGATAAAGCAGAATATCTTCCACCAACAAAATTTCGATGCTCAATTATTTCTGATTTCAGTTTTAAAGCTAAGTTCATTAAATAACTTTTTTTATTTTCTGTTATAAATAATTTTTTACTCTTAGAGAAAATATTCTCATTAACAATTGTCTCGAGGGTTGAACCGGATTTTGAAATGACAATATCTAGGTTTTTATTTTTAGCTATTTTTGGAACTGAAACATTAAGATTATCGTAAAAAAAAACTTTTTTTTTAATCTTTAATCTCAGAAAATTATAAATAGCTTTTATACATAAAGATGATCCACCTAACCCAAAAATACTTATTGTTTTGTATTTTTTAAATTTGGAAATTTTTTTTTTATTATAGGAAAAATGATAGTTATTTGAAAAGGTATCGATGACTTTATAATTGGGATCTTTTTTTTGTAAAATTTCAGAGAATAGTCCTTTTATCCTTCTATTGTTTTTTTTTTTTAAATCAAAACAGGTTATCTTTATCTTTTTAGAAAACATTAATCTTGTATTTTTTCTAAAACAAAACTTTCTGTATCACCTGAGGAAGACGATTCTACTGCCTCTTTATTGTTTTCTTTAATTGAGCTTAATAAATCTTCAATTTCATTTTCTAAATTTTCAAATTGGGTAGTGTCAGCAACATCCTTTGGAGTGGGAAGATCATTAAAATTTGGGGGAAGAACTAAAGGATTTTTTTTTATTACAAGAAACTCATCACTATTTTCATATTTCTTTCCACTTAATGCATCTTTAACTCCTTGACATGAACAAAGAAAAAATAGCAAAATAATTAATAAAAAATTTTTATTCATTGACCTCTTTTTTATACAACAGTTCAGCTAAAATAAGGCAAATAACTCCAACGGTTATAAAGATATCAGCTATATTAAATACAAACCAGTGAAAATTTCCTATGTGGAAATCAATAAAATCAGGCACTGACCCATAGTAAAGCCTATCAAAAAGGTTTCCAAAAGACCCTCCCAGAATAAATAAAAAAAAATATTTTCTGAAATCTTTAGTAATAATTACTAAATAAATAATAATTAAATTTATTAATACGATAAGTGCTGTAAATAAATTATAGGTGAACACATTTGAAAATGAAAATAATCCAAAAGCAATTCCTGTGTTCCAAACCAAATATGAGTTTAAAAACGAAGTTAAATATATTTCTGAAATATTAGTTTTTTCAGCAAGTTCAATAATATAAATTTTAGAAAATCTATCTATACAAAAAAGAATAAGAACAAATACTGAGTTAAATAAAAATTTATACACCTTTAATTTTTATTAGAACATGAATGTCTTCCACATCCATTTTTGTTAATTTTCCAACAAACCGGACATTTTTGTCCCTCTGCTTTAATAGTATTAACTTTAATTGAGTTTTCTTTTTTTTTTGTATTAACTATTTCTGCTGATGAAGTAATACATATTTCTGAAAAATCATAATTTTTCCCCAGATTATAATTTTCCTCATCCAATTCTATTACTATAACTGCTTCTAAGCTAGATCCTATAATTTTTTCAGCCCTCAAGGCTTCAATACTTGAGTTTGCCGCATTTCTTATATCAACTATCTTTTTCCAATTTTGTTCTAGACCGATATTATTCCATGTCTTTGGAAATACATTCATTTTTTTTAGATGAATACTTTTTTCACTATTATTTTTATTTACTAACTTAAATATTTCTTCTGTGGTAAAAGAAAGTATCGGTGCAAACCACCTTAATAAACTATCCAGGATAATATTAAGTAATAATTGGCAGTCCTTTCTTTTCTTTGAATTTTTTTCATCACAATACAAAGTATCTTTTCTAATATCAAAATAAAATGATGAAAGGTCAACAGTACAAAAGTTAAGTAGCTCTTTGTAAATTAAATGGATATTATAGGAATTAAAATGTTTCATAAAGCTTTCATTCAGATTATATAATTTATGGAGCATTAATTGTTCAAGTTCTGGTAATGTATTAACTTTGATTTTTGTTAAATCGATTTCTTTAAGTTCATCGTTCAAATTTCCTAATAAATATCTAAATGTATTTCTTAGTTTTCTGTAAGCATCTGCATGCTGTTCTAAAATTTTATGATCTATCCTTAAGTCCTCAGCATAATTTGATGCAGCAACCCAAATCCTTAATATATCTGCGCCATATTTCTTTAAAATTTCCTCTGGAGAAATTACATTTCCTAGTGATTTCGACATTTTTAAACCTTTTCCATCTACAACGAAACCGTGTGATAAAATAGCCTCGAAAGGTGCCTCACCTCTCGTGCCGCAAGACTCTAAAAGAGACGAGTGGAACCAGCCTCTATGCTGATCAGATCCTTCAAGATAAAGAGACGCTGGCCATTTTAAATCATCTCTTTTTTCCAAAACAAAAGAGTGGGTGGAACCACTGTCAAACCAAACTTCTACTATATCAGTGGTCTGGTAAAAATCATTTTCATTGTACTTCTTTCCAAGAAACTTTTGTTTATTATTTTCAAACCAACAATCTGAACCTTCTTTCTCAAAAATATTAGCAATATTGTTAAAGACTTCCTCGTCAATTAAAACTTTCTCATCCTTCTTTGAAATAAATATAGGCAATGGAACTCCCCAAACTCTCTGTCTTGAAACACACCAATCTGGTCTAGTTTCAATCATTGATTTAAGTCGCTCCTTACCTTTGTTTGGATAAAATTCAGTTTTATCAATTGCAATTAATGCTTTTTTTCTAAGTCCATGACTTTCCATAGATATAAACCACTGGGGAGTTGCTCTGTGAATTAATGGTGCTTTTGATCTCCAAGAATGGGGGTAAGTATGGTTTAATTTCCCATTAAAAAGCAATCTTTTATTTTTTTTTAAACTTTCAATTACGATGGGATTGGCTTTGAAAACATGTATTCCCTCGAAATTTAAAATGTTTTTAGTATATTTTCCGTCATCATCCACTGTTTCAATTGCTTGAATTCCATTATTAATGCATAAGTTAAAATCGTCAGGTCCATGACTTGGTGCGCAATGAACTATTCCGGAACCTTGCTCTGTTGTAACAAAATTTGCTTCTAACATTGGAATATCGTAAGTGTAACCTTCTTTTTCCAAAGGGTGGCTACAGATTATATTTTTAAATTCTTTACCTGGTAACTTGTCAAGTTTCTCAAATTTTCTAATATCACATTCCTTCAAAACTGAGTCTAATAAATCATTAGCTATAACAATTTTTTTATTTTTGAAGTCACCATCATCGCCAATCTTAATTATTTGGTAATTTATATCTTTATTATAAGCTAGCGCTTTATTAGCTGGTATAGTCCATGGTGTTGTAGTCCAAATGATAATTTCACAACCTTCAAGATTTTTGTTTGAAGTTTTCTTAATTGGAAATGAAGTGTAAATAGTATCAGAAATATGATCCATATACTCTACCTCAGCATCAGCTAGGGCAGTTTTTTCAACAGTGGACCATAAGACGGGTTTATAACCTTTGTATAAGCTTCCCTCTTTTAGAAATTTCGCTAACTCCCTAACAATCTGAGCTTCAGCTTTGAAACTCATTGTTGAATAATAATCTTTCCAATCTCCTATAACTCCTAATCTTTGAAATTGTTTTTTATGGACATCGATCCATTTATTTGCAAAATCTCTGCATTCTTTTCTAAATTCAACTATTGGAACATCATTCTTATTTTTTTTATTTTTTTTATACTGTTCTTCAATTTTCCATTCAATTGGTAAGCCATGGCAATCCCATCCTGGAACATATACAGAGTCTTTTCCATTCATTTGATGAAACTTTGTAACAATATCTTTTAAAATTTTATTTAAAGCAGTTCCCATGTGTATATTTCCATTTGCATAAGGTGGACCATCATGTAAAACAAATTTTTCATTTCCTTTACTGTTTGCTCTAAGCTTTTCATAAAGTGATATTTTGTTCCAATAATCAATTAGATCAGGTTCCTTTAAAGGAAGATTAGCTCTCATTGAAAATGATGTTTTTGGAAGATTTACGGAACTTTTACTCATTCGATAATATTGCCTTTGCTTTTTTACAATCTATTTTAATTTGTTTTTTCAAGTTAGGTAATCCATTAAATTTTTTCTCACCTCTTATAAATTTTATAAATTCTATTGATAAATTTTTATTATAAAGATTTCCAGAAAAATTAAATATATTTACTTCTAAAACTAATTTTTTTTGGTTAAATGTTGGTCTGTATCCAATATTTGCAATACCATTTAATTTTCTTTTATTTTTAGAGGATACTTTTACTGCATAAACACCAATTTTCGGAATTTTATAATTCTTTATATCAATATTGCATGTTGGAAATCCAATTTTTTTACCAATCTGTCTCCCTTTCTCAACTCTGCCCTCTATGCACCAATTCCTCCCTAAAAATTTTTTTACTTTTTTTAAATTTCCCATTTCAAGATTTTTTCTAATCAAAGTCGATGAGATTACAAATTTTTTACTTTTTAGAGGAGATGGATTAATAATTTCGTAGTCATAATTTTTTTCCAATGACTTTAGAAGTTTTATATCACCAGCCCGTTTATAACCAAATCTAAAATTGTCAGAAACAAAAATATATTTTGGCTTAATCTTGTTAAATAAAATTTTTTTTATAAAATCATAACAACTTATTTTTGAAAATTTTATATTAAATTTTTGATTTACGACAAAATTTACATAATTTTTTTTTAAAAGTTGAATTTTTTGATCAAAATTTGAAAGTCTATAATTATGAAGTTTTTTAAAAAACATCTTTGGTATAGGGTCAAAAGTAATTACTCCTATTCTTAATTTGAATTTTTTTTTAAAACTTTTCGCTTTATTAAATAATTTTTGATGCCCCAGATGAAGACCGTCAAAGTTTCCGATTAAAATAATTGCTCCTTTGTCTTTTTTGGACAAATTAAAGTTTTTATAAATTTTAAAATTATTTACCATTTAAGTTCTGTTTGAGTATAGTCTACATTAACATTATACTTTTTTGTTAATTCTTTAATACCGTTACTTATTTCACTTTTATGAATTCCGTTATTTATTAGAAGAGAGTCAAAATTTTGTATATTTGCACCTTTGATATCAGTATTTAGATTATCACCTATACAAATCACCTTTTTGCCTTTTAGCGTGTTAAATGCTTTTGCATAGACTTCTGGGTAAGGTTTGCCAAAATATTTAACTTCACCGCCTAACTTTTCAAAAATTTTCGCAACTGTTCCTGCACAAAATTCTCTTTCTTCACCTCGATCAACAATAAGATCTGGGTTAGTGCAAATCATTTTTTTTTCAAGGTGGTTTAGAAGTAATTTTTCATAAAATTTTAAATCTGATTCATGGTCATTAAATAATCCAGTACATAACAAAAAATCGCAGCTGTCTATCTTTTCAACTTTTTGATTTTCAAATGTTTTGAATAAATCAAAATCTCTTGGCGGACCTATATGAAAAAACCTTTTGGAATTCATGGTTTTGAGATGATCTAAAGCAGCTTGGCCAGATGTATAAACTTGTTGAGCTTTTTTTTCATCTAAACCCATTTTTTTCAAATATTCAATTACAGTAAGATTTGGTCTTGGTGCGTTCGTTAGCAATACATATTGCTTTTTATTTTTTTCTAACTTTTCAAGAACTTCAACCGAATTTTGAAATAGATTTAGACCGTTATGTAAAACTCCCCAAATATCTATAAAAAACACATCGTATTTCCCAACGATTGATCTAAATCCTTTTTCATCTAAATTTGAAGTCATTTTTTATGATATAACTCAAAAATGTGCATATTTCTTGGTTTTTTTTAGAATATATATTTTATCCTTTGTCTTGAAAATTTATCTTTTGGTCTTTATATGAACTTCATATTTAAAGGAGTTTTTATGAAGTTTAAACCGTTACATGATAGAGTTTTAATAGAAGTTTTGGACAGCAGTGAGAAAACTGCTGGTGGGATAATAATACCGGATACAGCTCAAGAAAAACCTCAAGAAGGAAAGGTCGTTGCAGTTGGTGGTGGAGCCAGAACTGAAGATGGTAAAATCATTCCAATGGATGTCAAAGTTGGTGACAAAGTATTATTCGGCAAATGGTCAGGCACTGAAGTTAAAATTGGTGGAAAAGAATACAGCATTATGAAAGAATCTGACATAATGGGAATATCAACAGGAAAATAATTTTTAATATAAGGAGTAAAAAATGGCAAAAATAGTAAAATTTGACTCAGATGCAAGAACGGCGATGCTGAAAGGTGTTGATATACTTGCAAACACAGTGAAAGTAACATTAGGTCCAAAAGGTAGAAACGTTGTAATTGATAAATCTTACGGCGCACCAAGAACTACTAAAGATGGGGTATCAGTAGCTAAAGAAATAGAGCTGGAAGATAAATTTGAAAACATGGGTGCTCAAATGGTAAAAGAAGTAGCCAGCAAAACTAATGATGAAGCTGGAGATGGGACAACTACAGCTACGATCTTAGCGCAAGCGATTGTAAAAGAAGGTTGTAAGTACGTTACAGCTGGAATGAACCCAATGGATGTTAAGAGAGGAATAGACTCAGCAGTTGATCATGTAAAACAAAAATTAATTTCCTCAGCCAAAAAAGTAAAAGATAGTGATGAAATTGCTCAGGTGGGTACAATTTCAGCTAACGGTGATAAAGAAATCGGTAATATGATTTCTAAAGCTATGCAAAAGGTTGGAAATGAAGGCGTAATAACTGTTGAAGAGGCAAAAGGTATTGAGACTGAACTTGATGTTGTAGAAGGTATGCAGTTTGATAGAGGTTATCTGTCTCCTTACTTTATTACCAACGGGGATAAAATGACAACTGAATTAGAAAACCCACTTATATTGTTACATGAAAAGAAATTGACTAATCTTCAGCCGATGGTTCCGCTTTTAGAAGCAGTTGTCCAAGCTGGTAGACCTCTTATGATAATTTCTGAAGATGTTGAAGGTGAAGCTTTAGCAACACTAGTTGTTAATAAATTAAGAGGCGGTCTTAAAGTTGTTGCTGTCAAAGCGCCTGGTTTTGGTGATAGAAGAAAAGCAATGCTCGAGGATATCGCAATTTTAACTGGTGGACAGGTAATATCAGAAGATTTAGGTATCAAACTTGAAAATGTTAAACTTAATGACTTAGGTTCTGCGAAAAGAGTAAAAGTAGATAAAGAGAATAGTACAATTGTTAGCGGATCAGGTAAAAAATCTGATATTGAAGCTAGATGTGCTCAAATCAAACAACAAGTTGAAGAAACTACTTCTGATTACGATAAAGAAAAACTACAAGAAAGATTAGCAAAACTTGCTGGTGGAGTAGCAGTTATAAAAGTAGGTGGTGCGACTGAAGTTGAAGTTAAAGAAAGAAAAGATAGAGTAGAAGATGCACTTAACGCAACAAGAGCGGCTGTTGAAGAAGGAATAGTTGTTGGTGGTGGTTGTGCATTGCTTTATGCTTCACAAGATCTTGATAAAGTAAAAGTAAAAGGTGACGATCAAAAAGCAGGGGTTGAAATTGTTAAAAGCGCACTACAAGCTCCTATTAGACAAATTACTAAAAACGCAGGTGTCGATGGATCTGTTGTTGTTGGAAAACTGTTAGAAACTAACAAAAGCTCAAACGGTTATGATGCACAGTCAGAACAATATGTTGATATGTTTAAAGAGGGAATCATTGACCCTGTCAAGGTTGTTAGAACTGCTCTTCAAGATGCAGCTTCAATCTCAGGTTTGTTAGTCACAACTGAAGCAATGGTTGCTGACAAACCAGAGGAAAAAGATTCAACACCAGGAATGCCGGCTGGAGGTATGGGCGGTATGGGTGGAATGGGTGGAATGGGAATGTAAATCCACTTTAAGTAATTAAAAAAAAAACCCTCGAAAGAGGGTTTTTTTTTGTCTTAATTTTTTAAACTTTACTTTATTCATGGTGGATGAAAAGTTAATCTTACAAATTTATGTAGCCTGATTCTGATAAACCACATATTCAAATTATAACAATTGATTAGGTTGTATTAAATATTTTATTTTCTTTTTCTCTTTTTTGATAAGCCCAATTTATCACTATGTCTAAGTCTTAGTACCACTATAGCGAGAGCAATTAAAACAATTGCTATTGATTCGTAAAGAAGTTGAGAAGCATCCATCTGTTTTCCCTGCAAAATTATAAATCTGCTTAGTGCAGTAATTGCAATTAACAAAGGAAGAGAAATACTAATTGATTGTTCTTCCCAGAAAACTCTTACCATGGCCATAACCTCTAAGTATAGAAACATTAATAATAAATCAGCTAATGTAACAGTTTGATTTAAGAACATTGTTCTTATTTCAAGTACCACCGCGATGATTGTACTAAGTAAAATTATTCCCAATAAAAGAAGCTGCAAATTTTTGACAAGATTTTTCATTGATTTAAATATAGCTGATTCTACACTTAAAATATATGTCTAATCTTCTGATTTTTTTTGGGTAAATGGTAACCATTTTTCTATGGCAGATTTATCCGGTCCACCATAAGGTATTTTATAAGAGTTAGTATTTGTTAGTACCTCAATACCCTTTGAAAAAACAAATATAAAAACTATAACAAAAACTATTGCCATAATTTTAAAAGGGTTGAAATTTTTAGTTTCAAACACACTTGCTGACTTTTCCTCGGCTTTGTGAAACTGCTTAAAGGTATGATAAACTGCAAAAATTAGTCCTAGGTGAGCAAGAAATACTCCCGCCCAACCAAAAATAAATGTTGTGTATGTAAAAATATATAAACTAAATACTACGGACCATATGAAACTCAAAACTAGCAAAATTTGAAGTCTTACAGTTTTAGGTAAAGCTCTCAAATCGTTTTTACTATCATCAAACAGAATGTTTGCAGATTCGATCATAAAATTTTTTAATGACATTAAAAATTAATAGTTTTTTTTAAGATAAAAATCAATTAAAGAATTTTCCAACTAAATATAGACCAAGTGCCACAGAGGGACCAATTCCAAAAGCAAATAATAAAGTACCTACCCCGACTGTGCCTCCCAAGTACCAACCAATTGATACTACTGTTATCTCGATTCCGGCTCTGACTGCAGCGATTGGAAAATTAGTTATTTTTTGAATTCCTGTCATCAATCCGTCTCTTGGTCCAGGACCTAAATTTGCAATTAAGTAAAAACCACTTCCTATACCAACTAGTAAAACTGCAAATACTGCCATCAGCAATTTTCCGAAGTATGTTTCTGGAGTTACAAAAAAAAAAATAGTTAAATCAATCATTGCAGCTATAATGATGATGTTAAAAACAGTTCCAATACCTGGTTTTTGTTTTAGAAAAAACCACAAGCTTAGAGTGCAGACACTTACGATAAAAGTTACAATTCCTATAGATAAATTAATGTTTAATGAAATTCCTTGAGCAAGAACACTCCAAGGTGATGCGCCAGAATAGGATACAATTAGTAACCCTTCACCAAACCCAAATATTGTTAAACCTAGGATGAGATAAAAAATTGTTAAAGAGCTAGGTTTTAAGTTTAGGGGTTTTTTTGAACTCCAGAAATTTTTTGGGATTTTTTTAATTGTTAAAAACATATTTTTAGTCAAAATATTATAGTTTTAATTTTTAAAAAATTTAAAACTAATTATTTTTAAATATGTTTAAAATTTTAAAGTTTCAAGAAAATAATATTTTCATATATTTTTCTGTTCTACTAATAGTTCTATTAGGAGTAATTTTTAGATTTTATAACGTTGGTTATGATAATCTTTGGTTTGATGAAATTTTTTCTTTTTGGGTAACAGATCCAAATTTATCATTCTCTGAAACATTCTTAAGAGTAAAGTCAACCGAATCTATCCCTTTTTTATACTATTACTTAATAAAAATTTGTAATTCATTTTTAGGTTATGAACCAATCGTAGGAAGAATTTTTTCTGCTGTCTTTGGTTTTTTAAGTATTTTTACAGTAGGTATTTTGTGTAAGAGGTTCGTTAATAATAAAAGTTTTTTACTTGCGCTTTGTTTAACAAGTCTAAACATCTATTTAATAATATATTCTCAGGAAATGAGGGTATATATTTTTACCTTTTTTTTAATTTCTTTGGCTTTAATATTCTTCTTTAATCTCTATGGTGAAAGTGAGTCAAAAATTTTTACAAAAAATTTTTTATTTTTTTCTTTATTTTTAACCCTGGCTATCTTTAGTCATCCATTTAGTATTATTATTTTAGGTTCATTAATATGTTTTACATTTGCAGATTTCTTTTTTTTCAATGAAAAGAATCAGAAAATAAATATATCTTTAATTTTGGTTTCTGTTTTTACTTTGTTTTTTTTATTTCATTATTTGCAATATGTCTCTTTAATTACAGATACAATTAATTGGATTAAACAACCAGACCTAAAATTCTATTCGAATTTTTATTTTTCGAAGTTTTTTGGCTCAAGATTATTAGGAATAATTCATTTAGCTATATTAATTTTTTTATCTTTCTTTTTATGGAAAAAAATTATTAATAATAAAAAAATAATTTTTTTATATATAATGTTGTTTTTGTCGTATTTCATTCCTTTGATTTATGGTTACTTTTTAAAACCAATTATTTTTCCCAGATATATAATGTTTGTTTTAATTCCAATTATATTATTAATTTCCATTTTAATTTTCTATTTAGAGAATAAAAATTTAAGAAGATTCTTAATTTTTTTCTTCATATTCATAAATTTAGGAAATCATCTTACTGAAAGCACACTAAAACAATTTTTTCATGAGAGACAAAAATTTAAGCCAGATTTTGATACTGCTCTTGAAATAATAAAAAGTTCTGAGGCAAACAATCTAATTCTTTATAGAGAAAAAAAGTTTAGTGAAAAGACTGACTATAATGGTCTAGTTTTATATAATTATGTACAAACGATTATTAAGAACGAAGATTACGGAATTAATCTTTTAAATAATAATCTTGAAAGTTTTAGTGGAAAAGTTTGGAACCTTTGTTTAACTAATCCATTTAATGATTGTTTTAAGCCCCCTAATAAAATCAAAGTTTTAGGAGATAATATTTTACAAGGTGGTATTAAGTTAAGTTTGTGGGAAAAAAAAGAATGAGATTTAAAATATTTTTTCTTTTTCTTTTTTTTATATATCCCTCATTCCTTTATCCTCATGTAAATCATTATAATAAAATAAAATCTATTGAAATGGATGTTTATAGAAATGGTAATAAGATAGGCTACAATAAATATATCTTTACTAATAAAAATGGTTTTTTAATCGTAAAAAATGAGACTTATTTTGTAGCAAAAATCATAGGCGTAAATTTTTTTAGTATAAATGGTTTTTCTACTGAAACTTATAAAAGTGGAAAGTTAGTAAAATATAACTCTAAAACTATTCAAAATAAAAAAAATAAATACAACAATTTAATTCTTGATGAAAAAGAGAAAATTTACCATATTAAAGGTTCTTCTTTTAAAGGTACGGCACCATCTAATGCTGTATTAGGAAATTGGTGGAATCACAATATTCTTCAATCAGAAGTTATTATTAGTCCCATTTCTGGAAGTTTAAAGTTTCAAGAAGTTTATTTTTTATCAAAAGAAACACTTAAAATTAATAATGATAACTACAACACAAGTAAATTTAAGGTTGTAATGAAGAAAAACGCTAATGGTAAAAAAAAGGAGGAGTTTAATGTTTGGTTGGATAATAAATCCAATGTTATCTTAAAAGTATCTTATTCTAAATTTGGAGAATGGGAATATATTGTAAAAAATATTGAAAAAAATAATTAGACGAAAATTTTTAATAACACTTGGCTTATAAAATTCATTAGAACAAAAAAACCTAAGAAGAAAATCCAATACATGCAAGTAACTGCTGTATTTCTTCTTCTTCTTAATGCGACGAATTCTGGATCATCTATGTTTGAAATATCTTGCTTTCCTTTTACAGGATAATCATATGACCATCTCCATAATGAGTTTCCGAATCTTTCGTCTGTCTTATTAAAGTACTTAATGCATTCAAAAGAGTAAATTAATAAAAAGTACAAAACTAGTAAAATTAATCCACTTGTAATCATTTAGAACTGTTCAGACTCAGTCGATCCTTTCATTGCTGTCGTTGAGCTTTTTCCAGAACTTATCGTATTTGAGACTGCATCAAAATAAGATGTTCCTACTTCTCTTTGGTGTTTGACACTAGTATATCCATCCTTTTCTCTTGCAAACTCACGTTCTTGAATTTTTGAATAAGCTGTCATGCCTTCTGCTTTATATTTTTCTGCTAATTCAAATATAGCTATGTTTTGAGTATGGAAACCTGCCAAAGTGATGAATTGAAATTTATAACCCATCTCACTAATTTTTTTCTGGAAAGTTGCAATCTCATTATCAGATAGATGTTTTTTCCAGTTAAAAGATGGTGAGCAATTATACGCTAATAATTTTCCAGGATATTTTTTGTGAATAGCGTCAGCAAATTTTTTTGCTTCCTCTAAATTTGGTGTTGCGGTTTCACACCATATAAGATCTGAGTATGGTGCATACGCAAGACCTCTTGAAATAGCTTGATCAATTCCAGATTTTACATAGTAAAATCCTTCTGGAGATCTTTCCCCTGTCAGGAAAGGCTTATCATTTTCATCATGATCGTTTGTAATTAGTTTTGCTGCATTTGCATCAGTTCTTGCAAGTATTATTAACGGAACATCAGCTATGTCGGCTGCTAACCTTGCAGCTTTCAAATTTTTTACTGCTTGGCTTGTTGGTATCAAAACTTTACCCCCCATGTGACCACATTTTTTTTCACTTGCTAGCTGATCCTCAAAGTGAACTCCGGCTGCTCCAGCTTTTATAAATTTTTTAGTTAATTCAAAAACATTCAATGGTCCTCCAAATCCTGCTTCGCCATCGGCAATTATTGGAAGCATGTAATCTATTCTTTTTTCTTTCTTTTGATCCCCATCTTTAATTTCCATATGCTGTATTTGGTCGGCTCTTAGCAAAGCATTATTCATTGCTTCAACTAATTTTGGTGCACTGTCATATGGATAAAGAGATTGATCAGGATACATTTCGCCAGCACTATTAGCATCAGCTGCTACTTGCCATCCACTTAAATAAATTGCCTTTAAACCTGCTTTTGCATGTTGTACTGCGTGATTACCTGATAAAGAGCCAAGTGTATTAACGTATGGCTCAGAATTTAATAAATTCCACAATTTTGTGGATTGTTGTTTACATATTGAATATTCAATTTTAATTGAACCTCTTAATCTCTCAACATCTTCTTGATTGTAATCTCTTTTAATGCCAGCAAATCTTTTTAAATCGTAAGAAACCTTTTTTTCAGCACCCATTAAATTACCCTTTATTGATGTTATCAGATTAAAGCGAAATTAGTTATTTTCACCGAATTCTTGAGTGAATTCGTTCATCCCGCTAGAACCCCAATCACAGTGATCATCTCTTAAATAAATACCTGAGCTGCTGTTAGAGGGCATATTCTCTGATGCATTTTCTTGGTTTTTTAAGTAGTTTTTTTTGTTTTTGTTGTCCATATGGAGTTTATAATTTACAAAATTTACAAAATCAATTAAATTAGATAAAATGCTTGTAAAATAAAGAAATTTGTTGTAAATAATAATTTACAAAGTTTACAAATAGAAAATATGAGTCAAATTGATCTTAAAATAGGGCCAAAAATCAAATCATTTAGACGTCAATTAGGGCTTCAAGCAAATAAATTAGCAGAACAATTAGGAATTTCTGCAAGCTATTTAAATTTAATTGAGAGTGGAAAACGAAAAATTGACGGGGATTTATTACTAAAAGTTTGTGAAGAGTTAAAAATTGAACTTTCAGATTTAACGAATAAATCTGATTTAAACCTCGTTAACGACATATCAGAATTGCTAGACGATAAACTATTTGAGGACCTAGATATTGTAGGACCAGAAGTTAAAGATCTTGTAAATACAAATCCTAAAATTGCAAAAGCTCTTATAAAATTAGGAGATAATTTTAAACAAAAAGATCATGAGATAATTAACAAAGTAGAAAATTTATCTGGAAAGATTATTGATAGCAGAAAAACTGCTTTTCCTGGTGAAGTAATTTCTGATTTTTTACAAGAAAAGAAAAATTATTTTCCAAAATTAGAAGAATTTGCAAATAATATTTTTGAAAAAGTTCAAAAGAATAATCGTACAAGATATGTTGCATTATGTGAGTTTTTGAAAACAGAATATTCAATTACAGTTAAAGATGTAATTCCTGAAGAAGGCAAACCTTTTTCAAAAATCTTTGATAAAAATAAAAAAGAACTTTTGTTAAGTGATTATAATTCATTAGAAACTAAGAAATTACATGCAGCAGCCCAAATAGCTCAGGAAGGGGCCATGAAAGAAATAAACAATTATTTGTCTGAATTTAAATTTCCAACAGAAGAATCTAAAAGACTTACCCAAATTGCGTTGTTAAATTATTGCGGTGCAGCAATTTTAATGCCTTACAAATTATTCCACTCTGAATGTAAAAAATTAAAATATGACTTAGAACTGCTACAAAATACTTTTGCAACTTCCTTTGAACAGGTTGCACATAGAGTAACGAGTTTGCAGGATCCTAAGTTACCGGGTATTCCCTTTCATTTTTTAAGGGTAGATGTTGCCGGAAACATCTCAAAAAGGTTTTCTTTGTCTGGTATAGAAATACCAAGATATGGTGGTGCTTGTCCAAGATGGAATGTCTATTCAGCATTTTCAAGACCTGGCGTAATACAAGCTGCTGTAAGTAAAATGACAAATGGAGAAAAATATGTTTGTATTGCAAGAACTGTTGAAAAAGGTGTTGGAAGATACGGACAAAAAAAAAGTATGCTTTCAATTGGTCTTGGTTGTGAGGCCAAATATGCAAAAGATTTCGTTTATACTGAAAATTTAAGTTTAAGTGACAAAAAAACAGAAATTCCAATTGGTGTATCCTGCAGAACTTGCGACAGACTTGATTGTTCACAGAGAGCTTTCCCTCCTCTTCACAAAAAATTTGACGTTGATGTGAATGCCAGGGGCGTATCCGTTTACGTAAGTGATTGATGAACATTCTTACTTCGCTCACGATATAAAAGTTGTGTGAGTGAGTCTACCATTTTATCCGATGCCTTAAAAATTTCATTTGATTGATATTCGTCTGAAAAATATTTTTCATGATTGCATTTATCTTCAATAACTATTTTTCCTTCTGGTGAATTATCTTTAATGTATATAAGTATAAGCCATTCATCATCATTAGACTCGTCCCACTTTATAAATATCTCACCTGTTTCAAACCTTCTATCAATACATCTGAATATAGACATATCCCTTGTAAGGTGTCTTTTGTTTAATTGAAAAACTAAACTTGAGGCACTTCTATAAAAACTCTCTAAAGATGTTTCTACTAGTTGTCTTGCAGCAATATAATTTTTTTCCTTTTTTAATAAAGTTTCTCTATCATCTTCATCTAGAGTTTTTATTCCTAAAGCTTCTAGTCGCTCGCGAATTTTTTGATCTCTAATTAGCCTATATTTTTCTTTTAACTTATCTATTCTTTCCTGAATTTCACTATAATCATCTCTTTTTTCTTTTAAGGAAATTCGCTCTAGATTTTCTAACTCTTTTACCTCTCTTATTCTGAATTTTTCAATTTGTTTTTCTATCTTAATTTCTTCAAGAAACTTTCTCTGAACCTCAGCTTGCTCTTCTCTTAAAAGTGCCTGTTCTTGTCTTAAAAATTTCTTAAGATCTCTAGCTCTCTCTTTTTGTAACTGCTTTTCCTCTTTTAACTCAGTTTTTTTAAGCTCAACCTGTTTCTTTAATAAATCTATTTTAGCTTTTTCCTCCGCTCTTTTTTGTTGTCTTTCCCTCTCAACCTCTCGTATTTTAAACTTCTGCTTTTCTTCAATAATCAACTTCCTCGTATCAATAATTTTCTTTTCAATTAAATCAAAAAAACCCTGAATTTTTTTTTCAGGATTAAGGTTAATTTTGAAACGTAGCTTTCTTTTTATACTTTCTTGTAAAAAAATGAATTTTGCTAAAAAACCCGGCTGTTTTTGAGACCTTTTTTTTGTGATCTTTTTTACTTTTTTTTTACTCTTTTTTCTTATTTTGGCTCGCTTAAAACTTCTTTTGGCTTTTTTCTGAGATTTTTTTTTCTTTATGATCTTTTTTTTTCTTTTTTTATTTTTTTTCATCAGGAGATTTCAAAATTATCAGTAATTTATTGATAAATATAGTCTCTTGTAGGTGGTATTGTGGTTTTATTCTTGCTCAATTGTAATTGAAATACAACCTGATCTCCCCATTTAAAAGCCATCTCACAACCCGCTAAATAAAATTCCCACATTCTTAAAAATCTTTCATCGAACATTTCTAATACTTTATCTTTTTTATTAAGAAATCTTTCTCTCCAATTTCTTAAAGTATGTGCGTAATGCAATCTCAAAACCTCTAAATCATTAAGAATTAAGTTTGAGTCCTCTATCGGTCTTGCAATTTCGCTTAAGCTAGGCGTGTAGCCACCTGGAAAAATATATTTAGAAATCCAAGGTTGTGGGTCTCTAGGCCTATCAATCGAACCAATAGTATGGATTAATGCAGCTCCATTTTCATTTAAAAGATCGTGGACACATTTAAAGTATTTTCTATAAAATTTTTTTCCAACATGTTCAAACATACCAACACTTACAATTCTATCAAATTTTGATTTTAATTCTCTGTAATCAATTAGTTTGAACTCTACTTGGTTTTCAAGATTCATTTCCTTCGCTTTTTGTCTGCTATACTTGAGTTGGTTTTCTGATAAAGTTATACCAAGGACTCTGGCTTTTGTTTTTTTTGCAATTTCTATTGCCATTCCGCCCCATCCTGAACCAATATCAAGAACAGTTTGATTATCCCTAATATCTAATTTCTTAATTATGTGATCAATTTTATTATTTTGCGCAGTTTCCAAGGTGTCATTATCATTTTTGAAATAAGCACAAGAATATTGTCTTTTTCCGTCAAGGAATAAGTCATATAGTTTTTCGGATATGTCATAATGATAAGCTACATTTTTTTTTGATTGTTTTGCGAAATTAAAATTGGTCAAATATTTATATGTGCCTAATATTTTATTTACCATCTTGCTCAAATTATTTGGATGTTGTTTACCAAGATTTTTTAAAGTTATTTCTAAAAATTCTGTGATAGTACCATTGTGTATCTTAATTTTACCATCCATATAACCTTCTCCTAAGTATAATTCAGGAAGTAGCAAAAGTTTGTAATGCATAGATGAGTCAAGTAGTTCCAAGATAATAGGATTTTTTTTCTTAGGTTTTCCGATTAAATACTCTCTTTTATTCGCATCAATTAACCTAAATCCATCTTCTTTAAATAGATTATTTAAAAAATTAACTAGTTTCATTTTATGCAGCTTTAAAATCCTTTCCTAAAAAGTCTAAATCTTTAAGTTTATCTATGAGTGTTTTCTCATCTTGTTTACTAAGTAGGGAACATGTAGGTAATATATTTAAAAACTGCTTATCAGTTAAACTAAGAAATGAATGTAAGCCTGATATTAAATTAAACTGATCAAAAGCTTTTCTAACTTCACACAGTTTATCATTTACAGTTTGATCTTTATTTTGTTCATAGTCATCAAAAACTTTTCTCGCAAGTTTGGCGGTAACATTACATGTGGCTGTTATTATTCCAGAACAATCTTTTTTAAGCCCACTTAGGAGTTTCAATTCTGATCCGGGCAAAATAGAAAAATTTTTGATTTTAAGGTTTCCCATAAGATTATATGAACTGTCTTTTACACCGATTATATTTTTGGGAAATCTGGCTGCTAAATTTTCAACACAATCAACAGAAAATTTATATCCACAAAGTTTTTCAAAGTTATAAAGAATTATTTTCGCATCTGGAACAGATTTAATTAATTTTGTATAATATTCTATTACCTCTTTATCTCCGTAATTATAGTAAGCTGGAGGCATAATCAAAAATTTATTAAGACCAATATTCAAAGATAATTTTAAGAAGTTTATATTTTCTACTAATGAATTTAGTCCAGTTCCAATAATCAATTTATCTTTAATTTTGTCGTTTTTTGAGACAAAATTAATCATCTCAATTTTTTCATTAAGAGGTATTAACTGTGATTGACCAGTGCTCCCAAATAAAACCGCTCCATGACAACCATCCTTTATAATATTTTCACAGTGTTTTATTGTTTTGTTAACATCTAATGATAAGTCATCATTTAGTATAGAAACAGCCGCCGCATAAATGCCTTTTATTTCTCCCATAATTAAACTTAACTAATATTTTTTTTTTAGTAAAGATACAAAGAATCTATGAAAATACTTGTTATTCAAAATCGAATGGGAATTGGGGATATGATCATGTTTCTTCCTTTCATTAAAGCAATTTCAAATTATTATGGTGAACAAGTTTCTTTAATGGTTAAAAAAAGTACTAAAGCCTCGGAGTATTTAAATGAGGAAAAATATATAAAAGAAATAATTTATCTCGAAAGAAGCGAGGGTGAAAAAAGACATGCCGGTTTTAAAGGGTTCTTTAATCTTGTAAAAGATTTTAAAGAAAAAAAATTTGATAAAGTTTTTATTTTTAATTCTTCGCTTAGATTTTATATGGCTGCTAAAATAGGTGGAATTAAGAGTATAAATTCTTACAAACTTCTTAAAAAAAAAAATCAGCATATTATTGAGACAGCTAAAAAGTTTATAAAAGATACATTAAAAGTTGATGTCAAAGAAAACCCTACTATAAATCTTAGGTCAGACTCTGTTGCCCAAGTAAAGAAAAATTATTCAATTAGTAATGATGAAACCAATATTGTTCTTGGGACAGGTGGATCAGGTGAAACAAAAAGAGTTCCCTCTAAAATATTTATAGAGGTGATGAAAAACACATTAAAAAAAGGGAAATGTAAATTTTTTATTGCAACAGGAAATGCAAATGAGGAAATTGAAATTTTGGATCAGATTTTAAAATCAGATTTAAAAGAATTTTGTATACCATTAAACAATTTAAATATTAGCAAAATAATTCCTATTATTAAAAATTGTGATGTCTCAATATGTAATGACTCAAGTTTCAGCCATTTATCTGCTGCTTTAAATATTCCGACAATTGTGCTTATGGCTGACACACCTCTAGTTTACGGAAGTTACAGTTCTCTAATGCACCCTATACTTCCTGAGGGAGCGAACACAGTCAGCCATGATACTTTGGGGAAGGATAAGATAAGTCCCTCAGAAATTCAAAAAAAACTAGACGAAATTTTGTCAAATGTTTCTTAAAACAACATCCTTAGCCTCATTGACAATTGAGGCTAATCTAGTCAATTCAGGGCTAATGTCTGGATGAATTTTTTTCATTATCTTTTTATAAGAATTTAAAATTTCATCTTTTGAGTATTTTTTTTTTGGATCAAGATTTAGAATTTTGTATGCCTCGTCCAAGGTAATTTCACTAGTATTGAGATTTTTATTAAAATTATTGAAATTAAATCTTCCAGAATTTTTTAGAACGTTTAATAAGCCCCAGAACCTAAATAATTGAAAAAGGGTAAAACCAGCTTTTGTTTTCAATATAGGAAGCACCATAAGTAAAAAAGGTAGTGAAAATATATATCTACCTGCAACTACCATTGCAATTGCAAGGACAATAGATAAGATAATTACAAATGATCTAATAAACTTTGAAATTTTTCTACTCGAGGTTTTAGCAAACCAATTTAATATCAAATATATTACGACAAAAATAACAAGTGTTATAAAAAAAAAATTCATGTAAATAGTTATTATGAAAATACCACAACTTTCAAAAAAATCAGAAACAAAATCCTGTCATAACGTCACCTGGACAGATGATTATAGCTGGGTTCACCAAAAAAATATATTGGAGGTTTTGAAGGACAGTTCAAAGCTTTTACCAGAGGTAAGAAAGTATTTAGAAGAGGAAAATAAGTATACTGAGTTTCACTTAAAAGATACTAAAGAATTTCAAAAAACATTGTTTAATGAAATCAAAGGAAGAATAAAGTTAGATGATGAGTCTCTTCCTTTTAAAGATAAAAATTATGAGTATTGGACAAAAACAACTAAAAAAGGAAACTACTCAATTAAATGCAGAAAGAAAATTGGAACTGACGAAGTTGAGGAAGTTTGGAATGGCGATAAAGAAAAAAGTAAACTGAAGACTGAGTATTTTGGGGTGGGAGATCTTGAAGTAAGTTATAATGATAAATTTCTTGCATACTCTCTAGATTTAAAAGGTTCAGAATATTTCACAATTTATGTCAGAGATATTAAAACTGGCAAATTAGTTACTGAAAAAATTGAAAATACTTCTGGCTCTATAAATTTTAGTCTTGATGACCAATACATATTTTATTCTAGGTTGGATGAAAATCACAGACCAAGATCAATTTTTAGACATCAAATTGGATCATCTGTTAATGAAGATCTACTTATATTTGAGGAAAAAACAAAAGCATTTACGGTAAGCATTGGGATAAGTTCAGACGAAAAGTATTATTTTATAAATAGCTCAGATCATAATACATCAGAGAAATATTACTTTGGTGCAGATGAAAAAAAACCTGAGCCTAAGCTTATTCAACAAAGAAAAAAGGGGATAATTTATAGTGTGAATTCATGGAGTGGAAATTTTTATATGCATACGAATGAGGATGCTGAGGATTTTAAAATTTTAATTTCAAGTAATATCGAGTCTAAAATATGGAAAACTTATATTCCAAGTCAATCAGAAACCATGATTGGAAATTTAACATTCTTAAATAATTGGCAAATCAGATCAGAGCTTAAAAACGCTCTTGATAAAATTTACGTCAAAAATCTTAAAACAAATAAAGAGGAGGAGATAATTTTTACTGAAGAAACTGTTTATGACTCATCTGTTTCACTTATGCAGAGAGATCGTGAAACAGATGATATATATATTTCTTACTCTACTCCTAAAACACCATCCAGAACCTTTATTTACAATTTAAAAACAAAAGAAAAAAAACTTGTCAAAGAACAAATAATTCCGTCAGGTCACAATTCGAATGACTATACAGTTGAAAGACTTGAGTGCGAAGGACATGATGGAAGAATAATTCCAATCACCATTACTAGAAAAAAAACTACAAAACTAGATGGTAATTCAAACTTACTTTTATATGGATATGGTTCTTACGGAAATTCAATGTGGCCGTCGTTCTCTTCTACCAGATTAAGTTTAATCAATAGAAATATTATTTGGGCAACCGCCCATGTTAGGGGAGGAATGGAAAGAGGTATGAAGTGGTGGAAAGAGGGAAAATTATTGAACAAGAAAAATACTTTTCAAGACTACATATCCTGTGCAAAATTTTTAATTGATAAAAAATATACCTCAAAGAAAAAAATTATTGGTATGGGAGGATCAGCGGGTGGATTGCTAATGGGGGCGGTAGTAAATGAAAAACCAGATTTATTTTTAGGTATGATAATGGCTGTTCCTTTTGTCGATAGTTTGACAACTAATCTTGATCATTCTTTACCTTTGACGATTGGAGAATTTGATGAGTTTGGAAATGCAAAAGACAATAAGGAACACTTTAATTATATTTACTCATACGCACCATACAACAATATTAAAAAAATGGATTATCCAAACATTTTAATTACCACTAGCCTCAGTGACAATAGAGTTTTATTTGATGAACCTCTAAAATTTACAGCAAAGTTAAGAGACAACAAAACTGACAATAATCTTTTACTTTTAAAAACTGAAATGAATGCGGGTCATGGAGGTAAATCTGGTCGCGATGGAATTATTGAGGAGATAGCTTTTGATTATGCTTTCATATGTAAGATTGCAAAAAAAATTTAATTCCAGCATCTTGAAAAAATAGAAATAGTTACCATATATCAGCTAAGGTTGCCTAATGGGACCTTTTTAATTCTTGCTAACAAAGGAGGATAATATGACAAGTAAGGATCTATCAATATTCAATTCTTTAAGACCCTTTTCAATTGGTTTTGACGACATGTTTGATCAATTTGAAAATATGTTGGGTAATGGAGGAATGAGTATGCAATCAAATTACCCACCTTACAATATTAGAAAAACAGGTAAAGATAAGTATTCTATTGAAGTTGCTTTAGCCGGTTTTACTAAAAAAGATGTAGAGGTAGAGTTTGAAGACAATATGCTGACTGTGAGAACAAAACAGACAGATAAATCAGAAAACAAAGATCAGGACGGAGAGATTTTACATAAAGGAATATCTCAAAGACAATTCGCTAGATCATTCACAATAGCAGATGATGTTAAAGTAAACGGAGCCGAGTTAAAAGATGGTTTGCTAACTATCGCTTGCGAAAGAGTGATACCTGATTATAAGAAAAAAAAGCTTATAGAGATAAAATAAGTTTACCCTTGCTTGTGGGGGTTTCCCCACAAGTTAAAAACATCCTTTTGATGAAAATCCTACAACTCTCTCTGACTCATCAACTTCAAAAGTTCTTACACATTTAATTCCCAATTTTTTTGTATTGTATATTAATTTTCCTCCGCCACTTTCTGGGTCTGGTGGCAAATATTGAGTAGGTTCTCCAAATTCTTTAATAACTTTTTCGATTTTTTTATGAATAAATTTTTCAAGGTATTTTTCCTCTTTTTCGACAAGACTATTTGTTTTGTCTTGGACTGTTTGACATCCATAAACTAATGGTATCAATAAAATTATAATAAGTATTTTTTTTGTCATTTTGAATAACTATTATAATTACTTTACCTTAAAAATAAACTTCAAGTTGAAATTTGTTAATAAAAAACAAGTATTTAAAGTAATTAAAAAAAGAATCTGGTAATTATTTTAATCAATTGGAGGTCTCATGTTAGATAAATATTTTGAATATAAAAAACATAAAACTAGTTTTAAAACTGAGGTTATTGCAGGAATAACAACTTTCCTAACAATGGCTTATATAATGTTTTTAAATCCTTTTATATTGTCGGGAGAATTTGCTGGTCCTGAAAAAGGTTTTTTTGATTTTGGTGCAGTTTTCACCGCAACCATACTAGCAACAGCAGTAGCTTGTTTTATTATGGCTTTTTACGGAAAAACTTGGCCAATAGGTCTTGCTCCTGGAATGGGAATAAATGCATTTGTTGCTTTCGGAGTTGTGGGAGGAATGGGTTACTCTCCACAAGCAGCCCTTGGTGCGGTGCTAGTTGCGGGAGTTTTATTTTTGATAATTTCACTTACTCCGCTGAGAGCATGGTTAATAAATTCTATACCAAGAAGTTTGAAATTAGGAATTGGTGCAGGGATAGGTTTATTCTTGGCTATTATAGGTCTTGAAATAATGGGTGTGGTTGGAGATCACCCAGTTACTTTAGTTACTTTAGGTGACATTAAAAATCCGTTGGTGCTATTAGGATGTTTAGCTTTTGTAGCAATGGTTGTTTTAGAAAAACTTAAAGTTAAAGGTAATATTATAATTGGAATTATAGCTTTTAGTATAATTGCATGGGCAACGGGTCTTGCAAAATTTAATGGGATAGTTGATACGCCGCCTCCTATGACTTACTTGTTTGACTTTGACCTTAAAGCTGCTTTGACTGCAAGTATGTCTACGGTAGTATTTACTTTGCTATTCATTGATTTTTTTGACACAGCCGGAACATTAACCTCGGTAGCAAACGTTGCTGGTAAAGTAGACAGTAAAGGAAAAGTTCAAGATATAAATAAGGCGATGTTATCTGATAGCGTTGGTACAGTTGCTGGTGCTTTAATGGGAACTACTACCGTTACAAGCTATGTTGAGTCTGGAGCGGGAGTTAAAGCTGGTGGCAGAACAGGTATGACATCATTAGTTATTGGTGTTCTATTTTTGCTCTGCTTATTTTTTTCACCTTTAGCAACAAGTTTGCCTAAAGAAATTGATGGAGCTGCATTACTATATGTGGCTGTTTTATTCGTAAGAAATATCACAGACATTTCTTGGGACGATATTGCAGAGTCAGCTCCTGCCATAGTTGCAATGATTACCATGCCTCTAACATACAGTATAAGCAATGGTATTGCGCTTGCTTTTGTAGCGTATGCTTTAATAAAAATCTTTACAGGAAAATTTGCAACCACTTCTCCAGCAATATGGATTATTGCAATTTTAAGTGTTTTAAGTTTTGTAGTTGCTTAATTTAAATCAATTTTAAAAAAGGGCTAGAAATTATTTATCTAGCCCTTTTTTTTTAATTCTTTTTTTAGTTGGTCTATTGAAATTAACTCTCGTAATTCATATGGAAATACAATCCAAGGATTATCTTTAAGATTGTGAACAATATAATCCGATTTAAATTTAGATTTTTCTTTTTTATAAAGAACTGCAGATTTGAAAGTTATTTTCTTATTAACAAAATCTTTATATTTTTTAAGCCATTCTAATGTCTTTTCAAGTGTCACACCAGTATCGATAAGATCATCAGTAACTAAAATATTTTCCCCATAGATTTTACTCGTTGTAGACAAATCTCTTGCAAATGTAAGTTCATTTTGAACATCAGATACTTTTCCCTCTCCTGCTGATGAATAGCTTTCGACTCCAAGATAACCACATTTAACTTTAAAAATTCTACTTAGTATATCTCCTACTCTCAGACCGCCCCGAGCAATACAGATTATGAAGGATGGTTTAAAACCACTTTCGCTTATTTGAACGGCAAGCTCGTCTATTGATCTATTGTATTCATTCCAGTCAATTATAAGTTTTTCAGACATAAAAAGTATTCAATTTTTAGATTTATATATCAAGATATATAAGTTAGAAATCATTTTATGCGAATCTTTGATTGTTTTATGTTTTATGACGAAGAGGTTGTATTAGACATAAGATTGAACTCTTTAAAAAATTTTGTTGATTGTTTCGTTATTGTTGAAAGTAAATTCTACCATAACGGTAAAAAAAGGGATCTTAAATTTGATGTAAATAAATACCCTAAATTCAAGGATAAGATAACTTATATTGTGCAAGAAGATGAGCCACCAAATTTAAAAAATTTAAAAAAAGAGGATGAAGAATGGAGAAAGTCAAATAAACTTATTTTTAATGCTCACTTAAGAGAAAATTTCCAAAGAAATCTAATATCAGAAGGTCTAAACAAAGCAAACGAAGATGATTTGATAATGATCTCTGATGTTGATGAAATACCAAATTTAAAAGACCTTAATGTAGCTAAAGTAAAAAATAAATTAGTTATCTTTGAACAAAGTATTTTCTACTATAAACTTAATAGGTATCTTGAGGGTTTTACATGGCACGGGACCAAAGCCTGCAAAAAGAAAAACTTAAAGTCTCCACAATGGATTAGAAATATAAAGAATAAGAAGTTTGGTTTCTGGAGACTTGATACTATTTTTTCAGAGACAAAATACATAAATAAACTTTTTATAAAAAATGGAGGTTGGCATTTTTCTAACTTAAAAAGTCCACCAGAAATAGAGCACAAGTTAAAATCGTATTTACATCATAGAGACTTTGAAGTTGAAAATATTAGTTTAAAAGAAATATCAAAATTAATGAAGAATAACGAAACTATTTATGACATGTTCACAGACAAGAAGGAGGGAAAATTTTCTGAGAACAAAAGAAAACTTGGCTTATATCCTAAAAATAAACTTCCACAGTTTATCTTAGACAATGAAAGTAAATTTAAAGAATGGTTAGATTAAACTAATACTGAATAGGCTCATCATCTATTGATCTCCATAAATACCAAGTTGCTACCGAACAGTATGGGGAAAATTTTTTTTTTAAAGTTTGGACAAATTTTTTAGGAGGAAAATATTTTTTTTTATAATTGTTTGAAATAGATCTTAATAATCCAATATCTTGAACTGGCCAAATATTCGGTCTATTCAATGTAAATAATAATATCATCTCTGCTGACCATCTTCCTATTTGCCTTAATGATGATAAATAAATTATTGCCTCTTCATCAGTCATAAAATTGATTTTTTTTGGATCAAAAGATTTGTTTTCAAATTTAATTGCTAATTCTTTAATACCTTTTACTTTTTGTCTGCTTAAACCACACCTTTTAAGTTTACTCGGCCGTAGTTTATTAATTTTTTTAGGATTGATCTTACCGTTGCATACTTTTTCAAATTTTTTAAAGACAGAATTAGCAGCTTGTACACTTATTTGTTGGCCAACAATGCTTTTACATAAAGAAAAAAAAATATCCTTTCTAGTCGTTAATGTTTTATCTTTATACTTTGATATCAGTTTTTTTATCACAGGGTCTTTTTTGGATAAGTATTTTACAGCGCTATTCCAATATTTGGGTCTTTTACTCATGGCGTGTAGCTGAAATTTGTTTATTCAAAATAATTTCTCTTCTGAAAATAATTATAGATGAAATGATGACTAAAAAAGCACCAATCAGAGTTTTTATCGACGGAATTTCATTCCATATTAAGTATCCAAAAATAATCGCAAAAACTAAAGTTAAATACTTAAGTGGTGTCACTAATGAAACTTCAGAATATTTATATGATTGGCTAAGCCATAAATTAGCAAATCCACCAAAAACTCCTACTAATACCAAAAGAAATAGATCTAAAAAGTCAGGCATTTTCCAACCCCAAGGAATTGAAAAAAAACTTGCAAGAGTTATTGCTATTGAAAAAAAAAGTGAGATTAACCAAACGGGTTCAGTTGCAGATAACTGCCTTATGCTTATGGCAACATAGGACATACCAAGCACAAAAATTACTGGAAAAATATAATATACATTTAAAGAACTATAACCGGGTTCTGTAATAATTATAATTCCAACAAAGCCCACAAACACTGCTAGCCATCTATAATACCCGACTTTTTCTCCTAAAAAAAAAATTGAGAAGATAGTAGTGAATATTGGTGCAGCGAACGAAATGCTAACCACTGTTGCTAATGGTAGGTTTCTTAATGCTGTAAAGATTGATAATAAAGCGATGAGACCAAATAAGCACCTGTTAAAATGTAGTAATGGTCTTTCGGTGGTATAAAAGTCCTTTAGTCTGTCTTTAGGTATAATAAAAAAATATATAACAATCCCAAAAAAACCTCTGAAAAATAAAACTTGGCCCAATGGATATTCATCTGACCACTTCACTAATAAATCCATTATGGAAAACGCACAAACAGACAAAAACATGTACAAAAAGCCTAATTGATTTTTAGAAAGCATAAGTTTAACTTAGTTATATAATTTAAATAATCAATGGAAATAGCAGTTTTAGCTTGCGGATGTTTTTGGGGACCTGAAAAAAAATTTGGTAGTCTCAATGGAGTTTATAAAACTGAGGTAGGTTATTGTGGAGGTAAAACTGAAAACACAACTTATAAAGAAGTTTGTTCTGGTGAAACAAATCATGCTGAAGTAGTAAAAATAAATTTTGATCCAAAAATTATTACTTATGAGGAAATTTTAAATTTTTTTTTTAAAATTCATGATCCAACTACTTTAAATTCTCAAGGTCCAGATTTTGGAACTCAGTACAGAAGTGAAATTTTTTATTTAAACACAAAACAAAAAGAAATTGCTGAAAAGGTCTTAAAATCAAAAAACAATGATTTTTCAGGAAAAATTGTTACTAAATTATCTTTGCTAAAGAATTATTGCATAGCTGAGGAATACCATCAAAAATATTTAGACAAGAAATTTTAGATGAGTTTAGTCACGACAGATTGGGTTCTCGATAATTTAAATAGTCTAAAAATAATTGATGCCTCTTGGCACATGCCAGCTCAAAAAAGAAATCCTGCTGAGGAATATCAAAAAGGTCATATCCCAAATTCTATTTTTTTTGATTTAGACGAAAATTCTGAAAAGGATACAGACCTTCCACATATGCTTCCTAAACAAAAAACTTGGGAAAAAATAATGTCCTCCTTAGGAATAAATAATAGTGATGATATTCTTATATATGACAACTCTAATTTAAAAAGTTCATGTAGATGTTGGTTTAGTCTTTTATATTTTGGTCATGACGAAAAAAAAATACATGTTTTAGATGGTGGATTTAAAAAATGGATTTTTGAAAATAAACCTATAACCAAAAGTACGACAGAAATTATTGAGAGTAATTATATTGCAAATATAAAAGAAAATTTAGTAGTAAGCCTTGATCAAATCAAAAAGAATATTTTAAGTAAGAGTTTTAATGTTATTGATGCAAGAAGCCTTGAAAGATTTGAGGGAAAAGTATCTGAGCCAAGGAAAGGTTTAAGAAGTGGACATATCCAAAACTCTTTTTGTTTACCTTTTAATCTTTGTATAAATCAAAAAACTGGGGAGTTCAAAAATCTGGAAGAATTAAGAGAAATTTTCGATCAAAATGAAAATATAGAAAAAAGATTAGATCCAGTTTTTACTTGCGGATCTGGTGTTACCGCCGCAGTCCTAGCTTATGCCTATAAAATGGTAAATAACGATTATATTCCAAAAATTTATGATGGTTCTTGGAGTGAATATGGTAAATATCCAGCATGAAAAGTTCAAAAAAAATTACCATATTTTTAATAATATTGGCAATTGTCATTGCTTCAGTGATAGTAGCAAGACACTTTGTTGGAAAACATTTTCAAAAGAAATTTTCTAAATATCCACCACCAGGAGTAATTGTTGAAGTTGTTCAATCATCCAATTTTTTTGATAGTATTGAAACATTTGGAACCGCTCTATCAAAAAAAAATAAAAACTTTAGAGTCAAAAAAAGCGAAATACTTAATGAAAAAATTCTTATTGGAAAAGTATTTAATGAAGGTGAAGTTTTATTAAGAACAAAAAATGAAATTATAACTGCCCCCTTTAAAGGAGTTTTGGGAAAAAGAGAAATTGCTCAAGGTGTTCTAGGAACAGAATCATTTATTCTCACTCTAGATGATACTTCATCAATTATTCTAAATGTTAAAGTTCCTGAGATTTATCTTAAAATTTTAGAACCCGGTCTAATCGCTGAAGTTAGATCAGATGCGTTTGATAAAAAATTTTATGGTAAAATAGACTCTGTGAGTTCTCGTGTAGATCCTAGTACAAGGTCAGTTCTTGCAAGCATCACAGTGGACAACAAAGATTTAGAATTGGTCCCAGGAATGCTTTTAGATATACAAATTATTTATAATGAAACTCAAGAAATAGGTGTTCCTGAAAACTCATTATTGATTCAGGGTGATACAGCTTTTGCTTATAAAGTTTTAGAGGATAATACTATCGAGAAAATTGAAGTAAAAATTGGAAAAAGAAATTATGGAAAAGTTTCTATTCTTGATGGTTTGTCTGTGGGCGATAAGATAGTAAAAGAGGGAATTTCGAAAGTAAGAGATAAAATCAAAATTAAAATCATTAATTAAAAAATGTTCTTAACAGACTTATCAATCAAACGACCAGTCGTCTCAATGGTGATGAGTATAGTTATGGTTATGTTTGGTATTTTAGTTTTTTTTGAAATACCAACAAATGAATTGCCAGATATTGACCGACCAGTAGTATCGGTTCAAACTGATTACAAAGGTGCTTCAGCTGAAGTTATTGATACTCAGATAACACAAAAAATTGAGGATTTTATCGGAGGTACTCCAGGTCTCGTTTCAATTGACTCTATGAGTGAAGATGAAAGGTCAAGAATTGATATGACCTTCAAAGATAACCTTGATATTGACGATGTTGCTAATGATGTGAGAAGTGCAATCTCAAGAGTAGTGGATAATTTACCAAAAGAGGCTAGCGCTCCAGAAATTTTCAAACAATCTGCGGGCTTTAGAACTACTATGTGGTTGAGTTTTAGCTCAGACTTTATGAGTGATTTAGAACTCACTGATTTTGCTGATCGATATTTGGTAGATTATTTCTCAACTGTAGAGGGAGTTGGGCGTGTGAGATTAGGTGGTGAAAGGGAGCTGTCTGTAAGAGTGTGGTTGGATCCACTTTCATTAGCTGCTAGAAATTTAACAACTCAAGATGTTGAGAAAGTTTTAAATTCAGAAAATTTAGAATTTCCTGCAGGTCGAATAGAGTCAAAAGATGTAGATCTTTCAATTAAACTTGAAAACGCTTATGAAAATTTAGACTCTTATAAAAAACTACCTTTGAAAAGGGCAATTGATGGTTCAGTAACAACTTTGGAAGATGTTTCTAGGATCGAATTTGGTCCAGTCTCTACAAGAACACTTTTTAAAGGAAATGGAAAAAAAGTTGTAGGTATTGGTATTTATCAAAACTCAGATGCAAATACAATTGCGGTGGCTACAAAAGTAAAAAAGAAGATTAAGGAAATACAAAGTTCTATACCTGATGGATCTACATTAGAGGTTTCTTTTGATAGATCGAATTATGTCTCAAATGCAATTAAAGAGGTTTACAAAACATTATTTGTGGCACTAATTTTGGTCACGCTCATTATTTATCTTTTTTTGGGTAACATCAGAGCTTTAGTAGTACCAATTGTAGCTTTGCCAGTCTCTTTAATTTCAACTTTTTTAGCTATCTACTTTTTTGATTTTTCAATAAACCTTTTCACTCTTATGGCATTGGTTCTTGCAATAGGAATCGTGGTGGACGATGCAATTGTAATGTTGGAGAACATATACCGAAGAGTTGAGAAAGGTGAGAGTTCATTAGTTGCTGCATATAAAGGATCGAAACAAGTGTCTTTTGCAATTATAGCAACCACTTTAGTTCTTGTTGCTGTATTCATACCTTTAATTTTTATAGAGGGCTTAGCTGGAGTGTTGTATGCTGAAACGGCTGTTACTTTAAGTTTCGCGGTGATAATATCAAGTTTTGTGGCATTATCATTAAGCCCGATGATTGCTAGCAAAGTTTTAGACACAAAATCAAAAAGAAACAAATTAACTATTAAATTTGAAAAAAAATTAAATGATTTTAAGGAATTTTATATTTACACTTTAAAATATTGGATATTAAAGAAAAAAAGTATAATCACTTTTTTAATATCAATTTTAATATTGAGTATTGGTTTATTTATTTACATTCCAAAACAACTTATACCAAAAGAAGATAGAGGTGCTTTCTTCGTAATAGTAAAGGCACCTCAAAGCTCAGGGTTTGAGTTTACCTCTTCAAAAACTCAAGATATTGAAAAATTGTTATTACCAAAAGTAGGGCAAGGTGAGTATAGAAGACTAATTTTAAGAGTGCCGGGTTTCGGAAAAAGTAGCAAACAAGTCAACTCGGCTTTTATAATTGTATTATTGGAGGATTGGAAAAAAAGGGACAGAAAAGGTAACAGAATAATGATGGAGTCTTTTAGAGAAATTTCAAAAGTTCCAGGTGTTTTATCATTTCCTGTTATGCCCCAGGGAATAAGAACCGGTAGTGTAGAAAAACCAGTCCAATTTGTAATATTAGGTAATACCTATGAAGAATTAATCCAATGGAAGGAGACTATAAAAAAAGAGGCCAGAAAAAATAATAATTTAGCTAATATCGAAGACGATTTTAAATTAAATAAACCAATTATAAATGTAAAGATCGATCAAAAGAAAGCATCAGATCTTGGTGTATCTACTTCAGAAATAGGTCGAACAATCGAAACTATTTTTGGCTCCAGAAGTGTCACAAAATTTACAAAGGATGGTAAAGAGTATTCAATTATCCTGCAGGGAGATATTAAAAATAGAAATGAACCCTCAAGTTTAAATAAAGTTTATGTTAGATCAAAAAACTCTGGTCAATTAATTGCTTTATCAAATTTAGTAACAATTAATGAAAGAGGAACTGCTCCATTTCTATCTAGGTATAATAGACAAAAAGCAGTTACTATTTCTGCAAATATCGTAGGAGATTATACCCTTCAAAATGCCTTGTCCTTTTTAGAAAAAGTTGTTCAAGAAAATACACCTAATGCCAGAATTGATTTCAAAGGGGAAAGTGAGCAACTAAAAGAAATAAGTTTTCAGATTTATGTAATATTCTTTTTAGCTTTAGTTACAGCATATCTTGTGATGGCGGCTCAGTTTGAAAGCTTTGTCCATCCTTTCACAATAATGCTGACAGTCCCACTAGCAATATTTGGTGGAATTATAGGTCTACTGCTCGTCGGTAGCTCAATTAATGTTTACAGTCAGGTAGCTTTAATAATACTAATTGGATTAGCAACAAAAAACGGAATATTGATTGTTGAATTTGCAAATCAGTTAAGAGATGAGGGGAAAAATCAATTAACCGCGATTTTGGAATCATCGGCACTAAGATTAAGACCAATCTTAATGACTTCTATATCTACCATTATTGGAGTTCTACCATTGGTAATAAGTAGTGGTCCAGGTGAGGCGAGTAGGTTATCTGTTGGTATTACTATATTTGCTGGAATGATATTTTCGACATTTTTTACACTTTATGTAGTTCC
Source organism: uncultured Pelagibacteraceae bacterium (assembly GCA_902599625.1). GTDB lineage: Bacteria > Pseudomonadota > Alphaproteobacteria > Pelagibacterales > Pelagibacteraceae > Pelagibacter. The sequence goes on along the minus strand of CACKGF010000002.1, from coordinate 238,656 downwards.
AATAATTTATTTATTATTAGGAAAGAATACAAAAAGTATAAATCATATTGAAAAAGAGTTAGAAAAAGAACTTAATCAATAAACAATAAATTTTTTCCTATTAAGCTTTTTTTTACATTTTATAAGCTGAGTTTTATATTGATCTGAATACTTTTTAACTTTTTTTGCATAAGAAATTACCTTTTTATTTTTTTTATAATTTTTATAATTTCCCCATCCTTCGTGATATGCAATATATTGTTTGAATGCATCGTTTTTAGGAATCTTTAAAAGTTTTGATGATTTATTTGTATACCAGCCAATAAAATCAACACTATCCTTAAATCTTGTTCTAAGAGCTAATGGTTTATTCTGTTCATCCTTATATTGTTTCCATGTTCCCTTTACAGCCTGAGAATATCCAAATGAACTTGAGGGTCTTTTAAAAGGAATTATTTTAAAAAGTTTTTGTCGTTTAGGTTTTGCAAGCCAATGGAAATCTGACTCAAATTTAATAAATGCAAGTTGTATATGCATAGGTGTTCCCCATTTTTCTTCAGTCTTTTTTGCATGTTTATACCAAAAGTATCTTTCAGAAAATATTGAGCAACTACTTGAGGTATTTTTTGGAATAGATGAACAGCTCAGCAAAAATAAAAAAATTGATAAAGATAAAAAAAATTTAAAACGAATCACCCTTTATTTATAATTTATTTACGTTTTTTTCTCCATTCCCAAGGCATTTCAAAATTTCCTGCCCATAAACCTTTTTTTTCTTTTTTTGCATCATTTTCATTTATAATATATTTTTTTGAATATTTAGTGTAAGCAACAGCTAAACCATTCCTAACAAGCCAAGAATTAATATCCCGTTTTTTCTTAAAGCAAATAGCAACAACTCTATTATATCTATCCACAGATTTCTTTTTACATAATATTATTTCATTTTTAACGAACTTTTTTAATAAACTAGTAGTTTTAAGTCCACACTCATAATCTTTATTAAATGTGATTACGTTCAGGCTCAACCAAGGCTTAGAGCATATTTGATTGTTTTCAGGTGCATCGATACCGTAAAGTCTAATTTTATTTTCCTTTATTCTAATTGTGTCACCATCTATTACTTTTGCATATCCTGTTATTTCCTCTGAATAAGAATTGGTTTTGGAAAAAAAAATTATTAATAAAATTAAATATATAATTTTATTCTTTTTTGGTTTTAAATAGGATTTCATAAACTTTGTAAATCAAAAAAGGTATTATTACACCCAGTAAGTTACCATTTAGATCACCTGTTTGAAAGCTGCGATTTGGTATGACCAAATGGAAAATTTCAAGGACTATGGATAAACAAACCAAATATACAAATAATTTTTTTTTTGTTTTAAAGGCGAAAAGACCAAGGATTGAAATAAGAGAAAAAGCGTAAATATGATTTGAGGATATTTGAAAAAAATCTCTTGTGATTTGAGGTTGATTACTAAAATCATTGTATAAAAAAAAACCTAGTATACTTCCTGGATATAGATATAAAATTATTAAACATATATTGGATAATTTGAAAATTAATTGAAGATTATTTGTAAAAATTTTCATTAATTTTATTTATTTTATTTATTAATTAATATATCAAATATTTCAATGAAACATCTTATTCTTATAAGGCATGGACAAAGTGAGTGGAACCAACAAAAAAGATTTACTGGTTGGGTCGATGTTGGATTAACAGATAAAGGTAGAGCTGAGGCTAAAAAAGCTGGTGAATTAATAAAAGAGAAAAAAATTAAACTTGATTCTTTTTATAGCTCCTACCAAAAAAGGGCAAATGATACTCTTAAAATTGTAATGAAAGAATTAAATGAAGATGAAAACTTAATTACTAAAAAATGGCAATTAAACGAAAGACATTATGGAGAGCTCACAGGTTTAAATAAAGAAGATATGAAGAAAAAATATGGAGAAGAGAAAATCCATCAATTTAGAAGATCATGGGATGTCAAACCTGGAGCTTTAGATAGGAAAAGCCCCTACCATCCGCTCAATATAAAAACTTATAAGGATATTCCAGTGTCTGATATCCCAGATACTGAGTCATTAAAAGATACCCATAAACGGGTAGTGGATTGTTATAATGAATTAATCTTAAAAGATCTTCAAAATGGTAAAGGTGTATGCATCTCAGCCCATGGAAATTCTTTAAGAGCTCTATGCAAATATCTTTTTAAAATCAATGAGAGGGAAATTTCTAAAATGGAAATACCAACTGGAAATCCTCTTTTAATAATTTTTGAGGACAAACTTCAAATTTCATCTGTAACATATCTTGATCAAGGAAGAGCCAAAAATTTAGTTGCTTTTTAGGAGTTTATTAAAAATATCATAATTAGTGACATGTTTAAAGTTCACTTTACTTTCAAAACCCATCAATTCATTTCTTGATAACAAATCATTCCACACCTCCGACATTGGAAAAGATTTATTATTAAATTTTTTAAATATTTTCTTTTCTAGTATCTGACATCCTGTGTAAATAAAATTTAAGGGCTTAGTTTTGTTTAGCTTGTCCGCTTCAAGATTAAAGTCTCCTATCAAATTTTGATCGAAGCTTTTATCCTTATTTACCACCAATAAAATATTTTTTGAATTTGAGCTAAAAAACTGATTTTCCATTTCTAAGATTTCATCAATATAATTTTCGTTCCATAAAGTATCTGGATTAAAAGTTAAAAAATATTCATTTTTGTTTTGCATGATCATATTTAAAATGCCTCCACCAGTATTGAGAATTTCAGGGACTTCCTCAAATAATTCTATATCAATATCAAAGTTTTTTTTTTCAATAAAATTTTTAAGCTGATCTCGTTTGTAATGGGTGTTTATCAGAATTTTTTTTAAATTTAATTTTTTTACAAGTTTAATAGTCTTTTCTAGTATAGTTTCATTTCCGATTTCAACAAGAGGTTTTGGAATTTCATTTGTAATTGGAGATAATCTTTTTCCAAAACCAGCACCTAGTATCACCGCAACCTCAATTTTTTTCATACAATTAAATTTTATATAAATTTATTATTATTTAAAATAAACCTTAACTCATCAAATACTTTTCCATTTTTAGTTCTTAATTTAATAAGACTCCATGTATAAGGAATGTATTTAAGATATTTGTTTTTATCATCTCTTTTTGCAAGTCTTGAAAAAATTCCAAGAATCTTAAAATTTCTTAATACTGATAAAATTAAGAAGTCATTTTCAAATTTTTCAAGATCTCTATTCAGGTATTTTTTTGTAAAATGATTAAACATTTCTTCTTTGAAACTATTTGATGTTTTAAGTCTTACATCATCAATTAATGAAGCAAGATCATAAGCCGGATTTCCAATGACTGCATCTTGACTATCTATTAAATGAAATTTTTTTTGTTTAAGCATTATATTTGAAACATGGAAGTCTCTATGCACAAAAACATTATCGGGTAATTTAATTGCCTTAGATAATCTTAAAAAAATGTTCTTAAATTTTTTTTTTAATTGATTTAATTTTTTCTTACTAATTTTTCGAGGAAGATACCATTCGTTAAACAAATAGGCCTCTTTTAAAAGTTTATCTTTTGAATATCTTACCATCTTATATTTTCTACCTGTAAAATCTTTATTATAAAATTTTTTTATTTTTTGAACTTTAAATAATAAATCTAATACTTTTATAATAATTTTCTTTTTGTTTTTTCTATTTTTGAGAAGTCTGAGCAATGTAACATCTCCTAAATCGTTTACTTCTATTAAATTTTTTTTGTAATTGTTTTTTAATAATCTAGGAGCACAAATACCTCCTGAATTTAGTATTCTATTTATTGCATCATAGATTAATAAATTTTTTTTTTTATTTTTTTTTGAAAAAATTATTATAGAATTTTTTGATCTATAAAATTTTCGTTCTGAAGCATCCCCTTCTAATTTTATTACTTTTTTGTTATTTAACCTCATTTTTTCCAAAAAATTTAATTTTTAATAGCCTTGAATTATAATTATCAAAATATTTGAAATAAATTTCTATCCTTTTTTTGGGTTTAAAATGTACTTTTTCTGGCCATTCAATTATTGAAATCACATTATCATCTTCAAAAAGACCAATATTTAGACATTCTTTCTTATTTTTTAATCTATACAAATCAAAATGTTGTATTCTTTTTTTTTTGATCCGGTACTCATAAACTATATTAAATGTTGGACTCGGTATTTCTGTAATCTTGGTTTTTTCCTTTTTTTGCAGATTATTGATTAAATATTTTACAAATGTAGTTTTTCCAACTCCAAGTTCTCCATATAAAAAAATTGTTTTAAATTTTTTTACAAATCTAGAAGTTTTCTCAGAAAATTTTTTTAATTCAATTTCTTTAGAAATTTTAATATTGCTACGATTAGTAGCGGTAAGCATCTGGCTTATATGGCCCTTCTTGTTTTACGCTAATATAATCAGCCTGTTCTTTTGAAAGTTTTGTTAATTTTGCGCCCACTTTCTCTAGGTGTAACATAGCTACTTTTTCATCAAGATGTTTTGGTAAAACATAAACCTTTTTTTCATATTTAGATGAATTATTCCAAAGTTCTATTTGAGCAGTGACTTGATTTGTAAAAGATGCACTCATTACAAAACTTGGGTGCCCTGTTGCACATCCAAGATTTACAAGTCTACCTTCAGCTAAAAGAATAATTCTTTTTTTGCTTGGTAACTCTATTTCGTGTACTTGTGGTTTAATTTCATCCCACTTATAATTTTTTAATGCCTCAACTTGGATTTCATTATCAAAGTGTCCAATATTACATAGTATCGCTCTATCCTTCATATCTCTCATATGATCTGCTGTAATGATATCTTTGTTGCCAGTCGCAGTAACAACTATGTCAGCCTCTTTAATCATTTCATCCATTAAGACTACTTCATAACCTTCCATTGCTGCCTGTAAGGCGCATATTGGATCAGTTTCAGTAATCATAACTCTTGCTCCAGATTGCCTCAATGAGGCTGCACTACCTTTACCAACATCACCGAATCCTGCAACAATTGCCACTTTACCCGACATCATTACATCTGTAGCTCTTTTAATTCCGTCGACCAAACTTTCCCTGCAACCATACAAATTATCAAATTTTGATTTTGTCACTGAGTCATTAACATTTATTGCCGGCACTAATAATGTCCCTTCACTCTCCATCTTTTTTAATGCTAGAACACCTGTCGTTGTCTCTTCTGACAGACCTTTAATATCTTTCATTAAATGTTTGTAATCTTTATGCATTAGAGCTGTTAAGTCACCGCCATCATCTAAAATCATGTTTGGCTTCCAATCTTTTTTACCTTCGATTGTTTGCTTTACACACCACCAATACTCTTCCTCGGTTTCACCTTTCCAAGCAAACACAGGTATTCCAGCTTTTGCTATCGCTGCAGCCGCATGATCTTGTGTTGAAAAAATATTGCATGATGACCATCTACACTCTGCACCAAGAGCTACCAATGTCTCAATAAGTACAGCGGTTTGAATTGTCATGTGCAGACAACCCAAAATTCTAGCTCCTTTTAAAGGAAACTTTCCTTTGTATTCTTTTCTTAATGCCATAAGTCCAGGCATTTCAGTCTCGGCAAGAGAAATTTCTTTTCTACCGAATTCAGCTAGCTTGATATCTTTTACTTTATAATCACTCATTTTTGCAAATCTTTTACATTAAAAGATAATTTATTCAATATATCAATTTAATTTTGGAAAAATAATTTCTACTTTTGCTCCCTTTTTATTAACATTATTAGATGCGATTACTTGACCTCCATGAAGATCTACTAGATTTTTAACAATATTCAATCCTAATCCAGAGTGTTCACCAAATTTATCTGGTCTGTTGCTATAAAATCTTTTAAAAATCTTGTCCGTATTTTTTTCTTTAAACCCAATTCCTTCATCAATTACACTAAGAGAAATTTTTCCATCTTTTTTCTGTGAGAGTTTGACTACAATATTCTGATTATCTTTGCTAAATGAAATGGAATTTTCAAGAAGGTTTGCTAAGACTTGTTCAATCCTATTTTCAATACCTTTAATATTAAATTTTTCGCCAGAATTTTTAAACTGTAAATCTATATTAATACCCCGTTTTGTATTGTATATAGCGTTAAAGTCATCAACAACAGAGTCAGCAATTTTTTTTAAGTCTAAAATTTTCATGCTTTCCCTTGTGATCGCAACTTCATCTTTAAGCATCTGGGAATAATCAGTTATTAATCTTTCAATTCTCTCTACATCGTGAGTCAAAATTTTTGTTAATTTTTCCTTTTCAGGGTTGCTGTTAGTAACTTCTAATAATTCAGATGCACTTTTAAGTGAAGCTAAAGGATTTCTAATTTCATGAACTAAATCTGTAGAGAAGTTTTCAGCTGTATTTACTCGTTTTTGTAATTCATTTGTCATTTCATCTAAAGATAACGACAAAGTTCCCAGTTCATCATTTCGTTTTATTAAACTTTTAATATCTATTTTCTTTTTACTCTTTTCTTTTATATTTTCAGTGTAATTAACAAGATTTTTAATTGGTTTTAAAAAATATCTATTTAACACTAATGAAAAAATAAAGATTACAACTGCGATTAATATTGCCGTACGAATTACAAAGGTTTTTCTTTCATTGATTGCTGTTTTTACATCATTGGCATTTTGAGATATCAGAATATACCCAACATTTTCATCATCAATCAAAACATTCTTTATCGTTGATAATTTAAATTTATTATAAGTTTCATTTGTAAAAGTGACGGGCTTACCGTAATTATCAGATATTGAATATTCTTGAAGTGTTTCTTCAAATTCACTCTTTTTTTCTGAATTAATTAATTCATCTGTAGATTTTTCTTTATCTTGGTTATTTTGTAAATCAAATTCAACGATTTCAATTCTTGATGAAAATGATCTTGGGTCAAGATCGAGTGTATCTGTGTCTGCTAAAATCTTGAATGACTCATCAAAAAAAATAACCCTATCAAGATTTTGAAATAAAAATCTTGTCGACAATAAAAATTTTTTAACCTCGTTTTTTTCAAATTCAATATTTAGTCTATTAAGATTATTAATTGTATTATTTATAACTTCAATTTGGAGAGATGTTTTTTTTTTAATTAAGTTTGGTTGAACGTAATTAAGGTAGATTATGGTCAATGTACCGATAAATATAAAGATTAAAAGATTGATGAATAAAAATTTTTTAAGAATAGAGAGGTTTTTAATGAGTGAAGAAAACATTAATTAACATTCCACCTATAGCCACTTCCATACCTTGTTTCTATTGCGGAAAAACTCGAGTCAATTTTTTTAAATTTTTTTCTAATTCTTTTAACGTGACTATCAATAGTTCTATCTTCGATATCAGTATCTTCTCTATACGCAATATCCATCAATTGTGCTCTTTCTTTAATTATCCCCGGTCTTTTAGCAAGTTCTTGAACGATTAAAAATTCTGTTGTTGTCAATTTATCTGGTAACTGTTTTCCGTCCCATTCACACTCAAGTTGTGAGGGATCTAATTTGAGTTTGCCATGAGTAATAATATTTTTACTATCATCTACACTAATATTTTTCTTTCTAAGTTGAACCCTAATTCTCTCAACTAAAACTTTTATTGAAAAACCACCAGATTTTTTTACAAAGTCATCTGCTCCTAATTTTAAACCTAAAAGTTCATCTACTTCCTCATCTTTTGAGGTTAAAAAAATTACTGGTAATGAACTTTTTTTTCTTAATTTTTTAAGTAACTCCTCACCATCCATTTTAGGCATTTTAATATCAACGATTGCTAAGTCTGGAGGTGTTCTTGTCAATCCTATAAGCGCACTCTCTCCATCTAAATAAGTTTGGACTTTAAAACCCTCTTTTTCTAAGGCAATACTTAAGCTGGTAAGAATATTTCTGTCATCATCTATTAGTGCAATTGTTTGTGTCATAGCCTAATATAAAAATACTAAATTGTCCCAATTTAGACAATACACTAATATTTAATGCAACATACCCCAATTATCCCCAATATTTACATCTACTAGAATAGGTACAGAGAAAGTGTGATGCTCACTTGATTTAACACTGGTCATTTCTGTTTTAATTAGTTTTTTGATTCTATCTAATTCGTTATTAGGTATTTCGAATATTAGTTCATCGTGAATTTGCAACAATAATTTTGTTTTAAATTTTGTATCATCATTAAGTTTATTAAAAATTCTTATCATCGCTATTCGCATTAATTCCGATGCTGACCCTTGTATTGGTGCATTAATCGCTGCTCTTTCTTGAAAGTTTCTAATATTAAAATTCTTATCATTGATACCTATAATGTGTGTTTTTCTCCCAAAAATATTGTTAACAAATCCACTCCTTCTACAATGTTTTATTGTATACGACATGTAGTCTTTTATCTCAGGGAATTTTTTAAAGTACGCTTTTAGAAAAATTTCAGCATCAGCTGTTGAAACAGAAATTTGTTTAGCTAGTCCATACTGTGAAATACCATAGATAATACCAAAGTTAATTGCCTTTGCTTTTCTCCTCATCTCTTTAGTGACTTTATTAATTTCTACGTTAAAAATTTGGCTGGCTGTTAAAGAATGAATATCTTCATTATTTTTAAACGCTTTTTTTAATTCTTTCACATCTGCTAAATCAGAAAGTATTCTCATTTCAATTTGATTATAATCAGCAGATAAAAGTGAATTTCCTTTTTCTGAAATAAAGGCTTTTCTTATTTCTTTTCCATCTTCAGACTTAATTGGAATATTTTGTAAATTTGGATCACTTGATGCTAACCTTCCAGTTGTTGTTGCTGCCAACAAAAAAGATGTATGAACTCTTTTTGAAACAGGATTGATAAATTCTGGAAGTGAGTCTGAATATGTATTTTGAAGCTTTGAAATTTGCCTCCACTCTAAGACTAACTTAGGTAATTCATGTCCTTTAAATGCCAAATCTTCCAAAACACTGGCACTCGTGGCAAAGCTTCCTTTTTTTGTTTTTTTTAATGCTGAAATTTTTAAATCATTGTACATTATTTCACCAAGCTGTTTCGTTGAACCAATTTTAAATTTCTTTTTAGATATTTTGAAAATGTCTTTTTCTAATTCAGCTATTTTTTTTTCAAATTTTTTTGAAAGTTTTAATAAGAAATCTTTGTCTAATTTTATTCCACTGATTTCCATTTTAGCTAAAATTTCAATCATTGGTTTTTCAAAAGACTCGTAAATATTTACTAATTTCTCTTCTTTGATATCTTTCAAAAATTTTTTGTATAACCTATAAGTAACATCAGCATCTTCGGCTGCATAATCTTTTGCTTGATCAATGTCTACATCATCAAAGGTAATTTGTTTTTTTCCAGTTCCAACTAAGTCTTTATAAGATATTGTTTGATGATCTAAATGTATTTTTGATAATTCATCCATGTTATGTTTGTTTTTTCCAGCATCTAGAACGTAAGACATCAACATTGTGTCTTCCAAAAATTTCATTTCTATGCCTCTATGATAAAAAATTATGTAATCAAATTTTATATTTTGACCAATTTTTTTTATGGTTTTATCTTCTAATAATGGCTTTAAAATTTTAAGTATATTTTTTTCATCCAAATTTTTCCCATTAGAATGATTTAAAGGAACATAATAAGCTTCACCTATTTTAAAAGATATAGATATACCAACCAATTTGGCAAGATGTGGGTTAAGAGAGTTTGTTTCTGTGTCAATAGCAATTTCTCCGACTTCCTCTATTTTGGGTATTAATTTTTTTAATTCGTCCTCGCTTCCTATCAAATTATAGTCTGATTTTGAGAGATTATCTTTTTTCTTTTGTACTTGTTCTTTATTTTCGTTTTCAAAATCAATTTCTCCATATGTTGAAATCGCTGAACTTAGCAGTCTATTAAACTCCATATCTCTTAAAAAATTGAAGAGTTTTTTTTTGTCAATTTCCTTTAATAAAAAATCATCTAATTTATTTTTGACAGGTACATCATTTTTTAAGGTTACTAGTTTCTTACTTATTAAAGCTTTATCTTTATTTTCAATAATTGTTTCTCGTCTTTTATTTTGCTTTATTGTTTCCGCATTTTTGAGAAGTTCTTCTAAACTTCCAAATTTATTTATTAATTCTGCTGCTGTTTTTACTCCAATACCAGGAACACCTGGCACGTTATCACTTGTATCACCAGCTAAAGATTGAACATCAATAACCTTATCTGAAGTAACTCCAAATTTAGCAATTACATCCTCTTTCTTAATAAATTTATTTTTCATAGGATCGTAAATTCTTACTTTTTTGTCATGAAGCTGCATTAAATCTTTATCAGATGAAACAATGGTTACATCAGACCCAAGTTTAGTAATTTGTTTTGAATAAGTTGCAATCAAATCGTCGGCCTCATAGTTAATCATTTCAACAGCAGGAATATTAAAAGCTTCTACAGATTTTCGAATGTATTCAAACTGAGGTATCAAATCATCGGGTGCGTCTGATCTATTCGCTTTATAGTCCTCATAAATATCATTTCTGAAATTTTTTCTAGCAGAGTCAAAAATAACCACGAAGTGAGTTGGTTTCTCTTTATTTTCTTTTGATTTTGCATCCTCTAACAATTTAAAAAGCATATTGCAAAATCCTGCGACAGCACCTGTTGGTAACCCATCTGACTTTCTGGATAGAGGAGGAAGAGCATAATATGCTCGAAAAATATACCCAGAGCCATCAATAAGATAAAAATGTTTTTTTTTATTTAATTCAGCCATTTATTAAATTATTATTAATTTACCTTAATGTTATAAGCCTATAAATCTAAATGAGTAAAAAAAACGTACTTTCTGTTAAAAAATTAAATAAAATTTATCGGAAGAATATCCATGCACTTAAAGATTTAAACTTAGAGGTGAAAGAAGGAGAAATTTTAGGACTTCTTGGTCCAAATGGAGCAGGAAAAAGTACTTTTATAAATATTCTTGCAGGTGTTACAGATAAAACCTCAGGTGAAGTAATCGTCTGGGGATTTGATTTAGATAAAAATCCACGCCAAGTTAGAGTTTCGCTAGGAATTGTTCCTCAAGAAATAAACGTTGACCCTTTCTTTACTCCAAAAAAACTATTAGATCTTCAAGCTGGTTTATTTGGTGTAAAAAAAAAAGATAGGATAACAGATACTGTCCTTGATCTAGTTGCCTTAAAAGATAAATCAAATAGTTATACAAGAAATTTATCAGGAGGTATGAAGAGAAGATTATTGATAGCGAAAGCTTTAGTCCATAAACCACCAATAATTATACTAGATGAACCAACTGCAGGTGTTGATGTCGAACTTAGAAAAAATTTGTGGGATAATATTAGATCCCTAAGAAAACTTGGAGTAACAATTATTCTGACTACACACTATCTTCAAGAGGCTGAGGAATTGTGCGACAGAGTAGGTATAATTCATAAAGGTAATCTTATAGCATTAGATACAACCGAAAATATGTTAAATAAGATTCAAACAAAAACCCTTAAATTTGAAATTAATAAGAGAATAGTTTTAGATGGTATAAACAATAAAGATTTTAATATTTTAACCAATACAGATTTAGAATTTAAAATAGAATATAATAAACAAGAATTTAATATACAAAAAATAATCAAGTTATTAGAAAATCAGGGAATAGTGATTAAAGATATTAAATCTGAGGACCCAGATTTAGAGGACGTTTTTGTGAATTTAACAAATAACTAGATTAAAAACTTAAATTAATATATTATAAAATTATGGAAACTGTTAAGCTAATTCAAAACAACAAAGTAATTAAAAAAGCTATTATTGTTTTTTTAGGAACAATTTTGTTAACGATTTCAGCAAAAGTAAAAATACCGTTTTACCCGGTTCCAATGACAATGCAGACATTCGTTGTAATATTTTTAGGAATGTGTTTTGGTTATAAATTGGGTTTGGCTACAGTTGCGCTTTATTTAATTGAAGGCATTGTTGGAATACCAGTTTTTTCTAATTCTCCAGAAAAAGGTGTTGGTATGATTTATTTTACAGGTCCAACGATGGGATATCTTTTGGGTTTTATAATAGCGGTTTACGTGGCTGGAAAATTTAATTTTAATAAAAACTATCTTTTAAATTTTGTAAAAATTATTTTCTCAGTTTTGCCAATTTATGTATTGGGACTTATTTGGTTAGGAATTTTAATTGGTTGGGATAAACCAATTTTTGATCTAGGAGCAAAACCTTTTTTACTAGCAGAATTATTTAAAATCTTTCTATTAGTTATAATTTCTACAAAAGTCGATTTTTTTAAAAAGTTTATCTAGGCGATCTTTTTGATAAAATTCTCTGAAGAGTTCTACGATGCATTTTTAGTCTTCTAGCTGTTTCAGAAACATTTCTATTACATAATTCAAATACTCTATGGATATGTTCCCACTTAACTCTATCTGCAGACATAGGGTTATCTGGTGGGTCAGCTTTTCTATTTGGATCTGCTAAAAGTGCTTTTTCAACGTCGTCAGCATCAGCTGGTTTAGCAAGATAGTCAATTGCACCTTGTTTGATTGCAGCAACAGCTGTTGGAATATTCCCATAGCCTGTTAACATCACAATTCTACTATCTGCATTAGAATTTTGAATTTCTTTTACAACTTCCAATCCGTTACCATCACCAAGCCTTAAGTCCACTACTGCAAAAGCAGGTTTATTTGTTTTAACAGCATCAATTCCTTTTTTTACACCTTCAGCTTGTGAAACTTTAAATCCCTTCTTTTCCATAGCCCTAGCTAAGCGCTCTCTAAAAGGATTGTCATCATCCACGATTAGAAGAGATTTGTCTTCAAATTGGCTTATATTTTTTACGTTTTGGACGTTCATTGTGATCTATATGGAGTTTATTTTTAAAATATCAAGAGCTTGGGAACATTGATTTTTATCAATTATTTTCTTTACACTAGGGGAAGAATCCCTTAAATGCTCAATTTAATGAAATTTGCATAGCTGTTATGCAGATTTTTTTTGTTAAATTTTTTTTTACGGAGCTAAAAAAATGAAAAAATTTAAAACGGTTGATGAATTAATTAATGTAATCAAACCTTCTGGTCCAGTTTACTGCATCAGAAAGAACTCTATAAAAAAAGCTACCAAAGTTTTTTTAAAAAATTTCCCAGGCAAAATCCTATATGCGGTTAAAACTAATCCACATCCTTTTGTAGTCAGAACTCTTATAGAATCAGGGATAAAGAATTTTGATGTAGCTTCAATAAAAGAGATAGAGATGATTAAAAAGATCAACAAAGATTTAGAATGTTCTTACATGCATACTGTAAAGAGTAGAGAAAGTATTAGAGATGCGTATTTTAAATATAATGTTAAAAGTTTTTCATTAGATACAAAAGAGGAATTAATCAAAATTATTGAGTCTACAGATCAAGCTAAAGATCTTGAGTTATATGTGAGGGTGGCTGTTTCCAATGAACATGCTGAGATTGATTTATCAAAAAAATTTGGTGCATTAAGTTCTGAAGCAATCGGATTATTAAGATTAACTAAACAATATGCAAAAAAAATTGGTTTAAGTTTTCATGTTGGTTCACAATGTATGCATCCTATTTCATATGCTAAAGGTATTTCTGAAATTGGAAATATAATTAAAAAAACAAAAATAATTCCAGATGTAATAAATATTGGGGGTGGATTTCCAACTATTTATCCGGATCTAATTCCGCCTTCTTTGGAAAGTTACTTTAATGAGATTAAAACAGCTTTTGAAAAATTGAAATTAAATAAGATGCCTGAAATAATTTGTGAGCCAGGAAGAGCGTTGGTCGCAGAGTCAGGATCAACGATAGTGAAAGTAAATTTAAGAAAAAAACAGAAGCTTTATATAAATGATGGAACTTATGGAACCTTATTTGATGGTGGAGTTCCAAATATAGTTTATCCTTCAAAAATAATTACAAACGGAAGAATGATTTCAAAAAAAATGACTGCTTTTGATTTTTATGGACCAACTTGTGATAGCCTTGATTATATGAAAGGACCTTTTATTTTACCTAATAATGTTAAAGAGAATGATTACATAGAACTTGGTCAACTAGGAGCGTATGGATTAACTTTTAGAACTCAATTTAACGGATTTTATTCTAATGAGATTTATGAAGTTGAGGATGAACCAATAATGACTATGTACGATAGAGATAAAAATAAAGGATCTCTAGTCGCATAAATGTCAGAAAAGAAAAATTTAGGCCACAATACAAAAAAAAGTTTTCTTAACAAACCTGTAGAACACATTGACATAACTTCTTTTGACTCTCGAGATATTATATCATCGATGCAAAAAATGTCTTTTGTCTCCAGAGAAACAGGAAACGCTGCAAGTATATTTAACGAGATGTTAAAGGATAAAAATTGCACAATTTTTTTGACACTTGCAGGATCAACATCTGCCGCGGGATGCATGAATATCTATAAAGATATGGTTAAATACAATATGGTAGATGCTATTGTTGCTACTGGCGCATCAATTGTTGATATGGATTTTTTTGAGGGTTTGGGTTTTAAACATTATCAAGGTTCACAATTTCAAGATGATAGTGAACTTAGAAAAAATTATATTGATAGGATTTACGATACTTATATTGATGAAGATGAACTACAAATGTGCGATAAAATTATATGTGAAATAGCTGATAAGTTACCCCCAAAAACATACACCTCTAGAGAATTTATATATGAGATGGGAAGATATTTAAAAGATAATTCAAAAAAAAAAGGTTCATTAATAGAAACAGCGTTTGATAATAACGTTCCTATTTTTTGCCCTGCTTTTACTGACTCTAGCGCCGGATTTGGATTAGTTATGCATCAAGAAAAAAATCCAAATAAACACATCACCATAGACTCAATTAGAGAATTCAGAGAATTAACAGAAATTAAAATTAAATCAAAAAATTCTGGTCTATTTATGATAGGCGGAGGTGTTCCAAAAAATTTCATTCAAGACACAGTTATTTGTGCTGAATTATTAGGTAAAGAGGTGGATATGCACAAATACGCAATTCAAATAACTGTTGCAGACTCAAGAGACGGGGCATGTAGTAGTTCTACTCTTAAAGAGGCTAGTTCTTGGGGAAAAGTAGATATAACAAAAGAACAGATGGTTTTTGCCGAAGCAACTAGTGTACTGCCTTTAATTGCTAGCGATGCTTATCATAAAGGTGAGTGGAAAAAGAGAGAGAGAAAAAATTTTTCAAAAATATTTTCTTGATAAAATAGGATCCTAAAGTGAAATATCTTTCAAATAAAAATGGTTTTCTAGGTATCGATAATAAATTTAGTTTTAAAGAAAAAGTAGTTGTTGTTCCGTTTGGTCTAGAAAAAACTGTAAGCTATGGTGGAGGTACAAGAAACGGACCAAAAGAAATTATTAAAGCCTCCCATCAAGTTGAGCTTTATGATGAAGAATTAAATTGTGAACCTTTCAAAAAAATTGGAATTAAAACTTTAAAACCTTTTAAAATACAAAAAAATATTAAAAAAGCACTCAGCGTAATGTCAAAAATTAATCAAGAGATTTTGGAAAAAAAACTATTTCCTATGACTTTGGGAGGAGAGCATTCAATAACGCCTGGATGTATTGCTCCTTTCACTAAAAAGTTCAAAAATATTTGTCTTTTGCACTTTGATGCCCATGCAGATTTACGAGATAGTTATAATGGAGAAAAATTTTCACATGCATCTGCAATTCGAAGATGTTTAGATTATCCAAACGTTTCTGTTATTTCTTTTGGTATAAGAAATATATCTAAAGAGGAAATTCCATTTTTAAAAAGAAATTCAAAAAGAATAAAAATATTTTGGGCTAAAGATAAGAGTAAATGGGATTTAAACAAATTTAAAAGATTAATAAAAAATAAAAATGTTTACATTACTTTTGATGTTGACGGATTAGACTCAGGTATTATGCCGGCAACTGGTACACCTGAGCCTGGTGGGTTATTTTGGGATGAAACATTGAATATTCTTAAGATTGCTGCAAAAAATTCAAATATTGTTGGTGCAGACTTAAATGAACTTTCGCCTATTAAGGGTTTTAATTCATATAATTTTCTTGCGGCTAAATTGGTCTACAAAATTTTATCTTATAAATTTTTGTATTAACTTTGAACTGGCTTTAGAGTACCTAATAATAATCTAAAAGGTATTAACATTACTAGTGCAACGAATATTTTAACTGCTAGATCACCTAAAGATAAAGTAACCCAAGGAACACCGGTTGCATAAAAAGAAATTGAAAAGAATAAGAAGGTATCAACTGTGGATCCGATAAGAGATGAGGTTAATGGAGCAATGAACCATCGTTTTTTTCTTAACTTATCAAACACTTGAACATCCAAAAGTTGAGCAACTAAAAATGCTGATCCTGATCCAATTGCGATTCTAACTGATATTAAATCATCAAAATTAGTTGAGAAAAATAGCGTAAAACTAATTCCGATTACAAATCCAAAATATACAATTTTTCTCGCTGCAATTTTGCCGTATGATCTATTTGCTAAATCTGTAATTAAAAAGGCTATAGGATAACTAAAAGCACCATATGTTAATAATTGATCTAAACCGTAATATTTTATTGGAAATTGAACTAGATAGTTTGATGCTAAAACCACCAAACCCATAAAAAAAGACAGGGCTAGAAAAACTTTATTCATTAAGCAGATTTTTGCAGAATACTTTTTTTAACTTTTTTAAGTCTATCTGATAAGTATTTTGATTTAACCTCTTTCATAAATTGATCAAAACTACCTTTTTTATCAATTGATCGCATTGCAGAATTTGAGACATTTAATCTTAAGCTTTTGTTCAAAATATCGCTCTTAAAATTTACTTTTTTAATACCAGGTAAAAATCTTCTCTTAACTTTATTATTTGCATGGCTAACTTTGTGACCCTTTAAAGGTCTTTTGCCAGTAAGTTCACATTTTTTTGTCATGATGATTAACGTGGTATAAATGTAGTTTAGTTGTCAGTCAAGTCGATATTTTAAATTTTTCCAATAATATCGCTTAATTTTTTTACATTATTAGTTTCAAGAATATTATTTAACTCTTCTGAAATCTTGCTAACAATTTTTGGACCATGAAAAACCATACCTGTATAAAGTTGCACAAACTTTGCACCATGCATAAACTTTTGATAAGCTGTCTCACCAGAGTCCACTCCTCCTACACCAATTATATCTATCTTATTATTTAATATTTTATAAAAATTGTTTATCAATTTATTAGATATTTCATTCAAAGGTTTTCCTGAAAGACCTCCTTTTTGAAATTTCTTGTGGTTTTTCAAACTATCACGGTTACCATCAGTGGTGTTAGAGACAATTATGGCTTTAATATCATAATCCAAAATTGTTCTGCAAATTTCCTCAACTTTTTTTTGATTAATATCAGGTGATATTTTTATAGCTATCGGAATATCACTTTTCAATTTTTCTCTTTCGTTATGAATACTTTCCAACAAATTTTTTAATTCTTCATTGTTATGAAAATCTCTTAAATTCTCCGTATTTGGTGATGAAATATTTATTGTAATATAATCAGCAATATCATGAAACTTCCTTAAACAATTTAAATAATCGTCAATTTTATTTTCTGAGTTCCAATTGGGTCCTATGTTTATTCCGAGCATCCCTATAGGTTTTTTTTTAATTATTCTTGATCTTGCATCATCAGCCCCATTATTATTAAACCCTAATCGATTTATTAGAGCATAATCTTCCTCTAATCTAAATACTCGAGGTTTTGGATTACCGTACTGACTTAAAGGAGTAACAGTGCCAACTTCTACAAAACCAAAACCAAGTTTAAATAAAGGATTGTAAACTTCTGCATTTTTATCAAATCCAGCGGCTATTCCAATTGGATTCGGAATTTCTTTTCCAAATAATTTAGTTTTTAGAATTAATTCATTCTTTTTATAATCTTTAACAATTAAATTTGTTTTAAGTGCTTTTATTGCAAGATCGTGCGCTAATTCAGGATCAAGCTTAAAAATAAAAGGTCTTATTTTAGAAAACATTAATTAATTTTTTCTTTTATTAGTTTAATAGTATTTTTTACGCCAAAGAAGCTTATAAAAAAACCTAACCTAGGTCCATTTTCAACTCCAAATACTACTTCGTATATTAATTTAAACCAGTCCCTTAAATTTTCTTTATAACCATTTTCTTTTCCAACAGTATAAATATTTGTTTGAATATCTTCTGGTTCAAGGTTATTTGGAGAATTCTCTAACATCTTAATTAGATTTAGTAACGCTTGTTTCTCCACTTTGTTTGGACTTTTGTATTTTTTATTACTTTTAGCAATGTCATTAAAATATGTTATTGAGTATTCAATTAATTTATCAAATATTGGATAGTCTTTTTTATTTAGGTCCTTTGCGTACCTTTCAACAAATTTCCATAAAACATCTTTTGAATTAGCATTACTTGTTTCAACCAAATTTAATAACATTGAATAGCTCATAATTTTTTTTTCATCAGGAATATTTCCATTATGGACGTGCCAAACTGGATTCAATAAAATTTCTTTATTTGACTGATTTTTACTTTTTTCTATACAATCTAAATATTCATCGACCGCTTTCGGCACAATTTCTTTATAAAGTTTTTTGGCTCGTTTTGGATTCTGATACATAAACAAAGATAGACTTTCTGGAGAAGCGTATTTTAACCATTGCTCAATTGTAACACCATTACCTTTTGACTTTGAAATTTTCTCTCCTTTTTCATCTAGAAATAATTCATAAGCAAAACCAGATGGATTTTTTTTACCTAAAAGTTTCACAATTTTTGTTGATAGGATTGCACTTTCAATTAAGTCTTTTCCATACATCTCAAAATCAACATCTAAAGCATACCAGCGCATTGCCCAATCTACTTTCCATTGAAGTTTGCATTTACCATCAAGAATACTGACATTAATTTTCTCTCCTTTATTATCGAATGTAATACAAGATTTTGATTTATCTATTTCCAAAACTGGAATTTCCAAAACTTGACCAGTTTTTGGACATATCGGTAAAAAAGGACTGTAGGTTTTTTGTCTTTCTTTACCAAGAGTTGGAATTATAATGTTCATTATCCCATCATAATTTTCTAAGATTTTTTTAAGTGGCTCATTAAAGAAACCACTTTTATATAACTTTGTTGAGCTTAAAAAATTATATTTGAAATTGAATTGATCTAAAAACTTTTTTAACATTTCATTATTATGTTCCCCGAAACTATTGAACTTTTGAAAAGGATCTGGAACAACAGTCAGTGGTTTATGGATATTGTCAGTTAAAATTTTTTTATTAGGCACATTATCTGGTACTTTTCTGAGGCCATCCATATCATCTGAAAATGTAATAATTTCTTTAGGCAAGTCTGTTAATAAATTTAATGCATTTACTACCATTGATGTACGTGCCACCTCACCAAAAGTTCCTATATGAGGTAACCCGGATGGGCCATAGCCAGTTTGAAGAACTATCTTTCCTTTTTTTTCAATAAAAGACTTTCTCTCTTTTAAAATTTTTTTTGCCTCAACGATTGGCCATGAGTTTGATTTTTCAATGTCTTGTTTGTTAATTTCTTTCATCAAAAAACGAATTTATTGTATAATTAGCTTATATTTAAATTCATATAATGTTGAAATTTATTTTCCATAAAATAATGTTCAAATTAAATGTCCAATTATAAAACAGTTTTTTTTACCTTAGGCGTATTATTGATTGTATTAGGTTTTTCAATGTTTGTTCCTATTGCAATACAATTAATTTACAATGAGTTCAATTCTACCTTTATAATATCTTCAATAATTACAATTACTTTTGGTGCTCTGTTTTTTTTAGCCAATATCGATCATAACAGAAGTATAAGCACTCAACAGGCTTTTCTCCTCACTGCATTGTCGTGGATAGGGGTAGCAATATTTGGATCTATTCCATTTATATTTTCAGACTTAAATCTATCTCTTACCGATGCCTTTTTTGAAAGTATGTCTGGAATTACAACTACTGGAGCTACAATTATCAATAATTTATCCGACACTCCTAAGGCAATTTTAAGCTGGAGAGCAATACTCCAGTGGTTAGGTGGAATTGGAATCATTGTAATGGCAATTACTTTGATGCCTATAATGAATATCGGTGGTATGCAACTTTTGAAAATTTCAAGTGGAGACAGTTCAGAAAAAATACTTCCCAAGTCAAAACAAATTTCTCTAAGATTAGTTCTTATCTATTTTTCGTTAACTTTGCTTTGTGCATTTTTCTATAAAATTTGTGGAATGAATTTTTTTGATAGCTTAACTCACTCGATGACCACTATAGCTACAGGAGGTTTCTCAAATTATAATCAATCAATAGGATTTTTTGAAAGTGCAAAAATTGAGTATGTATCTATAATTTTTATTATTTTAGGTAGTATACCATTTATTTCATACATCAAATTTTTATCTGGTAATAAAAAAATAATATTTAGAGATGAACAAATAAAATTATTCCTCAAATTAATATTTTTTTCAATTCTTATTCTTTTTGTTTATTTAGCAATCGTTAACAAAAGTATTTTTGAAATACAATTAAGAGCAATTATCTTCAATGTGGTTTCAATATTAACAGGAACTGGTTATGTCACCAAAGAATTTGATCAATGGGGAAATTTCCCTTTAATATTTTTTTTATTACTTATGTTTATTGGTGGATGTGCAGGATCAACTACTTGTGGTATTAAAGTATTTAGAGTGCATATGCTTTATTTTTTTTTAAAGAATCAATTATTGAAAATAATTTACCCTAGGGCAATTATAAATTTGAAATATAACAATGATATAGTTCAAGACAAATTAATAGCCTCAATTATATCATTTATTTATCTTTATATTATAATTTTCTTTATAATATCCGCCCTTTTAACTCTCACAGGTTTAAACTTTATTACAGCAGTTTCTGGAGCTGCGTCTTCAATTTCAAATGTTGGTCCTGGACTTGGAAACGAAATTGGGCCAAATAGTAATTATGCAAATTTGCCAGCTGTATCAAAATGGATCTTATCTACTGGAATGATTTTAGGTCGTTTAGAGATTTTTGCGATTTTAGTAATATTCTTACCATCTTTTTGGAGAAACTAATTGACTAATAATTTTGATTACTTCTTTAAAGAAAAGTCATTAAAGATGCTTTTATTTGGTTTCTCCTCTGGATTACCAATATTGTTAGTATTCTCAACTTTATCAGTCTGGTTATCTAAAGCTGGTATAGAAAGAAGTACAATAACTCTATTTAGTTGGGCGGGTTTCGCATATGCCTTTAAATATCTTTGGTCTCCAATAATAGATAGATTTAGTTTACCAATTTTTAAAAAATTTGGACATAGACGAAGTTGGCTATTATTAGTTCAAATTTTAATAATTCTATCATTATTACTCACTTCATTTAGTGATCCGCAAAAAAATTTATTAGCGACAGCAATTTTTATTGTTCTTTTGGCTTTTTTTAGCGCATCTCAAGATATTATAATTGATGCATTTAGAATTGAGTCAGTTTCTCAAAGTAAACAGGGGTATTTGTCTTCCATGTATATTGCAGGGTATAGAGTCGGTATGCTCGTAAGTGGAGCTGGAAGTTTATGGTTAGCTGCTTATTTTGGCTCAGATACTTATGACCAAATTGTATGGCAAAAAGTTTATTGCATAATGGCTTTTTTAATGTCGGTTGGTATATTTGCAAATCTCTCCTCGGATGAACCCAAGGTAAAAAAAAATATATTCAAGAAAACAAATAACCATTTGATTTTCTTTTTATCTATATTGTTAACTATCATTATCTTTATCTATCTCTACTCAAATATAAGTTTCTCTATCAAAGATAATAATTTTTTAATCTTTATACTTACTTGTTTAAAGTTGGCTTTTTGCTTTCTAGTCTCAGGCACTTTGTTGGTATTAATGATAAAAATCAAAATAATTAAAAAAAAAATGATAACTGAAAGTTATATTGCTCCAATAACAAATTTTATAAAAAAATACGGAAAATTTGCTTTGGTTATCCTTATGCTTATTTCTCTATACAGAATTGCTGATGTAGTTATGGGTGTTATGGCAAATATATTTTATTTAGAGAAAGGTTACTCAATAAAAGATATTGCTACTTACTCAAAATTCTTTGGAGTATTTGCAACTATCATAGGTGGTTTATTAGGAGGCTATTTTGCATCTAAAAAAGGGACAATGATGGCCTTATTTTTAGGTGCTTTAATTGCATCTTTAAGTAACTTGTTATTCGCTTGGCTGGCAACAGTAGATGCAAATATTAATTATTTAATCATGGTAATTACCGCAGATAATATATCAAGTGGATTTGCTGGTGCAGCTTTTGTAATTTACTTATCTGGATTAACGTCAATCAAATTTACTGCGACGCAATATGCTTTGTTTAGTTCGATTATGTTATTTTTACCAAAACTTATAGCGGGATATTCAGGTGCATGGGTTGATGTGATGGGTTATAGTAATTATTTCATACTTACTGCTTTGTTAGGAATGCCGGTATTATTTCTGATATATTGGATAGGTATAATCGCACCGGTAAAAGACAAATGATTAATAAGTATTCATTCATAAATATATATGAGCATAAAAAGAAAAATTCAAAACTATCTTCTCAAATTCTATATGGAGAAAAATTTTCAATTTTAAAAAAATATAAGAATTGGTACAAAATTAAAACAGGTTACGATAAATATGTAGGTTTTATTAGAAAAAAAAAATTTGAAAAATTTACTCACAAACCAACTCATAAAGTATCCTCTTTAAAGGCAAACATTTTTTCAAAACCTTATAAAGGTTCCAAAATTAAGATGAAACTAAGTTTTGCTTCATTATTACAAATTAAAGCGAGCAAAAATAATTTTTTAAATTTTGATAACTATTGGATACAAAAATCTGATGTTGTTCCTATAAATTATAAAGAAAGAATATTTAATAAAATAACTATTTTTAAAGATGTAAAATATAAATGGGGTGGAAAAAAATTTGATGGAATAGATTGTTCAGGATTAGTTCAATTATTTTATAAATTTAACAATCTTTATTGTCCAAGAGATACTGGTCCACAATTTAGATATTTCAAAAAATTTAAATCAATTAAAAAGAATGCTATTATTTTTTGGAAAGGTCATGTCGCTGTATGTTTATCAAAAAAAAAATTAATACATGCCTATGGTCCAAAGAAAAAAGTAGTCGTGATGGATATAAAAAAAACAATTAATTTAATCGAAAAGACTGCTAAATTACAAGTAATTGGAATAAAATGAATATAGCAACTGATGAAGAGTTAAAAAAAAAATACGATAAACTTTACAAGAAATTTGTTAAGGGAAACTTTTCAGAAGTTATCAAAGAATGTAACAAAGTTCTTAAGAAGAGAAAACACCAATTATTTTTTAACCTATTAAGTTTTGCCTATCAGAAATCTGGTAAAATTGAAAAGTCGATTGATGTTATGAGAGAAGCATTAGCTTTGAATCCAAATCATCCTAATTTTTTGAATAATATGGGCACATGTTTCTATATGCTACACAGATATTCAGAAGCTGAAAAGTATTTTAAAAAAGGGTTAGAAATAGACCCCAAGCACCTTCACATTCTTAATAATATGGGAAACTTAAAAAGAGAAACTTACAAAATTGAGGAATCGATACAATATTATCAAAAAGTTTTACGTATTCAGAGCGATGCAGTTCCTTCTCTTTTCAACTTAGTTGGGATTTATAGAATAACAAATCAAAAAGATAATTCAAAACAATATTGTAAAAAAATATTAGAATTAAATAAAAAATTAACTGATGCTGATCGCCAATACTCTTTGGTACATAATTACGTGGAGAATGATTCACACTTAATTGAAATGTTGAAAAAGGTGAATGATGACGATTTGAATAATTTAGAGAAAATCCATGTTTTTTATGGAATTCACAAAGCTTACGAAGATATCAAAGATTATAAAAGTGCTTTTAAATATTTAAAAATAGGAAACGACCTATTAAAGAAAGAAACAAAATATAATTTTAGCCACGACGAGAAAAGAATAAATAATTTTATCAATTTTTACGAAAAAACTAAAAAGGTTAAAACCACTGAAGATCATAGAGGTTTGATATTTATTGTAGGTATGCCTCGCTCAGGTTCCTCATTAGTTGAGCAAATACTAGCCTCCCATAAAAAAGTGTTTGGTGGAGGTGAGTTACCTTATATGCAAGAAATTGCTAACAAAATAATTGGTGAAGAAAAAATTGATGCTTCCATGATGAATAATTATAAAAATCATTATCTTTCTTTGATTGAAGAGTTGAATAACTCCTCCCCTATTTTTACAGATAAAGAATTACTAAATTTTATTAACATAGGATTAATTTTGAAATTATTCCCTAATGCTAGAATAATAAATTGCACAAGGGATCCAGTAGATAATTGTTGGTCAATTTATAAAAATTTTTTTCCAATTAAAACACAGTTTGTGAATGATTTTAAAGATATCACTAAGTTTTATAAACTTTATCTAAAAACAATGGAATTCTGGCAAAAAGAATTTCCTAATAATATTTTCAATCTAAACTACGAAACCTTGATTGAAAATCCAAAAGATCAAATTGAGCAAATTTTAAATTTTTGTAATTTAGATTGGGATGAGAACGTTATGAATCACCACAAAAGTCCACGTATTATAAGAACATTAAGTTTTGATCAGGCAAACAAACCAATAAGTAAAAAAGTTTCTAATTCCATCAAAAATTACAAAAACATGATTGGAGATTTGATTAAAGAGTTTTAGATTAAATTCTGCCAAAATCTGGTTTTGATGTATCTTGTTTTAATAAAACTATCTGTTGTCTTGCTTTTTTTAAATTTTTTAATTTTGTTTCTAAATTCTTTCTATTTAATTTTATATCTTGTTTAAATATTTTTAAATTTTTTATAAAAAGATCAATAACCTTAAGCATATTTGATTTATTATTAAAAAATATGTCTCTCCACATGATTTCATTTGAAGCAGCAATTCTTGAAAAATCCCTTAATCCTCCGGCGCTAAATCTAAGAACATTGACTTTCTTTGAAATTTTAAAATTAGTCGCTGTCAAAATTAAATTATAAGCAATTAAATGTGGTAAATGACTTGTTATTGCAAATATTTTATCATGTTGATCCGCGTCCATATTTACAGTTTTTGAGCCAAGTAATTTCCAAAATTTTAATATTTTTTTCATTTCTTTATTTTGTGATTTTTTTTGTTTTATTATAACCGACCATTTATTAACAAATAGATTTTCATTTCCATTTAACGGTCCTGATACTTCAGATCCTGCTATTGGATGACTTGATATCCATTTGATATCTTTTCTTTTAATTCTATTAATTTTAGTAATTGTATTTTTTTTTGCAGAGCCAACATCAGTAATCAAAATATTTTTTTTTGAATATTTATTACATGCTAAAAAAATTTTTTTGTATTCACTTAAAGGAGCACAGATGACAATAAAATCACATTCAGATATTTTTTTGTCCATTTTTTTAATTAATTCAAATTTAAGTTTAAATTTCTTTAAAGTTTTTTGATTTTTTTTTGATTTTTCAAAAACAAATATTTTTTTGGCAATTCTTTTTTTACAAACTTTTTTTAATATTGATGAGCCTATTAAGCCACAGCCTATAATTAATAATTTATTGATCATTTTCTAAATATTTTTTCTAGAGTTTTAAGAAGAAGAATATTTTCTCTTGTGTTTCCGATTGTTAATCTTAACTTGTTTTTAATTTTATATGCTTCTAAACTTCTTAAAAGAATTCCTTTTTTTTCAAGAGATTTCTTTATTTTAATAGCAGAATATTTGCAATTATCAAAATCTAATAAAAGAAAATTTGCTGAAACATTATTGGTATTAATTTTATAATTTTCTAAATTTTTTTTAATCTTATAGGCCCATTTTAAGTTATGTTTAACTGATTTTAAGATGAATGACTTGTCTTTTAAGGCTTCAACAGCAGCCATTTCAGCAATTTTATTTATATTAAATGGTGGTTTGATTTTAAGAAGTTCTTTTACAATCTCTTTAGATCCGTAACCCCAGCCTATCCTAAGTGAAGCTAAACCATATATTTTTGAAAATGTTCTTAAAACGAATACATTTTTTTTATTTTTAAATAAATCCAACCCAGATTTGTAATCTTTATTAACCATGTATTCATAATAAGCATCATCAATTACAAGAAGAATATTTTGTCTTAGTTTTTTTCTTAAATCAAGAAGCTCATTTTTTGACAGATAAGTCCCCGTTGGATTATTCGGATTAGCTAAAAAAACAATTTTTGTTTTGTTCGAAACTTTATCCAAAATTCCTTTAACTGAAACTTTAAATTCAACCTCCTTCGAAAAAATCACTTTTGAGCCAATTATATTGCTATAAATCCTATACATTAAAAAACTGTACTGAGGAACAATGACCTCGTCTTTTTTTTGTAAAAATAATTGACACAATAATTGTATGACTTCGTCAGATCCTGAGCCACAAATGATTTGATCAAAGTTACATTTGAATTTTTGTGAAATTTCTCTCCGTAAAGTTCTTGTTTTACTATCTGGATATTTATCAAGTTTTTTTATACTTGAAATTATCTTTTTAGACTTTGGTGATTGACCAAGTGCAGATTCATTTGCTGATAATTTAATGATATTTTTTTTTCTAGGAATATTTGACTTACCTGGTACATAGCTTTGTACATTTATTTTTCTGTAATTTAATTTTTGCATAATGATATTTATAAATAATATACTGGTTATTTAAATAAAATTAACCCTATACGGGAAATAATTGACATAAATAGTAACATGTTATAAAAGAATTTTGCGCTGATTTAACTGAATTGCGAGCGCTTTAAAAAAACCGCTAAATAAGTTTTTTTTTCCTCACAATTCACTAAAAAAACTATGAGTGAAAAAGATAAAATAAAAACCTTATTGGTAAAAAAACCGTTGAAACTAGATTGTGGTCAGACAATCAGTGATTTTCCTTTGGCTTATGAAACATATGGAAAATTAAATGACAAAAAAGATAATGCTATATTAGTTTTTCATGCACTAACCGGAGACCAGTTTGCTTCAGGAACAAATCCAATTACTAAGAAAGACGGTTGGTGGAATTATGCCCTTGGCCCTGGTAAAGCTATTGACACGGATAAATACTTTGTAATCGCAGCTAATGTTATTGGTGGCTGTATGGGTTCTTTTGGACCAAGTGATATAAATCCGAAAACAAAAAAACCTTACGGAACTAATTTTCCTGTAATTACAATAAATGATATGGTCAACGCTCAATATAACCTTTTAGAATATTTTAAAATTGAAAAATTATTTAGTGTGATCGGTGGATCCATGGGGGGAATGCAAGTCCTTCAGTTTGTATCTAATTTTCCAAATAAGGCTCACACTGCTGTTCCAATAGCATGTACAGCAAGTCATTCGGCTCAAAATATTGCTCTAAATGAACTAGGAAGGCAATCAATAATGGCAGATAATAATTGGCAGGATGGATTTTATGAAGAGCAAAATAAACAGCCTGATAAGGGGCTTGCTGTTGCAAGAATGGCAGCACATATAACTTATTTATCTAAAGCTGGTCTTCAAGAAAAATTTGGCAGAAAACTGCAAGAAAGAGATGATTTAAAATTCAGCTTTGATGCTGACTTTCAAATAGAGAGTTATCTCAGATATCAAGGCTCAGTTTTTGTGGATAGGTTTGATGCAAATAGCTATTTATACATTACGCGAGCCATGGATTATTTTGACTTAACAAAGAAGTTCGGGGGCAATTTATCAAAAGCGTTTGAAAAAAGTGACACAAGATTTTTTATCATATCTTTTACATCGGACTGGCTATACCCAACATCTGAAAACAGAGAAATAGTGATTGCACTTAATGCTATTGGTAAAGACGTTGGATTTGTTGAAATTACATCTGATAAAGGACACGACTCTTTTTTACTTGATGTTCCAGACTTCCTCAACACTGTGAGGAATTTTTTAAACAAATCTTATGAGAAAATTTAATGAAAAAAGAATTTTATAATATCGCAAACTTAGTGACAAAAAACGCCAAGATTTTAGATGTAGGGTGTGGGAATGGCGAATTAATGAAATATATAACTGAAAATATCAGTAAAGATATAAGGGGAATTGAATTGTCAAAATCAAATGTTCAAAAGTGCGTTGAAAAAGGTTTAACTGTTATTGAAGGTGATGCAGAAAAAGATTTAAGGCAATTTCCAGATAGTTCTTTTGATTTTGTAATTCTAAGTCAAACTTTACAAGCTTTCTTAGATCCAGAAAATGTATTGAATGAGTTACTAAGGATTGGCAAAAAAGCAATTGTATCAATCCCAAATTTTGGACACTGGAAAGTAAGACTTCATTTACTTTTAAAGGGCACAATGCCAGTTACAGAAAATTTACCTAATGAATGGTATAATACTCCAAACTTGCATATGTGTACAATTAAAGATTTTGAAAATTATTGCAAGCAAAGAAATATTAAGATTAATTTAAAAAATTTAAAATTTCAGAATTTGGTTTCTGAATTAGGAATTTTTATACTAGAGAAATAAAGTGAAAATTGAAATAATAAAATGTCTTACTGACAATTTTTCATATTTGCTAATCAATGAAAAAAACCTGGATACTTGCGTGGTAGATCCTGGTGAAGCAAAACCAGTATTAGAGTATATCAAAAAAAATAATTTAAATTTAAAATACATTCTAAATACTCATCATCATGGTGATCATATAGGTGGAAACAATATCCTCAAAAGTAAGTTTGATGCAAAAATTGTAGCCTTTGAAGATGATAAAGATAGAATTCCTATGATTGATATTCCCTTAAAAGATAATCAGGTTTGGAAAGATGGCATATTTGAATTCAAAGTAATTCATGTGCCTGGGCACACTTCTGGACATATATGCTTTCATTTTTTTCACGAAAAAACAGTTTTTACTGGAGATACATTGTTTTCTTTGGGGTGTGGAAGAATTTTTGAGGGTAGCTATGAAGATATGTTTAATTCATTATTAAGATTAAAAGTTTTACCTCCTGAAACAAAAGTATACTTTGGACACGAATATACTTTGAATAATGCAATTTTTTGTCAAAGATTTGATCAAAATAATTCTGAACTTAATAAAAAGATTTTAAAAATTAAAAAAAAATTAGATAGTGGTTTTCCGTCTGTGCCATCTACAATAAAAGATGAATTGAATTGTAACATTTTTTTAAGGGCAAAAAATCAAGAAGAATTTTCAAAATTAAGGGATTTAAAGGATAATTTTTAATCAATATAGCTTGACTATAAATACCTTATAACTATATTGCAGCATTATTTAAAAAATACTTTTATGTCATTTGCAGTCATACAAACAGGTGGAAAACAGTACAAAGTCAAAGCTGGAGAAATTTTAAAAATTGAAAAATTTCCAGAAGGTAAACCAAATAGTAAAATAGAATTTAAAGAGATTTTGGCTTACGGAGATGATAAAAATATTGAGTTAGGTAACCCTGTTGTTTCTGGTGCAAAAGTTGAGGCTGAATTATTAAAGAATTCAAAAAATAGAACTGTTTTAATATTTAAAAAACGTAGACGTAAAAATTCAAGAAGAAAAAATGGTCATAGACAACAATTTTCATTAATTAGAGTAAACAAAATTATGTCAAAAGATGGAAAGGTCTTGTCTGAGGCAGAGAAAATTACTAAAGTAAGCAAAAAAAAAGAGGAAAAAAAAACAACAACTAAAGTTAAATAATGGCAACAAAAAAAGCAGGTGGATCGTCAAGGAACGGAAGAGATAGTGCAGGAAGACGTCTTGGAGTCAAAAAATATGGGGGTCAGTTTGTAGTGCCTGGAAATATTATTGTTAGACAAAGGGGAACAAAAATTTTCCCTGGACAAAATGTTGGTATGGGGAAAGATCATTCAATCTTTTCGGAGATAAAAGGGAAAGTTATTTTCAAAAAATCAAAGTCTGATAGGACTTACGTTTCAGTTAAACCCAATTAATATCCAAACAACTTATCCTGTTGTTTTATGAAATTTTTAGATCAAGTAAAGATATATATTAAAGCTGGGGACGGTGGATCTGGATCTCCAAGTTTTAGAAGAGAAAAATTTATAGAATTTGGTGGCCCTGATGGAGGCGATGGTGGAAAAGGTGGATCAGTAGTACTTGTCTCTGAGAGAAACTTAAATACTTTGATAGATTATAGATATCAACAACATTTCAAAGCTGAAAGAGGTGGTGATGGAAAAGGAAAAAATCAAACTGGAAAAGGTGGAGACAATTTATATTTAAAAGTTCCGATTGGAACGCAAGTTTTCGAAGAGGATAATAAAACTTTAATTTTCGATTTTAAAAAAGAGAAGGAAGAATATACTGCCGCAATAGGTGGAAAAGGCGGTTTTGGAAATACGAGATTTAAATCTTCAACAAACAGAGCGCCACGTAAATTTACCAAAGGACTTAAAGGTGAAGTTTTTTGGATATGGCTTCAATTAAAAACAATTGCAGACATAGGAATTATAGGATTACCTAATGCGGGTAAATCAAGTTTATTAGCATCAATTACAAGTGCAAACCCAAAAATTGCAAATTATAAATTTACAACCCTAAACCCTAATTTAGGTGTTGCAGTATATGATGATAAAGAAATTACTTTAGCTGATATCCCTGGACTTATAGAAGGTGCTCACAAAGGTGTAGGTTTAGGAACGAAATTTTTAAAACACATTGAAAGGTGTAAAACTCTACTTCATCTAATCGATGTAACGGAAGAAGATTTAATCAGATCATATAAACAAATAAGAGCTGAGTTAGGCAAATATAGTAAATCTCTTTTAAAAAAAAACGAGATAATTGTGCTTAATAAAATTGATCTTATTGATAAAAAAAATTTAGATTCAAAAAAGAAAATTTTAAGCGGCAAAATCAAGAAAAAAATTTATGATTTATCTACCTTTGATAAATCAAAAATTTCAAAGATTAAATCGAAACTATTAGAATATGTATTTTGATAAATTAAACACAATAGTAATTAAAATTGGATCATCATTAATAATTAATGAGAAAAAAAAGATTAGAAGTAAATGGCTAGATAGTTTTGTAAAGGATATCCAGGGTTTCAAAAAAGCAGGTAAAAGAATTATAATTGTAAGTTCAGGAGCGATAGCTTTAGGATGTAAAAAACTTAATCTTGATAAAAAAAATCTTAAAATTGATAAGAGCCAAGCTGTCGCATCAATAGGTCAAATAGAATTAATGAATCTATTGAAAAAAAACTTCTCTAAAAAGAAAATGGACATATCTCAAATATTAATTACTCTTGAGGACACTGAGGTAAGAAGAAGAGCCATAAATGCAAGAAGAACATTAGATAATCTTTTTGATATTGGTTTTATACCGGTGGTAAACGAAAATGATAGTATCGCTACATCAGAAATAAAATATGGTGATAATGACAGACTTGCTTCAAGAGTTGCCCAAATATCTAACGCTGATTGTCTTATTCTACTTTCAGATGTTGGGGGGCTTTATAATAAAAATCCTAAAGTTCATAAAGATGCAAAATTAATTAAAGAGGTGAAAAAAATTGATGAGAATGTATTTAAAATTGCAAATAAAACAACTGGTGAATACGGATCAGGAGGTATGTTAACTAAAATTGAAGCAGCAAAGATATGTGGTTTAGCAGGATGTAAAATGGTGATCTCAAGTGGTTTAATATTAAACCCATTAAAATATATTAATTTATCCAAAGAGTGCACATGGTTTTTGCCAGAAATTTCAAAATTAGATGCAAGAAAGAAGTGGATAGCAAGCTCTGTCTCACCAAAAGGTGAGTTGATGATAGACAATGGAGCTATTATAGCTCTTAAAAAAGGAAAAAGTCTTCTTGCAGCTGGAATTAAAAATATAAAAGGTAACTTTGATAAAGGGGATCATATAAAAATTGTAGATGAGAAAAATTTTGAATTAGGAAGAGGTTTAAGCTCTTTCTCATCTGAAGAGATAAGTAAGATTAAAGGGCAACATTCTGACAAGATTAATAAAATATTAGGGTATAAAACTAAGTCTGAAGTAGTTCATAAAGATGATATGGTGGGATTTAGTAAATGAAAAATTATTTAAATAGAATTGGAATAAACGCAGTAAAGGCAGGATTAAAAATTATTAATAAAGAAAAAAAAAATAAAATTTTAAAAGATTATGTGAGCCTATTAACTAAATATAATGACAAAATTTTAAAAGAAAATTTAAAGGACCTGAAGATAGCTAGACAAAAAAAACTTGATATTAACTTAATAAATAGATTAGAGCTTAATGATAAAAAGATTGAAAGTATCAGGAAATCTGTATTAGAAATAATTAAACTTAAAGACCCAGTTAATAGAGTGGTTTCTAAATGGAGTCGACCTAACAAATTAAAGGTTAAAAAAGTTACTATTCCTATTGGGGTAATTGGATTTATTTATGAAAGTAGACCAAACGTAACTTCAGACGTCTCTTCTTTATGTTTTAAATCTGGAAATAGTGTAATATTAAAAGGAGGTTCAGAAGCTTTTAATTCTAATAAAATTATCTCAAACTTATTCAGAAAAGCTCTTAAGAAAAATAAGGTAGATGTAAATTTTGTTCAATTTATTGAAAAAAAAAATAGAAAAGTGGTAGATTTTTTATTGTCTAAAATGGAGTCTTACATTGATGTAATAATTCCGAGAGGCGGCAAAAATCTAGTAAAAAAGGTAAAAAAATATTCAAATATACCCACCATAGGACATCTCGAAGGTTTATGTCATACCTTTGTAGATGAAAACGTAAATCACAAAATGGCAAGTAAAATTATATTAAATGCAAAGTTAAGAAACCCTGGAATTTGTGGTGCTACAGAGACATTGCTTGTTCATAGAAAACTATCTAGCGAAAAAATCAATTTAATTATTAATGATTTATTAAAAAATAATTGTGAAATATATGCTGACGACACTATCAGAAAAATTTCTCCAAAAAAAATTCATAAAGCAACATCAAAAGATTGGTCGACCGAATACTTGTCATTAAAAATTTCTGTAAAAAAAGTCAACAATGTAGAGGATGCCGTCGAACATATTAATAAGTATGGTACCTCGCATACTGAGGCAATTATTTCTAATAATAAAAAAAATACAAAATACTTTTTTGAAAATGTGAAAAGTTCAATATTAATTCATAATTCATCGACTCAATTTGCAGATGGAGCTGAACTTGGCTTTGGTGGCGAAGTAGGTATATCAACTAATAAATTACCACCTAGAGGTCCTGTTGGTTTAAATCAACTTGTATCTTATAAATATGAAGTAATAGGAAATGGCCAAATACGATCTTAAAAAAAAAGTTAGACTAGGTATTCTTGGCGGAACTTTCGATCCTGCTCACAAAGGGCATTTAAAAATTTCTAAAGTTGCTAAAAAATTATTCAAATTAGACAAAATTGTATGGGCTATCACTGAAAAAAACCCTTTTAAAAGTAAAAGTTTTTATAGCCTTAAAAAAAGAGTCCAAATTGCAAAGAGTTTAACAAAAAAAACAAAGTATGTGACTGTGGGTTTTTATGAAAAAAAAATTAAATCTAATAAGACAATTAAGCTTATAAAATTTTTTAAAAAGAATCGCAGTAATGAAATTTTTTTTATAATGGGAGCTGATAATCTCATAAATTTTCATAAATGGAACAATTGGTCTAAAATTGGAAAGTTAGCAAAAATTTTAGTTTTTGATAGAAGCGGGTACAAAAAAAGATCAAAGGAATCAGTGGCTTATAAGAAATTAAAAAAAAAGGGTCTAAAATACATAAGTTTTAATAAGGTAAATATTTCATCTTCTCAAATAAGAAATATTTGATAAGGTAAATAATTAATGGCCGAAAACTTAGACTTAAAAAAAATCATCATCAAAACACTCGATAGTAATAAGGCTTTAGACATAGTATCTATAGATCTTAAAGATAAATCCTCAATAGCTGACTATATGATTGTTGCAAGTGGAACGTCTTCTAGACATATCCAGTCTCTTTCTGAACAAGTTTTGGAAAAGTTTAAAACTAATGGATTAAAAAATTGTAAAATTGAGGGAAAAGATAGTGCTGAGTGGAAACTGGTAGATGGAATAGACATTGTAGTTCATATTTTTAATCCAGAGAAAAGAAAGTTTTATGAGTTAGAAAAAATTTGGTCTGAGTTAATCCCGAAAGAGAAAGTTATTGTTTAATGAGAATAATAATTTTTATAATTATAATTTTTCATACGTTTACACTTGCATTTTCAAATAATGATAACATTTACGATAAAGTAGATTTATTTGGAGAAGTGCTTGATAAAGTCAACAAAGAATATGTTGAAGAGATAGATCAAGCTGAAGCAATGGATGCTGCAATTGATGGAGTCTTAAGATCGCTTGACCCATATTCTGCATATTTATCACCAGAAGATCTTAAACAAATGGAAACTGAAACAAGCGGTAAATTTGGGGGATTAGGAATCGAAGTCGGTATGGAAGCAGGTGTTGTAAAAGTAATATCTCCAATAGATAATTCTCCAGCTGACAACGCTGGTGTTAAAGCAGGTGATTACATAGTGAAAATAAATGACACGCAGGTACAAGGAAAGACATTGACTGAAGCCGTTGATTTAATGAGAGGACCAGTTGGAAGTAGTATCGAAATTACAGTTAGAAGAGTTGGGAAAAAGAAATCATTAATATTCAATATTACAAGAGAAATTATTCAAATCGCATCAGTGAAATCAAAGACTTATGATAAAAAAATTGGCTACTTAAGATTGACGTCATTTAATGAAAATAGTGGTAGTCAAATCAAAACTGAGATTAAAAAATTTAAAAGAGATAAAAAAATTGAAAGCTATATCCTTGACTTACGAAATAATCCTGGAGGATTATTATCTCAAGCGATTAAAATATCAGATTTTTTTCTTGAGGATGGAGAAATTGTATCGACCAAGGGCCGACAAAAAAGTGAAAATAGAAAATGGTTTGCAAGTAGTGGAGATTTAATAAATGGTAAAACTCTTGTAGTTTTAATTAATAATGGGTCTGCATCAGCATCAGAAATAGTTGCGGGAGCATTAAAGGATCACAAAAGAGCAGTTTTGGTTGGTGAAAGTACATATGGTAAAGGTTCTGTTCAATCAATAATTCCTCTTAAAAATGAGGGAGCAATAAGATTAACAATTTCAAAATATTATTTACCTTCGGGAAAATCAATTTCAGAGGTTGGTGTAGCTCCAGATATATCAATTGAAGAAGAGGAAAATGATTTTCGAATTGATACAGAAACCGATAATCAATTAAATTTTGCACGTAAACTTTTAGCAGGGTAGATGCTCGATAAGTTTAAAAAGTTGCCACTTAGAAAAGGAGTGGGCATTGTTTTACTTAATCAAAATAACGAAGTCTTTGTAGCAAAAAGAATAGATAATCCAAACAATTATTGGCAAATGCCTCAAGGTGGAATTGATGAAAATGAGGACTATCTTGATGCAGCTACAAGAGAATTGGAAGAAGAAACAAGTATAACAAACGTAAAATTGATTAAAGAGTTGGACGGTTTTCAAACTTATCTACTTCCTCAAAATCTCTTAGGAATTATATGGAAAGGAAAATACAAAGGTCAAATACAAAAGTGGTTTTGTATGAGATTTCTAGGTAGTGATAATGAAATAAATATAAAAACCAAAAAACCTGAGTTCTTAGAGTGGAAATGGATAAACCTTGAAGATATTACGAAAAATGTGGTTGATTTCAAATTAGACGTTTATAATGAAGTAAAAAAAAAAGTTCTGGATATTTTAAAATAAACTAATTGAGTCTATTCAAGACATCAATTTTTTGATTTGCTATAAATCTTTTTTGATCGTCTAAATTTTCATCTTTTAAAGCTTCATTGGCCTCATTAATCATTGAGCTTAAATCGTCTTTTTTTATTTCTTTTATGTCGATAATTCTGCTGGTAAGAATTGATAAAGAATTTTCACTAAATTCAATAATTCCATCTTCAACATATAATTCTTTTACTTCATTGCCTGTAAAAACTTTAACTATTCCAGGTTTTAAAAATGAAATTATAGATATGTGATCTTTCAAAATACCCATATCACCTTCAAACGCAGGTACCACTACTTCAGATACATTATCTAAAGAAAGGAATAATTTTTCTGGATTAACAATTTCTAAGTTGAACGAATCTGACATTATGCAGCGGCTTCTTTCTCCATTTTTTTGGCTTTCTCAATGGCTTCTTCGATGGTACCAACCATATAAAATGCTGCCTCAGGAAGATGATCATATTCACCTTTACAAATTGCATCAAACCCTTTTATAGTTGAGTCTAAATCTACTAATTTTCCAGGTGATCCAGTAAAAACCTCTGCAACAAAGAATGGTTGAGATAAAAATCTCTGTATTTTTCTTGCTCTGGCTACAATTAATTTGTCCTCTTCGGATAGTTCATCCATTCCGAGAATTGCAATGATATCTTGTAAAGATTTGTAGGTCTGAAGCACTTTTTGTACTTCTCTAGCTACTCTATAATGTTCATCACCAACAATTCTTGGATCTAGTATTCTTGAAGTAGAGTCTAAAGGATCAACCGCAGGATAAATACCTATTTCTGCTATCTGTCTCGATAATACTGTTGTTGCATCTAAGTGAGCAAAAGATGTTGCTGGTGCAGGGTCGGTTAAGTCATCTGCAGGGACATAAATCGCTTGCACTGAAGTAATTGAGCCTTTATTTGTCGTCGTAATTCTCTCTTGTAGGTTACCCATATCGGTAGCAAGAGTTGGTTGATATCCAACAGCTGAGGGAATCCTGCC
Source organism: uncultured Pelagibacteraceae bacterium (assembly GCA_902599625.1). Lineage (GTDB taxonomy): Bacteria > Pseudomonadota > Alphaproteobacteria > Pelagibacterales > Pelagibacteraceae > Pelagibacter. Next base: position 201,629 of record CACKGF010000002.1, on the reverse strand, counting down.
TAATAATGCAGAAACTTCTGAACCAGCTTGCGTAAATCTAAAAATATTATCAACGAAAAATAATACGTCTTGGCCCTCTTGATCTCTAAAATATTCAGCAACAGTCAATCCAGTTAACGCGACCCTTGCTCTTGCTCCTGGGGGCTCGTTCATTTGACCATAGACTAATGCAGCTTTTGAACCTTTGCCCTCTGGCTTAATTACTCCTGAGTCAATCATCTCATGGTAAAGGTCATTTCCTTCTCTAGTTCTTTCTCCTACACCTGCAAAAACCGAAAAGCCACCATGTGCTTTAGCAACGTTATTTATCAATTCCATAATCAAAACAGTCTTTCCAACACCTGCACCACCAAATAATCCAATTTTTCCACCTTTTGCATATGGCGCTAAAAGATCAATTACTTTAATACCTGTAACTAATATTTCAGTCTCTGTAGATTGATCATTAAATTCTGGGGCCGCTCTATGTATTGGCCAATTTTCTTTACTCTTAACATCACCTTTTTCATCAATAGGTTCACCAATGACATTTATAATTCTTCCTAAAGTTTCTGGTCCAACTGGTACTTTAATTGGTGCGCCTGTATCTGTTACTTCATCTCCCCTTTTAAGACCCTCTGTAGAGTCCATAGCAATGGTTCTCACACTAGACTCTCCCAAATGTTGGGCTACTTCTAAAACTAACCTGTTCCCAGCATTTTTACATTCGAGTGCAGTTAAAATTTCGGGTAATTCTCCTTCAAAACTTACATCGACAACTGCTCCAATGATTTGAGTTATTTTTCCTTTTCTCATATTATAAACTTTCTGCTCCTGATATTATTTCAATTAATTCTTTTGTAATAGCTGCTTGTCGACTTCTATTATATTCAATTGTGAGTTTCTCAACCATTTCCCCGGCATTTCTTGTCGCATTATCCATTGCGCTCATTCTAGATCCTTGTTCGCTAGCCGAATTTTCTAACATAGCTTTGAAAATTTGTGTTGAAATATTCTTTGGTAACAAGTTATTTAGTATTTCATCCTCTTCGGGCTCAAACTCGTAATTCATAACGTCATTTTTATCGTCTGAATTCTCCGATTTTAATGGGATAATCTGTTGTTCTTGAGGTATTTGGGTAATAACATTTTTGAATTTGTTAAAGAAGATTGTGCAAACATCAAATTCTCCTTTCTCAAATTTCTCAATTATCATTTTTCCTACTTTATCGGCATCAAAGTAATTTACATTTTTAGATTCTTTGAAAGAAATATTCTCAATTATATGCTCTTTATAAGCCCTTTTAAGTTGATCAAATCCTTTTGATCCAACAGTTACTATCTTAAGCTCCTTACCACTATCTAATATTTTTTTGAAATAGGACTTTGCTTTTTTGGTAATGTTTGAATTAAAACCTCCACATAAACCTCTGTCAGAGGTCATTACCACACAGAGATGCACATTATCATTACCAGAGCCAGCTAAAAGCTTTGGTGCATTTTCTTTATCATTAATATTCTTAGACAAATTTAAGATTATATTATGCATCTTATCAGAATAAGGTCTGCCTTTTTCAGCACTTTCCTGAGCTTTTCTAAGCTTTGCAGCTGCAACCATTTTCATTGCTTTTGTAATCTTTTGTGTAGATTTTACACTTGTTATTCTTTTTTTTAAATCGTCTAAACTAGCCATAATTATTTTTCAAAATTTTTCTTTAAATCCAAAATAATACTCGTTAATTTTTTCTCATTTTCTTCTTCAAGTTTTCCTGATGAAATTATTGAATTTATCAAATCTGGTTGCTCAGATCTACATTTCTCAATTATATCTTTCTCAAATTTTGATATATCTTTTTGTTGAATATCGTCTAAGTGACCTTTTACACCACAAAAGACAGAAATGACTTGCTCAGCTACTGTCATTGGAGAATATTGTTTTTGTTTCAATAACTCAGTTAATTTTGCTCCTCTATTTAAAAGTTTTTGAGTTGAAGCATCTAAGTCAGATCCAAACTGTGCAAAAGCTGCCATCTCTCTATATTGAGCAAGTTCAAGTTTCATTGATCCAGAAACTTTTTTCATAGCTTTTGTTTGAGCAGAAGATCCTACCCTTGAAACTGATAAGCCAACATTAATTGCAGGTCTTATTCCTTGATTGAATAGTTCTGTCTCTAAAAATATTTGTCCATCAGTAATTGAGATTACGTTAGTAGGTATGTAAGCTGATACGTCTCCTGCTTGAGTTTCAATGATTGGTAAAGCAGTTAATGATCCTCCTCCATGTTCGTCACCTAATTTTGCTGCTCTTTCAAGTAATCGACTATGTAAATAAAAAACGTCTCCTGGATATGCCTCTCTTCCTGGAGGACGTCTTAAAAGAAGTGACATTTGTCTGTAGGCTACTGCTTGTTTTGAAAGATCATCATAAATAATTAAAGCATGCATTCCATTGTCTCTAAAATATTCACCCATAGCACATCCAGTGTATGGAGCTAAAAATTGTAATGGAGCTGCATCCGAAGCTGTTGCCGCAACAATTGTTGTATATTCCATAGCTCCAGCCTCTTCTAAAGTTTTCTCTATCTGTCTAACAGTTGATCGTTTTTGACCTATCGCAACATAAATACAATAAAGTTTTTGTTTTTCATCACCCGACTCGTTTATTTTTTTTTGATTAATTATCGCATCAATAGCAACAGCAGTTTTTCCTGTTTGACGATCTCCAATAATCAATTCCCTTTGACCTCTGCCTATTGGAACCAAACTATCAATTGATTTTAAACCTGTTTGCATTGGTTCGCTGACAGATTTTCTTGGAATAATTCCTGGTGCTTTCACCTCGACTCTACTTCGTTTAATACTTTTATCTAAAGCTCCTTTGCCGTCTATTGGGTTTCCTAATCCATCAACAACTCTTCCAAGTAATTCTTTACCAACTGGTGTATCGACAATCGCTCCAGTTCTTTTGACCGTATCACCTTCTTTAACTGCTCTATCATCACCAAAAATAACTACTCCAACGTTATCACTTTCTAAGTTTAACGCCATACCTTTAGAACCATCAGCAAATTCTACCATCTCACCGGCTTGAACATTGTCGAGTCCGTAAATTCTTGCTATTCCGTCTCCTACAGATAAAACTTGACCAATTTCTGTTACTTCAGATTTATCTCCAAATTTTTTAATTTGTTCTTTTAATATTTTTGTTACTTCTGATGGGTTAATATCCATTATACTTCCTTCATTGAGTTTTTCATTTTCATTAATTTATTCTTTAAAGAGTTATCAATCATAATACTTCCAATTTTTATTTTTACTCCAGCAAGCAAAGATTCATCAACCTTGTAACTCAAATTAATTTTTGAATTAAAGTCTTTAGTCATTTCCTCTTTAATTTTTTCTATCTGAGAGTTATCTAATTTTTTCGAAGATACAAGCTCAGCTCTAATTTCTCCTCTTTGAATTGAACAATAGGTGATAAAATCATTCAAAATATTTTTTAAAAAAAATATTCTTCTTTTATGAATAAGAAATTTTATGAACTTAATAAACAAGCTGTTCAATTTTACTTTTTCAAAAATTGCACTAAAAATCTCAAGCTGCTTATCTTGTTTGAATGTAGGATCTTTTATAAAAGTTGAGAAATCCTGAGAGTCTTTAATCACGCTGTATAAAGACTTTGCCTGAGCCTCGATTTCATCTAACACGCTATTCTCTTTCGCAAGCTCAAACAAAGACTGAGAATAACTGTTTGTTGCTTTAGTTTGGGAATTAGACAAGTTAGATCCTTTGTTTTTGCTGATAAATTTTCAGATTAATTAACATATAGGCAAGTAACGATCAAGTAAGAGCTTTAAAAAAAGCTATAAAAATAACAGTTAATTGAAATTTATTGGATCAACATCAACTGAAAGTTTTATTCCCTTTGGGATATTAAATCTTTTAAGAGCCATTTTTAAGTTTTTCTGAGCTGAAATATTCTTTGCAGATCTTAATAAAATCCTATTCCTGTAATTTCCTCTTACTTTATAAATTGGAGCATTTACTGGTCCAAGAATCTTTACTTTAAGGTTTTTTTTTAAAAATTCTGTTAATTCAAACGATGCCTGGTCAGATTTTTTGCTATTTTGAGCACTAACTATTATTGATATAAATCTCTCAAAAGGAGGTAATAAATTCTTTTCCCTCAGAATTAATTCTTTATCCAAAAAAATATAAGGATCAGGATTTACTATTTGTGATATGTAATCTGAGTTTAAATTCATTGTCTGAAAATAAACAGTAGAAGGCTTTCCTTCTCGACCGGCTCTGCCTGATAGTTGGTGGTAAAGCTGTACAGTTTTTTCAGCACTTCTTAAATCGTAACCTCTAGAAGAATAATCAATATCCAATACAATAATACAGTTCAGGTTAGGAAAATGAAAACCTTTTGAAATCAGTTGAGTACCAATTAAAATATTAATCTTATTATCTATTATCTCTTGGATTTTAGAAGATGAGTCCTTTTTATTCATGGTGTCACTTGAGAAAATTAAAGTGTTTTTATCAGGAAAAATCTTTTTTATTTCCTCAAGTATTTTCTCCACACCTGGACCACTAAAGCTAAAATCACATTTAGAGTCCTTTGAAGAGCAGTCTCGTTCCATTTCTGTGGAATAACCACAATAATGACATAAAACTTTATTTCTTATCTTATGATAAACAAGATTAATTGAACAAAAAGGACAGTCAAAAGTTTTCAAACAATTTTTACATAATACAAATGGCGAGTAACCTCTTCTATTTACAAAAAATAAGACCTGATTATTCCTAGATAAATTATCTTTTACTTTTTCAATCAATTCCTCTGAAATAAATGTTTCTTTTTTTTCACTTTTTTTTATTTTTATAATTTCATAATCTGGCAACTTTGCATCTCTAAATCGCTCAGTTAATCTAGATGAATGAAACTTTTTTCCTTTAATATTTTTATAAGTTTCGATAGATGGAACAGCAGATATCAAATTGATAGGTATATTTTCAAATGATGCTCTGGATATTGCCATATCTCTAGCATGATAGTTTACACCCTCATCTTGTTTGTAGGATTGGTCGTGTTCTTCATCTATTGTAATGAGACCTAATTTTTTAAAAGGTAAAAATAAAGCCGACCTAGCCCCTATGACAACTTTAATCTTTCCTGATTTCAAACCGCTCCAAATTATCTTTTTATTTTTCTTTGTAACTGATGAATGCCAAATAGCTGGTTTAAAACCAAAAAAAGAAATGAAATTTTTTTCAAATTCTTTTGTGAGGCCAATTTCAGGAAGTAAAATCAAAGATTGATACCCTTCATTTAGTTTTTTTTTAATTGCATTAAAATAGACTATTGTTTTTCCTGAACCTGTAGTCCCTTGTAATACATGAACTCTAAAATTTTTATCCCCCTTTTCTATCTCTAATAAACTTTTTTTTTGCTGAATATTAAGACTATAATCTTTAGTTGGGTGTTTTTTATTAAACTGATCGTAAGTGTCTGCCTTATAATCTTCTTCTAAAGAATTATTTACTAGATGAAGTTTTAACGCCATACCCTTTGGAACAATATTATAATCAGAAAACCAATTTAGAAATTTTATTGTATTATTTTCTAAAGGATTTTTTGTAAATTTTTTAATAATATTTTTGATTTTAAATTTTTTTTTAGACCCTTCCTCAAAATCGTCCCAGATAATACCTATCATTTTTTTTTTACCAAAAGGTACTTCTACATAGTCGCCAATTTTAAGTTTTTCTTTTGAAGTGTATGTAAATGGGTGATCAAAAATGTTTGGTAATAGTACTGGTACTTTCATTTTGTAATGAAAAAAATTTTAAGAGTGTATTTGTCTTTTTTCAACAGATAAAGCCGCCTCTTTTATTGCCTCAGAAAATGTTGGATGAGCATGGCATGTTCGTGCGATATCCTCAGAGCTTGCACCAAACTCCATTGCAACTGCCATTTCTGCGATCATTTCTCCTACATGAGGCCCTATCATGTGTACTCCTAAAACTTTATCAGTATCTTTATCGGCTAAAATTTTTACGAATCCTTCAGGCTCATCAATTGCTTTAGCTCTTGAGTTGGCCATAAAGGGAAACTTTCCAATTTTATAAGACTTATTCTTTTCTTTTAGTTGCTCTTCAGTTAAGCCTATACTTGCTACCTCAGGAGTAGTATAAATTACCCCTGGAATTAAGTCGTAGTTTACATGGCCAGATTGGCCTGCAATTATTTCTGCAACTGCGATCCCTTCCTCTTCAGCTTTGTGAGCTAACATTGGGCCATCAATTACATCTCCAATAGCATAAATATTTTTTGCTGAAGTTTGAAATTTTTTGTCAATTTTAATCCTTCCTTTTTCATCTGATTTTACTCCTGCAGAACTCAAATTTAAATTAGATGTGAACGGTTTTCTTCCAATTGAAATTAGAGCTACATCACAATTAAAATCTTTACTATCTCCATTCTTATCTGACGTTGAAATTTGTACACCATTGTTAGTTTTTTTAATGCTAGTTACTTTTCTATTTAAGTGAAACTTAATATTTTGTTTCTTCAATATTTTCATAAACTCTTCTGAAATCTCTCTATCCATCCCAGGTGTAATATGATCTAAAAATTCGATTACATTTACTTCAGCCCCTAGTCTAGACCAGACAGAGCCCATTTCTAAACCTATATAACCCCCACCAACGACAACTAGACTTTTTGGAACTTCTTTTAAAGATAGGGCGCCTGTCGAAGAGACAATTGTTTTTTCATCAAATTCTACGTTAGGCATTGGCATTGCCTCAGATCCAGTCGCAATAATAATATTTTTTGCCTCAATCTCTTTTTTTTTACCATCTTCGCCTTTTACTGATATTTTCTTGTCAGAAATAAAACTGCCGAAACCTTTTAAGTAAGTTACCTTGTTTTTTTTAAATAAAAATTCAACACCCTTGGTCAAGATTGAAACTGCTTTTTCCTTGTTTTTCATCATCTTATCTAAATTAAGTTTTACGTCTCCTGTTTCGATTCCAAGTTTAGAAAAATTTTTAGCCTTTTTAAAATTCTCAGACAAATTTAATAAGCTTTTTGAAGGAATGCATCCAATGTTTAAACAAGTTCCACCTAGAGCACCTCTGGCTTCTATACATGCAGTTTTTTGACCTAACTGAGCTAACCTTATAGCGCAAACATATCCACCAGGTCCGCCACCAATAACTACTGAGTCAAATTTTTCTGTCATAAACTATAAATTTAAAAATAATCTTCTTGGATCTTCCAAGTTATCTTTTGTATTTTTTAAAAAAGATACTGCCTCTTTCCCATCAATTATTCTATGATCATATGATAAAGCTATATACATTATTGGTCTAATTTTAATTTCACCATTTACCACATGCGGCCTTTCTACAATATTATGCATTCCTAAAACTCCGGATTGAGGTAAATTTAAAATTGGTGTTGATAACATTGACCCATATACACCGCCGTTGCTGATAGTAAATGTCCCGCCTTGAAGATCGTCAATTGTAATCTTTCCATCTCTTGCTTTATCAGACAATTCTTTAATTTTCTTTTCTATGTCTGCGAAAGACATTTCATCTGCATTTTTTAAAACTGGAACCACAAGACCTTTTTCGGTGCCTACTGCAAAACTTATATTATAGTAGTTCTTATAAATTATGTTCTCTCCCTCGATTTCAGCATTAATTGCTGGAAAAAGTTTTAGACTTTCAATGCAAGCTTTAACAAAAAAGGACATAAAACCTAGTTTTATGCGAAACCTGTCTTGAAAATCACTTTGATTTTCTTTTCTCATGTCAATTATACCGCTCATATCAACTTCATTAAAAGTTGTAAGCATTGCTGCATTATCTTGAGCTTGTTTGAGTCTTTTAGCAATTGTTTGTCTTAGCCTTGTCATTTTTATTTTTTCTTCTTGGCCAAACTTTATTTTCCGCTCAGAAGGTCCAGGTTTAATGTTCATTAAACTTAATAGATCACCTTTTGAAACTCTTCCACCCCTGCCAGTTCCTTGGATTTTTTTTAAGTCAATTTTATTATCTGCAGCAATCTTTCTCACAGCAGGAGAAACAGATACATCCTTTGTTTTTTTAGATTTCTCTTTTTTAGAGGATACTTCTTCTGTAAGGATTAATGGTTCTTCCTTACTTGTATTTTCATTAGGTTCTAAAATTTTTTCTTCCTTATCGAACAGTTTTGTTTCAACTTCTTTTGTCTCAACTTCCTTTTTTAAACTAATGATATTATCCTCTTTGTGTGCTACTTTCTCTTCTTTAGGTTCATCCTCAGTTTCATTTTTTTTTGAACTTCCTCCGATTATTGATCCAAGAACAGCTCCTACCTCAACCGTTGAGCCATTTTGGGCGTTTATTTCACTTAATACTCCGTCTGAGGGGGATGGAACCTCTAAATTTACTTTATCAGTTTCAAGTTCAACAACAGGTTCATCGGCTTCGACACTATCACCTTTATTTTTTAACCATTTAGCTACAGTTGCTTCTGTTATACTTTCTCCTAGAACTGGAACTACAATTTTGTCTGACATTATTCTAAAATTTTATCTATAATCTCTTTTTGTTGTTTTGCATGTCTCTTCGCATATCCAGTAGCTGGTGAAGCTGAAGGATTTCTGCCAATAAACTTTAATTTCTTTTTAACCTCTAAATTATCTAAAGTCCATTGAATATAATCTCTTACTGAAAACCAAGCACCCATATTTTTAGGTTCTTCTTGGCACCAAATGAATTTAGCGTATTCAGCATATGGTTTAATAGCTTTTGTCAAAGATCTTACCGGAAATGGATAAAGTTGTTCTATTCTTATAAAAACAACATCGTCAATTTTCTCTTTTTCTCTCGCAGCCAAAAGATCAAAATATATTTTTCCAGAGCAAAGAATGACTTTTCTTATCTTTTTTGGTTTTTTTAATTCAATTAATTTGTTCTTTTTATTTAAGGCTTGATCCTCTAAAACTCTATGAAATGAATTATTTTTATCAAAGTCCTCTATGTTTGAAACACAGTATTTGTTTCTCAACAAAGATTTCGGAGTCATTATAACAAGTGGCTTTCTAAATTCTCTGTGAATCTGTCTTCTAAGAGCATGAAAATAATTTGCTGGAGTTGTACAATTAAGCACTTGCATATTTTCTTGAGCACAAAGTTGCAAAAATCTTTCAAGTCTTGCTGAAGAGTGTTCAGGCCCTTGTCCCTCATAACCATGGGGAAGTAATAGAACTAATCCTGAGGCTCTAAACCATTTTCTCTCTCCAGAGGCAATGAATTGATCAATTACGACTTGAGCTCCGTTTGCAAAATCTCCAAATTGCGCCTCCCAGATCGTTAAGGTTTCTGGCTCTACTAAGCTGTATCCATACTCAAATCCAAGTACTGCTAGTTCAGATAAAAAACTATCTACAATTTCAAATTTTTTCTGTTTTGTAGATACATGATCTAACGGTACGTATCTTGAGTTGTCTATTTGATTTCGTAAAACTGAGTGTCTTTGGCTAAATGTGCCACGACCACTATCTTGACCAACTAATCTCACAGGAAATCCCTCTTCGAGTAATGTTGCAAATGCTAGAGTTTCTGCATTGGCCCAATCAATATTTTTTTCATCTTGTACACACTTATCTCTATTTTCAAAAACTTTTTGTATAGTTTTATGAATATTAAGCTCTGGTTTTATAAAATTTATTTTTGCAGAGAGTTTTTTTAATTTCGTCGTATCAACTCCTGTCTGTCCTCTTTTATCCTTACCTTTCTTTGGTTGATATCTTGACCAGGTCCCTTCAAACCAATTCAGTTTTGGTTTGTAATCATTTGCAGTTTTAAATTGATCATCCAAAAGTTTTTTAAAGTCATTTACTTTATTTTTGAATTGATCTTCAGTTATACTATTATTTTTAATAAGTTTTTTTCCATATATATTTAAAGTAGATGGATGTGATCTTATTTTTTTGTACATTAAAGGCTGAGTAAAAGATGGTTCATCTCCCTCATTATGACCAAATCTTCTGTAGCAAATCATGTCAATTACAACATCTTTGTTAAATTTTTGTCTAAACTCAATTGCGATTTTAGCACAATGAACAACTGCCTCTGGATCATCTCCATTACAATGAAGAATGGGAGCCTCTACAATTTTTCCTAAATCAGATGGGTATGGGCTTGATCTGGCAAACCTTGGGCTAGTGGTAAAACCAATTTGGTTATTTACAATTATATGAATTGTTCCACCTGTATTGTGACCTTTTAAACCTGACATCGCAAAACATTCAGCTACAACTCCTTGCCCTGCAAATGCTGCATCCCCGTGAATAAGTAAAGGTATTACTTTTTTTCTTTCTGTGTCTTTATGAAAATATTGTTTCGCTCTAGTTTGACCAAGAACTACAGGGTTAACTGCTTCCAAATGAGAAGGGTTATCTGTAAGACTAACATGTACAGAGTTTCCATCAAAAGTTCTATCTGATGAGGCACCTAAATGATATTTTACATCACCTGTAGAGTCCTCGCTTGAGGAAGCAAATTCACCAGCAAATTCATTAAAAATTCTTTTATAAGACTTTTGAAGGACATTTGCTAAAACATTTAATCTACCTCTATGTGACATTCCAATCTTAATTTCTTTTATTCCTAACTGGCCTCCACGTTTAATAATTTGTTCTAGTGCTGGAATTAAAGACTCTGCGCCGTCAAGACCAAATCTTTTTGTGCCAACATATTTTTTTGCTAAAAATTTTTCAAAACCTTCAGCTTGGATAATCTTATTTAATATTGCGTCTTTTCCTTTTTCAGTAAAATTTATTTGGTTCTCCTCTTTTTCCATTCTTTCTCTAAACCAAACTTTCTCTGTTGGATTTGTTATATGCATATATTCAGCACCTATTGATGAGCAATATACTTTTCTTAATTTTGTGATAATTTCATTTATTGAGGCATAACCCACATCCATATATGAATTTAGATAGATTTTTCTGTCAAAGTCCTCAGTTTTGAAACCATAGTCATTTGGATGTAATTCATAAAGATATTCTCTTTTCATTAAACCAAGAGGATCAAGGTTTGCTATAAGGTGGCCTCTGATTCTATATGCCCTTATCAATGCGATTGCTTTAATAGAATCTATTTTCTCCCTTTCAGAACCATTTAGATTTTCCTCAAGTCTTTTATTTTTTTTTGGATCTATCGATATCTTTTTTGGACTCCATGAAGGGCCTGATATTTCTTTTGAAACTGAATTTAAATCTTCATTTAAATCACTAAAGTATTTTTTCCAACTATCAGGTAATTTTGGGTCATTCTCTATAAATCTTACATACATTTCCTCTATGAACTGGCTGTTAGATTTATTAAGAAAAGACTGCTGCTTAAATTCTAAGTTTTTTGAAGAGCTCATTTACGATTATTATAGTATTAACATTAAAATATTAAAGACCCAATTTATTTTTTAATGTAATTCCCATTTCTGCAGGAGATTTTGCAATGGTAATACCTGCATCTATCATTGTATCAATTTTATCTGAAGCTCCGCCTTTGCCACCAGAAATTATTGCTCCCGCATGTCCCATTCTTCGTCCAGGAGGTGCTGTGATACCAGCAATAAATCCTACCATAGGCTTTTTGATTTTATGATTTTTAATAAATTCTGCTGCTTCTTCCTCTGCAGTTCCCCCAATTTCACCAATCATCAAAATAGACTCAGTTTCTGGATCGTTTAAAAACAAGTCTAAACAATCTATAAAATTTGTTCCGTTAATTGGATCTCCTCCTATTCCGATACATGTTGACTGACCTAATCCGTTTTCAGTTGTTTGTGCGACAGCCTCATAAGTTAGAGTTCCTGATCTTGAGACTATACCAACGGATCCCTTCTTATGAATATTTCCTGGCATGATACCAATTTTACATTCGTCTGGAGTGATAATTCCTGGACAATTTGGTCCAATTAGTCTGGAAGCTGAGTTTGATAATTTTTCTTTTACTTTTAACATATCCAAGATTGGAATCCCTTCAGTTATACAAACTATCAATTCGATCTTAGCCTCAATTGCCTCGATTATTGCTGCAGCAGCAAATTTTGCAGGGACATAAATCATTGTTGCATTTGCATTAGTCTTACCTTTTGCTTCTTTTACAGAATTAAAAACAGGTTTATTTAAGTGTGTTTGTCCTCCTTTACCTGGAGTTACGCCTCCAACTAGATTTGTCCCATATTTTATTGACTGTTCAGAATGAAATGTTCCATGGGCGCCTGTGAAGCCTTGGCATATAAGTTTAGTATTTTTATTTATTAAAACTGACATTTTATTCCACTTGTTTTACAATTTTTTTTGCTGCGTCCCCTAGATCGCTAGCAGAGATTATTTTTAATCCAGATTCATCTAATATTTTTTTTCCTTCTTTTGAATTGGTTCCGGCAAGTCTTACTACAAGAGGTATATTTATTTTGGATTCTTTTGCAGCCTCTACAATTCCCTGGGCAAGGACATCACACCTCATAATCCCTCCAAAAATATTTATCAGTATTCCTTTTACATTTTTATCTGATAAAATTATCTTAAACGCAGCTGCAACTTTTTCTTTAGACGCACCGCCTCCTACATCTAAAAAATTTGCAGGTTCTTGACCATGCAGTTTAATTATATCCATTGTAGCCATTGCTAATCCTGCTCCGTTTACCATACATCCGATAGATCCATCTAATTTTATGTAAGCTAAATCATGTTTGCTTGCCTCTATTTCTGCAGGATCCTCTTCATTCAAATCTCTTAATTCCAGTAATTCTGGATGTTTGAAAATTGCATTGTCATCAAAGCTTATTTTTGCATCCAGACACACAATATTGTTTTCCTTTGTAAGTATTAGTGGATTGATTTCAATTAAGCTTGCATCTGTAGAAACAAATGTTTTGTAAATTGATTTAATAATCTTGATACATTTTAGATTTGCATCATCATCTAGATTGAAATTACGAATAATTTTTTTACAATCCTCATCTTCAATATTTTCCTTAAAACTAATTTTTACAGTATTGATTTTATTAGGATCACTTTTTGCAACTTCTTCGATGTCCATTCCACCCTGATCGCTAGAAATAAAAGCAATTTTAGAACTTGCCCTATCAATAAGACAGGATAAATAAAATTCTTTTTTAATATTTGACGGCTCTTCAAGATAAAGTCTTTTAACTTCCTTGCCATTAGGTCCTGTCTGATGTGTAATTAATTTTTTTCCTAACAAATCCTTTGCAGCTTTTTCTAGATCAGATAAATTATCTAATATTTTAACTCCACCCGCCTTACCTCTCCCGCCTGCATGTATTTGTGCTTTTAAAACATATTTTTTAAGATTGAGTTTTTTTGCTTTTTCTAAAACTTCTTGTACAGTAAAACAAGCCTCTCCATTAGGAACAATGGCGCCAAATTTTTTTAATAATTGTTTAGCCTGGTGTTCGTGAATATTCATTACTTTTTCAAGCTAGGGTCAATTTTTACTGCAGCCTCCCAGAGCTTATTTACAGCATTCACAGAATTAATAAATTCAGCCTTTTCTTTTTCATCAAGTTGAATTTCGACTATTTTTTCTACTCCATTTTTTCCAATAACAACTGGAACACCTGCATAAATTCCGTTAAAACCATATTGACCTTCTAATTGAGCGGCACAAGGTAACTGTAGATTCTTATCACCTAAAAATGCTTCAGCCATTTGTACTCCTGAAGCAGCTGGCGCATAATATGCGGAACCTTTTTCCAAAAATTTTACAATTTCACCTCCACCATCTCTTGTTCTTTGATTGATGCTTTCTAGTTTTTCTTTAGAAATAACACCAGAATTGACAAGATCTAATAAAGGTTTTCCAGATACTTTAGTGAATCTTGGCATTGGTACCATCGTGTCTCCATGTCCCCCCATGACCATTGCGTCTATTTCTTTTACTGGAACCTTTAATTCTTCTGACAAAAAAAGTTTAAATCTTGAGCTATCTAATATTCCTGCCATACCAACAACTTTTTTAGCTGCAAGCTGAGAATATTTTTGGAAAGCCATTACCATCACATCTAGGGGATTTGTTATACAAATTATAAAAGCATCTGGAGAGTTTTTTTTAATTCCCTCTGCAACTTGTTTAATTATTTTTAGGTTAATACCTACTAAGTCATCTCTGCTCATACCAGGCTTTCTGGGGACCCCAGCAGTTATAATAATGACATCAGAGTTTTTAATATCTTCATATTTATCGGTTCCTGAAAATTTTACATTAAAACCATCAACTGAAGATGATTGTGCAATATCAAGAGCCTTTCCTTTAGCAATGCCACTAGCAACATCAAAAAGAACTACTTCATCAACTAGTTCTTTTACTCCAATCAAATGGGCTAAAGTTCCACCTATTTGTCCTGCTCCAATCAAACTTATTTTTTTCATATTTTCCTTTATGTTATTTCATTGTTGGCATTACAAACTCAGGGTCGGAACCAATTCCTGATGGCCAACGTGATGTGATAGTTTTTAGTTTAGTATAAAATTTTACACCTTCAGGACCATGCATATGCAAATCTCCAAATAAAGATCTTTTCCATCCTCCGAAACTATGAAATGCAACAGGGACAGGAATGGGTATATTTATACCTACCATCCCAACTTTTATTTTGTTTGCAAAAGTTCTTCCTACATCTCCATCTCTAGTATAAACGCTTGTTCCATTACCGAATTCGTGATCATTAATCAGTTGAATCGCGTCATTAAAATCTTTAACTCTTACAACAGAAAGCACTGGACCGAAAATTTCTTCATTATAAATTCTCATATTTTTGGTGACATTATCGAACAAACAACCTCCAATGAAGAAACCATTCTCATATCCTTGTAGTTTAATGTCTCGACCATCCACAACTAACTTTGCTCCCTCTTTTACTCCAAGATCAACATACCCTTTAACTTTTTCTAAATGTTCTTTGGTAACTAAAGGTCCCATTTCAGAATTTTTATCAAGACCTGGACCAACCTTTAAAGCCTCAACTTTTTTTGATAATTTTTCTACAAGTTTGTCGCCAATCCCTCCTACCGCTACTGCAACTGATTGTGCCATACATCTCTCTCCAGCTGAACCATAGGCAGCTCCCATAAGACCGTTAACGGCTTGATCCATATCGCAATCTGGCATTACTACACAATGGTTTTTTGCTCCTCCCAATGCTTGCACTCTTTTTTCGTTCTTCGCAGCATTTTCATAAATATATTTTGCTATTGGTGTTGAACCTACAAAACTAACAGCTTTTATATCTTTATTCGTTAATATTGAGTCAACTACCTCTTTGTCACCATTCACTACGTTTAAAACTCCATTAGGTAATCCAGCTTCTGAAAAAAGTTGAGCAAGACGAATCGAACATGAAGGATCTTTTTCGGAAGGTTTTAAGATAAAAGTGTTTCCACAGGCAATTGCCATTGGGAACATCCACATTGGAACCATTGCCGGGAAATTAAAAGGTGTGATTCCTGCACAGACACCTAAAGGCTGTCTCATAGACCAGCTATCTATGTTTGTTCCAACATTCTCAGTAAACTCTCCTTTAAGCATTTGAGGAATACCACATGCGAACTCAACTATTTCAAGACCTCTTGTAAGAGAACCCTTTGCGTCCTCATAAACTTTTCCATGTTCTGAAACAATCAGTTTAGTCAATTCATCATAATTTTTTTCAATTAATTCTTTATATTTGAAAATAATTCTCGCTCTTTGAAGGGGGGTGACTTGGGACCATTTTTCGAAAGCTATTTTCGCATTTTCTACAGCGTGGTCCAAATCAGATTTTGTTCCAAGTATTACCTCTGATTCTTGTGCGCCTGTTGCAGGGTTGAAAACTTTCCCTTTTCGTGAAGACGACCCTTTATAAATTTTACCATTTATATAATGTTGAATTAAATTCATCGGCAAAATTATTTAATTAAGTAATTAGCTAGTTGCAAGCATTTTCTTAATTGAGGCTATTGCTTTTGCTGGATTTAAACCTTTAGGGCAAGCATTAGTACAATTCATAATAGTATGGCACCTATATAACTTAAGTTCATCTGCAACTTTTTTTAATCTTTCTTTTCTGTCTTCATCTCTTGAATCAATTATCCATCTATAAGCCTGTAAAAGAACTGCAGGCCCTAAGTATTTATCACCATTCCACCAATAACTTGGGCAAGAAGTTGAACAACATGCACACATTATGCACTCGTAAAGCCCATCTAGTTTTGCTCTATCTTCCTTAGATTGAATATTCTCTTTTTCAGTTTTTGAGGTTGTCTTTAACCAAGGTTCAACAGACTCATATTGTTTGTATAAAGTGCTGAGATCACCTATCAAGTCTTTTAAAACTTTCAAATGTGGTAATGGATAAATATTAATATCTCCTTTAATTTCTGAGTGTGGCTTCGTGCAAGCTAATCCGTTTTTACCATCCATATTCATAGCACAAGAACCACATACTCCATGTGCACAAGACCTTCTGTAGGAAATCGATGGATCTATCTCATTTTTAATTTTATTTAATAGATCTAAAACTTTCGAAGGACAATTATCCATGTCTACTTCGTAAGTATCAATCCTTGGATTTTCTCCAGTAGATGGATCCCATCTATAAATATTTACTTTACGAATGTTTTTTGAGCCAGTCTTATCTTTAAAATACTTACCTTTTTCAACTTTGGAATTTTGTGGTAAGTTTATTTGTACCATCAATAAACTCTTTCTTGTGGTGGAAAGTATTGAACATCATTTGAAAGCGTTGATCTGTGAACAGGTCTATAGTCAATTT
Source organism: uncultured Pelagibacteraceae bacterium (assembly GCA_902599625.1). GTDB lineage: Bacteria > Pseudomonadota > Alphaproteobacteria > Pelagibacterales > Pelagibacteraceae > Pelagibacter. The sequence continues at coordinate 184,801 of CACKGF010000002.1, read as the reverse complement.
TAGTCTTTTTACCGTCACACCATGATAATGTATGCTGCATGAATTTTTCGTCGTTACGTTTTGGAAAATCTTCCCTAGCATGAGCACCTCTGCTTTCTTTCCTATGATAAGCAGAATCCATTGTTGTTATCGCCTGTCTAATTAAATTATCGAATTCTAATGTCTCTACTAAATCCGTATTAAAAATAAGAGACTTGTCTTTTACCGAAAGGTCATCCATGCCTTCAAAAGGCTTTCTAATTTCATTTACACCTTCTTTTAAAGTTTTTTCAGTTCTGAAAACAGCACACTTAGACTGCATTGTTTTTTGCATTGCTAATCTTAAATCTGCAGTACTATTTGATCCAGATGCATTTCTTAGTCTATCAAATCTCTCTAGGCATTTGTCAGTCTCGGATTGTGAGATTTCTTCATGTGGTGACCCTGGTTTTACCAATTCCGCCGCTCTTTTAGCAGCAGCTCTTCCAAAAACAACTAGATCAATTAAAGAGTTTGATCCGAGCCTGTTAGCTCCATGAACAGACACACAAGCTGCCTCACCAATTGCCATTAATCCTGGAACAGTTTTTTCTGATCCATTTAAAGTTAAAACTTCAGCTTTATAATTTGTAGGAATACCTCCCATGTTATAGTGAACAGTTGGGACTACTGGAATAGGTTCTTTTGTTACGTCTACATTCGCAAATAATCTTGAGGACTCTGATATACCTGGAAGTCTTTCCTCTATAACTTTTGGATCTAAATGGTTTAAATGTAAGTGCACGTGATCTTTTTCGTTTCCAACACCTCTACCTTCATTAATTTCAACCGCAATTGATCTACTCACAACATCTCTTGAGGCAAGATCTTTAGCTTTTGGAGCATATCTTTCCATAAATCTTTCGCCTTTGGAATTTACTAAATAACCACCTTCGCCCCTCACACCTTCTGAAATTAAAGTTCCATGACCATAAATTCCTGTTGGATGAAATTGGACGAACTCCATATCCTGTAAAGGTAAGCCTGCTCTAAGCACCATAGCATTTCCGTCTCCAGTGCATGTATGAGCTGAAGTTGCTGAGTAATAAACTTTTCCGTAACCACCTGTTGCAATTATCGTTATGTGAGATCTAAATCTATGAATAGTTCCATCATTCAAATTCCAAGCAATTAATCCTTTGCACTGACCATCTTTCATTAAAAGATCCAATGCAAAATACTCAATGAAAAATTCTGTGTTATGTTTTAGAGCCTGACCATATAATGTGTGCAAAATAGCATGGCCAGTTCTGTCTGCAGCAGCACAAGTTCTTTGAACAGGCTCGTTACCATAATTCTTTGTCATTCCTCCAAAAGGACGCTGATATATTTTTCCATCTTCAGTCCTGCTGAAAGGAACACCATATTTTTCTAGTTCTAAAACTGCTCTTGGAGCTTCTTTACACAAATACTCGATACAATCTTGATCACCTAACCAATCTGAACCTTTAACTGTATCGTACATATGCCATCTCCAATCATCTTCACCCATATTACCAAGAGCTGCGGAGATGCCGCCTTGTGCTGCAGAAGTGTGACTTCTTGTTGGGAAAACTTTAGAAACGCATGCAGTTTTTAATCCTGCTTCGCTTAATCCAACCGCGGCTCTTAAACCAGAACCTCCTGCACCTAAAACAACTACATCGTATTCGTGGTCAATAATTTTGTAAGATTTCATAATTTATAAGTTAGATATAAGTATTATTGTAAATAATGGAATAATCAAAGATGACAAAAAAACACCAATATTTAGAAGCTTTTTTGTGCTCTCTACGTGAATATAGTCCTCAAAGACTTCACTTATGCTCAAAGCAGAATAAAAAAACATTGAGACAAGGAATAAAGAAAAAAGTAATTTTGAAGGTTGGGAAGATAAAAAGGCTAAGATTTCATTATAGCTAGAGTCATAAAGCGAAACAAAATTCACTAAGAACCACAGCATAAGGGGCACCATTACTAAAGAAGATATTTTTAAAAAAAGCCATTTCTTTGTTGCTTTGATCATAATTGTAAAAATCCCCTAGAAGAATATATTAATATTGTTAACAGAAAAGAACCAAAGATTACTAATAGCCCTGTTATTTTAGAAGTTTTTAGTTCAAAACCTAAACCAACATCCCAAAACCAATGTCTTATTTCACTCAAAATTTGAAAAAGGTAAGACCATATAAAACCTATGACAAAAAATTTTCCAAATAACGAATTTAAAAATAGTTTGAAAATATCATATGCGTCTTCACCAAAAAATATACTTCCGGCCCAAATACAAATAAAAATTAATAAAAAATAATTTAAAATACCTGTGATCCTATGTGAAATAGAAACAAGGGATGACACATGCCAATTGTATATCTGAATATGAGGAGATAATGGATTGTTTTCTTTCATATTTATCTTTTAATATAAGCTTCAGCAATTTCAACAGCATTTAAAGCTGCGCCCCTCAATAAATTGTCAGAAACAATCCACATATTTAAAGAATTTTTTTTACTATTATCTTTTCTAATTCTTGAAATAAAAGTCTCGTTTTTACCCTCTGCATCTACTGGTGTGATATAACCACCATCAGAATTCTCATCAACTACTTTACAGCCCTCTGCAGTATTTAATAATTCTTTTACCTTTTTAATAGAAAAATCATTTTCAAATTCAATATTTACTGACTCTGCATGTGAAACGAGAACAGGAATTCTTACACATGTTGCGGTAATATCAATTTTAGTACCTAATATTTTATTAGTTTCTTTAATCATTTTTAATTCTTCTTTAGTGTAACCATCTTCAGAAAAACTATCTATATGAGGTATTGCATTAAACGCAATTTGTTTTGTAAAATTTTTTACCTCAAAGCTTTTATTATTCAATATCGATTTTGTTTGATCAATTAACTCATCCATAGGTTTTTTTCCAGCTCCAGAAGTAGACTGATAAGTGGAAATCACTATTCTTTTAATTTTAAAATTATCATTAAGTGATTTTAAAACAATGACTAGCTGTGCAGTTGAACAATTAGGATTTGCAATTATATTTTTTTTAATGTTTTTTAAATGGTCTTTATTAACTTGAGGAACTATCAAAGGTACATCAGGGTCCATTCTGAAAAAACTTGAGTTATCAATTACAACTGAATGTTTTGCTGCTAGAGGAACATATTTTTCAGAGATTGTTTTTCCAGCTGAAAAAAAAGAAATATTCACTTTGGAAAAATCAAAATTTTCCAAATTTTCAACTTTGATTTCTTTATCACCAAATTTAAGAGTAGATCCTGCGCTATTAGATGAAGCTACGAAATATAAATTATCAATCGAAATTTTTTTATTATGTAAAACTTCAATTATTTTCCTACCAACATTTCCTGTGGCACCTACAATCGCAATATTCATGATGTTTTACTTATACTAGATGAAGGGTAAATCGCAAACTGTTCCTAAATATGTTTTATCGTTAATTTCGATCTTAAATTGATGTTTGCCATCCCAATAAGGTTTATTAATCATTGCAATACCAATAATCTTTTTAAAATTTGGGGAATAAGCGGCTGATCTTATGTATCCAACAATATTATTCTTTTCATCGAACAATTCCTTTTCTTTGCTCATATTGATTTTGTTATGATCAATTTTAACCCCCATTAATTTTCTAGAGACTCCATCTTTTTTAATTTTTTGTAACTTTTCCTTTCCTAGAAATTTTACATCAGTGTCTAAATTTATATACTTATCGAAATTTGCTTCAAATGGGTTATCTCCATTATCAAAATCATTTCCATACGATAAAAGCGCTGACTCAATTCTTTCAATTAGATTTGGGCAACCAGCTCTGACATTCAATTCCTTGCCATGTTCAAATAAGCCATCATATAATTTTTGACCAGCAATATCATTCTCAACATATACCTCAAATCCCCCTTGTTTCGACCAACCTGATCTTGCAATAAAATATTTATTTTGTTTAAATTCAAAGTACTTAAAATTGAAAAATTTTAGTTGTCTTATTTCATCACCAAACAATTTAGCCATTAAGTCGTCTGATAGAGGACCTTGAATAGCAAGTATGTTAACATTTGGCTCATGAATTTTGACATCAAAATTATGTCCTGCGGCCAAGCCCTTCGCAAAAAAAATTACATCAGAGTCGGCAATTGAAAGCCACCATCTATCATTTTCAAGTTTATTTATTATTGGATCATTTACCAAAAGTCCTTCTTGGTCAATTAATGGAGCGTAGTAGCATTTTCCAATTTTAGATTTAGATAAATCTCTACATGTCATTAATTGAACAAGTTCTGCTGAGTCTTTGCCTGATATTTCTACCTGCCTTTCCGCAGCAACGTCCCAAACTTGAACATATTTTTTTAAATGATTGTAGTCATCTTCAATTGATTTGAAAGATACTGGTAATAGCATATGATTATAAACTGTATATCCGCTAACACCGTGAGCTTCTATTCTTTCTGTGTAAGGTGTGCTTCTAAGTCTACGTGATCTTATAATTGGAAAATTTTTCATTTTTTTAAAAATTCAGCTACCTTTTCTCTCATTTCAAAAGCTTTTTCAAACATAATCATATGTCCGCACTCGTTAATTATTTGGGTCTCTGAATTTTTAATTAAATTTGCGAATTTTTTTCCATTTTCTAAGGGGGCCATTTTATCCAGAGCTCCAAAAATTAATAAAGTTGGACAATCAATTGCAGCTGAAGCTTCTTTGCCATTTTTATAATTATTACAAGCTTTTAAGTCTGTGGCTAAAATTTCTTTCACCTCTCTTGAGGAATTAATAATTTTCTCGACTGGATTGCCTCCTATAAATTTCCTTGAACCTTCGTAACCCCATTTCATCATTAAGTGTACAGCTTTTTTATCCCCAGAATCTGCTAGATCAATTAAATCTTGGTTAACAGGCATCCTATAGGAGCCCGCTAAAAAAACTAATTTGTGAGTATTTTTTTTAAAACGCGAGCCATACTCTAGTGCCTCTAAACATCCTTGTGAATGTCCTACTATTGAAACTTGTTCGGTTTTTAAAAAAAGTCTCACACTTTCAATCCAATCTGCAATTTTTTCGATTGAATCAATGCAGGGCCCGTCCGAATTTCCGTGACCAGGTAAATCCAAAGACAAAATATTTAGATTTTTGTTAGATAAAAATTGTTCTGTAAGAGACCACACTATGTGAGACAATCCGCTTCCATGTAAGAGAAATACAGTTTTCTTTGTAGGATCAAATTCTTTACCTGCAGTAGATGCAAATACTTGCTTCTTATCTATTTCAAAAATCAACTTAGTTCCTTGGCCTTTTTTCTTAACTCAAATTTCTGAATTTTTCCTGTTGAAGTTTTTGGTAGTTCGCAAAATGCAATTTTTTTTGGAATTTTAAAACCTGCCAGTGTTTCTCTGCAAAAATCAATAAGTTCTTTCTCTGTTGCCTCTTGATCCTTTACTTTTTCAATAAATGCACAAGGTACTTCACCCCATTTTTCATCGGGTTTAGCAACCACTGCTGCTATTGAAACACTAGGATGTTTAGCCAAAGTATTTTCTATTTCAATAGACGAGATGTTTTCACCACCAGAAATAATTATATCTTTTGATCTATCCTTGATCTTTATGTAACCGTCTGGATGCACTACGGCTAAATCTCCAGAATGAAACCATCCATGAGCCATTGCTTTATCAGTTGCCTCTTTATCTTTAAAATAACCTTTCATGACGATATTTCCTTTAATCATAATTTCACCAATAGTTTTGCCATCCTTGGGCACAGGTTTCATGGTTTCTGGATCTATTACTTTTGTATCTTCTGTGTTTGGATATCTAACACCTTGTCTAGCTTTAATTTCATTTTTTTTGTCTTCATCAAGTGAATTCCATTCATCATTCCACGCGCATTGCAGGATATGACCATACGTTTCAGTTAATCCATAAACATGCATCACTTCAAAACCTAAATTTTCCATTTTTTTAAAAATTATACTTGGGGGTGGAGCGCCTGCGGTCAAAACGAAAACTTTTTTCTTCAGCTTTTTTCTTTCAGATTCTGAAGCACCTGTAATCATATTAAGAACTATTGGTGCACCACCAAAGTGACTGATGTCATGTTTTTCAATTAATTCAAAAATTTTTTTAATGTCTATGGCTCTTAAACATATAGTTTTTCCATTTAACATTGGAATTGTCCAAGGGTATCCCCATCCGTTACAGTGAAACATTGGAACAACTGTTAAGAAATTTAATCTGTTAGGCATATTCCATGCAACTGCACTTCCAGTTGACATAAGATAAGAACCTCGATGGTGATATACTACGCCTTTTGGATTGCCTGTTGTACCTGACGTATAACTCAACGAAATTGCTTGCCATTCATCTTTTGGTTTTTTCCAAACATAATTTTCATCTCCTGTATTCAAAAAATCTTCGTATTCTTTATCACCAATTTTTTTAAGCAAAGACTGATCTGCGTTATCGTCTTGAATATCAATGATCAAAGGCTTAGATTTTACATTTTCTAAGGCTTTATTTACTACTGAATGAAGTTGTCTATCGACAATAAGAACTTTTGCCTCAGCGTGGTCCAAAATATAAGAGACTGTTTTTGCGTCTAATCTTGTGTTGATAGTATTTAGGACTGCTCCAGTCATTGGAACAGAATAGTGAGCCTCAAATATTTCAGGAGTATTAAACGCCATCACTGAAACAGTATCACCCTCCTTAATTCCAATCTTCTCTAATGCACTAGCAAACTTAATACAGCGATTGTAAATTTGTGACCAGGTATAAGAACGATTTTCGTATACTAGAGCTTCATAATCTGGATATATATCTTTTGCTCTTTCAAGAAAACTTAAAGGAGTTAAAGGTACAAAATTAGCATTATTTTTATCTAAATTTTGATTATATTTGTTCATTAATTAAATTTAGCATTCATGGTTGTGTGGCTGCCACTTGTTCCAACAACATAATGAGACTGTGCTCTTGGTAAAATTTTTTCAAAATAATACTTTCCTGTATTAATTTTGTCTTCAAAAAATTCTTTATTTGAATTTTGTTTTTCAAAACTTATTTTTAAAGTTTTAATCCAAGCAAAAGCTAATGCTGTGTAACCCAATACTTTTAAATAATCATTGCATGCTGCACTTGCATCATCCTTATTTGAATTAATTTTTTCTCTCATCCACTTCGTAAAAGATACCAAGATTTCTTTATATTTTTCAAAAATGTTTAAAAAACTTTCTAAATTTTTTTCGTTTTTATAATTTTTGATTTCATTATCCATTGATTTTATAAAGTTTTCAAATATGCCTTCTGAAGAAATTTTTCGGTACACAAGGTCAATTGCCTGAACAGAATTTGTACCTTCGTATATTGGTGTTATTCTATTATCTCTAAATAATTGTTCGATCCCTTGATCTTTTGTATAACCATAGCCGCCAAATACCTGAATTGCATCATTGGTAATTTCTACGCCATTATCTGTAAAAAATGATTTAATAACTGGAGTGAGCAATGCAACCATATTTGATGCATCACCTCTTACATCTTTATCATCGTGAGATAAACTTACATCAATTTGCTGTGACAACCAAAAGGCAAAAGACCTTTGACCCTCAATAATTGATTTCATATTCATTAGACTTCGTCTTATGTCTGCATGTTTGATAATTAAATCTGTTTCTCCATTTTTACTGTTGTTTGCTTTTCCTTGCTTTCTCTCTTTTGAATAAGCAACAGCGTTTTGGTAAGCAGTTTCAGCAATTCCTAAACCTTGTACACCAACTACAATTCTTTCTAAATTCATCATTGTGAACATGGAGTTCAAACCTTTGTTTTCAGGTCCAATCATAATACCTTTCGAATTTTCAAAATTTAGAACACAAGTTGGTGAACCTTTAATTCCCATCTTGCTCTCAATTGAGTTTGTGCTGACACCGTTTCTAGAACCTACAACTCCATCGTCACTGACCTCAAATTTTGGTACAAGAAATAAACTTATTCCCTTTGTTCCTTTTGGTGCATCTGTTGTTCTTGCTAAAACTAAATGAATTATATTTTCCGTTAAATCATGGTCCCCAGAAGTAATAAAAATTTTTTGTCCAGTTATTTCATAGGTTCCATTGCCTTTTGGAACTGCTTTTGTTTTTAATAAGCCTAAATCGGTTCCACACTGTGGTTCTGTTAAGCACATTGTTCCGCTCCATTTTCCCTCTACTATTTTTGGAAGAAATTTATCTTTTATGCTTTGCTCAGCATGAGTAAGTATACAATTATAAGCACCAATACTAAGTTCACTATATAATTTAAATGCTAAGCTTGACGATGACAGCATTTCTTCAAAAAAAGTGCTTACAGTTTTTGGGATACCTTGACCGCCATATTTTGGGTCACAAGAAAGGGAAGTCCAGCCATCTTCTATAAACTTTTTATAGACCTCTTTATAGCCTGGGGGTGTTCTCACAACACCATTTTCATACACGCAAGGATTTTCATCTCCTGCTTTAGCTAATGGTAAAATAAGCTCTTGGTTTATTTTTGCCGCTTCCTCTAAAATTCCTTTAACAAGTTCCGAATTAATTTCTTTGTATTTTTCAATTTCTTTATATCTTTGATTATCTTTAAGATTATCAAAGAGGAACATCATTTCTTCAACTGGTGCAGTATAAATAGTCATATTTTTTCTAATTATCTAGGGTAAGTTAATTTATTTATTTTTGCAAACACGCAATAATCGCATCTCCCATCTCTGAAGTAGAAACTTCTTTTTTCCCCTTAGAAATAATATCTTTTGTCCTTAATCCATCATCCAATACCTTTTGAACAGCGTTATCTAAGGCTTTAGATTCTTTATCTAAATTTAATGAATATTTTAATGCCATTGAGAAACTTAATATAGTTGCAATAGGATTTGCAATTCCTTTACCAGTTATATCAGGTGCTGAACCATGCACAGGTTCATACATCGATCTCATATTTCCATCTTTGTCTTTAGCTCCTAATGATGCAGATGGTAATAGACCTAAAGAGCCTGTCAACATTGCAGCTTCGTCTGATAGGATATCTCCAAATAAATTATCAGTTACGATTACATCAAATTGCTTTGGATTTCTTAATAATTGCATAGCACAATTATCTGCTAACATATGAGTTAGTTCTACATCTTTATATTCTTTGTCATGTAAAATTTGAACTTCTTCTTTCCAAAGCTGACCTGCTTCCATCACATTAGATTTTTCACAAGATGTAACTTTATTGCCTCTTTTTTTAGCTAAATCAAAAGCAACTCGCGCAACTCTTTCAATTTCTTTTGTAGTATAAGTATGGGTATTAATTCCTTTTCGTTCACCATTATCTATCGGTTTGATCCCTCTCGGCTCCCCGAAATATATTCCGCCTGTTAATTCTCTTACTATCATAATATCTAAACCTGAAACAATTTCTGGTTTTAAACTTGAAGCGTCCACTAATTGCTTAAAGCAAATGGCAGGTCTTAAATTAGCAAAAAGTTTTAACTCTTTTCTAAGTTTAAGAAGTGCTCTTTCAGGTTTTTTCGAGAATTCAAGCTCGTCCCATTTAGGTCCTCCTACAGCACCAAGTATTACTGCTTCACTCTCTAAAGCTTTATAAAACACTTCATCTGTTATGGGTGTCTTGTATTTATCATATGCTGCTCCACCAACAAGATCTTCATCAATTTCAAAATCTAAGGATTTGTTTTTGTTAAACCACTGAATAATCTTTTTAACTTCCGCGATAACCTCTGGACCTATTCCATCTCCTGGTAAAAGAAGAATTTTTCTTTTTTTAACTTTAATCATTAAAAATCCAAGGCCTTGCTGACTTAACCTTTTTTTCAAATTCGTTAATATGTGATGATTTTTCTAATGATAAAGCAATATCATCTAGACCTTCAATCAAGCATTTCTTTTTAAAGGGATCTATTTTAAATTTTAATTCATTATTTCCAAAAAGAATTTTTTCTTTTTTTAAATCAATTTCAATTTCTTCTTTTCTCTTTGAATATTCAGCTAACTCTTTTATTTTTTCCTCATCAAGAATTATCGGCAAAATGCCATTTTTAAAACAATTATTATAAAAAATGTCTGCATAGCTTGAGCTTATAACACATGTTATTCCGAAGTCTAAAAGTGCCCAAGGAGCATGTTCTCTCGATGATCCACAGCCAAAATTATTTCCGGCTATTAAAATTTTTGAATTATTGTACGGGGATTTGTTTAATATGAAATTATCGATATTTTTTCCATCATCATCGTATCTCATTTCATGAAATAAGTTTTTTCCTAATCCTGTTCTTTTAATAGTTTTTAAAAACTGTTTAGGAATAATCATGTCTGTGTCTATATTTACAATCGGTAAATAAGCTGGAATGCTTTTAAGTGAGATGAATTTTTTCATTAGTTTTGATATTTTCTAACATCATCTAGATTTCCGGCAATAGCTGCAGCAGCTGCCATACCCGGGCTTACTAAGTGGGTTCTTCCTCCTCTTCCCTGTCTTCCTTCAAAGTTTCTATTCGAAGTAGATGCACATCTTTCTTGAGGTTTTAATTTATCGGCATTCATTGCTAAACACATTGAACATCCAGGTTCTCTCCATTCGAAACCGGACTCTATAAATATTTTATCTAGACCTTCTTGTTCAGCTTGTTCTTTAACTAAACCAGAACCAGGAACGACCATTCCATGTACATGTGAAGCCTTTTTCTTATTTTTTAATATTTGTGCAGCCTCTCTTAAGTCCTCAATTCTTCCATTCGTACAACTTCCTATAAAAACTTTATCAATTTTAATGTCTTGAACTTTCACATCAGGTTTAAGCCCCATATAATCAAGAGATCTATTTATCGAATTCTTTTTATCAACATTTTTTTCATTTTCTGGATTGGGGATTTTTCCATTAATTGAAACTACGTCCTCAGGTGAAGTTCCCCATGTAACCATAGGCGCTATTTCATCACCTTTTAAATTAATTTCTTTATCAAATTTTGCATCGTTATCACTTTTTAATTTACTCCAATAATCAAGTGCTTTTTCCCAGTTTTCTTTTTTTGGAGACATTGGTCTATCTTTTAGATAATTAAAAATCTTTTCATCAGGTTGGATTAATCCTGCTCTAGCTCCACCTTCTATAGACATATTACAAATAGTCATTCTCTGTTCGACAGAAAGATTAGATATAACTGAACCAGCATATTCTAACACACATCCCGTTCCTCCAGCAGTTCCTATTTTGCCAATGATTTGAAGAATTACATCTTTTGATGTTACTCCTAAAGGAAGTTTTCCATTAACATTAATTCTAAAATTTTTTGCTTTTTTCTGAACAAGAGTTTGTGTTGCTAAAACGTGTTCAACTTCTGAGGTTCCTATTCCAAACGCTAAGGCCCCAAAAGCGCCGTGAGTTGCCGTGTGACTGTCTCCGCAAACAATAACTGTTCCTGGTTGAGTAAATCCTTGCTCGGGTCCTACTATATGAACTATTCCTTGTCTTTTATCATTCATTCCAAAAAGTTTGATGTCAAAGTCTTTGCAATTTTTTTCAAGTGTTTCTACCTGAATTCTAGAGTCGTTGTCATCAATTCCTTTAGATCTGTCAGTTGTAGGTATGTTGTGATCAACAACAGCAAGAGTTAAGTTTGGATGTCTTACATTCCTTTTGCTATTTCTAAGTCCTTCAAAAGCTTGTGGGCTAGTCACCTCATGTATCAAATGTCTGTCCACAAATAGCAAAGATGTTCCATCATCCTGTTGGTGGACTAAGTGATCACTCCAGATTTTATCGTATAAAGTCTTTGGCATTTAAAAAAAGATTATTTTTTTAATTCAGTAGAAATCTTACTATCTTCTTTTTTCTCTTCAAGTTTTTTGGGTGTCTCAGCGACTTTTGTCTCGGTTTTTTCCTCAATATTCTTTTGTTCTGTTGCTGGTAACACATTTTCTTCTGTAACTTGCTCAGGTTTGACCTCAATATCAATACCAATTTTCTTTTTTATCTTTTCTGCAATTCTTGCTGATTTACCGGTTCTTTCTCTTAAATAGTATAATTTTGCACGTCTTACTTTACCAGATCTTATAACTTTGATTGTATCAACTATTGGACTATAAAGTGCAAAAGTTCTTTCAACACCTTCTCCAAAAGAAATTTTTCTAACTGTAAAGGATGAATTTAAGTCTCTATTTTTTTTTGCTATGCAAACACCTTCAAAATACTGAATTCTATCTCTTTTTCCTTCAGTAATTTTTACACCAACTTTTATGATGTCTCCTGGAAAAAACTCTGGAAGTTTTTTTTCAGCTGAAATTTTTTTAACGTTAGCTTTATTTATGTCATCTATATTTTTCATGTTTAAATTTTGCAATTTTAATCCTTTTTATATTTTTGCCATAAATCTGGTCTTCGGTGCCGTGTTATAGCCTCAGATTGTGATAAACGCCAGCTTTTAATTTTATTATGATCTCCAGATAAAAGTATGTCAGGAACACTTAATTTCTCCCATATTTGAGGTTTGGTATATTGTGGATACTCCAAAAGCCCGTTTTCAAAACTTTCATCTTTTGTAGAATTAAGATTTCCTAATACTCCAGGCACTAATCTTAAAATCGTATCTAAAACAACAAAAGAAGCTATCTCTCCTCCAGAAAGGATAAAGTCACCTATACTTATCTCCTCTACATTTCTTGAGTCTAGAACTCGTTGATCAACTCCCTCGAAGTGCCCACATAAAATATTAACTTTGTTTTTTTTAACAATATCCTTCGCAATATCTTGATTAAAAATTTTACCTTTTGGTGTTAGATAAAAAACTGTTTCTTTTTCATCCAAATTTGCGTCCAAAGATTTTGCTACTACATCTGGTCTCATTAACATGCCTACACCACCACCATATGGAGTATCATCAACAGTTTTATGTTTATCATCTGCGTAATCCCTAATATTTATGAGTTTTAAATCCCAAAGCTTTTTCTCAAAAGCTTTTTTGCAAATACCTATTTCGAAAGGTCCTGGAAAATATTCAGGATACAAAGTAAAAATTTTCGCTTGAAACATAGTTATTTTTTCTTCTCTTCCTTAGGAGTCTCTGCTTTCTTTTCTGCCTTTGGTGCTTCAGCTTTTTTCTCCTCCTTAGGGGCCTCTGCTTTTTTTTCTACTTTTGGTGCTTCAGCTTTTTTCTCTTCTTTAGGTGCATCCGCTTTCTTTTCTTCTTTTGGTGCTTCAGCTTTTTTCTCTTCTTTAGGTGCATCCGCTTTCTTTTCTTCTTTTGGTGCTTCAGCAGCATCTTTCTTTCTGTCTTTTTTTGGAATAGCTTTATTTGGATTATTTCCTGGTTTAGGCATTTCCATTAAATTATTTTCCCCAAGTAATCGAGCAACTCTAGTTGTTGGTTTTGCTCCTTGGCTAAGCCAGTACTTTATTCTTTCTGACTGCAATCCAACTCTTTCCTTTTTTTCTTTTGGCATAAGAGGATTAAAAAAACCTAATTTTTCTATAAATCTCCCATCTCTTGGGAATCTGCTGTCAGCAACTACAATTTTATAAACTGGTCTTTTTTTTGTTCCTCCCATTGATAATCTTAACTTTAACATTTGTTTCTCCTTTTTTTTATTTAAGTTGATTGAATAGCTCAGGTGGAATTCCTTTTTCCATTAAGCCTTTTGTATTTCCTTTTGACATCTTTTTCATCATGTCAGACATCATTTTAAATTGTTTTAACAATTTATTGATAGTGGCAATATCTGTTCCAGAGCCATTAGCAATTCTTTTTTTTCTTGAACCATCGATAATTTTTGGATTTTCTCTTTCTTTCTTAGTCATTGAAAGTATTACCGCTTCATTTTGCGTAATTATTTTTTCGTCAACACCAGCTTGGTCCATTTGTGATTTTATTTTTGAAACTCCAGGTAAAAAAGACATCACGCCCTCTAGTCCTCCCATTTTTTTCATTTGTCTTAATTGAGAAAGATAATCTTCTAAAGAAAACTGACCTTTCCTTAAACTCTCTTCAGTTTCTTTGAGTTTTTCCTCGTCAATTTCGTCTGCTGCTTTTTCTACAAGGGATACAATATCCCCCATTCCTAAAATTCTGTTAGCAATTCTATCTGGATGAAAACTTTCAAAATTTTCTATTTTTTCTCCAATACCTAAAAATTTAATTGGAACATTGGCAATATGTTTCATGCTCAATGCAGCTCCACCTCTACCATCACCGTCAGCTCGAGTTAATATTATTCCAGTAACCTTTACTGTATTGGAAAATTCTTTTGCAACACTCGCTGCTACTTGTCCAGTTAATGAGTCCGCAACAAGTATAGTCTCTGTTGGTTTAATTACTTCTTCAATTTGTTTTATCTCAGACATCATCTGAAGATCTATTTGAGTTCTTCCAGCGGTATCAAAAATAATTATATCAGAACCATTTAAATTAGCTGCAGATAGGGCTCTTCTGCAAATGTCAGCTGGAATTTGATCTTTTATCACTGGCAAGGTTTGGATATTATTTTGATCACCCAAAATTTTTAGTTGTTCCTGAGCAGCTGGTCTATAAATATCTAAACTTACCATCATAATTTTTTTCTTATTATTTTTTTCTAAAAATTTTGAGAGTTTTGCAGTTGTGGTTGTTTTTCCTGAACCTTGTAAACCAACCATCATTATTGTTACCGGTGGATTGGACTTTAAATTAATTTCTTGATTGCTATCACCTAAAAACGAAACAAGCTCATCGTGAACAATTTTAACAACCATTTGTCCTGGAGCTGTGGACCTTATTATTTCTTTTCCTAATAATTTTGGTTTAACTTTTGTTACAAAGTCTTTTACTACCTCTAGCGATACATCTGCTTCTAGTAAAGCTTGTCTAATAAGCTTAAGACCCTCATCAACCTGTTTTTCATTTAGGGATGGCGCCTTTTTAAATGTATCGAGTATTCCCTCGAATTTATTTGTCAAATTTTCAAACATAATTTCTTCCAGCAGCAATCGCACCAGTGGGCGAACCCTCGCTGACTGGTGTCGATCTCTTTGTTTCCAAAGACACCGCAAAATGCTGTTTTTGCGGAAGTTGTGAGAAACTATAATAGAGGTTCAAAAAGTCAATAAATAAGTTAAGTATTATTATATGGATTTTAAAGCTTATAAAATGGATGGACTTGGAAATGACTTCGTCATACTTGATCAACGTGAAAAAAAATATGATCTAAACAATTCTCAAATAAAAAAAATTTGTGACAGAGGCAATATTGGTTGTGATCAACTAATTCTTATAAATAAAAGTGATAAATTTGATGCATTTCTCACTTTTAAAAATTCAGATGGCTCGGACTCCGCAGCATGTGGAAATGGAACTAGATGTGTAGCCAGCTTGTTATCAAAAGAAAGTTCAAAAAACTTTATTACTGTTGAAACTTCTTCAGGAAAATTAGAGTCGAAAATATTAAAAAATAATTTAATTCAAACAAATATTGGAAAACCAAAAACTAATTGGGATCAAATACCTCTAAGCGAGAAAATTGATACAAAAAAAATAAAAGTTATGGTTGGTGATATTGAGTTTTTAGGAACAGCAATTAATGTTGGAAATCCTCACATTATTTTTTTTATAAACGAATTAGAAAAGATCGAAATTAAAAAAGTTGGACCGATCTTAGAAAATCATGAATTATTTCCTGAAAAAGTTAACGTTACTTTTGCAAAAGAGCAAAGTAAAAATCATTTTAAAGTATTGCACTGGGAAAGAGGAGCTGGTCTTACAAAAGCATGTGGAACTGCGGCGTGTGCAACTGCTGTAGCTGGTGAAATTAATGGTATTTCAAAATTTCCAACTGAAATAGAATTTAAATTAGGAAAAATTAAAATCAATAAAGATGAACAAGGAAACGTTATTATGGAAGGTTCAGTCTCAGAAATTGAACATATTAATATAAATATATGATTAATATTTTTCAAAAATTTAAGGATGGCTTAAAAAAAACTACATCAAATTTTTCAAAAGGTATAAAAGATATTGTTGTTAACAAAGAAATTGACGATAAAACTTTAGAGGAAATTGAGGAATTTTTAATTCAATCAGACGTTGGGGTTGAGGCTTCATCAGAGATTAGACAGCAAATAGCTAATAGCAGAATTGATCCAAGTAAAAATAAACTGGATGAGATTAACAAAATTCTTAAAGAATATATTCTCTCATTAATGAAACCTTTAGAAAATAAAAATTTTTTTCATCAATCCAAGGAGAATAGAACAATTTTAGTTTCAGGTGTCAATGGAGTAGGAAAAACAACCACAATCGGGAAAATGTCTAAAATATTTCAAAATAATAATAATAAAACAGTACTAGCTGCTTGTGACACATTTAGAGCTGCAGCAATAGATCAATTAGAAAACTGGTCAAAAAAAGTTGGAAGTGAAATAATAAAATCAGATGCAGGAAGTGATCCTGCGTCTGTCGCTTTTAAGGCAATGGAATATTCAAAAAAAAATAAAATTCATACAGTTTTGATAGACACAGCAGGTAGATTGCAGAACAAGAAAAACTTGATGGATGAGTATAAAAAAATTGCAAATGTAGTTAAAAAAGTTGATAACAATGCGCCTCATGATGTTGTTCTAATCTTGGATGCAACCTCAGGACAAAATGTAATAAATCAAGTAACAGAATTTAATAATATTATTCCTTTAACTGGCCTTGTTATGACAAAACTTGATGGAACTGCAAAAGGGGGAATACTAATTGCTGCTGCAAAAAAATTTAAACTTCCAATAATTGCAATTGGTCTTGGGGAAAAAGAGGACGATTTACAATCTTTTGATGCTGAAACTTTTGCAGAAAATTTTTTAGATATAGAAAAATCAATTTAATTCGTTGATAAAATTTTTTAGATTCCCTAAAAGTTCTTGATCAAAATCCATCATGTGATCATCGCCTGACTTAAAATAACTAAATTTTGGTTCTGAAAAACTTTCAAACATTCTTTTTCCCATTCTAAATGGAACAATGTTATCTTTATCTCCGTGCATAACGAGTTTAGGGAAAGTTATTTTGCTAATTTTATTTATGGAGTCATATCTATCTTTCAAAAGTAAGTTCACTGGTAAATAAGGATAATATATTTTTGAAAGTTCTACCATTGAGGTAAAAGGGGACTCTAAGATTATTCCCGCAAATGGAAATTTAGAACCAAGGTCCACTGCAACAGCTGTTCCTAGAGATTCTCCGTAAAGAATGATATTGTTATCACCAATGTTGTTTGAATTTAACCACCTCTTCGCTGCCATTGAATCATTGTACAAGCCTTCCTCTGTTGGTTTTCCCTCATTTCCACTGAAACCTCTGTAAGCAATAATTAAATAATTTATCTCTAGTTCAGCTATCTCGTTTAGTTTGTAAATTCTATTTTGTAGATTTCCTGCATTCCCATGAAAAAATAGCAATGTCTTATATTTCTTGTCTTTAAAATGGTGCCAACCAATTAATTTATTATCTGACTTAACGAACACCTTTTCAATCTTATGTGTCAATTTGTTCTCATCTAAATAGTTATTTTCGTTAGGATGATATAATAATTTTCTCTGCGACAGAAAAATTACCAAACAAATAATCACATAAATAGTAATTAAACCGATTAAAGTACTGAAGATAATCATAATTTTTTTATCAAACATTCTAAGCCTTTTTTCTTACCAGATAAACTCCAAGGAAAACAAG
This sequence comes from uncultured Pelagibacteraceae bacterium, assembly GCA_902599625.1. Classification (GTDB taxonomy): domain Bacteria; phylum Pseudomonadota; class Alphaproteobacteria; order Pelagibacterales; family Pelagibacteraceae; genus Pelagibacter. The sequence goes on along the minus strand of CACKGF010000002.1, from coordinate 167,069 downwards.
AAATGTTCCATATAAATGGAAAAGTTCTAAGGTCTCACCAAAAAATAATATGCCGTAAAATGCTCCATAGACTGTGAATAAATACAAAGTAAATCCTGTCGTTGTAGCACCAAGATATTTTTGAGTGTAAGTGTACAATATAAAAGCTATTATTCCTGGTGAAATCGCCGCAAATACTACCCAAAATAAAAATTTAAAATCAAATGTCGTTACGTTAATAAAATTTTGTTCAAATATATAAAATGGTAACAAGCTTAAAGCTCCAAAAAAAGAGATAGCTGTAAACCTTTCAAAAACATTTAGGGAAGATTTCCAATTAAACAGAAATATAGAATATAATGCCCAGCCTATTGAAGCTCCTAACATCCACAAATCCCCCTTTGTAAATTTTAAAGATATCAAAGTAGAATATTCACCTCTTACAATAATAATTAAAACTCCTAGAAGGCATGATAAAAGGCCAATGAATTTGAAAAAATTCATTTTTTCTTTAAAAAACAAATAAGAAATTAAAATTATAAAAATAGGTGAAGAAGTATAAATAATTCCCATGTTTATTATTGTAGTTGTCTCACCAGCCATAAATGGAAAAGCTCCACAAACTCCACATCCCATTAATCCTAAAAAGAAAAGTTCTTTATATTCTTTAAATAAAATTTTTTTTTTGTATAAAATTCTGTAATTGAACAGTATCAATAAAAGAAATACTGATAACCATCTCCAAAAAGCTAGGGAGATAGGAGGAACAAATTCTACACCCCCTCTTGCAACAACAAGATTGCTCGCCATAAAAATAGGTTGAATTAAAAGAAGTGTGTAAGGTAAAAAATCCTTTTTTTTCACTTAGTTACTTAGACTTGTCAAAAAAAGCTTCGTAAATCATCATGGCAATTGCACAGCCCATTAATATATAAACAGGCAATACATCAAGAAAACCGATCATCATTGATCTTGTTAATGTAGTAGCTAGTCCTATTAAAAAGAAGATTGCAAAAGACAACCCAACTAGTGTAGTAATTTTATTCATTAAATTTTTTACTTTCTTTTTCTAGCCAATTAGCAACACCTAAAAATCTTTGATCATCATATTTGTCACCAATTAACTGAAGTCCTAATGGTAAGTTATTTTCCCCCTGAAGTAAAGGAAGAGAAATTGCAGGTGTGTGCATATAGGACCAAACTCTATTGAAATCAGCACTTCCAGTGCTTTTCAAACCCTTGTCAGCTACACCTGTACTACAAGGACTTAATACTCCATGATAATCCTCAAAAACTTCTTTGTATGATTCATAACTTCTACTCATAAAATCAACTGCATCCAGGTATTCTTTTGCAGAATGTTTCATTCCTCGAGAAATTGCTGTTTGCATTTCTTTTGAAAGTTTATTTTTAGATTTCTTATAATAAACTTGAAAATTATTTGCTAAATCAGTTTCGTGAACAATCCGATGATATTTATCAATATCTTTAAAATAAGAAGGTGTATCAAATACCTCAATATTTTTTTTAAAAGATTTTATAAAAAATTCAAAGGACTCTCTTGATTTTTTATCAATTTTTTTCCAACTTTCAGTTTTATAAAAAATAAATTTTGGATCAAACATTGGTCCTTTCTTGCATTCCTCTAACATAAATTCAGATGAATAATGAATGGTCGCTTTATCATATGAGTCTTTTTTTATTAAAACTTTAGCTAATAACGCAACATCTTCTACAGTTTTTCCAAATACTCCGATATGGTCTAAATGATAGGATGTTCTTAAAACTCCATTTCGTGAAATTAAACCATAACTTGGTTTATAACCAACTACCCCACAGTAAGATGCAGGTCTTATAACTGATCCTCCTGTCTGAGATCCAATTGATAGTGGTGCCATGTGAGATGCTATAACAGCAGCAGAACCACTTGAGGATCCACCTGGTGTTCTAGAATAATCATGAGGGTTTCTAGTTTCTGGGGGAGCAAGAAATGCTAGTTCCGATGTATTTGTTTTACCCATTATAAGTGCTCCAGCAGATTTTAATAAGTCTACTATTTCAGCATTTTGAGACTCGGTTTTACCTTTTCTTAAAACAGTTCCGCATTCAGTTGGCATATCGTAGGTTCCAATTATATCTTTAAGTGCTACTGGAATGCCATGAAGAGGTCCAACCGACTTTCCAGATCTTCTATGCTCATCCGCCTCCTCAGCTTTTTCTAAAAGAAGTTTTTTATCAAAATGAGCCCATGCCTTTACATCTTTTTCGAATTTATTTATTTGCTCAATATATGATTTACATAAATCAACAGAGTTTAAATCTGAATTTCTAATTTTTTCCGCAATTTCGGAAACTGATAATGAAAAGATACTGGACATTAAATTTACTCTGCAAATAACACATCAGGTAGCCATAAAGCTATACCAGGAAATATGTACATCAAAACCATTGCAAGAATTACTATCGCTAAGAAAGGCATTATACCTGTGAATATTTGCATAAGCTCTACATTTCTACTCTGAACACCTTTTAAGTAGTAAGCAGACATTGCCATTGGTGGTGTTAAAAAAGAAGTTTGTAAATTTAAAGCAATTAGCATTGCAAAGAAGTAAGGGTTAACTCCAAAAAACTCAACAAGTGGTAAAAATATTGGAACAAAGATAATTAAAATTTCAGTCCATTCAAGAGGCCATCCTAACAAGAAGATTATTATTTGGGTAATTACTAAAAATTGCCATGGTTGAATATCCATTGACTTGAAAAAAGTTTCAAAAACCTCGTGTCCGCCAAGGTATGAAAACACAGAAGCAAAAGTCCATGAACCCACAAACAACCACATTATCATCGCACTCGTTTTTGCAGTTAGAAAAACTGACTCTTTAAAATTTTTCCATTTTAAAGATTTATAAAAATATGAAAGTACTAAAGCTCCAAAAGCACCAACTGCGGCAGCCTCAGCTGGAGTGGCAAGTCCTGCTAAAATTGTACCAAGAACTAATATTATTAATGAAAATAATGGGACAAAAGATACTAAGACCTCTTTTAAAATTTCTGCTCTAGGAGGGATTTCCTCAGCGGCAGGTCTAGGTGCTAAAGATGGATTAAAATAAGCTCTAATAATTACATAAAGAATATACAATCCAGCTAACATTAAGCCCGGAAATATTGCGGCTGCAAAAAGCCTTAGAGGTGACAGCTGAGCAATAACAGCATAGACAATTAACATAATGCTTGGTGGAATTAGTATTCCTAAACATCCTCCAGAACAAATTACACCTGATGCAAATTTTTTATCATATCCAGCTCTTATCATTGCTGGCCAAGCTAGAAGTCCCATTAAAGTTACAACAGCACCAATAATTCCTGTTGCTGTAGAAAATAAAGCACAAGTTACTAGTGCTGCTACCGCCATTGATGCTGGCAGTCGATGAGAAGCTAATCTAATCGCGAAAAATAATTTTGCAACAATTCCTGCTCTTTCAACGAGATAGCCCATAAAAAGAAACAAGGGGACTGCAGTTAAAACGGTATTATCCATTATCGTATAGGTATTTTGAACCAATAAAGAAAATATCCGATTATCGAGTAAATGATCCATCCTGCTTGGATCAAAGTATGCATAATAACCAAATCCAACTCCCATCGCCAATAATGTGAATGCAATTGGAAAACCTAATAAGACAGCAAATAAAAATAAACTCATCATTAAAATTGCTATCTCAGGATTTGTAAGTTCAAATAACATCTGCTTGATCGTCCTTTTGTGAGGTTCTCATTAATACTTTTTCTGTTTCCTCAGCGTCTGCTGATAATCTTTCTGGCCAGTGACCTGTTTTAATACATATAATTGCTCTAAACACTTCGCTAATACCCTGAATTGCTAATAACAATCCAGACAAAGGTATTATAGATTTTGCCATATAAATTTGTATTTGTGCTGGACTATTCCAGCTAGTTTCTTTTATTTTCCAAGCGAGCGCTGCGTATTCATATCCGTAAAATACTAAAGCTAAAATACCTGGAAAGAAAAAAATAAAATATAAAACTAAATCAATCCAACCTTGGACTCTCGTTGGAAATAATCTGTAAATAACATCTCCTCTAACATGCGCTTCAGTCGATAAACAGTAAGCGCCTGCCATCATGAAAATTGCTCCGTACATTTGTAAACTAAAATCAAAATTCCATAAAGTTGGGCTGTTAAAAGCATAGGCCATTATTACTTCATAACATGTTCCACCCATTAAAATTACTATGCACCATGAAAAAGCTTTACCCATTGATGCACTTAAAGTGTCTGCAAATTTTATGAAAGATCTCATAGTACTACTTTATGTTAAATTCTACCTATTAATCAAACAAAAAAAAGGGGGCCAATAGGCCCCCTTAATTTAATTAAGATAAATCTTTAGATTTTAACTTTTCCTAAAGGTCCGAACTCATTTTCATAAGCTAATCTGTAATTAGGCTGATTCATCAGCAAGTACTTCATTACTCTCTTAGCGTATGCTTTTTGAGAATCGACGATTTTCTTAAAGAAAGCATCTTTCTTATTGAAATCACCGATAACTTTATCCCAACCTTTTAATTGTTGAGCTAAAATTTCATCAGACGTTTGGTAAACGTTTACTTTATGTTGATTCATTAGTTTAGATAAATCTGCTGAATATCTTACTAATGCTTTAAAGTAGTTATCTGTGTTCGCAGCATAAGCAGCATTTTTCAATATTGCTTGGTTTGCTGGTGACAGACCATTAAACGTTTTATTGTTAATTGGTATTTCAAACATCTCTTGTGATTGGTGGAAGCTTCCTAAGTGATAATGCTTAGAAACATCTTGCATACCAAACTGAGAGTCTGAAGTTGGGTTGTTAAACTCAGCTGCCTCAATCAAACCAGTCTTCATTGCTGGCTGAATTTCACCACCTGGTAACTGTCTTACGACCATTCCCATTGCAGTAAGAACGTTAGTAGCAAGACCAACTGTTCTGTACTTCATACCTTTAACATCAGATACTTTAGTTACGTTCTTTTTAAACCAACCGAAAGGTTGAGCTGGCATAGGCATATGGAAAACACCTGTGTAGTCGAAACCTACTTTTCTTAAAGTTTCTTCATACAGTTTTCTTCCTCCACCGTACTCCATCCATCCCATTACTTCTTGAGATGACATTCCGTATGATGGTCCAGTTCCGAATAAAGATGCGGCTGGATTTTTACCATACCAATAAGCAGTTACCCAGTGTCCCATATCAACAGCACCTGAGCTTACAGCTTGACCGATCTCACTAGTTTTAACAACTGCTCCAACTGGTTGAAGATCGATTTTTAAAGAACCGCCAGACATGTCGCTAACCATTTTGCAATAGTCTCCTGCCATTTCAAAAAAGATGTTAGCACCACTTGGCCAAGCAGCTTGCATTTTTAGAGTTTGTGGAGCTCCGAATGCAATGTTTGGCATTGCTACTGCTGCTGTTGCTGCTGCACCAGTTGCCGCCGCTGCCTTAAAGAACTTTCGTCTTGAAGGAATTTTTCCCTTCAATGATTTTTTTTCTTTAATCATTATTTTCTCCTCTTATTAAGTTAATTAACTTGCAACTATTTAAGCACAATAATGAAAAAGAGTCCTAGTGTTAATTCGCGCTCAGGTAATTTATTTACAACTATGAGTGGTATTATTTTATTAATTTACTTTATTTTTACATGAACCTGACTGAAAAAATTCACTTAAATTATCAATAGCTAGATTTGCCATTGCGGTTCTAGTTTCTTTTGTAGCGCTTCCTAAATGAGGAAGGATAAAAGCACTTTTGTGTTTTAAATAACCAGGATTAAGATTTGGTTCATTTTTATAAACATCTAAACCAACTGCGTAAACTTTTCTTCTATTTAATGCATCAATTAAAGCTTCATCATCTACAATATCTCCCCTTGCAACATTGGTGACAACTGCGCCTTTTGGTAAAAGCTCTAAACTATCCTTATTGATTAAATTAACTGTTTCTTTTGAAGCAGGACAACAAACTGATAGAACATCTGAAACAGACAACAAACTTTCTAATTTTTCATGATAGATAGCCCCTTGCTCTTTTTCAGAATTTAATTTTGATCTGTTATGATAATGAATGATCATTCCTAAGGATTTTGCTATTTTAGCTATTTTTTGACCAATTCTTCCCATTCCTAAAATACCTAATCTTGATCCTGTAAGCTGTTTTCCAATCAAATAGTCTGCTGACCACTTCCAGTCTCCAGCTCTTGCTCCCTCTATTCCCTCTGAAGCTCTTCTGCATGCCCCAAGAATTAAAAGAATGCCTATTTCTGCTGTAGCATCTGTTAAGACTTCTGGTGTATTTGTAACAGTAATATTTCTTTTTTTTGCAGCCTCAAGATCAATATTACCAAATCCAACAGCAAAGTTGGAAAGAATTTTCACGCTTACCGGTAACAAATTTATAGTTTCTTTATCTAATTTATCAGTCAGTGCAGAAAGAATCCCATCACAACCTTGACTCATTTCTATTAATTTTTTTTGAGAATATAATTCATCATTTGAGTTTAGTTTCACATCATAAAGCTTTTTTAATTTTTCCTCATTCGAGTCAAGTAATTTTCTAGTAACTAATATTTTTTTCATAGTTTTACTAATTTAGGTCAAAAATTTTACCAGGATTCATTATGTTATTTGGATCCATAGTTTTTTTAATTAATTTCATTGTTGGAAGATTATCGGCGTGTTCTTTTTTTAGATACTCTTTTTTATGTAATCCCACTCCATGTTCGCCAGTAATTGTTCCCTCAAGTTCTAATGTTTTCTCAATTAAAATGTCACTAAATTTTCTTATCTTTTCATAAGTTTCTTTTTTTTCAGGATTGTAAGGGAGTAAAACATGAAAATTTCCATCTCCTAAGTGACCTACCATTGGGGCCCTTAATCCAAATTTTTTAACTTCTTCTTCAGCAAATTTTACACATTCAGTTATTTTTGAGATTGGTAGACATACATCTGTTGAATAAACCCTGCCATTATCTATTAAAGCTTTAACTGAATAATATACATCCCATCTCGCTTTCCATAATTTATTTCTTTCTTCTAAACTTTTTGCCCACTTGAATGAACTTCCATTGTTATTTTTTGATAATTCCTCCACAGTTTTAATTGACTCTTTGTTTGAAATTTCTGAACCGTGGAATTCAAAGAATAGTGTTGGAAGAGCTTTAACATCCTCTAATTTTGAATAATTAATACTTATTTCCATTTGATCTTTATTGAGCATTTCAATTCTTGCAATTTGGATACCATATTGAATAACCTCTTGTGCGGTTTTCACTGCATCTTCTAAAGATGAAAAATGACAAACAGCACTCATTATACTTTCGGGAATAGGAGATAACCTCAATTGAATTTCAGTTATAATTCCTAAAGTACCTTCTGATCCTACAAATAAATTTGTTAAATTATATCCAGCAGAAGTTTTTTTTGTTCTTCCTCCTGTATTCATTATTTCACCATTAGGAAGAACAACTGTTAAGCCAGTTATAACAGTTTTCATTGTACCGTATTTTACTGCCATTGTTCCAGAAGCAGAAGTTGAAGCCATACCTCCTATTGCAGCGTTTGCACCAGGGTCAATTGGGAAAAAAACTCCGTCCTCTCTCAAATAATCATTTAGTTGTTCTCTTGTCACGCACGCTTGAACCCTGCAGTCAAAATCTTGAGTATTAACAGTTAAAATTTTATTCATTTTTTCTAAAGAAATAGTTATGCCTTTATCATTACCGACTACATTTCCCTCAAGGGATGTGCCGGTACCAAAAGGAACGACTGGTACTTTGTGTTCATTGCAAAGCTTTAGTATTTTAGACACTTCTTCATTTGTTTCTGGGAAAACTACTGCTTTAGATAAGATCGGATCGTAAGTATCTTCTCCTCTAGAATAATTTAAGCGTGTAGACTCTGATTGAGAAAATCTACCATTCAAAATTTTTTTTAATTCTTGTTGAAGAATGGTGTTCATAAGATTTGATATTATCTAATATTTTTTGGAAATACTATTAAAACTATTTCAGCATTTTTTTGATATTTTCTAATGCTTGAGAAATATTATCTCTTGATGCAGCAAAACTGAATCTAACATAATTTTGGCAAGTTTCGCCAAAAGCTGATCCAGGAACTATTGCTACTCCTGCTTCATGCATAGCCTTCCTCGCAAATTCAGCACCGTTCATGCCAGTTCCAATTACTTTAGGAAATGCATAAAATGCTCCACCTGGCAAGCTACATTCGACACCTGGTAAATCATTTAATCCTTTATAAATTAAATCTCTCCTTTGAGTAAATTTTTCCATCATTGCGTTGATTGAATCATCTGGTCCATCTAATGCGGCAATACCTGCAAACTGAGCTGCAGCATTAACACATGAAACACTATTGATTAGTAATTTATTAACGTGCTCGATTAAGTGTTGAGGCCAAAAACTCCAACCAAGCCTCCAACCTGTCATTGAATAAGCTTTACTCCATCCCTCTAAAACAATTAGTCTTTCTCTTAATTCTGGATAATGGAAAAAAGATGGCATTTCTTTATTATCAAAAATTTGTCTGCTATAAATTTCGTCACTTAATATTGTTACATGAGGATATTTTTTTAAACCATCAGCTAAGAAATCAATATCTTTTTTTTCAACAAAGCTTCCTGTTGGATTGTTTGGATTAATTAAGACTAGCAATCTAGTCTTGTCAGTAATTAAAGATAATATTTTATCTGGGTTGAATTTTAAATCTTTATCCTCTGTTAAATCATAAGGTACAGATGTTGAGCCAGTATAATTTATCATCGATTCATATATTGGGAACGCAGGTGTAGGATGTATTATTTCTGCTCCTGGTTCACCAAAACATTGGATAGCGTAACTCATAGTGGGTTTTCCACCTGGCATGATTAGAATTCTGTTAAAATCAATATCAACATTGTAACGTCTTTTTATCCACCTTGTGACTGCTTGACGACATTCAGGAATACCATTTGACATTACATATCCATGATGTCCATCATCAAGTGCTTTCTTTGCTGCTTCGACAACATGTTTTGGAGTTTTAAAATCTGGTTGACCTAATCCTAAATGGATCATGGGTTTACCTTGAGCCTCCAATTTTTTTGCCTCTGCAAGGACGGTAAACGCAGACTCAGTTCCCAATCTATCTAGACTTCTAGCAAGTTTCATAAAAAAATCATTTTATCATTTAATTCTATAAATTAATTTTGAACTATTCAACTCTTTTAAGTTTTTACATCCCATAAGCACCATATTTCTCTCAATTTCGTTATGCATATTTTCCAATAACTTCTCAACACCTTCTTGACCACCTGCGGCTAATGAGAACAAAAACATTTTTCCAAAACTGCAGGCTTTCGCTCCAGCGGATAGAGCTTTAAGAACATGGGTCCCTCTTCTAATTCCTCCATCAAGAATAATTTCTAATTTATCTCCTACGGCATCTGAAATAGCCTTCACTTGATCGAATGGAGATCTTGAACCATCTAATTGACGACCACCATGGTTTGATATCATTATTGCAGAACATCCTATGTCTATAGCTCTCTTGGCGTCATCAACCGACATAACTCCTTTGAGAGCAAAAGGGCCATTCCATTTTTTTACACAATAGGCAGCATCCTTCCAATTCATCTTTGGATCATATTGTTCATTAATATATTCTATAACTGATTTAGCTATGTTTGTTCCTTTATCAGTCTTTGTTGCTACATTCGCTAATTCAAATTTCCCATGAGTTAAATAATTAAAAACCCACATTGGGTGTGTCGCAAAACTCATTAAACTTTTAAGTGTTAGTTTTGGGGGTGTAGTAAAACCTGTTCTGTGATCTCTTTCTCTATTGCCAGCAACTAATGTGTCCACTGTTAAACACATGCCATCAAATCCAGACCTTTTGCATCTTTCAATTAAATCATCAGTAATAGATTGATCTTTGTGAACATATAATTGAAATAATTTTGGACCTCCAGAAATATTAGAAATTTCCTCAATTGTGTTGTTAGCCATTGTAGACATGCTGTAAAATGTTCCAAATTTATCTGCCGCTTTTGCAGAAGCTTTATCTCCATCATGATGATAAAGTCTTTGCATCGCGCACGGAGACAAAAAAATTGGCATATCAATTTTTTTTCCAAATATTGTAGTTGATAAATCTGGTTTTCCAACGCTTGTTAAAATATTTGGAACCAGATCACATTCATTGAAAGACTCTGTGTTTCTTTTTAGAGTAGTCTCATCATCTGCTCCACCATCAATGTAATGAAAAATTGGTGAGGGAAGTTTTTTTTTTGCTAATTTTCTAAAATCCTCAAAATTATAACAATTTTTTAAACTCACTACCTTCTAAATCTTAAATTGCTTCTGTTAAGATCCGAAATTTTTGTGCAGCCCATTAATTTCATATTTCTTTCTAACTCAGCCTTGTACTGTCCCAATGCTCTTTCAACACCTGCTTGACCAGCTGCGGCTAGAGCATAAAGATATAATCTTCCTCCTGCACAAGCTTTAGCACCCAGGGATAAAGCTTTTAACATATGTGTTCCTCTTTGAAATCCACCCTCGCAGATAACATCTAATTTGTCTCCAACTGCATCTACAATTTCAGCAAGTTGATCAAAAGGTGATCTAGATCCATCAAGTTGTCTTCCTCCATGGTTTGAAACCATTATACCTGTGCATCCAATATCAACAGCTTTTTTTGCATCTTCAACACTCATAATACCTTTTAATGCAAAATGACCTCCCCATTGAGAACAAAGTTTTTCTGCATCTTTCCAATTCATAGATTGGTCTAACATAGTAGAAAAATAATTTCCGATTGAAGAATTGGTGCTTGTACCTTCTTTTACGAAATCTTGAAGATGAGGTAATTCAAACTTACCTTTTGTTAAGTAGTTAATTCCCCACATTGGTTTAGTGGCAAAACTAAATAAACTTGATAAGGTTAATTTAGGCGGAGATGTAAAACCAGTTCTTAAATCCCTTTCGCGGTTTCCTCCAGTAATAGTATCAACTGTCAAAGCCATAACATCAAACTTTGCCGCTTTCGCTCTTTCCAAACACGAAGTATTTAATCCTCTATCTTTATGAAAATAAAATTGAAACATTTTAGGAGTATCAATCATAGAAGATATTTCCTCAACACTCACTGTGGCTAAAGCTGAAACACCAAACATCGTATTAAATTTTTGGGCTGCCTTTCCTACTGCTCTTTCCCCATCGTAATGAAAAAGTCTTTGAAGTGCTGTAGGTGAACAATAAAAAGGTAGATCAAGTTTTTTTCCAAATATAGTTGTTGATAGATCAACATTCTCGACACCCCTTAAAACATTTGGAACTAAATCAACATCATCAAAAGAACTTGTGTTTCTTGCATAAGTAATTTCATCATCCGCTGCGCCATCAATATAATGGAATATTGGAGATGGTAGCTTCTTCTTAGCTAGTTTTCTAAAATCTTGAAAGTTATAACAATTCGAAAGTCTCATTAGTATACCTTAGAAACTTTTCATAAAATTGAACATATAACTATTTGCCCCAGGATTTTTATCCCCTAAACCTGCATTAGATACGTGATTGTAAGAATAGCCTAATTTAGAGCCAGGTAAGAGATCAAAAGATAATTGAACTTCAGTCTTAAATTCTAAGGGTGAACCTAAATCCTTTCCATCCCCTGAAGTATAATAACCTGGAGAGAAGCTTGGAGTTAAATTCAATTTACCTATCTCATATTCTGCTTGAACTCCAGTATAAAGATAAGTTGCAGAGTCTGCAGTCATCATAAATCCGGTAATTGGACTGATCTTTCCTAAAAAAGTATCTTTGAACAAATCCTCGTTGGAATGTTGAATACCAAACAGTTCAGAATTTTTTCCACTGTCGCTGTAATCAAAAACTCCTGAGAAAAAATTAAATTGATGATTATCAGAGGGTTTAAGCTCATCGGCGTTAATATTTTTTGTCAGTGTGACAAACGTTAAAATTATTATTAATCGTATTATAATATCAATTTTCATATTTTTTTAAAAATTTTTTTTACTATTATGGCACCTCCAATTAAAAATAACAATAAGGGCAAAGTCCATAATAAAAAGGTATTTTTTGATATACCCGGGTCATATACTATCCATTGACCATATTTTTCAACAAGAGATGAAAATATTTCCTCATTAGTTTTTCCATTTTCTAATTCACTTTTGATAAATTTTTTCATACTTTCAGCAAAATCTGAATTGGATTCGTGAATCGTTTGACCCTGACAAATTAAACATCTTAAATTTTTGGTAATATTAATAGTTTGTTCTTCAGAATAAGTTGATGATTTAGCGATACTATTATAATTAATAAAAATTAAGAAAAAAAATATAATAATTTTAATTATTGATAATTTTTTTGATTTCATAAATATCTCTGTCATTTAATGGGCCTATATATTTTTTCAATATTTTATTATCATCATTTATTAAAAATGTTTCTGGAACACCATATGCTCCAAAGTTTATAGATATTGTGCCTTGTTTATCAATAAAAATTTTGTCGAATGGATCTCCATATAAATTTAAAAAGTTTAATGCATTTTTTTTTTTATCTTTATAATTTATTCCAATCATCATAACTGGAGTATTATTTTTCAATTCTAAAAGATATTCACTTTCATCTTTACAAGGTTCACACCACGAAGACCAAATATTTATCAAATAAAAATTTTTTCCTGTAAGCACTTCGTTAAAATTTATTTGCTTTTCCTCAATTAATCCTACAACTTCAAAATCAGTAAAAATTTGATTTTCACTCATTTTGGGGGAATAAATTTTTTCTTTTTGAAGTGCAAATTTAAAAACAAAAAATGATATTATTAAAAGAATTAATATGATTAAACTAAATATTGACTTCTTTATTTTTTCTAAAAATTGCAAACATCCCTCCCATAATAATTATTAAGGTTGAAATCCAGATCCAAATCATAAAAGGCTTATGTTGATACCTTATGTTAAAAAAATTTTGATCTTTAATTATGTTAATTGTAATAAATCTGTCTTTAAATAATGTTGTTTTTATTGATGCTTCACTAGTAGTCATTTCTGGTTCATTATAAATTCGTATCTCAGGTTGAAGATTAATAATTCTATTTTTGTCGTCAAGTATTTCAAAAAAACCAACAATCGACTCATAATTTTTTTCTTTTTCTATTGCGATCTTTTTAAAAATTATCTTTTCATTTTTTAGAATAAAACTCTCCCCAACTTGAATATTCTTAACTATCTCTTTTGATGAAAAACTATTTAATAATATCGATATTAAAAGTAATGAAAATCCAGTGTGTGAAAAAATTTGAGCAAAATTTTTTGTTTTCTCTCTTAATTGATCTAAACTTTTGAGAAACAAATAAAAAAACCCAATAAACAACAAAAGAATGAATACATTTTTTTCTCCGATAAAATTAACAGTAAAGAAAGATAAAACCAGTGTAAATACGATTACAAAAAAACTTTTAGCTCCAATCTTAAAGTTTGTTTTAATCCATTTCATGCTAGGGCCAATAGACATAAAAAGAACGAATGGAATTAGGAAAGGTAAAATAAGTTTATTATAAAATGGTGGCCCCACCGAAATTTGCTCATCTAATATTACATCAAGAAATATTGGGTAAATCGTACCAATTAAAACAACACTTAAGAAATACAGTATAAACCAATTATTAATTAGAACTGCAGTTTCTTTGCTTAATACAAAAATTTCACTTTTTTGAGTAAAGTTTTTATTTTCATAAATTACAAATATTACAAATGATAATAAAACTAAAACTAATAAAAATGTTAATATATAAATTCCTCTAGATGGATCATTCGCAAAAGTATGAACCGAATTTAAAATCCCAGATCTTACCAAAAAAGTTCCAACCATACTTAATGCAAAAGTAATTATACATAAAATAATTGTCCATTTTTTGAAGAGCTCTCTTTTTTCTAAAGTTACAATACAGTGAAGCAATGCGGTTAAACTTAACCATGGCATTAAAGATACATTTTCAACTGGGTCCCAAAACCAAAATCCACCCCAGCCAAGTTCATAATACGCCCAAATCGAGCCTAATAAAATTCCGCCTGTTAGAAATATCCAAGAAAATAAAATCCAAAACTTTATATTTTTAGCCCAACTTTTGTTTACATAATTTGAAATCATTGAAGCTAATGCAGCTGAAAAAATTATCGATGTTCCAACATAACCTAAATATAAAATTGGAGGATGAATACCTAATATTGGATCTTGTAATATAGGATTAAGTCCAAGCCCTTCTGTTTGAACCGGAAAAATTTCATTAAAAGGATTTGATGTTTTTAGAACAAAGACAAAAAAACCGATTACAATAATTTGATGCAGTAATGTAGTTAAAAGTCTGAAATTACTTGGTTCATTTTTGGATTTAATAATGAATCCTAACAACACTCCACTCAGAACCAATAACCATAAAAGTAAACTACCTTCATGATTTCCCCAGGTCCCTGTAATTTTATAAAATAGAGGTTTTGTTGTGTGAGAGTTGTTATAGACTGTCTCGTTGCTAAAATCTGAAATTACAAAAGAATAAATTAAAGAAATAAAAGAGATAAATACAAAAAAAAACTGAAAACCAATTAAGCCAGTTATTTTATCAGAAATAATTGGGCTGTTTTTTTTTAATTGAATTGAGGAATTAAAAAAAATAAAAATTGATGTCAACAAGCCAAAAATTAATGAATAATATCCTAATTGTGAAATAATCAATTTATTCTCCTAAAGATTTTTTAACCTCTGGTGGCATATAATTTTCATCATGCTTAGCCAAAATTTTATCCGCTACCAGAAATTTTTTATCATTTAGAAATCCTTCTGCAACAACTCCTTTTTCTTCCTCAAACAAATTTGGAACTGTCCCAGAAAAAGTTACATATAACTCGTTTTTAAAATCAGTAATTATGAAGTTAATTTTATTATTTTTCATAATTACTGAGTCTTTTTTTACCATACCTCCGACTCTAATTTTTTTGCTTGAAATTTCTGTCAGTAGATTAATTTCACTTGGAGATTTAAAATATACGACATTATCTTTCAAAACTTTTAGAACTGTGAAGGTTGTGAGTGCTATTAATGTTAAAAATACGACAATGAATAAGAATCTTAACTTAACTTTTTTGCTGTACATTAGTTTAGATTAGATTTTTTGTGCAGCGTTACTTGAAGCTAATACCTGGTTAGTTCTTTGTTTGTAGGCCTCTGTATATTTAATTTTCTCTAAATGATTAAATTTTTGTTCGAATTTTTTATTTTCTTTTATTAATTGTCGATTGATTATTATATATAGTGTAAAAAAATTGACTAGCGTAAACGCAAACGCCGACCATACAAACAATCCATAACCATTCATTAATAATAAATTAATCACAATCTATCTAATCCTTTAGACTTAATCTTTATCAATTCTATATTATATTTCATTAAAAAAATTAATACTGAGAATAGAGCAAATGCCGCAGTCATGAGCAATAATGGCGTCAACATCGAAGAATGAATTGTAGTTTCGGAAAGAATTTTGACTGAAGACGGTTGGTGAAGACTCGCCCACCAATCTACAGAAAATTTAATTATAGGCACATTCACAAAACCAGCGATGGCAACAAAACTTGAAACTTTTGTAGCTTTATCGTTTTCAAATAATCTCCACGATGCAATATAAAGGATATAAAACAAAAATAGTACCAACATTGAAGTAATTCTAGGATCCCAAGCCCACCATGTTCCCCATGTGGGCTTGCCCCAAATAGAACCTGTCACTAAAGCAATTAGGTTAAAAACTAAACCTGATGGTGCAAAGCTTTTTGCAATGATTACAAAATTTTTGTTTTTAAAAATGAAAATACCTAATGATAGGAAAGCTATGAATGAAAATATTCCCAAAGAAATCCATGCTGCTGGAACATGGACGTACATAATTCTCACAGCATCTTTTTGGATATAATCTTCTGGTGATAAAAATAGAGATTCAAAAAGACCAAGTGTAAGGAATATAACGAAGAGAGAGAATATAATTATTCTCGTTAACTTTGAGAGTAAAATTATTTTTAGTATTTCAAAAATTCTGTTTAACATTTGTGTAATTAATTATTTGAATTTTATTATAAAGAAATTAACTGATCAAGAACGTTGAGGGAGATAATGTTGGGAAATATTTAACATCCTTGATCAGTAAGTAAATCGTAGACCAAAGGTATGTCTAAGATTTGAGAGAATTGTGTTTAAATGATGACCCTGCTAATTAATTTGACTGTTTGAAGTATGAAGAGCCTTTTTTCCCGGAAAATATCTCATTAATTAATGGATGTTTAATTGGTTCTTTTGAGTCGTCTTTAAGAAGATTTTGTTCAGAAACATATGCTTCATAGGTTACATCCTCATTTTCAGCTAACAGATGATAAAACGGTTGGTCTTTTCTAGGTCTTACATTTTTTGGTATAGATTCGTACCATTCTTCAGAATTATTAAATTCAAAATCCACATCATAAATAACACCTCTGAAATCAAAGTGCTTATGCTTTACAACATCACCAATTGAAAATTTTGCTTTTTGAACACTCACAACAAATAATATGGGTATTTGAGAAAAAAAATCAATAAAAAAATTATTAAAAGTTTATAAATCTGATAATATTAAGTTGTGAATAAGTCGCTAATAAAATTTTTAACTGACTTTGGTCCATTAGTAATTTTCTTTTATTTTTACTATAATTCTGGAAAAAATCTTCAGGTAGCTATACCACCACTTATAATTGCGACAATAATTTCTATTTTGATTGTTTGGTTTTTTGACAAAAAAATTCCTATGGTGCCCCTTACGGGAGGTATTCTTATAACTCTTTTTGGAGGATTAACTATCTACTTCAACAACCCAATTTTTATTTACATGAAACCAACAATAATTAATATTTTGTTTGGTTTATCACTTTTCTTTGGAAAATATTTTACCAAAGAGCCTCTTTTAAAATTAATTTTAGGAAAATCATTGCCTTTAAATGATGAAGGATGGAATATTTTAAATTTTAGATGGATTTGGTTTTTTTTCGGATTAGCCATTCTAAACGAACTTATATGGCGAACACAAACTGAGGAATTTTGGGTAAATTTTAAAGTTTGGGGTATGTTACCAATTACTTTTATCTTCACGGCTTTTCAAATTCCATTAATTAAAAAATACTCTCAAAATGAATAGAAATTTAAAATTAGTAATTAATAACTCAATAAAAAAATATGAGGAAAAATTTTTTTTTGAAAAAGGTGAACTTAAGATAATTTTAGATTTATACGCAAAAATGGTTTCCAACGGCTCATGGAAAGATTATGGTCTTAATATTTCAAACAAACAAGTGAGTTTTAGTGTTTTTAAAAATGCTGCTGAAAACGCAATTTATAATATTTGCAAAAATTTCAAACCAAATAATAAAAACTTAAAGTATTGTATTACGGATAGTAGGGGCCGTATATTAATAAATTCACACGATCTTGAAAATTTGATTAATAAAATTAATTGGAAAAAACTTTAATTATCTTCTTTGACCAAAAAGTCTTAGAAGCATGATGAATAGATTTATAAAGTCTAAGTAAAGTGTTAATGCACCCATTATTGCTTTTTTGCCAGATACTTCGGCAGTATCTGAGGCTGAATACATATTTTTAATTTTTTGTGTGTCATATGCAGTCAGACCAACAAAAATTAAAACACCTAAAATTGAAATTACAAAATACATCATCGCAGATTTTAAGAAAATATTTACTAATGAAGCAATTATAATTCCTATCAAGCCCATCATTAAAAATGAACCAAACTTAGTTAAATCTCTTTTAGTTGTGTAACCGTAAATACTCATTGCTCCAAAAGTTGCTGAAGTAATAAAAAATACTCTTGCAACACTTACTCCTGTGTAAACTAAAAGTATCCACGATAATGATAATCCCATTAAAGAAGCAAATACCCAGAAAATAGTTTGTGCTTTAGCTGCTGACATTTTGTTAATACCAAAGCTCATATAAAAAACTATTGCTAGAGGTGCTAACATAATTACCCATTTTAAACCTGAAAAGAAAATTGCATTACCGAAACTTGTAAATGAAGCAATCGTTCCTGCAGAATCTGTAACTACAGACATTTTAAATGAAATTAATGAAATGATTCCAGTTAAAAGCACTCCAGTCGCCATGTAGTTATACACTTTTAACATGTAAGCTCTTAAACCAGCATCCCAAACTGCAGTTTTTGCAGATGTTGCTTGGAAAATATTTTGTCTGTTAAAATCCATAAATTGAATATATTAATTTTACAAAAATTTTCAATGGTCTAAAGGTACCAAAATATTATATTTTTATGAATTATAAGAAACTAGGCAGTACAGACGTCAATGTAAGTACAATTTGTCTCGGAACTATGACTTGGGGAGAACAAAACTCAAAGGCAGATGGTTTTGAGCAAATGGATTATGCAATTGATAATGGGGTAAATTTTTGGGACACAGCAGAAATATATGCGATACCAATGAGAGAAGAAACTTATGGTGAGACTGAAAACATCATAGGTGAATGGTTCAAAAAAACAAAAAAGAGAGACAAAGTCATTTTAGCTACGAAAGTTTCGGGTCCTACTAGTAAAGAATACATTAGAGGTGGTGGATGCAGTTATGATAAAAAAAGTATGTCTGAGGCATTAGAGAAAAGTTTAAAAAGAATGCAAACTGATTATATCGATTTATATCAATTACATTGGCCTGAAAGGAATACTAATTTTTTTGGTAAGCATGGATATGAACACGATTTAAATGAAAAAAATTGGATTGCTTTTGAGGAGATTTTAGAAAATTTAAAAAAATTTGTGGATGCAGGTAAAATTCGATATGTTGGACTTTCAAACGAAACTGCGTGGGGTTTGGCAAAATGTCTTGAGCTTTCAAAGTTAAAAAATTTACCCAAGATGATGGCCGTTCAAAATCCTTACAACTTACTCAATAGGACTTATGAAGTTGGTCTTGCCGAAATCTCGGTAAGAGAGCAAAGTGGTTTGCTGGCTTACTCGCCATTAGCCTTTGGTTACCTTACAGGAAAATATCGAAATAACAATATGCCGAAAGGTTCAAGAATAGATCTTTTTAAAGATTTCACCCGCTACAATAATGAAAATAGTATTAAAGCTATCGAAGAATATTACAAAATTTCTCAAAAATTTAATTTGGATTTTGCTCAAATGTCCATAAAATTTTGTGAAATACAGCCTTTTGTTACAAGTGTAATAATTGGTGCTACGACCATGCAACAGTTGAAAACAAATGTAGAAAGTGTAAATGTAAAATTAAATAATGAAATTATTAATGAAATTAACAATGTTCAAAAAATATATCCAAACCCATGTCCTTAATAAATAAAATCACAGTATTATTATTATGTCTTTTTTTTGTGACAGAAGCCTCAGCTCAGGAAATTAAAAAAGTTGGCAAATTTAAAGATTGGGAAACGATAGTGGTTACTGATGGATCGAAAAAACTTTGCTTTGCACAATCAAAACCAGTTTTACAATCGCCCAAGAAAAATCCACGCGAAGCAAGATTATTTATTAGTTTCAGACCGGCTGATAAAATTAAAGACGAGGTAAGTATTACGTCTGGTTACCAATACAACACTCAAAACTCAATTACAGCTAAATCTGGAAAAAATAAAATTAAGTTTGATGTTAAAAAAGAAAACTTTGCTTGGATTGGTGACACAGGCTTAGAAAGAAAAATGGTCAATGTTATGAAAAAGGGATCAAGAATTATGATCACAGGCTATAATCAATCTGGTTCTCAAACAATTGACCACTACTCTTTAATGGGTTTCACAAAGGCTTATAATACTGCAAAAAAGAGTTGCGCTTAATATCTTAAATGAAAAAAAACAAAAAAATTGTTTTAGCCTACTCAGGCGGACTTGATACATCGATAATTCTAAAGTGGTTACAAGAAAATTATGATAGCGAGGTAATTGCTTACACTGCAGACATCGGTCAAGAAATGAACCGAAAAAAAATTATTAAAAATGCAAAAAAACTTGGGGTTAAAAAAATAATAATTAAAAATTTAAAAAACACATTTGTAAAAGAATACGTCTTCCCAATGATTAGGGGTCATGCGGTTTATGAAGGGGTTTACCTTCTTGGAACATCAATTGCTCGTCCGTTAATTGCAAAAGATCAAATTAAAGTTGCTAAAAAATTTAAAGCTTTCGCTGTTTCGCATGGATCAACTGGAAAAGGTAATGACCAAGTTAGATTTGAACTTGGATATCATTACTTTGGTTCAAAAATAAAAGTGATAGCTCCTTGGAGAATTTGGAAATTAAAATCAAGAACTGATTTAATTAATTATGCAAAAAAACATAACATTCCAATTCCAAAAGATAAAAGAGGTGCACCACCTTTTTCAGTAGACGACAATTTATTTCACACATCTACTGAAGGTAAAGTTTTAGAAAATCCAAAAAATTCAGCCCCTGAATTTATTTTTCAAAGAACAACTTCACCTGAAAAGGCACCTAATAAACCTACATATGTTTCAATTGAATTTAAAAACAGTGATCCAGTTAGCGTTAATAGAAAAAAATTAAATCCAGAAAAACTTTTAGAAAAATTAAATCAGATCGGTGGAAAGAATGGAGTTGGAAGAGTTGATTTAGTTGAAAATAGATTTATCGGAATTAAATCAAGAGGTGTTTATGAAACACCAGGTGGCACATTACTTTTAATCGCTCATAGAGCAATGGAGTCTGTGACATTAGATAAAGATACTATGCATAAAAAAGATTCTATTATGCCAAGATATGCAGAATTAATTTATAATGGTTATTGGTTCTCAAGAGAAAGATTTAAATTACAAAAGATAGTGGATCTAAAAAAAAGCAAGGTAAATGGAAGTGTTAAGCTAAAACTTTATAAAGGGAATGTTACAATTCAATCGAGAATTACAAAAAGTAGTGCCTACTCAATGAAAAAAGTTTCTTTTGAAGAAAATAAAACTTTTAATAAATCAAATGTTGAAAGATTTATAAATTTCCATAAAAAAAAATTAAAGTAAAAAAATGAATTTCGAAACATCCAGAGCGAAAGCTATAGATAAACTAAATAATTTTGTAGAAAAAAATCTTTCAGATTATTCAAGGTTGAGAAACTTTGATTTTGGACCTGATAAAAGAAATAATGTATCATGCTTATCACCTTACGTTACTCATGGGGTTCTTAATGAAATTGAAATTATCAAAAAGTCACTTGCGAAGTTTTCTTTTTCAAAAAATGAAAAGTTTATACAGGAAGTTCTTTGGAGAACTTATTGGAAGGGTTGGCTTGAGTTAAGACCGAACGTATGGACTGATTATTTAGTAAACTTAAACAGTATAAGAGAAAAATTTTTGGATAATAAAGAATACTTAAATGCGATGGAGGGAAATACTAATATCGAATGCTTTAATGAATGGGTAAAAGAATTAAAGGAAAATAATTATCTTCATAATCACACGAGAATGTGGTTTGCAAGTATCTGGATATTTACTTTGGATTTACCTTGGCAACTTGGTGCAGAATTTTTTATGCAACATCTTTATGATGGTGATGCTGCATCTAATACTCTTGGATGGAGATGGGTTGCTGGAGTACAAACACAAGGAAAACATTATTTAGCAAGTGAATGGAATATTAAAAAATTTACTAATAATAGATTTAACAATATTAAATTAAATGAAAACGCACCACCAAAAGTTTCTGAAAAAACATACTCAATTGTAAAACAAAATTTTACTAATTCTCAAGATATTGATCAAAATAATTTATTAGTTTTCGAAAATAATTTATCTTTTGAAACAACTGATTTTAAGGATTTTAAATTTAAAAAGATTTATTTGATATCAAACAAAAATGAAAACAGATCAATTAAACTAAGTGAGAAAGTAATTGAATTTAAGTCTCATTTATTTGAAGACCAAAAACAAAGAATAAAAAATCATTCAATTGAGTGTGAGATTATAGATATAAGTGAGGTCAAAAATATAGGTGGAAATATTATTGGTTTATATCCCACAATTGGTGAAAATTTAGATTATTTAAATTCAAATAACATTAAACTTAATTTTTTATACAGAAAACTTGATCAGTTTTCTTGGCAATATTGTAATAAAGGTTTTTTTAATTTTAAAAATTATATTCCAAAAATTATTACAACGTTCACTTAGACGAACATCTTTTTGAGCAATATTTAACTTTATCCCAATTTAATCTCCATTTTTTTCTCCATTTAAATGGCCTTTGGCAAACCGGACAAATTTTAGTTGGAAGGTTTTGTTTCTTCATTAAGTTGATGTTTGTTTTTCAAAAAGAGAAAGTAAGCAACAAATTCATATAAATAATGAAAAATAATAAAAAAAGGTTTGAAACTAAATATTTTAGCTAAAAATTTATATTTTGGAATTTTAGACCAAATAACAACGAATGCTTTTGCACCACCTATAACTTCTCCATTTTCAATAACATGTAATCTTCTTAATAATTCCGCTGATGATTTTGAAGTAAGATTTATTGCCTCTTTATTGTTTGTAATATCAACCCATTCCAAATTATTATCTGAGTGTTTTTTATAATGGTCGATTTCCATTTTGCAGATATTGCATGAATTGTTAAAAAAAACTTTTATCTTCATTAAAATTTATCTCTAATAAAATATTTATAAAATTTATAAGGGGTGGCATAAATAGGCTTTGACGCCACATCATCAACCATCACAACTTTAGGGTTCCAGCTGAATGCAAATAAAAAAAACACTATTATAAAAAATTTTTTAGGTAATTTAGAAATATAACTCTTTTGAATTTTTTGGTTGGAAAGCTCAATGAAGTTTTCTTTTAATAAATATAAAAATGTTAGTATGGAAAAGGTGTAGCTTACATGAACTATTCTTGCCCAGTCATACATAACTAAATATAAAACTGTACTTGGTAAAAAGGCTAATAAAAAAGGAAAAAAAATATTTTTAAATTTTGAGATTATCAATACCTGATTTTTGCTTTTAGTTTTTGAGTAAATGGAAAGCAAATAGAGAGGGAGAAATCCAACTAGAATTATGATTAAATACCTGATGGCATAAGTAAATTCAAATTTTTCTAAAATCACTTTGAAAAGTTCAGAGAAAGAATTTTCGGACTGTTTACCCACAAAACTACAAGACATGTAACATGTCTCACTGAATTGATTTTTAAGGAAGTTGCTCATTATATCATAGTTCTCTTTTTGGAAAGGATTTAGATATATTATTATTACAAAAAAAATTGATAAAAGATAACTTGATAAAAGATACAGGAACTTTTTATCAAATTTCTTGATTTTAAAAACAAACAGATCAATTAAAAAAATAAATGGAAAGAATAAAAACATTGGTTCCCATGTTAAAATACTTGCAGGGAATAGTATCAGTTTATAAATAAGTTGGATTTTGAAACTTTTAACATCAAATAATAAATAAGATAAAAAAATTAAAAAAATTATTAATTCCTTTCGTCCTAATACTTCTATTTCTGCAACCGGATATAATAAAAAGATTGGAGAAAAAATTGCTAAAATTATTATTCTGTTGTGAAACATATTTTTGCAAAACAAAGTAATTAAAAAATAATAACTTACGAAAAAAAATAATTGAAAAATTAATATTGAGTCTCTTAATTTCAAGGACAATGCATTCGAAAAATTTATTATCATTTCTCCTATTAGCCCTCTTCGAACAAAACCTCCTTCATAATTTATAAGCCAATCCGAAAGGCTAGAGTCATTTCCAACATCGTGTTTTGAATAAAGAAAAAAAATCCCGAAAATAATTAATGCTAAGACATAAATTTTAAAATAATTCGACCAATTTTTTCTAATATTCTCAATCATCTTTATTTATTAAAAGATCAAACTTTACTCTTAATAGTCCTATAAAATTAACTAAAGCAATTTTTGGTAGACTCCATACATGGAAAATTTGAGTATTACCAAACTTTCTTTTTTTATGATCAATTCCTATTTCTAATATTTTATAACCCTTATAAATTGCTCGAGCGTTGTATTCCCAGAAGAATCCTTCAGGCATAGATGGAGTAAAATTTTGAAGAGATTTGTAAACATCTTTTCGTATTAAAGAAAAGGCAAAACTTGGATCTTTAAGTTTTACTTTAAAAAAAAAACTATAAACGAACTTTGCGAAATCTGAAAAAAATTTTCTATATAAAAAGTCTTTTCTTTTAATTCTATATCCAACAACTAAATCAGCTTTTTTTCTTGCATTCCAGAACTTTAAAATTTGTCTTGGATCACATTGACCATCTGAGTCCATTATTAACAAATAATCAGCTTTAGCTCTTTTGATGCCTGACATCACTGCTGTCGAATATCCTTGTTTTTCTTTTTTGGATAAAATACGAATTTTGAATTTTTTTTTTAATCTTTTTAAGATTTCTAAAGTGTTATCAGAACTTCCATCCTCACAAATTAAAAAGGAAAATTTAATTTTTTTTTTTAGAATATTATTAACCCTTGTAATGTGATTTTTAATATTTTTCCCTTCATTATGGGCGGGCATTAAAATCTGCAAAGAATTAGACATCTTTAACTTTTGTACACTATTATGATTTTAAAAAGTATTTTTTTTAATAAAATTATCAGCCTCTTTTAAGATCAGTTTCTTCCTATCTGGATTCATTTTATCATAAATTCTTACCATCATTGAAAGTCTAGGATTTTTTAAAAAGAATTTTCTATTTTTATTGATAAATCTCCAATAGAGACCATCCATAATATTGCACCAATCACCTTTTTTAAAATCCATCATTTTTAAAAAATAACTTGAACCGCAAATATATGGTTTAGTTGCGAATATTCCTCCATCGCTGAACAGTCCCATTCCATAAACATTTGGAGACATTACCCAATCTGATGAGTCAACAAACATTTCCATAAACCATCTATAAACATAAATTGGTTTTATCTCACAAAGATTCATTATGTTAGATAATATCATCAGTCTTTCTATGTGGTGGGACCAACCATGATCGTTAGCATTTTTAATTGCATAATCCAGCGGTGGTAAACCAGTATTTCCATCATACCATGAAGCTTTCATTTTTCTGACATGCTTAAAGAAGTTTCCATTTTCTAATTTCGAGTCGAAATTTTGATAAATTCCTCTCATAAATTCACGCCATCCAATAAGCTGTCTTATATAACCTTCCAAAGAATTAATTTTTATTTTTTTCTTTTTGTGACTAGATAAAATTCTTTCTAGTACTATTTCGGGTGTGATTATTCCTAGATTTAAATACGGACTGAGAGCACTATGGAATAATATATTATTACTTTGATCAACAGCATCTTCATAATCTCCAAATAAATTTGATTTTTCTTTAATGAAAAAATCTAATAATCTCATCACATCTTTGAATTCTGTCGCAAACCAGAAACTTTTTGTTGAACCAGGATGCTTGGAAAAATTTTTTTCAATTATTGCTTTTAGATTTTTTGTGTGAGTAGTTTCATTTATTTTTGGAAAGGTTGGGATTTTTGTACCTTTAGGAAGTTTTTTTCTGTTATCTTCATCAAAACTCCATTTACCTCCAACTGGATCTTCACCATTCATTAAAACATTCATTTTTTTTCTTGTTTCTTTATAAAACACTGCCATGAATGGCTTTTTTGATTTAGATAAATATTTTTTAAAATCATTTCTTGAATTCAAAAACATTGGGGTTTTAACCATATTGAATTTTATTTTATTTTTTTTAACAAAATCCAAAATTTTTTTCTCAAAGGGTTTATCCTCGATTTCAAAAAAAGAAATTTCTTTTATCTTGTTTTTTTTTATGACTTTTTGTATTTTTTTCATGTAGTCATTTTTAAAATCCGAGTCATCAATTTTAGAGTAGATTACTTTAAAATTATTTTTCTTTAAGTTGTCTGCGTGAGATCGCATTGCGGATAAAAAAAGCAATATTTTAAGTTTATGATGTTTTTCATACGTGCATAAACCATAATCTTCAGCCATAAAAAAAAGATGGTCATTTTTGAAGCGGCTTAAGTATTTTAATGGAAATAATTGATTTCCAAGTGTAATAAACAATTTCATAATTTATTTATAAATACTATTATAAGATATGTCAGGAAAATATTTAATTTTTGGTGCGACAGGTTCTATCGGCTCAAATTTATCAAAAATGATGGCTGAAAATAATGAGGATGTTCAGCTTATTGGAAGAGACGAAGAAAGTTTAAAAAATATTTCATCTGAAACTGGTTTCAAATATTCTGTAGTAGATGTTCTTGACAATGCAAAAATTGAGAACTTAAAAAACGAGTTTGCCAATGATGAAATAAAAGGAATTGCATATTGTGTAGGATCAATAGATCTTAAACCTCTGAGAATGGTAAAAAAAGAGGACTTTCAAAAGTGTTTTGATTTAAATTTTTATCCAATTATAGAGACAATTAAAAATTTTCAAGAAAGTTTGAAAAAAAATAAAGGTTCAGTTGTAATTTTTTCAACTGTTGCTGTCAGAAGAGGATTTACAAATCACAGTATTATCGCTTCTGTAAAAGGTGCTTTAGAGGGATTAACTGTTTCTTTAGCAGCAGAATTTGCTCCAAACGTAAGAGTAAATTGTATTGCACCTAGTTTAACAAAATCAAAAATTGCTGAACCTATGCTAAAGAATAAGTTAATAGCTGAAGGCATAGCAAAAGCACATCCTATGAAAAGAATTGGTGAAGGAAAAGATGCTGCAGCAATGGCAAAGTTTTTACTAACTGATGAAAGTTCGTGGATAACTGGTCAAATTATAGGTGTTGATGGCGGAAGATCAAAATTAACTTGATCTAAATTATTAAAATACCATTTTTGGTAAAATAATATATTCTTGAAATATTGTGAACAAATATTCAGCAGATGAACTTTTCAAAATTGCATACAGTCACCTTCAAAAAAAAGAATTTAAAAAATCTACTCAGTTGTTTGAGAAACTTTTAAATGATTTTCCAGATAATTTATCCATACTCCGTAACTTAAGTCATTCTTATGCTTTTTCCGGAGCTTTTAAACAAGCCGAAGAATGCATCAAAAAAATTATAAAAATTAACCCTGATGAACCATTTGCTTATCAATTTCTAGCTAGTGTTTTAAAAAACCAAGACAAAATAGAAGAAACGATAAAAGTAGTCAATGAGGGGTTAAAAAAAAACTTAATAAATAAAAAATGGGAATTACAAAAAAAAATACTTTCTCCTCTTATTTCTAGAGACAAAAAAGAGATAGACGAGTATAGACAAAAAATTGATAAAGGTTTGGATGAAATTATCAGTTCTAACATTAAATTAGATTATGATAATGATCAAATAATTTCGCCTCCGTTATTTGAACTTACTTACACCGATAAAGATAATCTAGAAATAAACAAAAAAATGGTGAAAGCTCTTAAAAAGATTTATCAACCACTAAATCATAAAGTTACTATAAATCAGAAATTAAATGATAAAATTAAAATTGGTTTTGTCTCTGAGTTTTTTACTGATCATACAATAGGCAAATTATTTAAAAATCTAATTTTTAGTCTAGATTTAAAATTTTTTGATATTGTTGTTTATCATTCAAACAAAACAAAAAAAGGTGAGATATTTGGGGAATTTCAAAATAAAAATAATAAAGGATTTAAAAATGAAACACTGCCTAACAAATTAATTGATAAAATAAGAGTCATCGAAAAAGAAAAATTTGACATTCTTTTTTATCCAGACATTGGCATGTCGATTGAATTTTATTTTTTATCTTTGATTAGATTGGCGAGGTATCAAATTATGTCCTGGGGACATCCTGAAACAACTGGGTCTGATACTATCGACTTTTTTTTATGTTCAAAACATCTAATTTCAGAAAACTCAAAAAAATTTTACTCTGAAAAATTTTTAATAATAGATAAACTTCCTATGATCTACAATAAACCAGTTATAGAGAATATTTTAAGTGACAAAGATATATCAAAAAAAAATATTTATTCTTGTCCTCAGACCTTATTTAAATTTCATCCAGACTTTGATGATTATTTATTTGACATTCTAAAGAAAGATAAAAAAGCAATTTTATATTTATTAAAAGATAGCCACAAAGTTTATTTTTTGAAACTACTAGAGAGGTTTAGAAAGAATAAGAATTTTGACTCTAAAAGAGTTATTTTTTTAGATCCATTAAATTTAGAACAGTTTATCAATCATTTGGGAACTTCTTCGGTTTTGTTAGATCCAATTTATTTTGGCTCTGGAAATTCTTTTCACGAATCAATGTTTTACGGGACACAAACAGTTACATGTCCAACTAAATATATTAAATCGAAAATTGTAAGCGCCGCTTACAATCAAATGGAGGTTGAAAATCCACCAATAGTAAAAAATAAAGATGATTATGTTAGTAAAGCAATTGAAATAGCTAATGATGAAAAAATTTTAGATAAAAAAAAATATTATCAACATGCGGCGAATGAAAAACTTTTTAATACTCAAGATGTTGGTGAAAAGTTTAATTCTATTTTAAGAAAATTATTTTAAACTTCTTTTAAAGCAATCAATTGTGTTTTTTAATAAACAGGCGATTGTCATTGGTCCTACACCACCCGGAACTGGAGTTAATGCTTTCGCTACTTTTGATACTTCTTCAAACGCAACATCGCCTATAATACCTTTTTCTGTCTTATTTATTCCAACATCAATTACAATTGCGTCTTTTTTAATCCAATCTCCTTTAACTAGCTCTGGAATTCCTACAGCAGCTATTACAATATCACCTTTATTACATTCATTTTTTAAATCTTTCGTTTTTGAGTGAGTAATAGTCACTGTACAATTTTCTTTCAGAAGAAGTTGGGCCATAGGCTTACCATTTAAATTAGATCTACCTATAACAATCGCTTTTTTTCCACTCAAATTAGGTTCAATTTCTTTTATAAGCAAATAGCATCCTAACGGAGTACAAGGAACCGAACTTTCATACCCAGATGATAAATTTCCTACATTATGAGGGTGGAATCCATCAACATCTTTTTCAGGGTTTATCCTTTCAATTATTTTTTGCTTATCAATATGATCAGGGAGAGGAAGCTGAACAAGTATGCCCGAGACATCATCATCTTTGTTCAGTTCATCTATTTTGTTTAAAACTGTCTTCTCTTGCACATCTTTGGGGTATTTTACAATTTCTGACCTAAGACCAATTTCTTTGGCTGATTTTTCTTTGTTTCTTACATAAATTTGACTTGGTGCAAAATCTCCAATTAAAATTACTGTCAATCCAGGAACTCTATTAAATTTTTTTTGGATACTATCTACTTCCACCTTTAGTTTGTTTCTTAATTGGGCAGCAATTTTTTTTCCGTCAATTAAATTCATGATGTTTTAAATAATTGGTCTAATATAATACTCCATACACATTTGCATAATCCATATCAACATAAGTAATATTATAGGTGAAATATCAAATGCACCAAGATTTGGTAAAAAAGCTCTAATCCTATTTAAAAAAGGTTCTGTTACACGGTACGTAAAATCCAAAATAGAATAAACAAATCTATTTCCAGTATTAATCACATTAAAAGCTACCAACCAACTTAGAACAACATTAGCAATCACTATGTATGAATAATATTTAAGAATTGTCATAACAACTATGTAAATAATTATCATTTTTTCTCTACGTAAATTGATTGACTAGGAAACGCAAAAGATGCTTTATTTTTTTCTACGATTTCCTTAATGCCTATAGCTAATCTCTCTTTAACTTCAAGCCATTCATTCCAACTACCTGTTTGGGTAAAACATCTTACATACATATCTATGGAACTATCAGAAAATTTATCTACTCTTACCGCTAAACCAACTTTTGTATTAAAGTCTTTGCTGTCCTTAATAAAATTTTCGATTTGATTTCTTACATTTTTTAGTTGCTCAATAGTTGTGTCGTACTGAAGAGTGATTGTCCAGCTTATTAACCAGTTTGTTGTTTGGCTTATATTTATCACAGCATTTTCAGCAAATTGAAAATTTGGTATTATAGCTAAAGACTTATCAAACTTTCTTATTGTAGTTGATCTAAATCCAATTTTTTCAACAATGCCCTCAATGGTTCCTTCTACCAAAATCCAGTCACCCATTTTAAATCTTTTTTCAACTAAAACTAAAATTCCTGAAATTAAATTTTTAAATAAATCTTGTGCACCTAATGCTACTGCAACACCAAACAAACCTAGTCCTGCTATAATTGGACCAATTTTTATTCCCCACAGTTCTAAAACAGCTGCAGCTCCAAGAATAAAGATTAATATCTTTAATGATTTAATTATCCAACCTATTAATTCGCGAGTTAAAATTCTATCTAAGCCACTTAAGATATAGGAAATTGGTTCTATTATTTGATGAATAATCCAGAACAATAATATGGTGATCAATGTTCTATTAATGTTATCAACGAATGAACTGGTTTCATCGCTAAATGTCATATAATAGCTCGCAAAAAAGAAACCTAAAACTATCGGCAAGAATCTTGCTGGACCAACCAAAGATTTCACAAACGTGTCATCTAGTTTATTAGTTGTTTTTTGAGATATAATTTCTAATTTTTTAAGAATTAGTTTGCTTATAAGACCTCTAAAAATTAAAAATAGTAGAAATATTCCTAAACCAATAAGGATTTGACCAATATCAATTCCAAGAATTCCTTGGTCCCAAACAGAAAGAAACAAATCTTTTAAATTTATAAAAACTTCCATAACTAAATTTTATATAATAAATATTCTTCTTCACCAGGATTAAATAAGAAGATTTTCTTCCATTTTAGCTCATTTAATACAGATGAACTTTTTTCACCAATGCACATTAAATTAGTTTTCATCCAATAATCATCCAATTCGTATTTTTTGATTAAATTTAAAAAACTTACTGCACTATTTTGAGAATAAATATAAACAATATCTGGAATTTTTTTTTTAAGTTCACTCAAAAAATCAGAACTTAAATCTTTAATATGTGAAACGCTATAATTAATTAATCTTTGAACATTTAAACCCTCTTTGCTCAAATCCTTATCCAGATCATATGAAACTAATTCACCACTAATATACAAAATTTTCTCAGTTCTTTTTTCTAAATTTTGTAAAATTAATTCTTTCAAATTTTTTGCACTTCCACCAGCTGAAAATGTATTGTGAAAACCTTTTTGTTTTGCTGTTTTTTCAGTTGCATCACCAACACAAAAACATGAAATATTTTTATCAAAAACTTTAGTATCTAAATTTCTTACTGCATTTGAGCTTGTAAAAACGATAGTCTTATATTCTGAACTGTTAGGTTTAGGATAATTTATTCTATTTATTTTTATTAATGGAAGATGGGATACAGTAATACCTCTATCTTTAAATCTCTTTATGAGTTCTATAGAGTCTTCTAAAGGTCTAGTTAACAAAACATGCATTTATTTAAACATCTTAAACTGCTTTTTTAAATCATCACCAGCTTTTTTAGCAATTTTTAAAGCTTCTTCTATCTTGCATTCATCTTTGTAAGTAAATTTTTTAATTCCATCATCAGAAAATAGTTCAGCTATGATTTTTACATTCTTTCCATTTACATTAGCATATATACCTGCTGCGGTGTTGCAATCACCCTCTAAAACATTTAAAATTTTTCTTTCAACTTTTGCTTCAATTGAAGTTTCAAAATGGTTAATTTTTGAAAGGATGTTATTTAATTCATCGTCATCTTCTCTGGATTGAAGAACGATTGTTCCTTGGCCAGCTGGAGGAACTATTTTCCTACATTCAAATACTTGCGATATTCTATTTTCTAATGATAAAGACATTAAACCAGCCTTTGCTAAAATAATCGAATCATATTGATTCTCGTCTAATTTTTTAATTCTGGTATCAATATTACCCCTTATTAATTTGAAGTTTAAGTCTGGTCTTAAATGTTTCAACTGAAATTCCCTCCTTAATGAAGAAGTGCCAATTACTGAATTTCTTTTTATTTTTTCAAGCGTTAAGTTTTCTTTATTGATTAAAACTTCTTGCGGATCGTTTCTTTTAAGAAAACAGTCGATCTTTAGACCTTTGGTCTTTACGGATGGAACATCTTTTAGTGAATGAACAGCTATATTAATATTTTTGTTTATAAGTTCCTTTTCAATATTTTTAATGAATTCTCCTTTGCCACCAATTTCACTAGTTCTTCTATCTAAAACTAAATCACCATCTGTTGTGATTTTTTTTATTTCTATTTCTATATCAAGTTCTTTAAGGAAAGCTTTCTTAGCAATTTCAGCATATTTCAATGCCAATTTACTTCCTCGAGAACCAATTATAAGTTTTTCCATTTATTTAATTTTTTTATTTTTAGATTAAATTATATTAATAAAAACCTTTTATGAAAAAAAAAACAATTATTATTGGCATAGAAACTAGTTGTGATGAGACAGCTGTATCCATATTGAGGGATAATGGAAAAAATAGACCTAAAATTTTGTCAAATGTTATTTCAAGTCAATTTGAAGTACATAAAAAATATGGTGGAGTTGTTCCAGATTTAGCTGCAAGAGCGCATCTTGATAAAATTGATATTATGACAAAGAAAGCTTTAAAAATTAGTAAAGTAAAATTGAAAGATATTGATGCTGTTGCTGCAACTGCTGGACCTGGACTGATAGTTTGCCTATCAGTTGGTTTAAATTTTGCAAAAGCTTTGTCTTTGTCATTAAAAAAACCTTTTATAGCTGTAAATCATTTAGAAGGACATGCTTTAAGTCCAAAATTAAATTTTAACATAAAATATCCATATCTTCTTTTCTTAATTTCTGGGGGACATACCCAATATGTAACTGTGAGTAATTTGGGTAAATATAAAAGACTTGGTACAACAATAGATGACGCGCTTGGTGAAGCATTTGATAAAACAGCAAAACTTTTAAATCTTGGTTACCCTGGTGGACCTAAGATTGAAGAATTAGCAGTGAAAGGTGAGGAAAATAGGTTCATTCTACCAAAGCCTATTTTTAATAGAGGTGGGTCTAATTTATCCTTCGCTGGTCTAAAAACAGCAATTTTAAGAGTAAAAGAATTCATAAAGACAGACAAAGATAAAAACGATCTTGCAGCAAGTTTTCAAAAAACCGTTCTTGATATTTTGTATAAAAAAACAAAAAAAGCTATTGATCAATATTTAGAGCTTTATCCAAAAAGTAGAACTTTAGTAGTTGCGGGTGGTGTTGCTGCAAACAAACAAATCAGAATTGTTTTAGAAAGATTATGTAAGGAAAAAAAATTTAAAGTTTATTTTCCTGATTTAAAATTGTGCACCGATAACGCAGCAATGATAGCGCTGGCAGGTCTGGAAAGATACAAGATGAAAAAATTTGATAAACATAATTTTGAAGCAAATCCAAGGTGGCAACTGGACAGCAAAGCAAATTTTCTTAAGGGCGCTGGAGTAAAAATTTAAATGCAATATTGGTTAATGAAGTCTGAGCCAGATGTATGGTCTCTCACTCAACAAGAAAAAGCAGGTGTCAAAGGTGCAATATGGGATGGTGTGAGAAATTATCAAGCAAGAAACAATTTAAAAAAAATGAAAAATGGTGATCTTTGTTTTTTTTACCATTCTAATATTGGAAAAGAAATTGTTGGTATAGTAGAAGTGATAAAAGAAGCTTTCTTAGATCCTACAGATAAAAAAAGGATGTTCGTTGCTGTCATGGTAAGATTTAAACAAAAATTCAAAAAACCCATAAAATTAGAGGATATTAAAAAAAACAGGTCTTTAAGTGGAATTCCGCTTATTAAACAAAGCAGATTATCAGTAATGCCAATCGACTCTAAAAGCTGGAAAATATTAAATAAAATGGGTAATATTTAGTATGCCAAAAAAATCTAGAAAAAAGAAAAAAGGTACAAAAATTAAAAAAAGAAAACCTACAAAAAAGAAAAAAAAGGTTTCTCATAAAACAAAAAAAAGAAGGTCTTTAAAGCCTAGAAAGAGAAAAATAAAACCATCTGTCAGTCAATCAAAAGAAGATGGAGAAAAAATTTATAAAACTAAATCTGAATGGATAAAAAAAGCCTTAGTTACAAAAAACTTGTATGAAAAAAAATACAATCAATCTTTAAAAGAGAATGACGCTTTTTGGAGAAAAGAAGGTAAAAGAATAAGTTGGATCAAGCCATATACTAAGATTAAAGATGTGAAGTACAGTAAATCTGATGTTCATATTAAATGGTTCTATGATGGGACTCTTAATGCTTCAGCAAACTGTATAGATAGACATCTTAAAAACAATAAAGATAAGACTGCAATTATTTGGGTTGGGGATGATCCAAAAATTCAAAAGAAAATAAGCTACAAGCAACTCCATTTGGAGGTATCTAAAATTGCAAACGGACTAAAAAATATTGGTGTTAAAAAAGGTGATAGGGTAACGATTTATTTAACTATGATACCGGAGCTCGCATACACCATGCTTGCATGTGCAAGAATTGGGGCAGTACACTCAATAATTTTTGGAGGATTTTCACCTGACAGCATTGCTGGAAGAATTAATGATTGTAACTCAGATTATGTAGTGACTGCTGATGAAGGTTTAAGAGGGGGAAAAACAATTCCATTGAAAGAAATTACAGATGAAGCTTTGTTGAGTTGCACCAATGTTAAAAAATGTGTTGTTGTTAAAAGAACAGGAAATAGAATTAATTGGAATGAAGACAGAGATGTTTGGTACCATGACATAACAAAAAATGTCCCAGCTGTATGTGAGCCTGAGGAAATGAATGCAGAAGATCCTCTTTTTATTTTATATACATCTGGTTCAACGGGGAAGCCTAAAGGTGTACTTCATACTACAGGCGGTTATATGGTTTATGCCTCAATGACACATCAATACATATTTAATTATAAACACAAAGATATTTATTGGTGTACTGCTGACATTGGATGGATCACAGGACATAGTTATATCATTTATGGACCTTTGGCTAATGGAGCAACAACTATAATGTTTGAGGGAATTCCAACTTATCCCGACAGTTCAAGATGGTGGCAAATTGTCGATAAGTATAAAGTAAACATTTTTTATACAGCTCCTACCGCAATTAGAGCTTTAATGAGAGAAGGTGAAGGACCTGTTAAAAAGACTTCTAGAAAAAGCTTAAAACTTTTAGGAACTGTCGGAGAACCAATCAACCCAGAGGCATGGGAGTGGTATTACAAAACAGTTGGTGATAGTAAGTGTCCAATTGTTGATACCTGGTGGCAAACAGAAACAGGAGGTATATTGATTAGTCCACAGACTGGAGCAATAGATCTAAAACCAGGTTCAGCAACTAAGCCTTTTTATGGAATAAAACCTGTAATAGTTGATAAAGATGGAAATGTTTTAAAAGGCGAAGCCCAAGGAAGATTATGTATTGCTCAATCATGGCCTGGTCAAATGAGAACTGTTTATGGAGACCACAATAGATTTATTGAAACATATTTTTCTCAATTTGATGGAAAATATTTTACTGGTGATGGATGTCGAAGAGACAAAGATGGTTATTATTGGATCACTGGAAGGGTTGACGATGTTATAATCGTATCAGGTCACAACTTAGGTACTGCAGAAATAGAAAGTGCTTTTGTAGCTCATCCTAAAGTAGCAGAGGCTGCTGTTGTTGGTTATCCTCACGATATAAAAGGAAATGGTTTGTATTGTTACGTAACCCTTAACGTAGGAGAAAATCCAGACGGTGATTTAGAGAGAGACTTAAAACTTTGGGTAAGAAAACAAATTGGTCCGATAGCTACACCTGATATAATTCATTTTTCACCTGGGCTCCCAAAAACTAGATCAGGAAAAATCATGAGAAGAATTTTACGAAAGATTGCAGCAAATGAACATGATCAACTTGGAGACACTACAACTTTAGCAGATCCTAGTGTTGTGAAAAGTCTTGTTGATGAAAGAAAAAATATTTAAAAATTAATTCTCTTTTCAAATTCTTCTTTAATATTATCCCACTTCAGTATCATAGAGTTTAAAACAATTTTTCTATCTAGGGTTTTAAGTTCTTCAGCAATTGGCGCCCATTCGTACAAAGCCAAAGCGCTCTTATTAAATGGCAAAGAACTAAAATATTTTTTCCAATCAATTTCTTCTAATCTTTTGTCAAAAGTTGCTTTTCCTTTTGCAATTATATCATCTGGCATTCCGTTCTTTAGTTCATCGTGCAAGATCTCTTCATAAATCATTTTTGATTTTGCTGTATCTTCGTATTTGAAGAAATAATTTAAATACGAGAAGCTGTAGAAAGTAAGATCTTGAAGGGCCACATAATAAATATTCCATTTTGCTTTGTTTATTGAAGATAAAAAAACTTCATTATCAAAATGCAAAACGTATCTAGTTCCCATTCTGGTTTTTAAGTAATTATAAAGTGTAACCTGGGTCACCCATGCTGATTTCTGTTGAATAAATTTTTTTAGATCGTCCAAATTCCTCAATTTGCTCTTAGGAAGCACTGCTTTAAACATTGCTGCTAAATAGATTTTAAAATCAGCAAGACTTATATCTTTTAGATTGAATTTGTATTTTAGCATTATTTTCTACTACAAGTTGTCTAATTGTGTAAAAACACACTCAATTGTAACATTTTTAGGGGTTCCAATCTATGTCATTTTGGGTAATGTTTCGTCTTTTAACCTATAGGGAGGGAAAAAAAATGTCAAAACAACAACAACACTGGGAAAAAACTAGAATGTTGCTATTCGTAACGTTAGCAATCTGGTTCGTTTTCTCTATTGGCATCTTTTTCTTCGGCGCCGAGATGGAAGCGTCATCAATAAGACCACTAGGATATCCGTTGTCTTATTACATGACATGTCAAGGTTCTCTTGGAATTTTCGTAATACTGATTTTCTGGTTTGCGAATAGACAAGAAAAAATTGACGAGGAGTTCGGCTACACTGAAAGAGAGGATGACTAATGTTTAAAGGTAAATTTATAGACAATCTTCCTAAGATTTATGGAACATACACCGGCGGGTTTATCGTTTTCATAATCTTAATGGCGATTGCTGAACAAGCTGGAATGTCAGCGAAGTTAATTGGTATTTTCTTTGTTGCGTTTACAGTTTTAATTTATGCGTTAATTGGTTACCTATCACGTACAATGCAAACAGATGCATATTACGTAGCTGGAAGACAGGTTCCAACAGTATTCAACGGAATGGCTACTGCAGCAGACTGGATGTCTGGTGCTTCATTCGTTGCGATGGCTGGAGGAATTTACTTTAAAGGTTACGGCTATATGGCATTGCTTGTTGGTTGGACGGGTGGATACGTACTAGTTGCTTCGCTATTAGCACCTTACTTAAGAAAGTTTGGTTGCTACACAGTTCCAGATTTTATCGGAACAAGATATGGCGGAAACATGGCTAGACTATCTGCGGTAATAGTCTTAACAGTTGCATCATTCACATACGTGACTGCACAGATAAACGCGACAGGAACAATTGCATCAGTTGCACTTGATATTCCTTTCGAGATTGCTGTGTATGTTGGTCTTGCAAGTATATTGATGTGTTCAATGCTTGGTGGAATGAGAGCAGTTACTTGGACGCAAGTTGCTCAGTACATCGTACTGATTATAGCATACTTGTTACCAGTTTTCTGGATCAGTAACAAAATGGGTGCAGGAGTATTTCCACACTTTATGTTAGCAGATGAAGTAGCAAGGATTGCTGAGTTAGAAGCTCAGTTTGGTCTTGGCGAAGTTAAAAACTCTGCAGCTGACCTAAAACAGGTACCAAAAGGCTTAGCAGGTATAACTAAAGCGCACTCAGAAGTTAACACAACACCTTGGAAATTTATTTCATTAGCAGTATGTATGATGGCTGGAACAGCTTCATTACCACACGTTATGATGAGATATTTCACAACTCCGAGTGTGAAAGCTGCAAGAAGATCAGTAGGTTGGTCACTATTCTTTATATTCCTACTTTACTCTTCAGCACCAATGTTAGCGACTTTGTCTAAACTATCACTAATGGATCCAAACTTAGCTACTGGAATTATTGGTAAATCAATCACTGAAGTTCAAGCGATTGACTGGTATCAAAACTGGAACCAAGCAAACTTAATGTTTGTAAGCGACTTTAACGGAAATGGAACACTTGAATTAAACGAGTTTTTCATGGGTGGTAAAGCCGTTGTATTGGCTACTCCAGAGATAGCAGGATTACCGTATGTAATTTCTGGTCTAGTTGCTGCTGGAGGTATGGCTGCTGCCATGTCAACAGCTGACGGATTAGTGTTAGCGATATCAAATGCTCTATCGCATGATATTTACTACAAGATGATCAACCCAAGAGCAGAGACAGCGAAAAGACTTATCGTTGCAAGGGTATTACTTGTATTAATTGGTTTTGCAGGAGCAACAATTGCAGCTCTTGAGATTCAAGGTATCTTAGGTTCAGTCATCTGGGCTTTTGACTTTGCGATGTCAGGATTGTTCTTCCCACTTGTATTAGGAGTATGGTGGAAGAGAGCTAATGCTCAAGGAGCAGTCGCTGGAATGTTAGGTGGTTTAATTGCTGGTTCAGCATATCTAATTGCTGTAAGAAGTGGTTACCCTGGATTCTGGGGAGTTACTCAATTAACATTTGGTATTGTTGGATCTTTAGTAAGCTTAGTATTAATGGTGGTAGTCAGCTTGATGACTAAAGCACCTGATGCTGCTACTCAAAGAATGGTTGACGAAGTACGAATACCTAGCGGTAAAGCGATACTTGGTAAACAACACTAAATAATTACTTTCGAAGGGGCGATTTTTCGCCCCTTCAATCTTTTAAACTCATGTACGCAAACTTTCATCCAATGGTCTATTTAATCGATTACGTTATGGGCGTAATTATGTGGACGCTGATTGGAAGAGTTGCGATGAACATATTTCAAAGAGAGGACTCAAATTTCTTTTTTATGAAGATATTTGTGAAGATGACTGATCCATTTATAAGAATATTTGCATTTATTACGCCATCTTTCATTATAAAGCCTTTGGTGCCACTTTATGTTGCTTGGTTCTTCTACATGTTTAGATTTTACTTAATGCCTTATCTATTAGGCTATTCTGTAATGGGAATGTTATCATTTCCATTAGAAAGTGAAATAGCTATTCAAATATACCAAATTTTCGGTAAAAATTGATTCAAAAAAAAAACAAAAATTGATACTAGTATTCTAAGTATCAATGAAAAAAATTCAAATATCTCCATCAATTCTTTCGGCTGATTTCAGTAATTTAGAAAAAGATATAAAAAAACTTGAAACAGCGGGAGCAGACATGATTCATGTTGATGTAATGGATGGTCACTTTGTACCCAATATTACTATTGGTCCACCTGTTATAAAAGCGCTAAGAAGCAAAACTTCACTTCCATTTGACGTTCATTTAATGATTAGTCCAGTTCATAAATATATAAAGGATTTTGCAAATGCAGGAGCAGATATTATTACAATTCATCCAGAGGCTACTCCTAATTTACAAGAGTCTATTGATGAAATAAGAAGTTTTAAAAAAAAAGTAGGTATATCTTTAAATCCAGATACTAAAATTGATATTGTTGAAGATTATTTAGATAAAGTAGATCTAATACTTATCATGAGTGTTTATCCAGGTTTTGGTGGTCAAAAATTTATATCTGATGTTTTAGAAAAAATTAAAAGCTTAAAAAATTTAAAAGATAAAAAAAAATTAAATTTTGATATTGAAGTTGATGGTGGAATTAATTTTTCAAATTTCAAATCAGTAATTGATGCTGGGGCAAATGTCTTGGTATCAGGGACTACAATTTTTAAAGAAAACAATGGAG
Source organism: uncultured Pelagibacteraceae bacterium (assembly GCA_902599625.1). GTDB lineage: Bacteria > Pseudomonadota > Alphaproteobacteria > Pelagibacterales > Pelagibacteraceae > Pelagibacter. The sequence continues at coordinate 127,043 of CACKGF010000002.1, read as the reverse complement.
ATATAAAAAAGAATATAGATTTTCTAAAATCGATTTGATTTATCATGATAGCTAAAGAAAAATTTTTAAATAATTCTCTTTCTTATCTTTATAAACAAATTAGAAAAGTATATCTCAACTCAAATATTTATAACCGGAAGATATCTAGAGTATTTGACGGAGGCTTGAATTATGTTCCAAATTTGAGTTTACTAAATTGTATTATTAAATCGAAAGAGAGAAATTTTAGGATTGAAGATTTTAGTCTTGAAGATGTTTGGAACAAAATTGATCTTAATGATAAAGATTTTAAAAAGATTCATAGTTTTTATTGGTTGTTTACAATTAACTTAAAATCATCAAAAAAAATTACTCAAAATATAATATCGAACTGGATTGGAAATTATGAAAGCTATTCACCTAAAAGTTGGGAAACAGATACCTTGGCAAAAAGAATTATTTCATGGATTGCTAATAGCCAGATTACTTATGAAAACGCGACAGAAAATTATAAAATTTTATTTTCTAGAAACATTAAAAAACAAGTAAATCATTTAATTAATGAGATTGATAACTCTTCAACTTTAAACGACAAAATGTTGGGGTGTACTGCGATAATTCTTGCCAGTTTATCTTTTAATGGCCAAACAAAATATCTAGACTTTGGACTTAATTTGTTAAAAAAAATTATTAATTCATCTTTTGAATTGGATGGATTTCCAAAATCTAGAAGTCCAAGACAATTACTTTTTTACTTGAAGTATTTGATATTTATAAGGGAACTTCTTAGAGACTCACAGAATGAAATTCCTGAACATCTAAATGAAATTATCTATTACTTAGGAAAATGTTATGCATTTTTCTTTAAAGAAAATGAAAAGAAATTTTTGTTTAATGGCAACCAAGAAATAAGTAACCTAGATTTTCAAAATTTTCTTAAAATCCATGATTATAAATTTAAGAATAACCTAAATAATTTAGGCGGATACGCAATTCTCTCACATAAAAAAAATTGTTTAGCGATGGATGTTGGTTCATCCCCAGAAAAGAAAAATTCATCAGAATATCAATCTGGAGCGTTATCTTTTGAATTTTTTCATGAAAATGAAAAACTCATTACTAATTGTGGGTACTATCAAGATTTTAAACATAAATTAAATATTATTTCAAAATCAACAGCATCGCATTCAACTATTTCAATTGATGACAGTTCTTCATGTTCTTTTTCGAAAAATCCTAATGGTCAAAATTTCCTCAAAAGTAACCTAAAAATATTTGATAAAAAAATTGAGGACGATCAAGATAAATGGCATATCTCAGCAAAACATGATGGTTACCAAAAAAAATATGGCCTAAATATTCAGAGGGACCTTATCTTTTTCAAAAATAAAAATAAATTTATTGGAACTGATAAAATCATATCCAAAAGAGGTTTTCAAAATTTAGAATATGAAATTCGATTCCATCTTATGCCAGGTATAAATGCGATAAAAACACAAGATCAAAAATCTATATTAATACAACTGAAAAAATCGGGTTGGAAATTTACCTGTGATAAAGAAATTTTTGATATTGAAAAAGGTCTTTATTTTGGAAGAAAAAACTCTTTTTCTGAAAATTTAAATATATTTATAAATGGATTTATCTCGAATGAAGAAGAAGAAATAAATTGGTCGATTGAAAAAATATGAATTTAAAAAAGATTAATCGAGCCCTAATTTCAGTTTCTGACAAATCTGAACTTTCAAAAATTTTAAAAGTTCTTAAAAAATTTAAAGTTGAAATATTAAGTTCTGGAGGTACTTATAAAAAAATTAATAGACTAGGTTATAAAAGTATTGAAATAAGTGATTTTACTAATTCTCCAGAAATATTAGATGGAAGAGTAAAAACCTTACATCCAAAGCTTTATGGAGGAATCTTATTCAAAAGGAACAATAAAAAACATCAAAAACAAATTAAAAAAATTGATATCAAAAAGATAGATTTAGTTATTGTAAATTTTTATCCTTTTGAAGATGCAGTAAAAACAGGAAATGATAAAAAAATAATCGAAAATATCGATATTGGGGGACCAACCTTAGTTCGAGCAGCAGCAAAAAATTATGAAGATGTAACAGTTATTACAGACACAAATCAGTATATTGCACTTCAAAATGAAATGAACAAACATAAAGGATCAACAAGTCTTGATTTTAGAAAAATATTATCAAGAGACGCTTTTCTTGAAACCGGGTATTACGATACAAAAATTACTGAATATTTGAACAAATCTAACAATGACTCTCCACCACCAAAAAGGAAATTGATTGGTGGAAATTTAGTTGAAAATTTAAGGTATGGAGAAAATCCTCATCAAGGCGCAAGTGTCTATTCTTTAAACAAAGAAATAAATATAAAACAACTAAATGGAAAAAAATTAAGTTACAATAATTATAACGATATTTTTACAGGTATATCCTTATCAAAATCATTTACTAAAGATTATTCGACAGTAATTATCAAACATGCAAACCCTTGTGGAGTTGCATTAGATAAAAGAAAAATCAATAGCTATCTAAAAGCATATGAGTGTGACCCCACAAGTGCTTTTGGAGGTATTATTTCATGTAATTATAAAGTTGATAAAACTGTTGCAAAAGAAATTTCAAGTAAGTTTTATGAAGTAGTTGTTGCTAACGGTTTTGAAACTGGCGCTTTAAAAATATTAAAAAGGAAAAAAAATTTAAGATTAATTGACTCTAGTTCATTGAAAGAACTCAATTTTGAACAAAATACGTCAATTATGAATAATTTTCTTTCGCAGACTTCTGACACTGGGATATTTAAAAAAGGTGACTTTAAAGTTGTCTCTAAAGTTAGACCTTCCAATGAGACTTTGAAAAATCTTTTGTTTACATTTAATGTATGTAGATTTGTAAAATCAAATGCAATAGTAATTTCTCAAAATAATTCAACTATTGGAATAGGATCTGGACAACCAAGTAGACTGGATAGCTGCAAGATTGCTGTTAGTAAAATGAAAAAATTAAGAAAAATTGATAGTAAAGAAAAAGTTGTAGCTGCATCTGACGCTTTTTTTCCTTTTGTAGATGGGATTGAAACTTTAGTACAAGCTGGTGTTGAGGCTATAATTCAACCAAGTGGATCTATTAGAGATAAAGAAATTATAAATTTTGCAAATAAAACAAATACTATTCTTGTCTTTTCCAAGACAAGACATTTTAAACATTAAGAAATTTTATCTATTTTAGCTGCAAGAATGAAGTCACTTTCGGCAAGACCGTTTATAGCATGAGTAAAAATTTTAATTTTTGCATATCCCCAACCAAACCAAATATCAGGATGATGACCTTCGCTTTCAGCAATGCCTCCAACTTTGTTGACAAATTCCTGGCTTTCAAGAAAATTTTTAAATTTAAATTCTTTAATTAAATAATAGTTTTTACTTTCATCAGGTTTAACATCCCAACCGTCAACTTTTTTAAGATATTTATGTATCTCATCAATCTTAAAACTTGGAATTCCACCTTCGCACGGAATACATTTTTTTTCAGCTAAATCACTCATAATACTTAAAATGGAGCGGGCAATGGGACTTGAACCCACGACCTTCTCGTTGGCAACGAGACGCTCTACCACTGAGCTATGCCCGCCTATTTAATTAAATTGAAGTTAAAGGCTTTTTAAAAATTAAGCAAGCGACAAATTGATTAGTCTAAATTAAGAATTCTTTAGGCTTTGGTATGGATATTATTTAAACTCTTTGCTACAATTTATTTATGAATAACGAAACAAAATTACCAAAAAAAATACCAGTTTTTCCTTTATCAAATTTTATATTTTTTCCAAATACGAGCGCTCCTCTAAATATTTTTGAACCAAGATATATTCAAATGATAGACGACAGTATGAAGAGTGACAGGATTATTGGAATGATACAGCCAAAAAAATCTGGGGATTCAAAAAAACCTGATCTATTTAAAATTGGATGTATGGGAAAAATTACAAGTTTTAATGAGACTGATGATGGTAGGTATATAGTTATCTTAAATGGTTTAATAAGATTTAAAATAATCAATGAAATTGAAAGTGATAAATCATATAGAATGTGTGAAGTTGATCATAAAGATTTTGAACAAGACCTTAGTGAGAAAAAGGAACCTATTAAATTTTCAGATTTAAGACTTATCTTTGATAATTTAAGATCATTATTTGAAAAGCAGGGTTATTTGATTAATTGGAAAGAATTTGAAAAACAAGACTTAAGTCAAACAATTAATACTTTAGCGATGGCTTCACCTTTTACACTTGAGGAAAAACAAATGCTATTGGAAACAAAGAATCTTAATTATAGAAAAGAAAAATTAGAACAAATTATTAATACTTATCTTAAAGATAACTTTAGTAATAAAACTATACAGTAATTAAAAGTTAAACCCCTTATTTGCAAATTTCTCTGAGATTTTCTTTAAAAAGAAACTATTATCTAAAGTTTCTGAAATTTTTTTGTTATCTAATATTTTAAATCTATTTTCTTTTTTAAAAAAATTGTGAAGAAAATCAATTCCATATGCAAAAAAGAAATTATTATGTTTTCTTTCTTTTTCAAAGGATAGGATAGCAGTTGATAGCTCTAAACCAAGATCTATATTTTTTTGAATTTGATCAGTTAAAGATTTTATATCTCTTACTGTCATGTTAAATCCCTGTCCTGCTAAAGGATGGACTTTATGAAGATTGTCTCCAAATGATAAAATATTTTTAGAAGTATATTTTTTTGATAAAAAGAAATTTAACTTAAATTTATCAACATTATAAAATCTTTTGATTTTGTAGAATTTATTATATTTTTTAACAAGCTCTTTGAATTCATTTTCATTTATATCTAGCTTATCGGTTATTGAATAAACTAGGGAAGTTTTTGAATTAGAAATTGGTAAAAAAGCTAAGGGACCCCTTTTTGTAAAAATCTGAACTGATGTATTATTTTTTAATTTTTGATGATCAATCACGGAAATATAGGATGTGCTTTTGTAATCTTTTTTTATGTTTTGAAAAAAGAATTTTTTATTAATAATGTTATTTGTTTCTGAATTAACAAAAAATTGAAAATCTTTTTTCTTTAATAATTTTAAATAATCAGAATCCTTTTTGATATTGCTTTCTTTGAAATCTTTTCTTTTCTTTAATTTTTTATAAACACTGTCAAATAAAAGGTGATTTTTCACTATAAAGAAAAGCGAATTTTTATTATCAAACTTTAAAAAAGTTTCTTTGGAATCATTTTTATAAAGAAAAATTTTACTTATTTTTTGACCAATTTTTTCAACATCTAAGTCGTACTTTTTCAAAAACTTAATATTTTCAAAAGATAATCCAATAGTCCTGTTATAGTTAATTTTTGCTAACTTATTTTTTTTTTGATGGTACAGATGAACTGATATCCCTTTTTTAATTAAAACTTGAGATAAAATTAAGTTCGTTAAGTTTTTTCCAAATAAGCAAATTTTCATAAATATTTTTAATTTTAACAATAAATATTAAATGATACAAAGTGATAAATTTGATTCTTTATGAATTTAAAAATTAAGAATATCGATCTAAAAGCATTTATATTTAATCGCTTAATTGAAATTTTTGCAATTGGGCTGTTTCTATTGGCAATTTTACTGTCTTTGGCAGTGGTAACTTACACGCCGGATGATCCAAACTTTATATTTTCTGAGGGACAAAAAGTTAAAAATTTGCTCGGAATTAATGGAAGTATAATATCAGACTTTTTTTTTCAATCAGTTGGATTAATAAGTTATTTCATTCCTATAACAATTATCTTTTCAGCAATTAATATTTTTTTAAAAAAGACACCAAGTATAATTGTAAATAATATTTTTTTAGTAGTTTGTTATAGTTTAATCGGAACCTTCTTTTTAAGTGTTTTTTTAACATCGCCCTACTTTCTTTACATTAATGGAAATGGTGGATTTGTTGGTAATTTCTTAAATGAGTCAGTTTTTTTAAAACTTGAGTTCTTAAATAATAAAATTACTTATTATTTTTCTTTAATAACTTTTATTATCTTATTTGTATTAAGCCTAAATCCAAATTCTTATTGGATTAAAATTTTCATAAGAAAGAAAAAAGGTAATCAAGTTAAAGATCAAATCATAAGTCAGGATCCACAATTTAAAGAAAAAGAAACTGTTCAAGAAACTTTTAACCTCAGTGAGTCCATTTCTGAACCCAAAAAAATCGGTACTTTCAAACTTCCATCACTTGATTTCCTTAAGGCTCCAGATAAGAAAGTTAAAAATGCAAAAGAAGAAAAAAAAGTTGATGCTGATTTTTTAGAAAAAGTATTGTTAGATTTTGGTGTACAAGGAAAAATAACAAAAATAAGTACGGGTCCAGTTGTTACTCTTAATGAGTTTGAACCTGCTGCGGGAGTTAAAGTCTCAAAAATCGTAAACCTGTCGGAAGATATAGCGAGAAATACAAGCTCTGAGTCTGCGAGAATTTCTACAATTCCAGGGTCTAGTACAATCGGTATTGAACTCCCGAATTCATTTAGGGACAATGTTATGTTAAGAGAAATAATATCTAGTCCAAAATTTAACAATAAGGATTTAAAATTACCGATAGCCCTTGGTAAAAGTATTTCTGGTCAACCATTGATTGGAGATTTAACTTCAATGCCACATCTTTTGATTGCTGGTACCACCGGCTCTGGTAAATCTGTATGTATAAATACAATTATTCTTTCATTGCTATACAGACACAAACCAGAAATTTGTAAGTTCATTTTAATTGATCCTAAGATGTTAGAGCTTTCGACATATGAAGGAATTCCCCATCTATTATGTCCTGTGATAACTGAGGCAAAAAAAGCTGCCTCAGTTTTGGGTTGGGTAGTAAAAGAAATGGAAAATAGATACAAATTAATGACTAAAGTTGGCGTTAGAAATATTGACAGTTACAACGCTAAACATAAAATTTCTATGCCATACATTGTAGTTATTGTGGATGAAATGTCAGATCTTATGCTTGTAGCCAGTAAAGATATTGAAAATTGTATTCAAAAACTCTCTCAAATGGCAAGGGCCGCAGGTATTCATATAATAATGGCAACGCAAAGACCTAGTGTTGATGTTATAACGGGTACTATCAAAGCAAATTTCCCAACTCGTATATCTTTTCAAGTATCTTCAAAAATTGATAGTAGAACAATTCTCGGAGAACAAGGTGCCGAACAATTATTAGGGAAAGGGGATATGCTTTTTATGTCTTCTGCTAATCGAATTACAAGAATCCATGCGCCGTTTGTTTCGGATAATGAAATTGAAAAAATTAATTCTTTTCTAAAATCCCAAGGAGATCCAGAATATGTTGATGAAATTTTAAATTTGTCTTCTGAAAGTCCATCTGATGACAGTTCTAATGACTCAGATCAAGATGACGAACTTTACAATAAAGCCTTGGAAATAGTGAAATCTGAGGGAAAAGCTTCAACCTCCTTTTTGCAAAGAAAACTTCAAATAGGTTATAATAGGGCTGCAAGAATAATAGATATTATGGAAAGAAGAGGAGTTGTCAGCAAAGCTAATCATGTTGGCAAAAGAGAATTGTTGTAATGAGAACAATTTTTTTTATTTTAATCATTTTTTTTATATTTGCGCAAAAACATGCTTACACGGAACCTAAAATTATTAAAAAAATTTCTGAAATTGAAAATTTTACATTTGATTTTGAACAACTCATTAACGATAAAAAAGAAACTGGCAACTGTATTATTTCATTCAATAATAAAATGATGTGCAAATACGATGGGACTGGGAAGCTAATCGTATCTAATGGAAAGACACTTTTAATTAAAAACAAAAGCTCAAATTTTGCAAATACTTATAAAACTGAAAATACTTACTTTAAATATTTTCTTAATAAAGAATTTTTAATCTCGAAAATCGTGGGGAATGTAGTCGAAAAAGAAAAAAATTTTCTCCTATTAATTAATGATCAAAGTAATCAATTAAGTATTTTTTTTGATAAGAGAAATTATTTAATTAAAGGATGGGAGACTATTGATTTATATGGCAACAAGGTAAGGTCAAATATTATTGTAAAAAATATTAATCAAGAGTTATCTGACAATATTTTTAATCTCAATCTTTATAACTAGCTAGCTCTGATATTCAGATTTTCTTCTTTGAAAATTTTCATCCCTCTTGCTAAATAATTTTTTATCGCATTAGGATGATCTAGTGTACAAGTGTGAACCCACATTCTTTTAATTTTTTTTTCAAAGGATTTTACGATCGCTGTAGTTAAGGCGTAACCCCCAACTCCCTTGCCAAAATAGTCTTCGAACAAACCTAAGTATGCAAGCTCTGTTTCATTTTTTTCTGGATGATGTATAAGTTCAAAATATCCAACTAAATCTTTACCATTCTTTATTACGTACGTTTCTAGATTTTTATTTGAGACATAATTGGACCACTGAAGATCTGTCCAAATCAATCTATCAGTCCATCGATATTTTTTACCAATTTGTTTATAAAAAAACTTGTTCAGTTGGAAATCTGGTTTTGTTTTTTCCACGGAATAATTATCTTCTGGCTTATCTTTTTTAATTAGATCATTGATATTTTTTAATTCTAAAAAATTTCTTTTTACATTAATTATCATTGAACCATTCTCCCTACTTTTTCACCACCAAACAAATGAAAGTGTAAATGAGGCACTTCTTGGCCACCATTATCTCCTACGTTTGATAAAGTTCTAAATCCTTCATTATCGATACTCGATATACCAATCTTTTTTGCAACAGCTGAAATTCCTTTCATAAGTCCAACTATTTCGTCCGAACTTGCTTTAGAAGTAAAATCCTCTAAATTAACATATTTACCTTTTGGAATTACCAAAGCATGAACTTTTTTTTGTGGATTTATATCATGAAAAGATAAAACAAATTCGTCCTCATAGATTTTTTTGCATGGTATCTCGCCTCTCAGGATTTTTGCAAAAATGTTATTGTCATCGTAGTTCATTTTTTTCTTTTATCTAGTTCTTTCATAACATCTTCAATTTTGACGTTATTTGCTTCGAGATAAACTATTAGATGATACAATACATCGGCTGTCTCATGAACTTTATTTGTATTATTTTCCACAGCCTCAATTAATTCTTTAACTTCTTCTTTCACCTTTTCTACTGACAATTCTTTGTTAGCTAATAATTTATTTGTATAAGATTCGCTTTGAGGTTTAGTCTTCCTTTCTCTTACCATTAAAATAATATCTTCCAGAATTTTTAGCATGTTAAGTTCTAACAGGAATTCCTTTAGACTCCAAATATTGCTTTGCTTCTTTCACTGAGTATTTTCCATAATGAAATATTGATGCCGCGAGAACTGCGCTAGCTTTACCTGATTTAATACCTTCTACTAAGTGATCAAGATTTCCAACACCACCAGAGGCAATTAGCGGAATATTTACTTTTGAAGATATTTCAGACATTAGCTCAATATCGTAACCAACTTGTGTTCCATCTCTATCCATAGAAGTAACTAGTAGTTCGCCTGCCCCACTATCTTCCATTTTTTTTGCATATTCCAATGCATCAATTCCACTATTATTTCTTCCTCCATGAGTAAAAACTTCCCACTTTTCACCATTTTTTTTTGCATCAATTGCAACAACAATACATTGTGATCCAAATTTTTTAGAACTATCGACCACGACTTTGGAATTTTCTACTGCAGCAGTATTAATTGAAACTTTATCAGCACCGCAGTTTAGTAATTTATTAATATCATCAACGCTTCTAACGCCACCACCAACTGTTAAAGGCACAAAACATTTCTTTGAAGTCTTCTCAACAACTTCATAAATAGTATCTCTATTCTCATTTGAGGCCGTAATATCTAAGAAACAAATTTCATCTGCTCCACCATCACTATAAATTTTGGCTTGTTCAACAGGATCACCAGCATCTTTTAGATCAACAAAGTTTATACCTTTAACCACACGACCATTTTTTACGTCTAAGCAGGGTATAATTCTTTTTTTAAGCATCTTCTTTAGCCAGCTCCTCTAGCTTGATATCACCATCATATATTGCTTTACCAACTATAACACCTTCAATATTTTTTAATGTCTTAGCTTTTTTGATATCCTCTATTGAGGATACTCCGCCAGAAATTATTACAGGGCAATTTGAAATCTCAGCAACCTTTGATGTTTCCTCAAAATTTGGACTTTCTTTTGTGCCATCCCTATTAATATCAGTAAAAATTAATCTACTTATACCGAAGTCATTTACTTCGGTTAAAAAATCCAAAGTTGATATGCCTGAACTTTCTTTCCAACCTGATAACGAGAGTTTTCCATCTTTTGCGTCCAAACCCAATGCAATTTTTTTTGGAAATTTTTTACAAGCCTTTTTCAAAAAATTTTTATCTTTAATGGCCGCACTTCCTAAGATTACTTTATCTACACCTATATCGGCATATTCTTGAATACTATCAAAATCTCTTACACCTCCACCTACCTCTACCTTAAAATCAAATTTACTTACTATCTCCTTAATTATATCAAGATTAACTGTTTCTCCGGCTAAAGCTCCATCAAGATCAACAATGTGCAAATTTTTAAACCCTTTATCAATGAATTGTGTTGCCTGTTCGACTGGTGACATTTGGTATTCTGTCTTTTGACTAAAATCACCTTTAATTAATCTTACACACTTTTTATCTTTAATATCTATTGCTGGAAATATCTTCATTTATAAATTTATAAAGTTGTTGATTATTTTTAAACCAGTTTTATCACTTTTTTCTGGATGAAATTGAGTACCAAAAATATTTTCTTTTTCAACTGAACAAACATGTTTTGATGAATATTCAGTTGTTGCAGAGATTGAATTTTTGTCAGATGGGACAAACTCATAACTGTGAACAAAATACATGTGTGACTTATCTTTTATATCTTTAAAAATTTTACTATCTTTAACTATGTTTATTTGGTTCCATCCAATGTGGGGAAGTTTATATTTGCCATTTTGATTGTCTATTTTTGTCACTTTTCCTGGGATCCAGCCCAATCCCTTTGTTTCTGACTCTTCATATCCAACATCTGCAAACATTTGTAGTCCAACACATATTCCAAGAAGAGGTTTTTTCTTATTCATTGCAAAGTCATTTAGACAGTCCACAAGTCCATTAATAGATTGTAATGCATCTACACAACTTTTAAATGATCCCTGGCCTGGTAACACAACTTTGTCCGTGGATTTAATTTTGCTTACATCAGAAGTTACTTCAATTTTAACTTTATTTTCTGCTACTTCTTTAAATGAGTTAATAACAGAGCTTATGTTCCCTGATTTGTAATCAACAATTGTTACGTTCATTAATTTTTATAAAGAGCCCTTAGTAGATGGCACGACTTTTTTATTTTTTGGATCTATTTCTAATGCCGCTCTAAGTGATCTTGCTAAACCTTTAAAACACGACTCTACTTTGTGGTGACTATTGTCTCCATATAAATTCTCAATATGTAATGTAATTCCTGCAGATTGTGAAAAAGCTTGAAACCACTCTTTAAAAAGTTCTGTGTCCATTTCTCCAAGTTTTTCTACTTTCAAATCCACTTTCCAAATTAAATACGGTCGGTTTGAAACGTCTAATGCAACTCTAGTTAAAGTTTCATCCATTGGTATCATTGCATGAGCATATCTTTTAATTCCAATGAATTTTTTTGACGCTTTTTTAAGACATTCACCAATAGCGATACCAGTATCTTCTGTTGTGTGATGGAGATCTATGTGTGTATCTCCTTTTGCTTTTACCTTTAAATCAATCGATGAATGTTTAGAAAGTTGTTCAAGCATATGATCAAGAAAACCTATTCCAGTATCTATTTTGTATAGACCTTTGCCGTCTATGTTTAATTCAACGTCAATTTTTGTTTCTTTTGTTTTTCTTGTTATTGATGCTTTTCTCTTCATATATACCTACGTATATCTATATTATTTAGTCATATCAACAAAACTAATTTGCCACTTGAAGAATGGAAATTCATATCCATCTATATCCTATGACAACAATTGTATTAGTAAGAAAAAAAAATGACGTAGTTGTGGCAAGTGATGGCCAGGTCAGTATGGGAAACACGGTAATTAAAAGCAATGCTAACAAAGTTCGTAAGATTGAGAAACGAAATGTGATTGCAGGTTTTGCTGGTTCAACAGCAGATGCGTTAACTCTTTTTGAGAGACTAGAAGCTAAACTTGAAAAACATGCTGGAAATTTAACCCGTGCCGCAGTCGAACTTGCTAAAGATTGGAGAACCGATAAATATTTAAGGAGACTTGAAGCATTAATGGCAATTGGTGATAAAGAAAAAAGTTTTATTATTTCAGGAACCGGAGACGTTTTAGAACCTGAAGGAGATGTTATTGGAATTGGATCAGGTGGAAACTACGCTCTTGCAGCTGCAAAGGTTTTAATGGATACAGAATTGAATGCTGAAGAAGTGGCGAAAAAAGCAATTAAAGTTGCAGCTGATATTTGTGTATTTACAAATGATAATATTAGAATTGAGAAAATATAATGGAAAAAACAAACATTAAATCATTTCCAAAAAAAAATTCTGAGGAAAAGAAGAATCACATAGATTCTCTTTCACCAAGAGAAATTGTATCTGAATTAGATAGATACGTAGTTGGTCAAAACAAAGCCAAAAGAGCTGTTGCTATTGCTCTAAGAAATAGATGGAGAAGACAAGCTTTAAAAGGTGAAATGAGAGATGAAGTTTTGCCTAAAAATATATTAATGATTGGGCCAACTGGGGTCGGTAAAACTGAGATATCAAGAAGGCTATCTAAATTAGCAGAGGCCCCTTTTGTAAAAGTTGAAGCCACAAGATTTACAGAGGTTGGTTATGTTGGAAGAGACGTAGAACAAATCATAAGAGACTTGCTTGAGATTGCTATCGCAATGGAAAAAGTTAAGAAAAGAAAAGAAGTTCATGCTAAAGCTCAAAAGCTCGCTGAGGAAAGAGTTTTAGATGCCCTTGTTGGAAACAAGGCGAGTGTGGCTACAAGAGAAAGTTTTAGAAAGAGACTTAGAAACGGAGACTTAGACGATAATGAAATTGAAGTTCCAGTTAATGAAAGTGGAAACATGCCAAGCTTTGAAATACCCGGAATGCCCGGAGCAAACATTGGAATGATCAATATTGGTGAAATGCTTAGTAAATCAATGGGCAACAAAGCAAAAAAGAAAAAAATGACTGTAAAAGAGTCTCATGAGATCTTGTTAAATGAAGAGGCTGATAAACTTATCGAACAAGATAAAATTATTAAATCTGCAAAAAATGTAACTGAAAATAACGGAATTGTTTTTTTAGATGAAATTGATAAAATTTCTGCAAGAACTGACAGGGTAGGTGGAGACGTATCAAGAGAAGGAGTTCAAAGAGATTTATTACCATTAATAGAAGGTACTACTGTAAGCACAAAGTATGGACCAGTAAAAACAGATCATATATTATTTATAGCATCAGGAGCTTTCCAACTCGCTAAACCTTCGGATTTACTTCCTGAATTACAAGGGAGATTGCCAATAAGAGTTGAACTTGATGCATTAAACAGTTCTGACTTTAAAAGAATTTTGAAAGAACCAGATAATAGTTTAATTAAACAGTATAAGGCATTATTAAAAACTGAAAATGTTGATTTGGAATTTTCAGAGGATGGAATTGATACTATTGCTAATCTAGCAAGCGAAGTAAATTCATCAGTTGAAAATATTGGTGCAAGAAGACTTCACACTATAATTGAAAGAGTTTTGGATGAAATTAGTTTCACTGCAACAGACAGATCAGGAGAAAAAATTGTGATTGACTCAAAATATGTAAAAGAAAATCTCGGACAATTAGTAAAAGATAACGATTTATCTAAATTTATTCTTTGATTTTAAATAAACATTAAAAGAACCTAAATTCTTCTCGTCAGTACTATCAATATTTTTAATCTTTTTCATAAGTTCAACATTAGAGTTTATAAATTCAGGTATAGAGTGTTTTAATATGCTTAGCTCAGAAGATTTGTAAGGATCTTCAGCAGATTTAGATCTCATACCTTTGCCAGTAATTATATTTACTATTGAAAATTGTTTCTCGAAACATTCGTTAATAGTTTTTTCAACAAATTTATTTGCTTGATCAAGACTGTATCCATGTAAATCTATAATGAATGTAGATTTATTTTTATTTATAGAAATTTCGTTCAATTCATCTTTTGGATCTATCTTATCTTTGCTTTTTATAAATTTTTTCCAGTCCTTAAGATCTTTATCTGATAGTTTTTTGCTCAAATATTAAATATTAGTCTCAACTAGTATCCAATTGGGATCATTAGAATTTAAATTTCTTGAGAATCTCCAAGTATCATAAACTTTTTTAACTTTTTCTGGGTCTCCTGTTAAAATCTTAGAATTTTTGTCCCTATTGCATGATATGATCTCGCTTATAAAGTCTACTGTAACTTCAAGTACATTGTCTTTTTGCTCGTGGTTTTTAATTTCTGCCGAGTTTATTCCAATAAAAGTTGTCTCAGACTTTATCCCGTTTTTTTCTCTATTAGAAATTGCTTCCTGAAATTGATTTAAAACCTTTCTGTCTAATAAGTTTTTAATATCTTTAATTGATCCTTTTGAAAAATTTGTGATAATCGTTTCGTAAGCAACTTTTGCCCCTTCAATAAAATCTTTCTTGGCACTTTCATCAAAATTTCTGTAATTTGGTTTTTCTGTAGTTTTCATCTCCGGCATTTCATGCGGAAAGCTATTGGAAATATCATCTTCATAACCAGATCTTTTACCCAAGATTCCTCTCAATCTTAGAAAAATGAAACCTGCTATCATCGCTAACAAAATGATATCTAAATATTCAAAGCTATAATTCATAATTAAATAATATTTACTCTATTGCTTAATTTCAACAAGCAATTTAAGTTAATGACAAATGAACACAGTGCTTTTGTTGATAATTTTGGTTCCGATATTAGAAATTTATTTATTTATAAAAATTGGTAGCCAAATTGGCGCCTTTACTACTATTTCCTTGATATTTGTAACGGCTATAATTGGGATTTTTTATGCAAGATATGAAGGTCTTAACACCCTTAAATCGGGGATTTCTCAACTTTATAAAAATCAAATGCCTTTGTTTGAGTTAATGTCTGGGGCTGCATTGGCATTTGCAGCGCTCTTGCTAATTTTACCAGGATTTGCAACTGATCTATTAGGTTTTTTTATAATATTTCCATTTACGAGAAAAATCATTTTCCACTTATTTGCTAAAAATAGAAAAAATAAAATACATATTAAAGATGATTTGATTGAAGGTGAATATGAGGATAAGGATAATGAAAATGACAAAAGATTATAAAATACTTACTTCTTATATAAAAAATGTCTCTTCAAAAATAGCTGATACAGAAAATTATATATACCTTAAAGATAATATTCCAAAATATTCATTAGGAATAGACATAAATTCCTTACCATTAAAAAACAATATGGCAGAAGTGAATATAAAATTAACTTTCGATAACAAAAATGAGAAAGATAAAAAAGCATATTTTGAAATGACACACACTACAGTCGTAAGAGTTGAAGAGTCTGCGGTAAATAAAGATGAGTTAAAAAGAATTTTTTTAAGCGATGTTCCTACTGAAGTGTATCCACTGATTGAGAAAAGATTTTTTGAAATAGTTAAATCAATAGGTTATCCGGAAATCAAATTGGAAAAGAGAATTGACTTTAAAGAATTATTTGAACAAAATCAAAAGTAATTTTTTTTGAGTGATTTTTTTAGAAAATTTTGGTGGTCTTTTATTTCACTCGCTGTTGGTTGAATTATATTTTTACAAAAACGTATTTCTGAATTTTTAATATTTTCTACTTCATCGTATTTTTCTGAAAAATTTAATTTTGGCTCTTTTTGATCAATTAAGTTTACATATACTTTCGATAATAATTCACAGTCGATCAGCGCAGTATGTAATTTTCTTTTTGAGTTATCAATTCGAAATCTTTTACACAGTGCGTCTAGGCTAATTTGAGAGCCTGGAAATTTCTCTCGTGCTATATCTAAAGTATCAACTACTTGCTCTTTAAGGATTGGGTTTTTCCCAGATATTTTCAATTCATTATTTAAATGAGATAAATCAAAATTAGCGTTGTGTATAATTAATTTTTTGTCACCTATAAATTTTAAAAAATCATCTGCTATTTCTGAAAATTTTTTTTTATCAGATAAAAATTCATCCGAATATCCGTGTACTTTAAATGCTTCTTCTGAAACTTTTCTTTGGGGGTTCAAATAGCAGTGGAAACGATTAGAAGTTAATATCTGGTTATCAAGTTCTATGCAACCTATCTCAATTATTCGATGTCCATTTTCAACTGAAAGACCAGTTGTTTCTGTATCTAAAACAATTTCTTTCATTTGCCAATTCTTTTCATAATCAATTTTACATTTTTTTTAGCTGTGTTTCTAACAAAATTATTTTTTATAACATATGTTGATTTTTTTTTCTTCAATTTTGCTGGTAGTTGATTTCTTCTAAGAATATTAATCAACTTTGGATTGTTATTTTTTCTTCTGTTAAGTTTTTGTTTAATTTTTTTTTTATTTGCCTCAACAAAAATTATAATATCCCTTTTTGTATTTAATCTGTTTTCTAAAAACAAAGGTACATCCAAGATAACAAACTTTTTCTTTTTGTTTTTTTTAAAGAAATTTTTCATTTTTTTTCTTACTATTGGGTGAATTATTTTACCTAAAACATCCAAGTTTTTCTGTTTTTGGAAAATTATTTTAAGTAGCTCCTCTTTTTTCAGTGGGAAGTCGCTTACTTTATCAGGGAATTTTTCCTTAACTTTTCTAAATAAAAATTTATCTTTTTTGTAAAGTTTTGAAACTACTAAATCAGCATTAAAAATTGGGTACCTAAATAATTTTGAAAAGAACGTCTTTCCTGAACCAATATCCCCAACTAATGCGATTTTTCTCATTTTAAGATTTCTATTGTTTCGTCATCAATCTTAGGTAATACCTTATTCCATAAAGCAAATGATTGATGGGCCTGATATATAAACATCATTCTACCATTTTCTGTTTTATTACCATTAAACTTTGCCTCTTTTAGAAAATTTGTTTCACTTGGATTATAAATTACATCATAAAAAAATTTATTATTTCCAAATTTATTTAACTCCAAGTCAAGATTGTCTTTGTTCAGACCGACACTTGTTGCATTAATAACTATATCAAACTCAGGGATATCACCCCACCTTTGGATTGTAATATCATTAAAAGTTTCTTTTATTTTTTTGGCTTTTTCAAATGTCCTATTAGTTAAATAAATATTTTCACATCCCATGTTTTTAAGCGCAAGAATAATAGAGGGACTAACTCCGCCCGCCCCTATTATAAGCGCTTTCTTTCTTTTAATTTCATAATTTATATATCTTAAAGCTAGCTCAAATCCGACAATATCTGTATTGTGGCCTATTATTTTGTCTTCCTCTATACAAATAGTATTTACAGAATTAGTTTTTTTTGCCTCAGAACTAAGACTATCCAAAAACGGAATTATCGAATTTTTAAATGGCACTGTAACATTAACACCATTTATTTCCGATTTTCTAATACTCTCAATTAATTTTGGGATTTCTTTTTCTTCAAGAAGTTTTTTTTCGTAAATTGCCTTAATCTTATTTTTTTTGAGCCAAAAGTTATGAAGTTTTGGAGATAAAGAATGATCAATTGGGTTTCCTATTACACAAAATTTTTTCATTTAATATTTTCCAAATATTTTCTAATATTTTTAATCGGCAGACCCATTATTGTATCAACGTCTCCCTTAATTTCACTGAATAATTTTTTTCCTTCCCCTTCTATTTGATAAACATTGTAAGAATATAAGTTTTTATCAGAAATTTTACTTAAATATATTTGAAGCTCTTTTTTAGAAAAGTTCTTCATTCTCATCTCAGCTTTTTCAGTATAATTCCAAATCATTTTTCCATCTAAAGATATACAAACTGAACTTATAAGAAAATGAGATTTACCGTTTAGTGAAGTTAAAATATTCATCGCCTCTGTTCTATTTGTTGGTTTTGAGATAAGTGTGCCGTTTAAATCAATTACACTATCTGCACCTAAAACTATTTCTCCTATTTTTTTTTGACTGACCTTATTCGCTTTTAATTCGGCTAAATTTTTAGATATAAGTTCTGGTGTTGCTCCTTGATTAATTAAGGATTTCTTTACTTCGTCCTCATCTAAATTGGAGGGTTCGACAGTACACTTAATATTGTTTTCATCCAATATTTTTTTTCTTACTTCACTCTTTGATGCCAAAATTATTGACTTCATTTTTGATTAAAAATATCATGTATCTTAAGAACTGACGCAGCCGTTTCTTCTACGGATTTTCTTGTTACATCAATACTTGGCCATTTATATTTCTGAAAAAGTTTACGTGCATCTTCCATTTCTTTTTGTACAATATCTAAATTTGTATATTCGGTACTTTCATTATCCTTAATAGATTGCATTCTATTTTTACGTAAATCTACAAGCCTGTCAGGTTCTGCCGTCAATCCAACTACACATTTTTTTTGAGGATTTTCTTTAAGTATATTAGGAACCGAATTTTCATTTACCAAGGGTATATTTGATATCTTCATTCCTTTATTTGCGAGATAAATCGAAGTTGGGGTTTTACTTGTTCTACTTACACCTAAAAGGATGATATCAGATTTTTCAATGTCCTCTACTGAATTGCCGTCATCATGGTTCATTGTAAACTGTATGGCTTCAATTTTTTTATAATATTCATCATCCATGATATGTTGTCTACTTGGAACATTAAGCGCTTTTTGATCTAAAAGTTTTGAAAAGCTAATTATTAAATCTCCTAAAATTCCAAAGCACGGAATATTTTTTGAACTACACTCATTTGATAAATGCCTAGCTAATTTGTTATCAACTATTGTATATAATACTATAGCGTTTCTATTTTCTTCTGTAACTTCAAGAATTTTAGAAATTTGATTTTCTGTGCGTGTAAAAGAATAGAAGTGTGTTTTATATTTAAAGTTTTTAAACTGGGCTTTTATAGCAAGGAATATTCTTTCTAATGTTTCTCCGGTTGAGTCAGAGATAAGATATATATCATATGTATTAATCATGTATTAAAAGTGTATCTATGTGTATAAGTTGCTTCATAAAATTAACAAAAACTCTATTCAAAGATTTTAATGTATAAGTGCTCATTTATATACATTTTAAACCATGTTGATAAATATTATACTTCTTAGATTAAAAAATGATAATTAATTAAAACTCAAAGAATTTTGAGGCAAATTTAATAAATCTTATGTGAAAAAACTGTTATAAACTTGTTAAAAAACATTAACTACCATTATTAACAATACATACTACAAACAATATAGATAATATCTAATTATATGAATACCCTTATACAAGATTGCATAAATAACAAATCTTCCAAAACACCTATATGGTTAATGAGACAAGCAGGGAGATATTTGCCAGAATTCAGATCTATAAGAGAAAAAAATCAAGATTTTATCAAACTTTGTTTAAATACAAAATTATCATCTCAAATAACAATACAACCAATTAATAGGTTTGATTTTGATGCTGCTATAATTTTTTCTGATATTCTATTAGTTCCACATGCACTCGGTCAGCAAGTAAAATTTAAAAAAAATTTTGGACCTGATTTGAATAAGTTTAATTTAAATATATTAAATGATGTTAAAAAAGAAGACTTTCTTAAAAAACTTAATCCTGTTTATAAAACAGTTCAAGAAACAAAAAAAAAATTATCTATAAGTAATAAAGATATTATAGGTTTTGTAGGAGCCCCATGGACCCTTTTAGTGTACATGCTTAACAGAAAGTCCCCAAAGGAAGGAAACTTTAACGTTTTTCCAAAAGATGAATATATTGATAATATTTTGATTAAGTTAGATGAATTCTTAAAAATACATATTGAAGCTCAAATTAAAAGTGGTGCATCTATAATTCAGATATTTGACAGTTGGGCCGGACTTGTTTCAGAAAAAGATCTAGATTATTTCGTTTATAAACCTATAAAAAGTTTAGTGGATTTTATTAGACAAAAAAAAATAATCTCAATTTGTTTTCCAAGAAACATCAATAGTTACGAAAAATTTGTAGACAATGTGAATCCAGACATAATTAATATTGATTATAATGTTGATCCCTCAGTTATTAGAGATACTATTGATATTCCTGTGCAAGGAGGTCTTGATCCAAAAATTTTACTTCAAAATAAAGAAATTGTGAGAAATGAAGTGACAAAATATTTAAAAACTTTCGATAAAAAAAGATATATATTTAATTTAGGACACGGAGTTTTACCAGAAACAAACCCGGATATGGTTAGATATTTAGTAGACGAAGTTAGGAGTTTTAATGGACAGTAATCATCCCCAAGTAAACTTTGGAAAAACTGGTGTTTTATTAATTAATCTAGGAACACCAGACTCCACAGGGTGGTGGGATATAAGAAAATATTTGAATGAATTTTTATCAGACAGACGGGTTATTGAAGTAAATCCTTTTTTATGGAAAATTATTTTAAACTTATTTATTCTTACTTTTAGACCATCTAAAACAGCAAAAGCTTATAAAGAAATATGGATGAAGCAAGAAAATGTTTCTCCTTTGCGATATTACACAATCAAACAGACCGAAAAGGTTAAATCTATAATATCAAATGAAAACTTAGTTGTTGATTACGCAATGAGATATGGAAATCCAAGTATAAAGAGTAAAATGTTAGATTTACAAGAAAGCGGATGTGAAAACATTATAATACTTCCTCTGTATCCACAGTATGCAGCAGCAACAACAGCTACAGTTTGTGATGAAGTGTACAGGACGCTAATGAAAATGAGATGGCAGCCCAGTCTTCAAATTATACCTCATTATGAATCTGAACCACTCTATATTCAAGCAATTGTGAATTCAATAAATCACAAACTTAGTAGCATTAATTGGAAACCTGATTTAATATTAGCATCTTATCACGGTATACCAAAAAAATATTTTGACAAAGGCGATCCATATCACTGCTATTGTCACAAAACCTCTAGATTAATTAAAGAAACGTTTAATAAAGACATACCAATTTTGACAACTTTCCAATCAAGATTTGGCCCACAAGAATGGCTTCAACCTTACACAGATAAAACTTTGGAAAATTTACCCAAAGAGGGGAAAAAAAATATTTTAGTTATCTCTCCTGGTTTTTCCTCTGATTGTGTTGAAACCCTTGAGGAAATTTCTATTCAGGGAAAAGAAAGCTTTTTAGAGTCTGGTGGGGAGAAATTTGATACAATCCCTTGCTTAAATGATAACGATGATCATATAAAATTATTGGTACACTTAATCAGAAAGAGTATAAGAAAATGAATTTTTATCTAATATTTAAATCACTACATTTAATTGCTGTAATTTCTTGGATGGCAGGATTACTTTATTTGCCAAGAATATTTGTTTATCACACAGAAAACTCATCAAATATTGAGGTTTGTAAAGTTTTTAAAGTAATGGAAAGAAAACTGTATTTCTACATTATGTATCCAGCAATGTTGTTATCATGGATATTTGGTTTGGCTCTAGTACACTCTATTGGTGCTGAATTATTAAGTGCACTTTGGATGCAAGTTAAATTTTTTTTGGTAATTATTTTAACCGCTTATCACTTTTATCTTGGATCATGTTTAAGAGCATTTAAAGATGATAGAAACACAGCAAGCTCAAAATATTTTAGAATTATTAATGAAATACCAACTATACTGTTAATTTTGATCATATTTTTTGCAATTTTAAAGCCTTTAGGAGGTTGAAATATCGTAAATATAGATTATATTAATCCTATCAAACTATTCAATTCCCCACATGAAAATCCAAGAACTTAAAAAAAATAGCCCAGCACAATTAATTGAACAGGCAGAAAAGTTAGGTATTGAAAACGCAAGC
This sequence comes from uncultured Pelagibacteraceae bacterium, assembly GCA_902599625.1. GTDB lineage: Bacteria > Pseudomonadota > Alphaproteobacteria > Pelagibacterales > Pelagibacteraceae > Pelagibacter. The sequence continues at coordinate 104,952 of CACKGF010000002.1, read as the reverse complement.
ACACTTAGAAAGCAAGAAATTCTTTTTGCTATTCTGAAAAAGCTTGCTGAAAAAGGTGAAGAAATAACTGGAATGGGCGTTTTACAGCTTCTACAAGATGGATTCGGTTTTTTAAGAGCTTTGGAGTCAAATTATTTACCGGGCGCAGATGATATTTATGTAAGCCCAAGTCAAATCAGAAAATTTGGTTTAAGAACAGGGGATACCGTTGAAGGGCCTGTGAGAGCGCCAAAAGAGGGAGAAAGATATTTTGCTTTGCTTCAAGTGAGCAAGATAAATCTTGAAGACCCTGAAAAATCTAGGCACAAAATTGCTTTTGATAACTTAACTCCATTATATCCTAACAAACAAATAGTAATGGAAGTTGAGACAAACACAGTTGAGAAAAAACCAAATTTAACCCCAAGATTAATTGATCTCGTAAGTCCAATTGGCAAAGGCCAAAGATCTTTAATCATATCTCCACCGAAAGCCGGGAAGACAATGATATTACAAAGTATAGCCAACTCGATTACTGCCAATCATCCAGAATGTTATTTGATGGTCTTACTTATAGATGAAAGACCTGAAGAAGTAACAGATATGCAACGTACTGTTAAAGGTGAGGTGGTAAGTTCAACTTTTGATGAACCTGCACAAAGGCACGTAGCGGTAGCTGAAATGGTTATAGAAAAAGCTAAGAGAATGACAGAACATAAAAAAGATGTCGTTATTCTTTTAGACTCAATAACAAGACTTGGAAGAGCTTATAACGCTGTAGTTCCCAGTTCTGGTAAAGTTTTAACAGGAGGTGTAGATGCTAATGCACTTCAAAGACCAAAAAGATTTTTTGGGGCAGCTAGAAACATCGAAGAAGGTGGATCTTTAACAATTATAGCTACAGCGTTAATAGATACTGGAAGCAGAATGGATGAAGTTATATTTGAAGAATTTAAAGGAACAGGTAATAGTGAAACAATTCTAGATAGGAAAATCTCTGAAAAAAGAATATTCCCGGCAATTGATATCACTAAGTCAGGCACAAGAAGAGAAGAACTGCTCTTTGATAAAAATGATTTACAAAAAATGAACGTTCTAAGACGTATTATTGCACCCATGGGATCAATGGATGCTATTGAATTCATAAATTCAAAACTTAAAAATACCAAAAGTAACACAGAGTTTTTTAATTCGATGAATAAACCATCTTAATAAATCATTTAAATTAAACTTTTATTTGATAATATTTGTTTATGACCGACATAAACATGTCAAAAATCAATAAACTCTTAAAAGAAAAAAAATATTCTGAAATTATTGTAGAAATTAAAACATTTTCAACAGAAAAAAACAGATCTTCTGTTTTACATAATTTATTAGGTGTTTGCCACGCATCGCGGAAAGGTAGGACAGAGGATGACGTTAAAGGCGCTTTAGATAATTTTGAGAAAGCCTTTTACAAAGATAACCTTGGTGAAACATCATTAGAGTCGCTGTGTAATCATATTAAACTTTGTGCTGAGATGGGACGCAAAGAGTCGAGTTTAGTAAGTAATTTTATGATCTCTGAAAAAATGTATATTGAGGCAGAAAAAAAATTTTCTGATAATCAAAAGTACCTAGCACATGGAATTGACTTATATAAATATCTTTTAAAACATAAAGAACGAATTCTAGTAATAGAAAAAATTCTTAAATTAAAAAAATTAGATAAGCTTATTGGATCTATATACATTACATCACAAATGTATTTAAGTGACTGGAAACAGATAAATTTTAGCGAGTTTCAGAAAAAGTTCACAAATTTATTTAATAATTTTGATGCAAAAAAATTAATAAATTTAAAGCCAGATAAAAAAAAGATAAAGGTTGGTTTCCTCTCCCCTGATTTTAATAAATCTCACTCAATTTCCTATTTTATCATTAATCTCATTAAAGACTTAAAAAAAACGAAATTTGAAACTGTTGCACTATCTCTTTTGAAGATAAATCAGCACGATGAAACTACTGAAAATTTTAAAGAATTTTTTGATCATTGGATTAATTTAGGAGATAAATTGGATCAAGAGATTGTAAATACTATTCAAAATTCCAAAATAGATATTTTAATTGATCTTGCTGGACTATGGTCTGCAAATAGGGCGAATATCTTCAATACAAGAATGTGTCCACTTCAAATAAATTGGCTAGGTTTCAATAATGCATCTGGATTTAAAGAAATAGACTTTCTTCTAGCTGATGCCCAAACCGTAAGAGATGAAGAAATGGATTATGTGACAAAAATTTACAAACTACCAGAAATTTGGAACGCACACTGCGGCTTTGAACATAAAAGAGTTTTTAACGAGCTACCTATTAAAAAAAATGGTTATTTTACATTCGGTTCTCTTAATAATTTTATGAAAATAAATGATGAAGTTATAAACACATGGATAAAAATATTAAAAAAAGTTAAGAGGTCTAAGTTAATATTGAAATCATCTCTATTTATATGTGAAGACGTTTTAAGGAAAAAGTTTCAAAATGAGGGTTTAACAGACTCTCTTGAAATACTTAAAAAAGTTAGAAGAAATGATTTTTTATCTCATATTAATATTTATGACAAAATTGATGTATGTTTAGATACATTCCCATTTAACGGAGTTACAACAACATTTGAGGCATTATGGAAAAATGTGCCTGTAATTACAAAAACTGGATATAACTTTAATTCTAGATGTGGTGAAAGTATTCTAAAAAATGCAAATATTGAAAACTTTGTAGCAATAGATCTTGATGATTATGTAGAAAAAGCAGTTTTTTACTCAAAAAATATAAACGAACTGGAAAAGGTAAGAAAACAACTTTTTGATGGAATTCTGAAAACTCCCTTATTTGATACAAAAAAATTCAGCAAAAATTTTTGTGATGCTCTTGACGATATGCACAAGCAAGCAATTGATAACTACAGATAACCTAACTCAACCATTTCTTTGTGGAAAAGTTTTTCAATTTTTTTAGTCAAATGCCTGGGTAATTCTTTGTTCCATTCACCAGTTTTACCTTTCCTAAAAAAAAGATCACTCTTCAGCCTCTCTCGAAAACCATGTTCCTTTTCCATCTTTTGGAGTTCTTTAAAATCTGTTTGTTTTAAAGCTGTAATAAGTTTTTCTTCATTTACCTCTATATCATCAGTCTCATTTAAATAATTTAAAATTTTTTTAAAAGTATTGTAACTATCTAAAACCATATCCTCATATTTAATTATTAGTATTTTAGATGATTTGTAGCTCTTCCAGGAGTTATAGTTATCTGCCCAAGAACCTAAAAGTGTTTTTTTGAAACTTTTACCTTCTTCTATAGGCGGTGTTTCAAAACTATTTGAGAGTGACATTATTTCAAGAGTAGCGTCATAATCGAAACCAAGATGGTTGGAGTAAGATATTAAAACATCCCTAGGATCTCTAACTAGATATATTCCTCCTTTTGTGTTTCTATGAGTGGTGAATTTATATGGTCCCACAGTACACATTGAACTATGTGTTTTAAGAAAATTTGTTTTGTTATTCAAGTTTATATAATCTTGTAACGTTTCCCAGTTTTTTGCAATATCTGGAAATTTGTTAAAATTTATTTTAAGGTGTTTAAGCATTTTTAAATCTGGGAAACCATGAGATTTAAAATCATCAAGTATCTTGTTTTCTAGACCAAATTCAGCTCCTGATTTTTGAAAGTAGCTTTTTAAGAACATCCTTAACCAAGTGTTTCCACTTTTTGGGTATGAAGCTAACCAAATGATCATAGTATAATAATGATATCCTTATATTAAATTCATTATATAATATATTCATGACAATATGTGCTATATCAACTGGAATCGGAGCTTCAGGAGTCGCCATTATTCGAATTTCTGGCCAGGAGACTAGTTTTCTTATTAAATCCTTAACAAATAGGGCCTTACCAAAACCTAGAGAGGCAACCCTCCTAGAATTAAACAATATCAACAATTCTAGACCAATCGATCAAGGCATAGTTTTATGGTTTCCTGGTCCTAAAAGCTATACAGGCGAAGATATGGCCGAATTACATGTTCATGGAAGCAAAGCAGTTGTCAAAGCGCTCCAAGAAACTCTTTTAAATACAAAAAAATGCAGATTAGCGGAACCCGGCGAGTTTACTAAGCTAGCATTTTTAAATGGAAAGATAAATTTGCTACAAGCAGAGGCTATAGGAGATTTAATTGCAGCAGAAACTGAAATTCAAATGGAACAAGCTCAAAATATTATAAAAGGTAAAACTTTTTTAAAATTTAATGATCTCAGAGATAAATTAATTAAGGTTTTGTCAAAAATCGAGGCAAAGATTGACTTTCCTGAGGAAGACCTGCCTTCTAATGTACTCGATGATGTTAAAAGGGATGTTTCTATTATTGAAAATGAAATCAAAAAAATATTAAATAGTTATGAAGTCGGAGAAAGAATAAGAACAGGTTATAAAATTGCAATTGTTGGTCCTCCAAACTCTGGCAAATCAACATTGATGAATTACTTAAGTAAAAGAAATGTAGCAATAGTATCAGATGTTGCGGGTACTACTCGAGATGTATTGCAAACAAATTTAAATTTTTATGGTTACCCTGTTATAATTTCAGACACCGCAGGTATAAGAGACTCTAAAGATGTAATTGAGAAAGAAGGAATTAAGCTTGCCTTTGAGAAAGCGGAGGAAGCGGACCTTAGAATTGTTGTTATAGAGCCAAAAAATGTTGATTTTTATGGGTTTTTGAATGATCTATTTAATAAGAACACTATTTTAGTTATCAATAAATCTGATCTTAATAAATTTGATGTGAAAGATAGACTTAACAAATACGATCCAATATCAGTGTCTTTTCTTAAAGAAAAAAACATAGATGAATTGTTAGATCGTATCAAAAAGAATTTAATCACAGATATGAAGTTTTCTGATGACGTTTTTGTAACTAGAGAGAGACATAAAAATAATTTAAAGGAGTGCTTAATAAACTTGCAAAACTTTAAAGATAAAACAGTGTCTTTAGATTTTGACAAAGGCGCAGAAGATCTAAGGCTAGCACAAGTCAGTTTAGGAAAAATTGTTGGAAAAGTTGATGTAGAGGCCATATTAGGCAGTATTTTCAATGATTTCTGTATCGGCAAATAAATTCAATTTTGCTGTTTTTTTAGTATCTTTTTTAAATAAATCGTTGGTATTAGCCAACTTTTTAATGTTTTTTTGTTAAAACTTGTAAAATTCGTTATCAATTATAAATTCTAAATATGAAAAATAATTTTGCATTTGATGTCGTCGTAATTGGTGGTGGTCATGCTGGCTGTGAAGCCGCTGCTGCATCGGCACGTATAGGTGTTAAGACCGCATTATTTACAAACGACACGAACACAATTGGTGAGATGTCTTGTAACCCTGCAATCGGTGGGCTAGGCAAAGGGCATCTAGTAAGAGAAATAGATGCTTTAGATGGTGTTATGGGCGACATAGCAGATAAATCTGGTATACAATTCAGACTTCTAAATAGAAGCAGAGGACCAGCCGTACAAGGACTTCGAACTCAAAGTGATAGATCTGTTTATAAAAAAGAAATGCAGTTAAAACTGCTAAACTACTGTAATTTAAGCATATTTTCAATATCAATAAATGAATTCATAATTGAAAATAATGAGATAAAAGGCCTCAAGGCGGCAGATGGTACAGAAATCAAATGTTCTAAGGTAATTCTGACAACGGGCACTTTTTTAAATGGTTTAATTCATATAGGAGATAAAAGAACACCAGCTGGTAGGTATGATGAAAAACCTACAATAGGTTTATCTGATCAATTAAGAAAATATGATTTTAAATTAGGTAGACTAAAAACTGGAACTCCTCCAAGGTTAGACGGTACAACAATCAATTATGATAATCTTGAACGACAAGATGCAGATAAAGATATCTCTTTTTTCTCTTTCTTAACTAAGAAAGTTTATAATGATCAAATCTCATGTAGTATGACTTACACAAATAAAAAAGTTCATGAGATTATTTCTGAAAATTTAAAAAAGAGTGCAATGTATTCCGGAAATATTCAGGGTGTTGGTCCTAGGTATTGTCCATCCATTGAAGATAAAATTTATAAATTTAAAGACAAGACTAGACATCAGATCTTTTTAGAACCCGAAGGCCTTAACGATAATACAGTGTATCCAAATGGTATTTCCACATCTCTTCCAGAAGAGATTCAGTATAAAATATGTCAGAATATCAATGGTTTAGAACACGTTAAAATCATAAGACCTGGATATGCAATAGAATATGATTATGTTGACCCTAGAGAGCTCTTCTTAACCCTAGAGACTAAGAAGATTAAAAATTTCTATTTAGCAGGACAAATAAATGGAACAACAGGCTATGAGGAGGCGGCAGCACAAGGATTGATTGCTGGCGCTAACGCAGCCTTATCGATTCAAAATAAAGAACCATTAATTTTAGATAGATCTCAAGCTTATATCGGTGTTATGATAGATGACTTAGTAACGAAAGGAGTTGCTGAGCCTTATAGGATGTTCACTTCAAGAGCTGAATATAGATTAACTCTTAGATCTGACAATGCTGATTTAAGATTAACTGAAATAGGAATAAATATTGGCTTAGTATCCAAAGAAAGAGCTGAAGTTTTTAATTTAAAAAGTAAAAATTTATCTAATATTTCAAGCAAAATGGACAAATTAAAAATTTCACCCTCAAAGGTATCTAAATTTGGTGTGAAAATAGCAAAAGATGGAATTTTAAGGACAGCTAGCAACATACTGGCTCAAAAAGGAGTGACTATGGACAAAATTAGGGAGATTTGGCCAGAATTAAGCTTTATATCAAAAGATATAGATGAACAATTGGAAACCAATGCTCACTACAAGGGTTATTTAAAGAAGCAAAGTGCTGATATTTTGGCTTTTAAACGAGATGAAAATCTTAAAATCCCGGATAACATTAATTATGATAGTTTTTCTGGGTTTTCAAACGAAGTAAAGTCAAAATTTAAGCAAATTAAGCCAAAAACAATGGGTCAAGCACTCAGAATTGACGGTATAACCCCAGCGGCAGTATTTATTCTGTTGTCACATCTTAAAAGAAAGTCTATTAAGAAGATAGCTTGATAGATTCGCATAAAATTGATTACTCAAAACTAGAAACTTTGAATGTTTCACGTGAAACATTTCTTGAATTAGATGAATTTAAAGAAATGATTTTGGATGAGAACAAAAAAATTAATTTAATCAGCCAACATACTGAGGAATTAGCCAGAGACAGACATATAATTGATTGTGCACAAATTATTGATTTAATTGATGAAAATCATTTAACTTGCACTGATTTAGGTTCTGGCTCGGGTTTACCCGGTTTAGTTATAGCTATTATTAAAAAAAAACAAAAATCGAAGATGAAATTTTTTCTCTACGAAAAAAGTTTTAAAAAAAGCAATTTTTTAAAAAAAGTTATTAATAAATTCGAACTAAACGCTCAAGTAATAAATCAAAATATCTTTGATCAAAAAAAATTAAACTCTGATTTGATTTTAGCAAGGGCATTTAAACCTTTGCCGGTTATTTTAGATTTAGTAACAAAAAATTTTGATGACTTCAAAGATATCATTTTGTTTTTAGGAAAAAGCGGAAAGAGTTCTATTGAACAAAGTTTAAACAAGTGGAACCTAGAATTTATAGAAAAAAAAAGTGTAACAGAAAAAGATTCAATCATAATAAAAATAAATAAAGTGAGTAAAAAAAAATGAAAGAAAAAATTATTTCAGTCATTAATCAAAAAGGCGGTGTTGGAAAAACAACGACCGTAATTAATTTAGCTGCAGGACTTAGTTTAAATGGAAAAAAAATACTAGTTATAGATTTGGACCCACAAGGAAATGCAACAACAGGATTAGGATTGTCTAATGTATCAGATATTAGCAAATCAATTTATGGAGTCTTGAATGGAAAAGAGGAGATTCAAAGTTCAATTCAGAAGACTAACTTTCAAAATTTAGATATCGTAACATCAAATGTTGATTTATCAGGTTTGGAAGTTGAAACTGCAGATGACGAAAATAGAGCATATCTTTTAAAGACTAAATTAACCGCATATTTTAACAATTCTAGCCATTCATACGACTATATTTTAATTGATTGCCCACCTTCTTTGAGCTTATTAACCGTGATGGCTTTGGTGGCATCAGACTCGTTAGTTGTGCCTTTACAGACAGAATTTTTTGCCCTGGAAGGGATAACTCAGCTTATTAAAACTATAGATCGTATAAAGGTCGGTCTTAATCCAAATTTATTTGTAAGAGGAATTTTGTTAACGATGTACGACAAAAGAAACAGACTATCAGCACAAGTTGAAACAGATGCAAGAGATTATTTTAAAGAAAAAGTCTATCAAACTGTAGTTCCTAGAAATGTCCGTTTATCAGAAGCACCTTCACATGGGGTTCCTGTTTTAGTATATGATAAGCAATGTCCAGGAAGTAAATCTTATATAAAATTTACAGAGGAGTTTTTGGCTCAAGAATCGAGTTTCGTAACGGCAGCATGAGTAGTATCTTTAAAAATAAAAAGGGTCTTGGAAGAGGATTATCATCTCTAATAGGAGATACAAAAACAGTCTCAAAAAACAACAAAATTTCTGTAAGTGATTTAATTAGAAATAGATATCAACCAAGAAAAACGTTTGATGAAGAAAGCTTGGAGGAGTTAACTAATTCAATTAAGTCTAGAGGTATCATTCAGCCAATTATTGTAAGGCCATCAAGTGGAAATAAATATGAGATAATAGCAGGCGAGAGAAGGTGGTTGGCAGCACAAAGAGCAGGTTTGCATGAGGTGCCAGTTGTTGTTGTTGATGCTGATGACAAAAAGGCTCTTGAATTTGGTATTGTTGAAAATGTTCAAAGGCATGACTTAAATTCAATAGAGGAAGCAGAAGGTTATAAAAGGTTGATCGATGAGTTTAGTTACGATCAAGAACAAGTTGCTAAATTTATAGGAAAAAGTAGAAGTCACATTACCAATAGTTTAAGACTTTTGACGCTATCAAATTATATAACTGATTTGATAAAAAATAATAAGATTTCTCCAGGTCATGCCAAAATCTTAGTTGGCCTTACTAATTCTGATCAAATTGCAAAAAAAATTATAAAAAAAAATCTTTCTGTAAGACAGACAGAAAATCTCGTAAGACTCTATAGGTCTCCAACTAAGTCAATTAAGGCATCAAAGGACCCAAATATTAAAAAAATTGAAACTGATCTTATGGAAAAAATAGGTCTCAAAACTCAAATAATAAATAAGAAAAACAATAAAGGCTCTGTAATATTTGATTTTAGAGATTTGGATCAACTTAACCACTTGATAGAAATTATTAAGAAATATTACTAATTATTATTTGAAGTTTCGTAAATAAAATTAAAAACTAGCATTAAGCTAATAGAACTGTTTTTTTTTAAGAAAATTTCTGTTTTATTTATATTTACTATCAAATCTTTTATTTTTGATTTTGACCAACTTTCCAGTTGTTTTTTAACTATTGGTTTATCTTTCCAGAAAATTGGTGGCTTATAACTATTTATTAAACTATCAAAATTAACATTGTCACTTTTTTTTTCATATAGACTAAGTAATCTTTTTGCTTTTTGAAGGAACGTTCTTAGAATCAATATTACATCCTCCGATTTGTAATTACTCTCATTAAGTATTTCAGATGTCTTTTTAGAGTTTTTGGACAAGGATGTGTCTACCAATTCATTAATGCTAAAGTTCTCGACAAGGTTTGTTAATTTATAGATTTCTTCTAAATTTATATTTTTTTTATCATTCATATAAATCAAAATTTTGTCTAATTCAGATTTTAAATGTCCTCTATCTCCATTACATCGATTTACTAAAAGGTTAATTGTTTCATGTGAAATGCTTATTTTGTAATTATTAAAAAATTTTTTTGCAATTTCTAATAAAGTAATAGAAGTGTCTTTGTACGTTGGAATAATTATTAATTCTTTTTCTTTTTCAAATATATTTCTCAACTTAGATTTTTTTTCAAGAACACTTGCATTTAAAATAATTTTAATATCAGTAAGGTTTTTTTCTAAAATATTTTCAATTATCTCAAAAATTTTTTCTGAACATCTATCAATCACCAATATTTTTTCTTTGTCAAAAAGTGACTGATTAAACAATTTTTCATAAAATGATTCATTATTATTTAGGATCTGCGCTTCATCATAATTTTCAATGTTTCCTTTAAAACTTTTTTTTAGTTTTTCTATGATTTCTTTCTTAAGACCATTATTTTCTCCATATATTAAAAAAAAATTTTGTTTATCGAATATTTTTTTATTAATTTCGAAAGTTTTGATTATCATTTTAATGTACCTAGTAAAAAAATAATATCATTTGAAATCTTATTATTTAAATTTATTGTGATATTGTCTTCGTATTGTGCCATGCTGAATTTGTCATTTTGTACATCAAAACTGAATTCCTCACTAAAATTTTTGTTTATTAAAATATTATCTGTCTCACTTTTCACCTCTAAATCAACACTAACTAATAATTTTTTTTTGGACGGATCACCTTTACTATTTTTTAAAATCGTAATGATCGAATGATCGTAATTTAGTTCTAGCTTAACTTTTTTAATCGCATCTTTATTTGAAAGTGACATAATCATTTTTTCAATTAAAAAGGAATTTTTGTTTTCATTTTTATTTGTAATTTCTATAATTTCGAAATCACTAGTTTTAGAACTATAAATTGGCTTAAATCCACAACTAGTAAAAAATAATGAAAATGTTATTAGTGATATTATTAACCTCATTTTACAATTAAATTTATCAGTTTATTCTTAACAATTATATGTTTAAAAATACTTTTCTTTTCAAGAAAACCTGAAATTTTTTTATCTTTTTTGACATTCTCTAAAAGTATTTTTTCATCTAGATTTTTTTCAATTCTAATTAGAGATTTCTTTTTTCCGTTAATTTGGATCACTAAATTCACGTATTTTTCTTCTAAGTATTTTTTTTGCACAATAGGCCACGAGATGCCTTCAACTTTTTGAATATCTTTCATGCATTCTGATACTAGGTGCGGGAGAATAGGAAACATTAAAACTAAAATTTTTGAATAATTTTCTGATAAATCTTTTATATCTAATTTATTTATTTCTTTGCTTAAAAAATTATAGGTCTCATGCAAATATGCTATTAAGACATTCATGTTAAATTTTTCTAGACTTGTGGTATATTTTTCAATTAATTTATTTGTATAAACGGTCAAATCAGTATTTTCACTTTTTCTTTTTTTGTTTTTAATTTCCGCGGTGATCTTATTATGTAAAACCCAAAATTTTTGAACAAATTTATAAGCTGCAATCATACCTTGTTCAGACCACTGAATGTCCTTTTCAGGAGGGCTGTCAGATAGAATAAAAAATCTTACTGCGTCAGCACCATATTGATTCATAATCTTTTCAGGATCAATAGTATTCTTCTTTGATTTTGACATCGACTCAGATGGCCCAACTATAATTTTTTTTTTGTCTTTTACCTTGAAAAAATCTTTTCCATTTTCTGTAAAAACTTCATCTGGACTAACCCATTTGTTCGCTTCATCTTTGTAAGTTTCATGACACACCATACCTTGTGTGAATAAACCTTGAAATGGTTCACGCAAAATAAAATTTTCATTTTCAAAACCTAAAGCTTGCATAAAAAATCTGGAATACAATAAATGCAAAATCGCATGTTCTACCCCACCTATGTATTGATCTACAGGCATCCAATATTTTAATTCCTCTTTATCAAAACCATACTCATTATTTTTTGGCGAGCAAAAACGCAAAAAGTACCACGAAGAGTCAACAAAAGTATCAAGTGTATCTGTTTCTAGAGTACAATTTTTTCCATCTATTTTAATTTCTTTCCATTTTTTTTGATGATCTAAGGGGTTTCCTTTTGTGTTAAGATTTATTTTTTCAGGAAGTTTGATAGGCAACATTTTTTTCGGAACTTTTATAATCTTTCCATCCTTAGTGTATGCAATAGGTATAGGGCACCCCCAATATCTTTGACGTGAAATACCCCAATCCTTAAGTCTAAAATTGATCTTTTTTTTTCCTAATTTATTTTCTGTTAAATACTCAATACTTTTTTCAATTGCTTCTCCAGGGGTTTTGAGACCATCTAAAAAAGATGAATTAATCATTAAGCCATCTTCTACAAACGCCTCGTCTTTAACTTGAAAATCACTGTTTTCATTCTTTGGCCGTACAACAGTTTTAATGGTTAATTTATATTTTTTGGCGAACTCAAAGTCCCTTTGATCGTGAGCAGGACATCCAAAAACAGCTCCAAAACCGTAATCCATTAGAACAAAATTTGCAAAATACACAGGAACTTTTATTTTTGGATCCATTGGATTGATAGCCTTAAGATTTGTTTTGAAACCTATCTTTTCAGCTTGAGCAATAGACTCCTCGGTTGTTCCTGTTTTTGAACATTCGTCCTTAAATTTTTGAAAATCTAAATTTTTATCAAAGTGTTTAGACAATGGGTGGTCAATAGATAAAGCCAGAAAAGAAAAACCAAATAATGTATCAGGCCTTGTTGTAAAACATTTAATACTTTTAATTGGCAAATTTCCCTCAATTTTGAAATCAACTTCGCAACCAAATGATTTACCTATCCAGTTTTTTTGCATAGTTTTTACTTTATTTGGCCATTCTGGTAAATTATCTAAACCATCAAGCAATTTTCCAGAAAACTTGGAAATATTAAAAAACCATTGGTTCAATTTTTTTCTTTCTACCTGTACACCAGATCTCCATCCTTTACCGTCAATAACCTGTTCATTTGCAAGAACTGTTTGATCCACTGGATCCCAATTAACATAATTTTCTTTTCGGTAAACTAAACCTTTATCGAATAATTCCAGAAAAAAAAGTTGCTGATGTTTGTAATAGTCTGGTGAACATGTTGAAATTTCTCGGTCCCAATCTATTGAAAGACCTAATCTTTTTAATTGGGTTTTCATTGTAGAGATGTTTTTTTCAGTCCATTCCTTTGGATCTAAATTATTCTCTCTTGCTGCATTTTCAGCCGGCATACCAAATGAGTCCCATCCCATTGGATGAAGAACATTGAAGTCTTGCAACTTTTTAAATCTAGCTAAAACATCTCCTATTGTATAGTTTCTAACGTGTCCCATATGAATCTTCCCAGATGGGTAAGGAAACATCTCTAAACAGTAAAATTTTTTTTTGTTTTTACTAATGCTGGATTTAAAAGTTTTGTTAGTGTCCCAAAACTTTTGCCACTTTTCCTCGGTTGATTTGAAGTTATATCTATCCACTTACGAAAAAATTATCTTTTTTTAATTACCGATTTGCCCCTGTTTTTTCCTTCAGTTTCCTTATATTTTTTGAAATCATCTTTTTCAAATAATGCTGCCTTTTTTAAAATAGCCAACTTTAATTCACCTTCAAGTTTTGATTTTATTTTTTTTGTTTTACAATTATTTTGCATACAAGTTCTCTCAAAAACTAATACCTTTAAAGCATCAGCTCTAATTTCATTTGAAATAAAACGAACAGTAATTTTTAACTCTCTATTAGTACTTTCAGTATTTTTTTCTGATGAAAACCATTCCGTGATAATTATTCCTCCAGAATAACTTGCGTTAACTAATGGTACAAAGTCTAAAACATCTACTGCACTTCTCCATAGTGGATTTGAAGATGCAAAATCAAAGTTACCACCTCTTGTTGCCCCTTTTCCAAATCTAAAGCCTCTACCTTCTTGTATGTTTTTTTTAACCCTTTGATCTACGTTGACAGGATTATCTTTAACATCCGATCTTTTGTACAAACCACATGAATTGAGAAAAAATAATATAAAAGTTATAAAAGTAATAAATTTGATTAGATTTGTTTTCATGAAAATTATAAATAGCAGAAAATCTAAATTATCTCAGAATTATTTGAAAATTAGGCTTAATTTAGTGACAAAAATATCACATATCTGGAAAAAATACACAATTTTAGGTAAAAATCGACGGATTATAAGGTTTTCTGCTAAAAATTCTCTGTTCATATGAATACAACAAAAAAGGAGTACTATGAATAACTTTAAAAAAATAGGACTTACAGCATTAGCAGGTTCGCTAGTGACTTTAGGTTCTGCAGTAGCAGGCGAAATGTCTGTTTCTGGTGGTATTAATGCTACTTTAAAAATGGGTAAAGGTAACGATAATACTGGTAAAACAATTGGTACTGACAGAGACGTAACTTTCTCAGGCAGTGGTGAACTAGATAACGGAACAACGTTTTCTATGAGCGCCGTTATGCTTGATAACTACGAATTGTCAGCGTCAACAACAACAATCACGACACCTTCAATGGGTTCATTCAGCATGGGTACAAGTACTGGATCTGCATCATACATGTATGATGAAGAAGTTCCACAAGCTTACGAGCAAGTATCTGATGGTAAACAAACTGCTGCGAACTTGGTTGGTAACTTTATGGATAACAACTACGTTATGTACACAGCTCCAGCATTGGAGTTCATGGGTGCAAACGTACAAGCACATCTTGGTTTCTCTTACCAAGCATCTGATGCAGGTGCTGGTGATGGTGGTCAAGCAACTTACAGTGGTACATACGGTGAAGGTCAAGAAGCTGGTGTAACGATCACTTACGATGCATTAAAACTTGGTTTTTATGGAGCTGAAAGAGAAAACACAACTCCAGTTGGAACAGGTGATGCAGTAAGAGATGAGTTCAATGGTGTATGGTACGCAAAATACAGTTTTGGACCAGTATCAATCGGTTACTCTGAGTCTTACCTAGACGCAGGTTTAACAGGTTCTGCTGAAGCAACTACAACTGCAAAAGCAGAAAGAACTGCAGCTGGTATATTTGAAGGTGAACAGATGTCAATTGCGTTTAACGTAAATGACAACATGTCAATTTCGTATACACAATCAGAAGAAACTTACGACGCTCAGGATGACGCTAAATCAGCGGTTACAACTGATGACGACGTAACAGAAACTATTGACGCTCTACAGGTTGCTTACTCTATGGGTGGTATGTCAATTAAAGCATACAACATGGATGTAACTAATCCAGATCAGGACGAAGATCAAGCTGATCAAAGCGTAACTGAAATTGCTTTAGGATTTGCATTCTAATTTAATTTAGTTTTTAAATTAAAACGGCCCAGTATTTATACTTGGGCCGTTTTTTTTTACCCAAGATATGGCCGCAATACCGCTCGGTGCGCACATTTTCGATCTCTTAAAAGTTTTGAAATTAATCCCCCCTAGTAAAACAATCTTATTACTAGTTAAGTTCTTCAATAGATTAGCTTTTATAATATCCAAATATTTTTTTTTTTTATTATTTTTAAAAATAGGACTTAAAAAAATAGTTGAACATCCTTGTTTTTCTTTAATTTTAAGCTCCATAATATTGTGAGCTGACCCTAGAATTTCAAAATTATCTTTAACAATATTTTGAAAACTTAAACTTTTATTAAAGGACGGTATATATAAACCGTTAAAATTATATTTGATTGCAGCTTTCAGGTTATTGGAAATGTAAACTTTTCTTTTGTTATTCTTACAATGTAAAACCAATTTTTTTAGTTCGTTAGAGTCGCATTTTTTGTCATAATTTCTATAAATTAATGAAATTTTAGAAGATAATTTTTCAATTTCATTTTTGTTAAATTCATCTATAAAATAATAAACATTATAATTCATATGGTTAATGTAGTAAAAAATTTCAATTTAGTAAAAGAGGAAATTAGTAGTTTTGAAAATGCTAATATTGTTGCAGTATCCAAAACATTTCCAATTAGTCATATATTGCCATTAATAAATCACGGTCATCATCATTTTGGAGAAAATAAAGTTCAGGAAGCTCAAGAAAAATGGACCTCAATAAAGAGTGATTTTCCTCAATTGAAATTACATTTAATAGGTAAATTACAAACCAACAAAGTGAAATTTGCCTTACCTCTATTTGATTATATTCACTCATTGGACAGCCTAAAATTAGCCGAAAAAATTTCATTAGAACAGGAAAAAAAGAATATAAAGCCAAAAATTTTTATTCAAATAAATTTAGGTAAAGAAAGTCAAAAATCAGGCATTGACGAAAATAACCTAGAAAATTTTTATAAAAGATGTGTAACTGAATTTAACCTTAACATCATAGGTATCATGTGTTTACCACCATTTGATGAAGATCCGATTCCTTTTTTTAAAAAAATGCAAAACTTATCTGAAAGTTTGAAATTAAAAGAAATAAGTATGGGAATGTCGAACGATTATATGGATGCATTAAAGTTTAAGGCAACATATATAAGAGTTGGTTCAAAAATTTTTGGAAATAGAAGCTAAGATATCTTAATTTTTGAATTTTTCTTTATTATCTTTAGTAATATTTCAATATCATTTAAACTTAATGCTACACACCCTTTAGTAGGTTTATAATTATTTGTAACATGAATAAAAATAGCGCTCCCTTTATTTCTGATTATTCTTCGGGTGTTATAATTAATTACAATTATAATGTCGTAAAACTTATCTTTTCTATATAGCTTTTCGGCTTTAATTTTTTTATTAAATTTTATTTCTTTATTATAATTGATATTGTTAGGGTCATCACACCAACCCATTTGTTTATTTATTCTAAGAGTTTTTAATTTTGTATTAGGTTTATCTACCCTGTCGTTTCTATAATAAACTGGTCCTAATGAAAATGTTCCTACTGGGGTACAATTATCACCTTCTAATTTATTTTTTTTTAAACCATTTTTGCCAATAGAGCATTTAAATTGGAAATCATCACAAATTAAGGTGTCTTTATTTTTTAGCTTAATTATCATAAGTTCTAAAGTATATGGTAAATCAAAAATTATATATAATTAATTTATCAAATTTTTTCGATATCATTAGTGAACTTAAAGAACATATTAGTTATGAAATATTAAAATTTGATAATAAAGAAATTTTTTTTGATAAATATAAGAGTGAGAATATTTCTAAAGAAAACTCGATTTTAGTTGTGCATGAGAAAGAATATAATTTTTTTGTTAAAAATATTAATGAAGATCAAATTATCAAATTTAAACCTCCAGTAAATATTTTTACATTTATTGAAAATTTAAATGTAAGATTTATTCAAAAAAAATTTCAAGATCAATCAAGTGTAAATGTTAAAGATTTTTTTTTAGATATCAACTCAAGAGAACTAAAAAAGGGCAAATCAAATCTAAAATTAACTGAACGAGAAACTGACATGATATTGTTTCTCAATAATTCAAAGAAACCAGTAAATGTTGAAACATTGGAAAAAGAAATTTGGCAACATTCTTCAGAACTTGAGACTCATACAGTAGAAACACATATTTATAGACTTAGAAAAAAAATTAAGGCTGAGTTTGGAAATGATGAATTAATTAAAAGTAATAAAGATGGATATACTATTTGATGAAAAAGAAAAATTTTATTGCTAAAGATCTATTTTCAAAAAAGTACAAGCCAAGAGTCATTAAACCAAAAAAAGGAAAAGGAAGTTTTAAGAGAAAGAAAAAGTAATTAAATTCGCGCACCTATTTGTTGAATTACTTTTGATGACATCTCAGTACCCTTTTCTAAGCATTCTTTCTGAGACATATTGTTAACATGACCATGTAAGAAACCTGCTGCAAATAAATCACCAGCACCTGTAAGATCAACTATTTTAAGATTTTTTTTTATTCCGCATTCTGTTATTTCATTTCCATTTATAGATACAGCTCCTTTTTCACCCCTTGTTATCACCAATAACTTTTTTAAATCTTTGGCAAAATTAATAACATCCTCAAAACTTTTTGTTTCAATTAAAGACATAATCTCTTGTTCGTTAGCAAAAGTTATATCTAGTTTATTTTTTACTAGTTCTAGAAAATGAGGTTTGTGTCTGTCCACACAAAATTGATCTGATAATGACATAGCAACTTTATTTGCATTATTAATTGCTTTATCAAATGCTTTTTTTGGATCACCTTCATCCCAAAGATATCCCTCTAAAAAAATAATTTCACTTTTTTTGATAGCATTTGCATCAACATCGTTTTCATTTATTTTTCCAGCTGTTCCAAGGAATGTACACATAGTTCTTTCCGAATCTGGAGTAACCAATATCAAACATGTACCTGTTGGTAACTCTTCCTTCTTTTTAGAATAAAAATATTTTACATTTTCTGTCTTAAGACCTTCCTCATATTTTCCTCCTAGATCATCATCATTAACTTTACCGATGAAACCAACATCATTTCCTAATTGTGATAATCCAACAATTGAATTGGCCACTGATCCACCAGAAACAGTTTTTTCAATCTTTAGGTTTGAGAGCAATTGTTTGAATTCATTTTCATCAAAAATTAATTTCATCGTGCTTTTTGTAAGATTATTTTTTTTTATAAATTCATCTTCAACTTTGCAAATAACATCAACTATTGCATTTCCAATTCCCAAGATTTTCATTTTATGCTTTCTTTGTTTTGACTGGTTTTTTTCTGTTAGGATAACAAGATGTGCAAATTTTACAAGTTATTCCGTAGCAGTCTCGTGCCTTACAAAACTCTCTTCCATAATAGATTATTTGCAAGTGAAGTTTGTTCCAATATTTTTTAGGAAATAATCTTTTAAGATCTTCCTCTGTTTGAACTACGTTTTTACCATTAGTAAGTCCCCATCTTTGCGCCAATCTATGTATATGCGTATCAATTGGAAATGCTGGATGACCAAAACCTTGAGACATTACTACACTAGCCGTTTTATGCCCTACGCCAGGAAGTTCTTCCAATTGCTCAAAAGTTTTAGGGACTTTCCCGCTGTATTTTTCCATTAATATTTTTGATAGATTAAAAATACTTTTAGCTTTGATCCTAAAAATACCTATTCTTTTAATTAATTTTTCTATTTTTTTTCGTCCAAGTTTTACAAAGTGTTTTGGTTTGTAATATTTTGGGTAAATATTTTTAGTGACGTTATTAACGTTTACATCTGTACACTGTGCAGAAAGTAAAACAGATATTAAAAGAGTGAAGACATTCCTGCTATGTAATGGCACTTTTATATTTGGATAAATTTTATTTAGTTCTTTTAAAATTATTTTTGCTCTTTTTTTTTCGTTCATTAAAAAACTTATTTTGGTATAAACAAAAAGTCAGGCCCCCATATATGGTGAAATTCATAACCAAGATCAATCAGATTAAGATACCTTTTTTTTGTTTCATTTATATTAATTTGACCTTTATGGTTTAACCAAGACTCTAATGTAATAACAGGCTTAAATTTTTTAATAGACTCCAATCCACCCAATATAGCGAATTGTTCATATCCCTCTATATCGAGTTTTATAAAATCTAATTTCTCCAATTTTAAGTCATCTATTGTGGTAAGCTGAACATCTATTGGTTTTGATTTTAAGGTGTTTGTACCTGGTAATCCCATTGGATTTTCCGTCAAGCCAGATGCACCAGGATTTCTTTCAGGCATCCATCCAAATTGAACAATGTTTTTTGAATTTGATAAACCTTTTTTTATTATCGATACATTCTGTAAGTTATTTATTTTGACGTTACTATTTAATAAGTCGAAACTTGCAGGAAAGGGTTCATAAGCATAGATATGTTTACAAATAAGAGCCATTTTTAAAGTATGAGCTCCAATGTGGCAGCCACCTTCAATTACAATACTTTTTTCATTAATAAATTTTTCAAAAATATCATGAAGATGTTTTTCCCAAAAAACATTATTTTTAATTCGTGATGAGATTGGACAATTTGAATAAGTGTAAAATTTTATATCTTTGTTTTTATGAAAATTTTTAAAAATCGTATAATCTAAACTCATTTAAATGCTAATAAATCTCGCATAGAATATAGCCCAGGCTTTTTTTTCATTAACCATTTAGCAGCTGTTAAAGCGCCTTCAGAATATAAAGCCCTATCAAATGCCTCGTGATTAAGGGTTATAATCTCTTTACCACTTGAAAACTTTACCTCGTGTTCCCCAACAGTCTCACCTTTTCTTATTGAATTAAAGTTAATTTTTTTTCCGTAAGGAAATGTTTTCTTATTGAAATATTTATTCCCAATTATTTTATAAAAATCTTTTTTTTTGCCAACTGCTATGCCTTTTCCAAGCATTAAAGCAGTACCTGATGGATGATCTTTTTTGTGTTTATGGTGCACTTCATAAACTTTACTTAAGAAATTATTTCCCAATGAACCTGAAGTGATCTCAGTAAGATACATTAAAAGATTAATCCCTAGACTCATATTTCCTGCCTTTAAAATTGGAATTTTTCTTGAGTATTTTTTTATTAATTCTTCCTCTTTTTTAGTAAATCCAGTAGTACCAATTACTACTTTTTTTTTTAGTTTAGATGCTATTTTTAAAACTTGGAAAGTGCACTTTGGTACTGTAAAATCGATAATGACATTTGCTTTTTTAAAAGCATTTTCATCATTTAATCCGGGTTTGATCCCAGAAATTTTTCTATTCATTTTTCTATTTTCGGTGAGAGCAACAAGTTTAAATTTTTTGTCTAATTTTGATGATTTGATGATTTGTTGACCCATTCGGCCGAGGCAACCAGTTACAGCTAATTTAATTTTATTCATGCAAAAATTAAATATGAAAGTATCACAACAACTAAAATAATAATACCCCAAATAGATAAGTTTTTAAAAAGTTGTTTTTTTTCAGAATTACTTCTTAAAAAATTTGGTAATACCAAAATTAAAACTGCAATTAATGCTATAGCTGGTACTATTTGTTCAAGACCCATTATTTAATTTTTCCAAAAATTTTTTGCTTTTTCGAAAAATTTTTTTATACTAGGATTTGACTTTTCATTCTCAATTTGTCTGAATTTTTCTAGCAACTCTTTTTGCTCTTTATTAAGAGAGATTGGTACCTCAGTATTTAGCTGAACATAAAGGTCACCATATCCACTCCCTCTTATGTATGGCATTCCTTTACCTTTAAGTCTTAGTTGTTTTCCACTTTGTGTACCTGCTGGTATTTTTATTTTAGCTTTTCCTCCATCGATAGTTGGAATTTCTATAGTTGACCCCAAAGCTGCGTCAGCAATTGATATAGGACATTCAAAGTACAGGTTTTCATCAGATCTTTTAAATAGGTCATGAGAATAAACGTTAATGAATAGATAAAGATCTCCACTTCCTGCACCTCTTGAACCAGCCTCACCTTTTCCAGCTAATCTTATTCTTGTGCCATCATCAACACCTTTTGGAATTGTAACAGATAATCTTTTCGAAGCCTGTTTTTTCCCTTGGCCACCACAACTTGTGCATGGATTTGTTATTTGTTCTCCAGAACCAGAGCACTGTGGACAAGTTTGTTGGACAGTGAAAAAACCTTGGCTCGATCTAACCTGACCATGACCATTGCACATCGAGCAAGAACTTGCGCTGTGACCTGGTTTAGATCCATTTCCCTTACAAGTATCACATTTTTCTGATGTGGAAAATTTTATATCTTGTTTCTTACCAGTATATGCCTCATTCAATGAGATAGATAAATCATATCTTAAATCTGAACCTCGATTATTTGATTTTCTAGCTCTTCTACCACCCCCAAAACCTTCGCCAAAAAAATCTTCAAAAATGTCTGAGAAGTGGCTTGAAAAATCAAAATTGCTAAACCCTCCTCTTCCACCACCACCATTTTCAAAAGCAGCGTGTCCGAAATTATCGTAGTTTTGTTTTCTCTCAGTATTAGATAATACGTGATAAGCTTCAGAAGCTTCTTTAAATTTTTCCTCTGAAGCTTTGTCACCTTTGTTTTTGTCTGGATGATATTTTACTGCAAGCTTCCTATAAGCAGATTTTATTTGTTCCGGTGAGGCTGATTTATTTATACCCAAGACGTCGTAATAATCTCTTTTTGTCATAATAAATAAGACAAATAGTTGCTATCTTAGGCGCTTTTCTCTTTATTCTCGTCTTTTACTTCTTCAAAGTCTGCATCAACAACGTTGTCGTCTTTTTTTCCTTCTTGTTTTTGGTCTTTAGCATTTTCAGCTGGTTTTGCACTTTGTTGAGATTTGTAAATAGCTTCACCAAGTTTCATAGAAGCTTGTACTAAATCTTGTGTTTTCTTTTTAATTGCTTCAATATCAGTTCCTTTCAAAGCATTCCTTAAGTCTGCAGCTGCGGTTTCAATAGCTTTTTTATCAGTTTCAGAAACCTTAGAACCATGTTCCTTTAAATTTTTCTCAGTTGAGTGTACAAGAGTATCCGCTTGATTTCTTGCATCAACGGCCTCTCTTTTTTTCTTATCTTCTTCTTTATTAGCTTCAGCATCCTTGACCATTTTGGTTATCTCTTCTTCACTCAAGCCCCCAGAAGCTTGGATTTGAATTTTTTGTTCTTTACCGGTTCCTTTATCTTTTGCTGAAACATTTACTATTCCATTAGCATCGATGTCAAAAGTTACTTCAATTTGTGGAACTCCTCTAGGAGCTGGAGCAATTCCTATTAGTTCAAAATTTCCTAAGATTTTATTATCTGCAGCCATTTCTCTTTCACCTTGAAGAACTCTAATCGATACTGCGGGCTGGTTATCCTCAGCAGTGGAAAATACTTGGCTTTTCTTTGTAGGAATAGTTGTGTTCTTATCAATCAGTTTAGTTGATACACCGCCTAAAGTTTCGATACCTAAAGAAAGAGGCGTTACATCTAATAGCAATACATCTTTTACATCACCTTGAAGTACACCTGCCTGAATTGCAGCACCCATAGCAACTACTTCATCAGGGTTAACAGATTTATTCGGTTCTTTGCCAAAGAAGTTCTTAACTTCTTCAATTATTTTCGGCATTCTTGTCATACCTCCAACAAGAACTATTTCGTCGATTTCGCTTGCCGATAAACCAGCATCTTTAAGAGCAGTTTGGCATGGTGGCATTGTTCTTTTAATTAAATCTTCAACTAAAGCTTCAAGCTTAGCTCTTGTCATTTTTAAATTTATGTGTTTTGGACCAGTTTTGTCAGCTGTAATAAAAGGGAGGTTTATTTCAGTTTGTGCCGCAGAAGACAATTCTATTTTAGCTTTTTCTGCTGCCTCTTTTAATCTTTGTAATGCAAGTTTATCAGATTTTAAATCAATTCCGTTATCTTTTTTAAATTCAGAAAGCAAGTATTCTACAATAGTGTTATCGAAATCTTCTCCACCTAAAAATGTATCACCATTTGTTGATTTAACTTCAAATACTCCGTCACCTAATTCTAAAATTGATACATCAAATGTTCCGCCACCAAGGTCGTAAACAGCAATCTTTTTGTTTGCTTTTTTGTCTAGACCATATGCTAATGACGCAGCAGTTGGTTCATTAATGATTCTTAAAACTTCTAAACCTGCAATCTTTCCAGCATCTTTAGTAGCTTGTCTTTGAGCATCATTAAAATACGCTGGCACAGTAATTACTGCTTTAGTAACTTCTTGACCTAAATATTTTTCAGCAGTTTCTTTCATTTTTTGTAAAACGAACGCTGATATTTGAGATGGTGAATATTTTTTTCCTTTAGCTTCTATCCAAGCGTCACCTTTTTCTGAGTTAATTATCTTAAAAGGAGATGTTTCAATATCTTTTTTAACTGATGGGTCAGAAAAGTTTCTTCCAATTAATCTTTTAACAGCAAAAATTGTGTTTTCAGGGTTTGTAACAGCCTGTCTTTTTGCTGGCTGTCCAATAAGTTTCTCATCATTTTCAGTAAAAGCTACTACCGAAGGAGTAGTTCTTGCTCCTTCTGCATTTTCTAAAACTTTTGCCTGTGTACCTTCCATTATGGAGACACATGAGTTTGTAGTTCCTAAATCTATTCCTATTACTTTGCTCATAATTTTTTGTGTTTGAAACTCATATATGTGCTTTTTCTTAATCTACAAGTTCCTATATCTTATTTTTTTGGCTCTTTTTCCTCCGTTTTCTTTGGTTTTTTCGATACCCCAACTAATGATGGTCTTAAAAGTCTATCTTTTAACATAAATCCTTTTTGTATTTCCTGTACAATTGTTCCAGGCTCTTTGCTGTCGTCTTCAATCTCCATCATTGCTTGATGTTTATTTGGGTCAAGCTTCTCATTTATAGAAACTACGGGCACAATATTATTTTTTTTAAAAATTGTTAGTGTGTCATTTAAAATAATTTCTATGTGGTCCATAATTTTCGTCTTTGAATTTTCATCTAATTTTTGATCATTATTTATCGATTGCTTTGACCTTTCAAGATTGTCTAAAAGGTTTAATGCATCTCTCGCAAAAACCATTCCACCATAGTCAAATGCTTCATCTTTTTCTTTTTCAAATCTTCTACGTTGATTTTCTAATTCAGCAAATGATCTTGTTAGCTTATCTTCTAATTCAACTATTTTTTCTTCAGGGCTTATTTTCTTTTCTTCCTTAGCCTTATTATCTTCAGACTTATTTTTATTTAAATCTTCTTTGTTTTCCTCAATAGTGTTTTTTTCTTCAGGCATTAAGGGTTATATGGTAAGAAATTTGGTATTTACTAGATGAAAAATAAAAAAATTTCTAAAATATTAATAGGCACTAATAATCGAGGAAAACTCAGAGAAATTGCTAATTTATTACCTAAAAAGGTAAAAGTTTTTTCAACTAAAAATTTTAATCTTAAAAGCCCAAATGAAACTGGCAAAACATTCAAATCTAACGCACTAATTAAAGCAAAATATTTTTCAAAAAAAACAAATCTAATATGTTTATCAGACGACTCAGGTTTAGAGATTGATATTCTCAAAAAAAAACCAGGAATTTATTCAGCTCGATGGGGAGGTAAAAAAAGTGACTTCAATAAAGCAACGCAAAGGGTCTACAAAGAATTAGATAAAAAGGATAAAGAATGGAGAACAAAAAAAGTTTCAGCAAGATTTATTTGTGCTCTTGTTATCTATTGGCCAAATAGAAAAAAAATTTATTCTTTAGGTAAAATAAGTGGAAAAATATCTAAAACCAAAAAAGGAAAAAACGGATTTGGATATGATCCAATTTTTATTCCAAATGGTCATAAAAGAACTTTTGCTGAGATGAGTAAAAGTTACAAATATAAAATTGACCATAGAGCAAAAGCCTTTAAAAAAATTAAAAGATTTTTTTAAATTTATTGTTTTCCACTTTATAAAAATTTAAAACGTGTTTTATACGCTTGTCCTCTATTTCAAACAAACCGATCTTGCCCTTGAAGGTATTTTTCTGATCAAATATTTTATTATTTAATTGAAAGTTATTTACTTTAGAAAGATAAAAAATTAATCCAACCATATCGAAACCTAATAACGATATTTGATTTGGCTCGGATGAATATTTCTTAAAATATTCCTGTTTGAATTCATCAAAATTTTTTTTATTTATTGAAGGAAAATAAAGACTCTGGGAACTATCTTCATTAAGTAAAGACTCATCAAACCATTGGTTTAATGTAATGAAATATGTTTTTTTTGGTGTGACATCTGTATAAATTAAAGACGTCGTTATACTTTTAAGTGTTTCATCAAAGGCAGAAATTATCACGGAGTCGAAATTTACTTTCCCAAGAGTGTCTTTTTTTTCCAAATTTTCTATTATTTTTTCTTTATTAAACTCATCTGACTCTTCTACCCTTTTTATTTCGTCTGCTAAATTTTGCTTTCTTCTATCGTATTTGGTAATTTTTTCTATTCTCTTTGTTAACAAAGTTGGATCAGACTCATAAAAATATTTTTTTTTCAATTTTATATTAGTTGAAGATAAACCCTTTTCAATTTCATCTCTGAAACGATCCTCGGGAATTAAACAAATTGTTTTATCTAGTCCTTCTATTTTTTGAAATTTTTCAATTGCTTCAAGTTGCGATAATGCATTTACACCAACAGAAATAATATTGTTACCTTTTTTTTCAAGCTTATTTGTAAAGGATAAAAAAATCGCATCATTTAGTTTTGATAAGTTTTTTATATTTTTTTCAAAAATTGGACCTATAAAAACTCTTACACCATTATCGTAAAGTTCTTTAGCAGCTACAAAGTTTTGTTCAGGATCATCGAAATTATTTTTTGGTAGAATCTCTATTTTAGAACTGTCAATCTTATTCACCGCCATACTCACAGATCTTAAAACAGAGGTCCCAATATTCTTGTTCTCGCCACTCAAAGGTAATAATAATCCTATCTTTATTTTTTCTGAAGCTGATGTCGAAATAGAGCTTATTATTAGAAAAGTTAAAATAGATATTAAAAAATTAATTTTATTTTTCATTTCATTACTAAATATTATATTCTTTTTAAACAATGAAGTCTAAAACTCAAAAAATTAAAAAGGGACTTTACATAGTTTCTACCCCTATAGGAAATTTAAAAGACATTACTTTTAGAGCAATAGATATACTTAAGAAATCGGATATAATTTTATGTGAAGATACAAGAAATTCAAAAAAACTTCTCTCTCATTATGAGATTAAGTCTAAGTTGGTATCGTATCATAAATTTAATGAGAGGAAAATTTCTGAAGAAATTGTCTCTGAAATTCAAAAATATAATATCATATCTCTTATTTCAGATGCTGGTACTCCAGTCATTTCGGATCCAGGCAGAATACTTATAAAAAAATGTGTTTCAAAAAATATACCAGTTATACCCATCCCAGGTGTTTCTTCAGTTACTACAGCAGCGTCCATTAGTGGTTTTTCAGAAAAATTTATTTTTTTTGGTTTTTTGTCTGAAAAATTGTCATCATTAAAAAAAGAACTTGAGATGTTAAGTAAAATTGATTGTGCAATTATTTTGTTTTCATCTCCAAGAAAATTTCTTAAAAATTTAGATAAATTCCAAGAATATTTTAATGATAGAGAGCTAGTGATTTGTAGAGAAATAACCAAATTACATGAAGAATTTATAAGATTAAAAGTAAGTGATTTAAAAAAACTTGATTTAAATATTAAAGGTGAATTAACAGCCATCTTTTCTGAAAAGAAAAATTCAATTAAAAATTTTAATTATCTTACCGAATCTGATAAGAAAACGATTAACAAAATGTTACCAAAGAAAACAATCAAAGATATTGTAGATTTTTTTAAAGAGAGAAATATCTCAAAGCGAACAATTTATAACTATTGTCTTGAAAAAAAAAATGAAAATTAGGTTTTTATTTATTTTGCTTATATTTTTAAACTCTTGTACTGGAACAGGTTCAACAGGGATATTTGGAACGGGTGTATCAATTGCAGTAGATCCAAGATCTATTGGAACTCAGATTGATGACACAATAATGCAAAAAAATTTATCAACCAGACTTACTTTAGAAGATAAAAAGTATTTTTTAGCTGTAAAATCAAAAGTCCTCGATGGTAGAATTTTTATAACTGGTAAAGTTGATAATCCAGAGGATAAACTCAAAATTACTAAAATTGCTTGGGAGACGGAAGGAGTAAGATCTGTAAGAAATGATATAAAAATCAAAGAGGAATTTAATTTTAAGCAGTCGGCCAAGGATCTTTTGATTACTTCCCAATTGAGAACAGCCTTAATGTTTAATAAGGAAATTAAATCAAGAAATTACCAAATAGATACATATAAGAAACGTATATATATTTATGGTATTGCTGAAACTAAAGATGAACTTAAATTGGTAGTCGATGAGGCTAAGTCAATTTTAGATGTTGAAAAAGTGGTAGCAAGTATCCTTTTAATGGAAGACTTAAGAATTCAAAAAAATTAATTTTTTTTATTATAGTCAATTACACCAGCTGAATATGCTGCAACAGATGCTAAATTTAAAATCTCTGATGTTGAACTTCTAAGAGGAGCTATTTCAATTGCCTGACCTAATCCAATAAGAAGTGGGCCAATTACTTTCGCTCTACTCATTGATTTCATTGTTTTAAAGGATATTGCTGCACTGTGTTGACTTGGCATTATCAAAACATTCGCATTACCCACGATTTCTGAAAAGGGATATAACTCTTTATAAGTTTCTTCCAGGGCTACATCAGGTTGCATTTCGCCATCAAATTTAAAATCTACTTTTCTTTCTTTTAAAATTTGTACAGCATCACTTATTCTTTTTGTTCTATCTGTAACCGGCTGCCCAAAAGTTGAGTGAGATAAAAACGCGACTTTAGGATCAAAACCAAATAATCTTACAACTCTAGCTGTTGAAATTGCCATTTCTGCTAGCTGATTTGCGTCTGGATACTCAATTACGGAGGTATCACAGACAAATATTGTTTTGCCTCTATTAATTATCATGTTTAGACCAAACATTATTTCGCCTGGCCTTGGATCTACAACTTTTGTAATTTTCTCTAATGATGAAGAATAACGTCTGGTATTTCCAGTTACCATTGCATCTGCGTCTCCACAAGAAACCATACAAGCCCCCCATATAACTCTGTCATTTCTTACCAATTTATCACAGTCTCTTTCTAGCAAACCTTCTTTTCTCTGCAGTTTTTCAAATAGAAATTTCACATATCTTTCTCTTAATTCTTTATTTGTTGAGTTAACTATTCTGATATCTAGTTTTTCCCCATAACCAATTTCATATAATTTCTTTTTAACTATATCTTCTTTTGCAATTAAAATTGGTTCTCCAAGACCATTATTTTTAAATGCAATAGCAGCTTTCAAATTATTTTCATCCTCCCCATCAGCAAAAACTACTTTTTTTTGATTTTTTTTGATTTGAGAATTAATTCCCTGAATTACTGCAACTGATGGATCTAAACGATTTTTGAGTTGGTCAGCATAAATATCAAAATCTTCAATATTTTTTCTTGCTACACCTGTTTTGATTGCAGCTTTTGCTACAGCAACTGGAATTACACTTATTAATCTTGGATCAAAAGTTGAAGGAATTATATATTCTTTTCCGTAGTGGGGCCTGTCTCCACCCATTGCAGCAACTACTTCATCCGGAACTCTTTCTCTTGCTAAGGTGGCTATTGCTTTTACGGCAGCAACTTTCATCTCTTCATTTATTGTTTTAGCTCTTACATCGAGCGCTCCTCTAAAAATATATGGGAACCCAATTAAATTATTAACTTGATTTGGATAATCTGACCTTCCGGTTGCTATAATTGCGTCCTCTCTTACTTCTTCAACGTCTTCAGGAATTATTTCTGGGTCTGGATTTGCGCATGCGAAGATAATCGGATTTTTTGACATTTTCTTAATCATTTCTTTTTTTAAAACACCGGCTTGTGAAAGACCCAAGAATACATCCGCTTTATCAATGGCGTCATCAAGAGTTCTATTTTTTGTTTTAATAGCAAATTTCTTTTTCCATTCATTTAAGTTATCTCTTTCTAAATGTATTACACCTTTGGAGTCTAACATTGTAATGTTTTTTTCATTAACTCCAGTATTTATAAAAAGATTTGCACAAGCCATAGCAGATGCGCCTGCACCATTAATAACTACTTTTATGTCTTTGATATTTTTTTTCGCTATATCACAAGCATTAATTAGTGCTGCGCTTGTAATTATTGCAGTTCCGTGTTGGTCGTCATGAAATACTGGTATATCTGATAATTTTTTTAATTCATTTTCAATTATGAAGCATTCGGGTGCTTTTATGTCTTCTAAATTAATCCCCCCAAAACTTTTTGAAATACTTTTTATTGAATTGATAATTTCCTTTGTATCAGATGAATCAATTTCGATATCAATAGAGTCTATGTCTGCGAATCTTTTGAATAAAACTGCCTTTCCTTCCATGACTGGTTTAGAGGCAACTGCACCTAAATTTCCTAGACCTAAAATTGCTGAGCCATTGCTTATTACAGCAACAAGATTTCCTTTTGTAGTATAGTCATATGCAAGGTCAGGATTTTTTGAAATCGCTTTTACTGGAGCAGCAACTCCTGGTGAATATGCTAAAGCCAAGTCTCTTTTTGAAGTCATTGGTTTAGACGAAATAATCTCAATCTTGCCAGATTTGTTAGTATTATGAAAATCTAATGCTTCTTTATCTGAGTAATGTTCAATTTTATTTTTTTTCATTATGATTATTTATGTATACAAATGAGCCAATAATAAGACTAATATGATTTATGAATATAATTAAGTCAACTGGGACTTTTAGTTTTTATACCATAATTAGCAGAATATCCGGGTACGTTAGAGACATTCTTATTGCAATATTTCTTGGTTCTGGACCTATCGCAGACGCTTTTTTTGTTGCATTTAGAATTCCAAATACGTTTAGGAGAATTTTTGGAGAAGGTTCCTTCAATGCAGCATTTGTGCCAAGTTACGCAAAAGAGTTAACAAAGTCTAAAAAAAATTCTGAAAGCTTTGCAAATAAAGTTTTTAGTTTATTAACTTTTTCACTGCTTGGTCTCGTAATTCTTGTTGAATTATTTATGCCTTTGTTTGTATCACTTATAGCACCGGGTTTTAAATCAGATCCTGAAAAGTTTATTATAGCAACTGACTTAACAAGGATCACATTTCCTTTTATATTGTTTATAAGTTTAGCATCTTTTTTTTCAGCAATTTTAAACTCGCATAATAAATTTGCAGCTGCTTCAGCCGCACCAATAATATTAAATATAGTTTTAATAATTATATTATTATATGCCAAATACCTTGATGATCATCTTGTGATTTATATGTCCTATGGCGTATCTATAGCTGGATTCATTCAAATGATTTTCCTTATTTTAGTGTTGAAAAAAATTTATAAGCCCCAGTTTAAAGTAAATTTAAATATTGATAATAAAACAAAAATTTTTTTTAAAAAACTTTTGCCAAGTATTTTTTCTTCAGGGGTAACTCAAGTTAATATTTTAATTGGAACTATCATTGCCTCTTTTCAAGCTGGAGCTGTATCATATTTATATTATGCCGACCGAATTTATCAAATTAACCTTGCCATCGCAGGTATAGCAATAGGAACTGTAATACTTCCAAAACTATCCTCTTATATTGCTCAAAAAAAATTGAAGGATATTGATTTGATACAAAACAAATCATTGGAACTTTCACTTTTTTTAAGTCTTCCTGCAATGGCAGGTCTATTAATTGCTTCAGAAGAAATTGTTTCATCGCTATTTGGATATGGATCTTTTAACAAAGAAGGTGTTGAAAATTCTGCAAAAGCTTTATTTTATTTTGCTTTAGGTTTACCAGCATTTTCACTCATTAAAATCCTCTCAAATTTTGTTTTTGCTAGAGACAATACCAAGATACCGTTTTATTTTTCGCTAATATCAGTCATCATTAACGCTTCAATAAGTATTTATTATTTTAAAGATTTTGGCTTTATAGTAATTCCGATTGCAACATCTATTTCATCCTGGATTAACGCTTTATTATTATATTATTATTTAAATTATAAGAAATTTTTTAAATTAAGTTTAAGTTTGATATTTCAATTTTTCAAAATAAGTTTTTCAGTTTTATTAATGGCTTTATTCCTTTTCAGCTCAATTAATTTTTTCAGTGTTCAATTAGAATATGATAGTAATTTTAAAGTTATTTATCTTCTTTTATTAGTAATTTCATCAGCGATTATTTATTTTGCAATATCCTTACTTACAAAAGCTTTCAAATTAAGTGATATTAAAATAAGATATTAAGATGCCACAAAAAAATATATTTTCAGGAGTTCAACCTACAGGCAATCTTCATTTAGGAAATTATATTGGTGCAATTAAAAATTTTGTTAAACTACAATCTGAAAATGATTCTAAATGTATTTATTGTGTTGTCGATTTACATGCAATTACTACAAAACAAGACCCCCAAAAATTAAAAGACAATATCCTTGAGACGACTGCAGTTTTTTTAGCAAGCGGAATTGATCCAAGCAAAAGTATAATATTTAATCAATCTATGGTACCCGCTCACTCAGAGGGAACATGGATACTTAGCTGTATTGCAAGAATGGGTTGGTTAAACAGGATGACCCAGTTCAAAGAAAAAGCAGGTAAAGATAAAGAGAAAGCAAGTGTTGGATTGTATATTTACCCAATTTTAATGGCAGCTGATATTCTTTTGTACGATGCAACTCATGTTCCTGTTGGAGAAGACCAAAAACAACATTTAGAACTCACAAGAGATATTGCCCAAAAATTTAATACAGATTTTAAAGTACAAGATTTTTTTAAAATACCAGATCCTCTGATACAGGAAAAATTCTCTCGTATTAT
This sequence comes from uncultured Pelagibacteraceae bacterium, assembly GCA_902599625.1. Lineage (GTDB taxonomy): Bacteria > Pseudomonadota > Alphaproteobacteria > Pelagibacterales > Pelagibacteraceae > Pelagibacter. The sequence continues at coordinate 72,693 of CACKGF010000002.1, read as the reverse complement.
GAGTCTTAAAGATGCGAAAAACAAAATGAGCAAATCAGACCCATCTGATGCTAGTCGTATAAATCTCACTGACACAGAAGAACAAATCCATAATAAAATTAAAAAAGCAAAAACTGATACAAAATCATTTCCTGCAGATGAAAAAGATTTGAACAAAAGACCAGAAATACAAAACTTGATTGGTATATACTCAAGTTTAAAATCTCAAAAAATTACACATACAATAAATGAATTTCAGGGAAAAAATTTTTCAAATTTTAAAGAAAAACTATCAGAGGTTGTGATAGAAAATATCTCACCTATTTCAAAAGAGATATCAAAATTAAAATCAGATAAGGGTCATATTCTTCAAGTTTTAAAAGATGGAAGTGAAAAAGCCGAAGCAATTGCTTCAGAAAAAGTTAAAAAAATTAAAGAAATTGTTGGCTTTTAAAAACATTTTACTTTAAAAAACGACTTCAATTACTATATTAATCTCATGTTTATACAGACACAACAAACTCCAAATCCAAATTCTTTAAAATTTGTCACACAGAAAAAGGTTTCATTAGTAGGTCCTGTTGAATTCAAAGATAAAAACGAAACATCTATCAGCCTAATTAAAAATATTTTATCAATAAATGGAGTAACTGGAATTTTCTTATCTGATGATTATTTATCAGTTAATAAAGACGCAAATTTTGAATGGGAAGATCTTAAACACATAATAATTTCGCATATTAATGATTTTTATGACCAAGGTAATGAATGTATAATTTCAGAAAAAAAATCTGAAAATTCAGAGGAACTATCAAGTGTAAAAAATACAATTATCAAAATACTTGAAACCAAGGTCAGACCTGCAGTTGCTAGAGATGGAGGTGATATAAAATTTAAAGATTTTAAAGATGGGAAAGTTATAGTGGAGCTTCAAGGAAGTTGTTCTGGTTGTCCAAGCTCTACACTAACGCTTAAAAAAGGTGTTCAAAATCTCTTATGTCATTATGTTCCCGAAGTGAAGGAAGTTGAGGCAATATGAAAAAAGATTTATTTTCAGGTCTATCAAAGAAAAATTTTGATTTAAAAAAGTTTAAAGAATTAAAAAGAATTTTATCAAAACAAGGTATTGTAATAAAAAGAAAACCTTTTTCGAGTTTAAATTTTAGATTTGACGAGTTTAAGTCATTATATCTTACGGGAATAGCCTCTTTTTTAATAATAATGTTTTCTTTTATAATACCATTGTCAGTCGATATTGATAATCAAATAGCAAGTAATAACGACACTAAAATAAATAATTCAAAAACAGATTTTGAAAAAGTTTTAAGTGGTGAAAGTATTGATGATAAAGAAAAGGTTGATGAAGGTCTTGATTTATCAAACATACTTGAAGATGTGTTTAAATTTGATGAATTACCAGAGGATACGGTACGATTAAGCGCTTCTACAATTGAGCAATTGTTTAAAGATACCAACTATTCTTTATCTGAAGTTAGACGAACTAAAAAAGTTAAGCCCATCAGATTATCTTTGTTACCTAACGAAATGAAATCAATCGAGAATTCAGGAAAAAGAAAAAACTTGTTTATAAAAATTATATTGCCACTAGTTCTTGAGGAAAATAACAGGATTATTATTGATAGAAAAAAGCTGTTTACAATTTTAAATAAAAATAAAAATTCAAAAGATGAAATTAAGTGGTTAAATCAAAAATTTAAGCAATATGGAGTTGTAAACAAAGATCTTGCAACTTTAAAAGTTAGAATGGATATAATCCCTGTATCTCTTGCAATCGCCCAAGCTGCTAAAGAGACTGGTTGGGGAACATCAAGATTTGCTATTGAGGGTAATGCGCTGTTTGGCCAATGGACTTGGTCTGGAGAAGGTATTAAACCAGCTGGAGCCGATACTGATGCAACTTATAAAGTTATGAAATTTAATGTCCTTAAAGCTTCGGTAAGAGCTTATCAAAGAAATTTAAATACTCACTCTAGTTACAAGAAATTTAGATTTGTCAGAGCTCAGCTTAGAGATGATAATAAAAAATTGGACAGCCTTAAACTTGCTGAATTTTTAGATAATTATGCTCAAACAGGAACGGAATATACAAAAGTATTAAAGCAAATTATTCAACAAAATCAATTAAAAGATTTTGATGAAGTCAAATTACTTCCTCTTAGCATAAAGTATAAAAACATCATTTAGGAATTTGAACTGTAAATTGATGTCCAAACCACTTCCATTTACCATTTTCATTTAAAGAGCAATTTAATCTTCCTCGTCTAAAAGTAAATTTTTCTCTAAATGAAATTTTCATTACATTATTTTCATCAATTGAAATATTTGGATTTCCCCAATTATCACCTTCATTGGAAAAACAATTTATATTTTTAATATTTTTTTGACTATCAAAGAATTTAATTTCAACCGCTGGAGGATTATTTTTGGCTAGCACATATTTATCCTCAGGTTTGAAATCTTTATACTGTAAAGGCAAGTATTTAATAATCGAGTTAAACCTTTTCATTTTCCCGTAATTTTCATTAATAGGAAATCTTGGTAGTTCATATTTATCTTTAGTGCTGTCAATTACACCTGAGTGTTGGCCAAATGCATACTCAAAATTTTTTTTAATAAAATTTTTTTGTTCTAAAGAATATTCTCCAAAGGGATATGAAAAAAAGATTGGATTATATCCTAAATTTGAATTAAAAATTTTTATTGATTTCTTAATATCATCTTTGAAATCAGAAAATGAAAAATTTATTAGATACTCGTGAGTATGAGAATGATTACCTATAAAAGCAAATTTTTCTTTCTCAATTTCTTTGATCTGTTCCCAGTTCATATAACCCCTTTTTCCGATTGGTTCTGTAGAAACAAAAAGAATAAAAGGTATTTCATTTTTTTTTAAAATTGGCCACGCGTTTTCATAGAAGGATAAGAAGGCATCATCAATAGTTAAAAGTATTTTTTTATTTTTTTTAGATTCACTAAATTGTTCATTAAATAATTTTGGATTATAAAACTCAAATCCATTATTTTTAATAGCAGCAATGTGTTCTAAAAAAATTTCCATTCTGATATTTGTTGATGGGTATTTATTTTCTTCAAATCTGTGATACATTATAGATAATACACCTTGATCATCTGGTTTGTATTGTTTCGTTTCTTCCGATGATATACTCGAGTGAAAAAAAATGAGCGAAAATAAAATAGCAGATTTAATTATAGATGCAGCTAACGACAAAATTTTATTTAAACTCATTTCTAAGGATAAAACTTATACCAATGAGTATGAAAACAGTAGAAAAAATTTTGACAAATTTTCTGTTTTATTAATAAAGTTTTTAACAAAAAAACAATATTCCTTTAAAAAAGTGAGGAATGTTTTTATTAATCAAGGTCCAGGTAAATATACTAGCATAAGAACTTCAATGGCGACAATTAAGGCCCTAAAGCTTGTTTATGGTTTTAATTATTATGGTTTTAATAGTGACGATATAACAGACGGAGATTATATGAAAATTTTACAATTATTTAAGCAAAAAAAATTAATAAAAAATTTGATTAAACCACTTTATTTGAGTTAAAATAAATTATGACAGATTCAATTGAAAAAAAATGTATTGCAAATGGTGTTAAGCTCACTGACCAAAGAAAGACAATTGCTCGAGTAATATCAGAGTCAAAAAAGACATACGGTGAGGCAGATCATCCTGATGTAGATGAGCTTTATAAAAGAGTTTCAAATATCGATCCCAAAATAAGTATTGCCACTGTTTATCGAACTGTAAAACTTTTTGAAGAGTCTGGAATATTAATGAAACACGATTTTAAAGATGGAAAAGCTAGATATGAATTAAATGATGATCATAATCACTTAATAGATATCAAATCTGGAAATATTATTGAATTTACAGATGAAGAAATTGAAAAAATTCAAAAAAGAATAGCTGAAAAACATGGTTATAAACTTGTAGATTCGAAGCTTGAACTTTATTGCATAAAAAAATAACTCCATTAATGGTAAAAAAAATATTTATTAAAACTTTTGGATGTCAAATGAATGAATATGACTCCAACAGAATTTTTGATACTGTAAAAGAAATTGGATTTTCAAAAACATCCAACCAGGCAGATGCAGATTGCTACTTAATTAATACATGTCATATAAGAGATAAGGCGAAGGAAAAAGTTTACCATGAAGTTGGTAGAGTCAAAAAAATTTTTAGAAATAAAAAAAAACCACTTTTAATTGTTGCTGGATGTGTTGCTCAAGCAGAAAATGAGGAAATGTTAAAAAGGGAACCCTTTATTGATATAGTTATTGGACCTCAATCTTATCATCAAATTAATTCTTTAATTTTGAATTATAGAAAAGATCGAAAAGAAATTACAGACTTTGAAACTGAAGATAAGTTTGATTATTTAGATAAAATTAAAAATACATCTAGTAAAGTTTCATCGTTTCTTACAATTCAAGAAGGATGTGATAAATTTTGTAGTTTTTGTGTAGTTCCATACACACGTGGTCCTGAATATTCAAGATCCTTTGAAAAAATTATTTTAGAAGCCCAAGATTTAATAAAAAGTGGAGCAAAGGAAATAATTTTACTTGGACAAAATGTCAATGCCTATTCGTTTAAAGGTAAATCAAAAGTATATAGATTATCAGATTTAATAAATGAGTTAGAAAAATTTACGGAAATTAAGAGAATTAGGTATACAACTTCTCATCCAAGGGACATGACTGATGATTTAATTGAGTGTTATTCAAAATCTAAAAAATTACAACCATTTGTTCATTTACCAATTCAAAGTGGTTCAGACAAAGTTTTAAAATTAATGAACAGAGGTCACAAAGTTGAAAAATATTTTGAGATCCACGAAAAACTAAAAAAAATAAGTTCAACAATTAAATTTTCAAGTGATTTTATCATTGGGCATCCAGGGGAAACTGAGAAAGATTTTAAAGACACATTAAATTTTTTAAATGAAATTAAATTTATCAATTCTTATTCGTTTATATTTAGTCCAAGACCAGGAACCCCTGCGTCTAATTTAGATCTAATTGACCATGAAGTTGCAAAAGATAGACTTAAAAAAGTTCAAAAAATTCTTTTCCAATATCAATTAGAACACAATGAGTCTTTTTTAGGAAAAAAAATTGATGTTCTTGTTGAAAATAGAATGAAAAAAAGTCAGATGTATTTTGGAAGAAATAAGTATCTAAATGGAGTGATATTTGATGGAAATGATAAGCTTATAGGGCAAACTGTAAAAATAAAGATTGATAAAGTAAATCAAAACAATTTATTTGGAAAAATAGATTCTAATTCAGATATGAAGGCTGCTTAATTTTGAACAATCCTATATTAAATAAATTAAATAAAGATCTCAAATTTGTTTATTCTGATAATGACACCTTGAGTATTATATTTAACAATAATGAAATTTTAATGGGTGTAGTGGGTGAATTTAACAACAATCTAAAAGAGCTAGAAAAAATTACAGAGACAAAAATTTATTCAAGGGGAAACTCTATATTGGTCAAAAGCTCTAGTACAAAAAATGAATTAGTTAAAAATGCCATAATTTTTCTAACAGATTTGCTAATTTTAAATGGATCGATTGAAAAAAAAGATATAGTTTCCTCAATAAATAAATTTATGATAAATGAAAAAACAGATAAAAAAATTGAATATATAATAAAAACACCCAAAAAGTCTGTCATTCCAAGATCAGAGAAACAAAAAAATTATGTAAGAGCTTTAAGAGAAAGCGATATTATTATTTCTTGTGGTCCTGCAGGTACAGGGAAAACTTTTTTGGCCGTTGCTGTAGCTCTAACAATGTTATTGGATAAAAAGATTGAAAGAATAATTTTATCAAGACCAGCGGTGGAGGCGGGTGAAAGGTTAGGGTTTCTACCTGGAGATATGAGAGAAAAAGTAGATCCTTATCTAAGACCTTTATATGACTCACTTTACGATCTGTTAGATTTCGAAAAGATTCAAAAAAGAATTGAAATTGGTGATATCGAAATTGCTCCTTTAGCATTTATGAGAGGAAGAACATTAAAAAATTCATTTGCAATTTTAGATGAGGCTCAAAATGCAACTGATACACAAATCAAAATGTTTTTAACTAGGATTGGTGAAAATTCTAAAATTGTTATTAATGGAGATCCCTCACAAATTGACCTACCAAATAAATCTCTATCAGGATTAAATAGATCAAAAAAGCTTCTTGGACATCTTAACGAGATTTCAGTTGTAGATTTTGACCACTCTGATGTTGTAAGACACCCGCTGGTTTCAAAAATAGTAAAAGCTTATTCTGATCAAAACAAAGATTAATGATTAAGGCTGAAATAGTTGTTGATTTCCCAAAATGGAAAACAAAAATTAAAAATCCAAGTCTTTATTTTAAAAAAAAAATAAAAAAACTTTCTTGTGTAAAATCATTAAAAAAAAAGAATTTCCAGTTCACTTTATTATTAACTAACAAAACTTTTATAAAAAAACTTAATAAAAGATTTAGAAAAAAAAACAAAGAAACTGACGTTTTGTCTTTTCCCATTAAAAGTCATTTTAATAAAAATTATAAAGGAGATATAGCTATTTGTTATGAAATTATAAATTTAAGGTCAAAAAAAACAAATTTTAATATTGAATTTGATAAAATGTGGATTCACGGTCTTTTACACTTGCTCGGTTATGATCATGCCAGACAAAAAGATTACAAACAAATGTTAAGAAAAGAGCAAGACATTTTAAAACGAGTAAATTAAATTTGACAAGAAATTATTCTAAGAATTCTACTTTTTACTTAGTACCACTTATTTGTGGATTAATTTCAACATTTAGTCTGCCACCATATAACTTTTTTTTTCTTAATTTTATTTCTTTTCCATTTTTACTTTTAATCTATCTGAATTTGGAAATAAAAAAGGGCTTCTCATCTTTTCTTTATGGATGGATTTTTGGTTTTTCATACTTTTTCTCAAATATTTATTGGATAGCAAACTCATTAACTGTTGAAGAAATATTTAAGCCCTTAATTCCTTTTGCAATTATAATAATTCCTCTCTTCCTAGGTATCTTTTATGGAATATCTTTTTTAATTTTTTTTTATTTTAAGCCAAGAAAAAAAATTCTGAGTATTTTTTTATTTGCTTTAGTATTTTCACTCATAGAATATTTGAGGGGCCATATACTTGGAGGTTTTCCTTGGAACTTGATCTCTTTTAGTTTAGTTGAAATTAATGAATTTATACAAATCTTGTCATATGTAGGAACATATTCTTTAAATTTATTGGTTGTAACAATTTTTTTAGTCCCTGCAGTCATTTTATTTGATGTACCATCAAAAACAAAATTAATAACAGTTTTATTGACAGTAACTTTAATTATATCAAATTTAATTTTTGGTAGTTTGGTTTTAAATAAACACAATAATTCACCGAATAGTTCGATGAATACTATAGTAAAAATTATCTCGCCTAAAATCGATTTAAAAAGATTTTTTGATGGTACAGATCCTTCTTTAGTAATAAAGGATTTGGCAGAAATAGGAAATATTGATAGTAGAGACGCGCTTTATATTTATCCAGAGGGAATATTGCCATCAATAAACCTTAATGAAATTCAAGATTACTCTTCGGTATTTGGAAATTATTTTCAGAATAATCATAAAATTATAGTTGGTATTACTAGATATAAAGAGACAGAAATTTTCAATTCTATGGCTCTACTTGATAACGACTTAAAATTGATAAGTGTTTATGATAAAAATAAACTTGTTCCTTTCGGTGAGTATTTGCCATTTGAAAATTTTTTGAAGAATTATGGCTTTAAAAAAATTACTCAAGGATACCAATCTTTCAGTTTTGCAAGTGAGAGAGATTTAATAAAAATAAATGGTACAAAATTTCTTCCTCTTATATGTTATGAAATTATTTACTCAGGAGGTCTTTACAAATATTCTGACAGTTATGATTTTATCATAAACATTTCAGAAGACGGATGGTTTGGGAAATCAATTGGTATAGATCAACATTTTTATCATTCTATTTTTAGATCTATTGAGGAGGGCAAAAATATAATTAGATCTGCGAACAATGGAATTTCAGCATATATTGATAGTAAAGGACAAATTATAAAAAAAATTGAATCAACTCAAAAGGGAGTAATTGAAATCGACACTTATAAAAAAGGATCAAAAACAATCTTTAGTTCATTTGGAAATAAGATTTTCTTTTATTTCCTTATTTTTTATATTACGGTTATTTTTTTATTAAAAATAAGGGAGAGACAATGAAAAAAAATTATTTATTTACCAGCGAGTCCGTCTCCGAAGGTCATCCAGACAAAGTTTGTGATAGAATATCTGATATGGTTGTAGATACTTATTTAGGTGCTGAGCCACAATCAAGAGTAGCTTGCGAGACTTTAACTACAACTAATAAAGTAGTGCTTGCAGGAGAAGTTAGAGGTCCGGAAATCAAAAAAGACGATTTAATTGAAAAGGTAAGGCATTGCATAAAAGATATTGGTTATGACCAAGATGGTTTTACATGGAAAGAAGCAACTAAAATTGAAAGTCATCTACATGCTCAATCAGCTGACATAGCAATGGGAGTTGACTCATCCGGTAACAAGGATGAAGGAGCTGGAGACCAAGGAATTATGTTTGGTTACGCATGCAATGAAACTGATGTTTTAATGCCTGCACCTATACATTATTCACATAAGATTTTAAGATTGATGGCTGCGGATAGAAAATCTGGAAAATTAAAAAACATTGAGCCAGACTCCAAAAGTCAAATTACAATTGAATATAAAGATGGTAAACCAGCAAATGTTAAATCTGTAGTTATCTCTACTCAGCACTCCGCAGATGTTGATCAATCTCAGGTGCGAAAATTAGTAATGCCATATATTGAAAAATCTATACCGAAAAATCTTCTAAATAATTTAGATGAAAAAGAAATCTATATTAATCCAACAGGAAATTTTGTTATTGGTGGACCTGACGGAGATAGTGGTCTTACTGGTAGAAAAATTATTGTTGATACATATGGAGGTGCCGCACCACATGGTGGTGGAGCTTTTTCTGGTAAAGATCCAACTAAAGTTGATCGATCAGCTGCTTATGCATCAAGATACTTAGCAAAAAATGTTGTTGCTTCAAAAATTGCCAATAAGTGTTTAATACAACTTGCTTATGCTATTGGAGTATCAAAACCATTATCCATCTATGTTGATTTATTTGATAACGATGAGGAAAAAAATAAACATGTAGAAAAATTGATAAGTGAAAATTTCGATTTAAGCCCTAGAGGTATAAGAGAAATGCTGGGTTTAAATAAACCAATTTATGAAAAATCAGCTGCCTATGGTCATTTTGGAAGAGAACCTGAGGGTGATGGTTCTTTTTCTTGGGAAAAAACAGATAAAAAATCAGTATTTACAAAGTAAAAAGTTGAAAAAATAGTTAAAAATAACTATATATTTCTTAAATCATCAAATTTTAAAAATGGGCCTCGGCCCATTTTTTTTTGGAGAAGAATGTTAAATAAAAGAGCAGATAAATTAGAGTTACTTAGAATAGCTGAGGCTGTGGCACTTGAAAAGTCTATTGATAAAGAATTAATTATCAATTCAATGGAAACAGGTATTGCTAAAGCAGCCAAATCTAAGTTTGGAAATGAAAATGAAATAAAAGTCTCAATTAATAGAGACAGTGGAGATATTGAACTTTTTAGAAAATTAGTAGTTGTAGAAGTTCCTGAGAACACTAACACAGAAATAAGCCTCAAAGATGCAGAAAAATTTGGTGAGAAAAAAATCGGAGATGAAGTTTTACAGCCTCTACCATCTTTTGATTTTGGAAGAATAGCAGCTCAAACAGCAAAACAAGTAATAAGTTTCAACGTTAGGGAAGCAGAAAGAGAAAGACAATTTAACGATTTTATAGACAAAAAAGACACAATACTTAGTGGAATTGTTAAAAGATTAGAATTTGGAAATGTGATTGTCGACTTAGGGAGAACTGAAGCGATAATTCAAAAAAATGAAATGATACCAAGAGAAAATATCAAAGCTGGAGATAGAGTTAAAGCTTATTGTTATGATGTAAGAAGAGAACAAAGAGGTCAACAAATTTTCCTATCAAGAGCACATCCAAAATTTATGGAAAAACTATTTATTCAAGAAGTACCAGAGATCTATGACGGTCTTATAGAAATAAAATCATCTGCTAGAGATCCAGGCAGTAGAGCAAAAATTTGTGTTCAAGCTGTAGATACATCACTCGACCCAGTTGGTGCTTGTGTTGGTATGAGAGGTAGTAGAGTTCAAGCAGTAGTTAATGAGTTACAGGGAGAAAAAATTGACATTGTTAATTGGTCTGAAGACCCTGCTTTAGTTGTATCAAATGCTTTGTCACCTGCCGAGGTTCAGAAGGTAATCGTAGACTCGGATCAAAAAAAAATGGATGTAATTTTAACTGAGGAAAACTTGAGTAAAGCCATCGGTAGAAGAGGGCAAAATGTAAGACTTGCAACAAAACTTATGAACTACGAAATCAATATAATGACAGACAAAGAAGAGTCGGAGAGAAGACAGTTGGAATTTAAAGATAAAACAGATACATTAATGAAAAATCTAGAAGTAGATGAAACATTGGGGCAATTACTTGTAGCAGAAGGTTTTTCAACTATTGAGGAAATTAAAGACAGTGAAACTGACAACCTATCTAAAATAGAGGGTATTGAGGAAGAAACAGCTAAAGAATTAGTTCAAAGAGCAAAAGAGTTTTATCAAAAAGATCAAGAAGAAATTCAACAAAAGATTAAAGATTTGGGAATTCAAACTGAATTAACTGAGCACAAAGGTCTAACACCAGGTATGCTTTTAACTCTTGGTGAGCAAAAAATTTTATCTTTGAATGACTTTGCCGACTTAGCTTCAGATGAGTTGATAGGTGGTTATGATATCATCAAAGGTGAAAGAATAAAAATTAAAGGCTATCTAGAGGATTTTGCCCTTTCAAGAAAAGAAGCGGATGATTTAATTATGACAGCCAGAGATAAAATTTATAAAAATTAGAAATGAGAAAAAATGGAAACAAAAAAAACAAAATTAACAATATCAGGAAAGCCCAGAAAAAATTTATATGACAAGCAGGGATTAACAAACAATAAAAATAAACAAAAGTTTGTTACTGAGAAAAAATTCTCTAAACCATTTAACAAAAACAATCCTGGATATTCGAAATTTCCAAAAAAACCCTTTGCAGGTAAATCATCTTTTCCTTCAAAAATAAGTGATTACGAAAGAAGGAAACTAGCTGAGCAAAGAGCAACTAAAAAAATAAAAGGTGACGCAAAAGATAAAGATAATAAAAATAAATTTTCAACAAAAAAAAGAGAGCTTAAACTAACTGTTTCAAGAGCTTTAAGTGAAGATATAGAGTTTAGGTCAAGAAGTTTAGCATCGATTAAAAGAGCCAGAGAAAAAGAACTTAGAGAAACTAAAAACACAAGAGATGAGGAAAATTCAAAAAACGTAAAAAGGGAAGTTAGTATACCTGAGCTTATAACAATAAGAGAACTTGCAAATCGAATGGCAGAACAATCATCTAGTATTATTAAACATTTAATGGGAATGGGTGTTACAGTTACAATAAATCATACTATTGATTCCGATACTGCTGAGTACTTAGTTAAAGAATTTGGTCATATTCCTTTAAAAGAAAAAAAAGCAGAAGAAATAGTAAGTAAAATCAAAGAGATAAAATCTGAAAATCTCCAAAACAGACCTCCAATAATAACAGTTATGGGTCATGTAGATCATGGGAAAACTTCTGTATTAGATGTGCTAAGAAGTACAAACGTTGTTTCAGGTGAATATGGTGGAATTACTCAACATGTGGGCGCATACCAAATAATTCATAACAATGAAAAAATAACTTTTATAGATACACCTGGTCATGCAGCATTTACAGAAATGAGGGCAAGAGGATCAAAATTAACTGACATTGTTGTGTTGGTTGTTGCTGCAAATGATGGGGTCAAACCTCAAACAGTTGAGTCAATCAAACATGCTAAAGCTGCAAAGGTGCCTATCGTTGTGGCAATAAACAAATGTGATTTACCAGATGCAGATCCTCAAAAAGTCAAAAACCAACTTCTTGAACATGAATTAATTTCTGAAGACTTGTCAGGAGATACACTCATGGTAGAAATTTCAGCTAAAACAAAAAAAAATATTGATAAACTTTTGGAGTCCATAACTTTGCAAGCTGAGCTTTTGAATTTAAAAGCAGATTATAACAATAAAGCAACTGGTATTGTGTTAGAGTCAAAAATTGATATTGGGAGAGGCCCAATTGCAAATATAATTGTGACATCTGGAAAATTAAAAAAAGGAGATCACTTTGTATGCGGACCTCAATGGGGAAAGGTAAGAGCGATTATTGATGATAATGGTAAATCTGTCGAAGAAGCTTTACCATCAACCCCTGTTGAAATATTAGGTATAAGTGGAGCCTCAAAATCTGGAGATGATTTTCTAGTGCTAGATACAGACAAAGAAGCTAAAGTTTTAAGTGAAGCAAGAATAAATGAAGCTCAATCAAAAAAAGGGCAGGTGTCTCTTATAACTCAAGACTCTGCTTTTAAAGACCAAACAAGTGAAGAATTAAATATAATAATTAAATCAGACGTACATGGATCGTCCGAAGCAATAAAAAATGCTGTAGATTTGATTAAACATGATGAGGTCAAACCAAAGATAATTTTATCAGATGTAGGGATGGTGACTGAAACAGATGTTAATTTAGCAAAAGCTTCAAATGCTGTTTTAATTGCTTTTAACGTAAAGCCTAGCAAAGAAGCAAAAAAGATTGCAGAACAAAGTGCAGTGAAAATTTCATCATTTAATATTATCTATGAATTAATTGACTTTGTAAAAAGCAAGATGTCAGGTCTTCTATCCCCAGATGTAGAGGAAAGCGTAACAGGTTCAGCTGAGATTTTGGAGATTTTTAAAGTCTCAAAAGTTGGTAAAGTTGCTGGTTCTAAAGTAACTACAGGTGAAATAAATCAAGACTCTCTGGCAAGAGTTATTAGAGATGGAACAGTTGTTTTTACAGGAAAAATTGGATCTATTTTTAGGGAAAAAAATCAAACAAAACAAGTTACAGAGGGCCTAGAATGTGGGATAACCTTGAAAAATTTTAATGATTTTCAAAAAAAAGATATTATCGAGGCGTATAACTCCAAAACTACAGAAAGATCAGTATAATGGGAAAATTAGGAAAACCAGTTACTCAAAGACAGTTACGAGTTGGTGAAATGATTAAGCAAGCTTTAAGCATGATTTTTTTAAAGGACGAGGCAAAACTTCCAAATGTGCAAACTAAAGGAATAACAGTTACTGAAGTAAGAATGAGCCCAGATCTTAAAACTGCAAAAACTTTTGTTCTACCTCTTGGCGGAATAAATTCTGATGAAACTGTAGAAAGCCTCAAAGAATTTTCGTTCGTAATAAGAAAAACTTTATCAAAAAAAATTAATATGAAGTTTTTACCTAAACTTCTATTTGTTAAAGACGAGTCTTTCGATTATGCTGAAAAGATTGAGAATTTAATTAAACAAACAAATAAATAGGAAAGAAATGAACAAAAAATTAAAAGAAGTTGCTTTACATGAAAAAGACACTGGATCATCAGAAGCACAAATTGCTCTACTGACTGATAAAATAGAGAACTTGTCAGCTCACATGAAGAAATTCAAGAAAGATAAGCACTCATCAGTGGGATTATTGAAAGCAGTTAATAGAAGAAAAAAATTATTAGATTATCTAAAAAAAAATAAATCTGATGCTTATAAAAATATATTAACCAAATTAAACTTAAGGAAATAAATGTTTAAAATGTTTAAAAAAGAAATTGATTTTGGGGGAAAAAAAATTACCCTTGAAACAGGAAAAGTTGCTCGTCAAGCAGACGGAGCAATAATAGCAACATGTGGTGAGACTGTAGTTTTGGCAACTGCTGTGGGTGCAAAAAAAGTAAATCCAGATGTGGATTATTTTCCATTGTCAGTAAATTATCAGGAGAAATATTATGCTGCAGGTAAAATACCAGGAGGATATTTCAAAAGAGAAGCAAGACCTACAGAGAGCGAAACTCTTATCTCACGATTAATTGATAGACCTATAAGACCTTTGTTTCCAGACGAATTTAAAAATGAAGTACAAGTGTTACCTACGGTAATTTCATATGATAAAGAAAATGAAGCAGATATTTTATCAATAATCGCGTCTTCAGCTGCTTTAGCTATTTCTGGAATGCCTTTTTTGGGACCTGTTGGAGCATCAAGAGTCGGTTTTATTGATGGAAAATATGTATTAAATCCATCTAAAAAAGAATTAGAAAATTCAAAACTAGACTTAGTTGTAGCAGGGACAAAAGACGCTGTTTTAATGGTAGAATCAGAAGCAAGTGGTTTGACTGAACAGCAAATGTTAGATGCTGTAAAATTTGGTCATGAGGGGTTCGTTCCTGTTATAAAAATGATTGAAGACTTAGCTAAGGACTGTAAAAAACCTGACTGGGTTGTTGAGAAAAAGGATTTATCATCTGTTAAGAAAAAATTAGAGGGCGAGTTTACTAAAGACTTGAAAAAAGCATTCTCAATCAAAGACAAACAGGAGAGATCAAGCCTTATATCTGAGGTAACAGAAAAAGCAAAAAAACTTTATGAAGAAGACGAAAACTTCACGGAGTTAGATGTTATGCATGAACTTAAAGATATTGAAAAAGGTATTGTAAGAACAGATATCTTAAAAAATAAGAATAGAATTGATGGTAGAGGACTTGCTGATATAAGACCAATAATGTGTGAAGTTGGAATACTTCCAAGAGTTCATGGATCTGCATTATTTACCAGAGGAGAAACTCAAGCAATTGTAACAACAACTTTAGGAACTTCAGATGATGAACAAAGAATTGAAAGTTTAGAGGGCCTTCAAAGAGAGAGATTTATGCTTCATTATAATTTTCCCCCATTTTCTGTTGGTGAGACTGGTAGAATTGGAACCGGAAGAAGAGAAATAGGTCATGGTAAATTGGCTTGGCGAGCTATTAAATCTTCATTGCCGTCTAAAGAAAGTTTTCCTTATACTTTTAGAATAGTCTCTGAAATAACCGAGTCAAACGGTTCTTCTTCAATGGCAACAGTATGTGGCTCATCTCTTGCCTTAATGGATGCGGGAGTTCCAATTAAAGAACCTGTAGCAGGAATAGCAATGGGATTGATTAAAGAAGGAAAAGATTTTAGCGTACTTTCAGATATTCTTGGTGATGAAGATCATCTTGGAGATATGGATTTTAAAGTTGCAGGAACTAAGGATGGAATTACCTCTCTTCAAATGGACATAAAGATTACAGGCATTACTTTTGAGATTATGGAGCAAGCACTAAAACAAGCCAAAGATGGCAGAGTCCACATTTTAGGGGAGATGAATAAAGCTCTGGCTAAATCAAGAGACAACGTTGGTAAACACACTCCAAAAATGGAAAAAATCACAGTTGATAAAAAAGATATAGCAACTGTTATAGGCAAAGGCGGGGCTACTATAAGAGAAATAGTTGAAAAATCAGGAGCAAAGGTTGATGTAAATGATGTAGGTGAGGTGACTGTTTCTGCGCCAGATGAGGAGTCTAGAAACAAAGCCTTGCAAATGATTAAAGATTTAACAGCTAAAGCAGAACTAAATAAAATTTATAATGGTAAAGTTATGAAAATTATGGAATTTGGAGCATTTGTAAATTTCCTTGGAAAACAAGATGGTCTTGTACATATTTCAGAGCTTGCGGATAAGAGAGTAGCTAAAGTTACTGACGTAGTTAAAGAGGGGGATGAGGTTAAAGTAAAAGTTATCGGCTTTGATAGAGGAAAAGTAAAATTGTCCATTAAACAAGCTGCAATTTAAGTATTTTTTGAAAAGAGATCTACTTGTCTGAATATGAAAAGTAAGTTGGATTATATAATAAATAAAATTCAGCACATAGAGAGAATCCAAATATTAGAATTAGGAGTTCAAAGGGGAAATTCCACAAAAAAATTTATTGATTTATGTGAGTCAAACAATGGTTTTTTAACTTCAGTTGATATTAAAGATTGTTCAGATGTAGTTAAAAGTGATAGATGGAAGTTTATCCATTCCAGTGACGATAATTTTCAAGAAGTTGATAAATATATTAAAAATAAATTAGACTTCATTTTTATAGATTCTTTACATGAGCCAAATCATGTAGAAAAAGTTTTTTATCATTATTATAGTTTTTTAAAAAAAGGAGGTATTTGTATAATAGACGACATAAGTTGGCTTCCTTACTCTAAAAATCAGGAGAGAGATAAAGAATTTAGTGAGTACATTAATAGATCAACATTTAAAAAGATCCTTGAAATATTTAATCAAAATAAAAAAAATTTTGATTTAGAGTTCTATTTCAGAGACTCTGGCTATGCAATTATTACAAAAAGTGAAGAAAATTATTTGAATAAATCGAAAAAAATAAAGTCGAGAGAATTTGGAATAAAAAATTTGCTAAGAAAAATTTATAAAAGAAGACCTATTAATTAATATTTTTCAAAATATCAAAACCCACCTCTCCAATTATTTTTATCATTGAAATGATCTTTTTCATTTTTGGAAGTTGGTCTAAATAAGTACATTAAAACAACCAGCAACACAAAGACTGATAGAAGAATTTCTACCATAACTTAGGACATATTTTTTGGATCAGGCATCCCTACTTTATTATAACCAGCATCAACATAATGAATTTCACCAGTCACACCCCCTCCTAGATCACTTAATAAATATAGGGCTGAATTTCCAACATCATGAATATCAACATTTCTTTTTAAAAAGGAATGATCTTCATTCCATTTATACAAGAACTTAGCATCACCAATTGCAGATGCAGCAAGCGTTTTAATTGGACCAGCACTAATTGCATTTACTCTAATTTTCTTAGAACCTAAATCCCTTGCTAAATATTTTACACTAGCTTCTAATGCAGATTTACAAACACCCATAACGTTATAATTTGGAATCGCTTTTGAAGATTCGTAGGTTAATGTTAGCATACTTCCCCCATCTTTCATTATCTTAGATGCTTCTTTTGCAACCTCTGTAAATGAAAAACATGAAATTAACATACTTCTTAAAAAATTTTCTCTAGTTGTATTGAGATACTCACCAGACAGTTCTGATTTATCTGAAAATGCAACTGCATGAACCACAAAGTCAATTTGACCCCATTGTTTTTTAATATCTTCGAATAATTTTACTACTTCTTCTTTTTTCTCAACATCGCAACTAAATGTAACTTTTGAATTTAATTTTTCCGCTAAAGGTATAACTCTCTTTTTTAGAGCATCCCCTAGGTAAGTGAATGCTAATTCTGCACCTGCTTCAGCTAATTTTTGAGATATTCCCCACGCAATAGACCTTTCATTTGCAACACCCATGATCAGTCCTTTTTTTCCTTTCATTAGATCCATAAATTAAACCTTTTCAAAAACTAGCGTTGCGTTAGTTCCACCAAAACCAAAACTATTAGACATTACGGAGTTTAATTTAACATCTTTTTCAACTTTGGTAACTATCGGATATTTTTTAGCCTCGTCATCCATGTCAGTAATATTTGCGGATGCTGCTATAAAACTATTTTTCATCATTATTAAACTATAAATTGCTTCATGAACTGAAGTAGCTCCTAAGGAGTGACCAGCTAATGATTTTGTTGAACTTATTTTTGGTTTATAATCTGTAAAAGTTTCTCCAACTGCTTTTAATTCGGTAATATCACCAACAGGTGTTGATGTTCCATGCGTGTTTATGTAATCAATTTTATTTTTTGCAGTGCTTAAAGCCATTTTCATGCACCTAACAGCTCCTTCACCAGATGGTGCAACCATATCGTAACCATCAGAGGTAGCTCCATAACCAGTCAATTCTGCATATATTTTTGCACCTCGTGCTTTTGCATGCTCATATTCCTCTAAAACCAAAACTCCACCACCACCGGCTATCACAAATCCATCCCTTGTTTTGTCATAAGGTCTCGAAGCTTTTTCTGGAGTGTCATTATATTTTGAAGATAATGCAGTCATTGCATCAAACATAGCGGTCATGGCAAAATGAACTTCATCACTTCCCCCGGCAAAAATAATTTTTTGTTTTCCTAATTGAATTAATTCCATCGCATTACCGATACAGTGTCCGCTTGTTGCACATGCAGAACTTATTGTATAATTAACTCCTTTGATTTTGAATGGAACTGCTAGCGTTGCAGAAGCAGTACTAGACATAGTTCTTGGTACTACAAATGGGCCCATTCTCTTCGGACTTTTGGCTCTAGTTTTATCAGCTGCTAAAATTACATTTTCAATGGATGGTCCTCCTGAACCCATAATCATCCCAGTTGATATATTACTTACATCTTTATCGTCTAAACCAGAGTCTTTAACTGCCTCTGCCATTGATATATAATTGTAAGCTGAGCCAGGTCCCATAAACCTAATAAATTTTCTATCAACATGGTCTTCAAGATTAATTTTTGGTTTTCCATGTATGTTACTTTTTAGATTGTACTCTTTGTATTCATCAGAAAAAGAAATTCCTGATTTAGAATTTAATAGAGACTGATAGACTTCATCTTGATTGTTTCCTAAACAAGAAACTACCCCAATCCCTGTTACAACAACTCTTTTCATTATTTGAATAAACCTACTTTTAAATTTTCTGTTGTGTAAATTTGTTTTCCATCTGCTAATAGTATTCCATTAGCCAGGCCAACAGTCGCTCCCTCTTTTTTAAGAATTTTTTTCATATTTATTTCATAAATTGCTTTTTTGACATTTTTTAGAACTTCACCAGTAAACTTTACAGTGTTTACACCTAAAGCTCTTCCTCTTCCTGGATTTCCAAGCCAACCTAAATAAAATCCAACTAATTGCCACATTGCATCTAAACCCAAGCATCCTGGCATCACTGGATCTTTTTTAAAATGACAATCAAAAAACCAAAGATTATCTTTAATGTCCAGTTCAGCAATTATTAATCCTTTACTAAACGTGCCCTTATTCTCGCTAATTTCAGTGATCCTGTCAAACATTAGCATAGGTGGTAAGGGAAGTTTCGCGTTACCTGGTCCAAAAAGATCTCCATTTCCGCAACTAATTAAATCCTCATATGTGTATGAGTTTTTTTTCATTTTTTGATAACCTTAATACTTGATTTAAACTAAATATAATATAGGTTTAGTTTAGAATTATTATAAATAACAATGCTTAATAATAGCCATTATATTGATAAATTAAGAAGTTCTGGCTTAAGACCTACCAAACAAAGAATTAAAATTTGTGAAATCTTATTTAATACTGAAAAGACTTTTCATTTTACAATAAATGATTTGGTAAAAAAAATTAGTAAAGCAACAAACGATAAAATTTCTTTAGCAACAGTTTATAACACGGTCCATGCTTTCAAAAAGAAAGGTTACTTAAAAGAGATACCGATAAATTCTGACCAAAGTTATTTTGATACCAATACGTCGCATCACCATCACTTTTATGACGAAAATCAAAAAGACTTAATAGACATAGATGATGCAGATGTGGAGCCAGTTAAAATTAATACAAGAATTCCTGGCAAAAAAATTAAGTCTGTTGAAGTTTTAGTAAAAGTCGAAGACGCAGAATAATTAAAATTCTACATTATAATAGTTCTAAACTGTTGACAAATTTATTTAGAATAATTATAAATTAATAAAGGAGATCAAATGAGCACTGAATTTAAAGACGGAAACTTCAAATCAAATGAATTAAGCAAATGTCCATTTACTGGGGCAGGTACATCAGCAAAATTTTCTGCTGGAAGAGGTCAAACAAACAGAGACTTTTGGCCAAATAGTTTAAACTTAAAAATATTAAGTCAACACTCCAATTTGACTAATCCCATGGATAAGAAGTTTAACTATTCAAAAGAATTCAAAAAATTAAATTACAAAGCACTTAAAAAAGATCTTAAAAAATTAATGACAGACTCTCAAGAATGGTGGCCAGCAGATTATGGTCATTATGGACCATTCTTTATCAGACTAGCTTGGCATGCTGCGGGAACTTACAGAACAGGCGATGGAAGAGGTGGTGCTGGAACAGGCAATCAACGCTTTGCACCTCTTAATGCTTGGCCGGATAACGTTAATTTAGATAAAGCAAGATTATTATTATGGCCAATTAAACAAAAATATGGAAAACAAATTTCATGGGCTGACTTATTTATTTTGGTTGGAAACGTTGCTTTAGAGTCAATGGGTTTTAAAACTTTTGGTTTTGGAGCAGGAAGAGTTGATATTTGGGAGCCAGAGGATGACATCTACTGGGGATCTGAGAAAGAAATGCTAGGTGTAGAAAGATATAGTGGAAAAAGAGATCTAGAACAACCACTTGGAGCCTCACACATGGGGTTAATTTATGTAAATCCACAAGGACCAGATGCAAATCCTGATCCACTGCTTGCCGCTCATGACATTAGAGAAACTTTTGGAAGAATGGCGATGAATGACTATGAAACTGTTGCTTTAGTAGCTGGTGGTCACACATTTGGAAAATCACATGGTGCTGCATCAGAGTCTCACAAAGGTCCAGACCCAGAGGCATCAAGAATTCAAGATCAATCTACTGGATGGAATAGTAATTATAAATCAGGAAAAGGGGTTGATACTATAAGTAGTGGAATTGAAGGTGCTTGGACACAGTCTCCTATTAAATGGGATATGGGGTATTTTGATTGTTTGTTCAATCATGAATGGGAACTCACAAAAAGTCCTGCGGGAGCTCATCAATGGACACCTAAACAAAATGGTCAAAAAATTAAAATGGTTCCTGACGCACACGATAAAAACAAAATGCATCCACCAATGATGCAAACAACAGACCTTTCACTAAGAATGGATCCTTCATACGGTCCGATTTCGAAACATTTCTTTAACAATCCTGATGAATTTGCAGATGCGTTTGCAAGAGCATGGTTTAAGTTAACTCATAGAGATATGGGTCCAAGAGCATGTTATTTAGGCAGTGAAGTTCCAAAAGAAGAATTAATTTGGCAAGATCCTGTTAAAAAACCAAAATACAAATTAAAAGCAAAAGATATAAAAGATTTAAAATCTCAAATATCAAAATCAAAACTATCCGTATCTGAATTGGTAAGCACTGCTTGGGCATCTGCTTCAACCTACAGAGGATCTGATAAAAGAGGTGGAGCAAATGGCGCTAGATTAAGATTAGAACCACAAATTAACTGGGAAGTTAATGACAATGGTAAGATAACAAAAGTTATTAGCGTACTTGAAAAAATCCAAAGTAAATTTAACACTAAGAAAAAATCAGTTTCATTAGCAGATTTAATTGTTCTTGGTGGAAACGTTGGAATAGAAATGGCCGCTAAGAAAGCTGGAAAGAAAATTGAAGTTCCGTTTTCTCCAGGAAGAGGCGATGCTACTCAAGAGCAAACTGATGTTCACTCTTTTGGTTTATTGGAACCACAAGCTGATGGATTTAGAAATTACAATAAGGATGACAAAACTAAAGTTTCAGCTGAGGAAAAATTAATTGATAAATCTCAGCTAATGGGTCTTACAGCACCAGAGATGACTGTTTTGATAGGTGGAATGAGAGTTCTTGATACAAACTTTGATAACTCAAAAAATGGTGTCTTCACAAAAAAACCCGGAACATTAACTAATGACTATTTCGTAAATCTTTTAGATATGAATACTACTTGGAAAGAAACAGATAGTTCAGAGCAGTTATTTGAAGGTAAAGACAGGAAAACAAACAAAGTCAAGTGGCATGGCACAAGAGTAGACTTGATATTCGGCTCAAATTCTCAATTGAGAGCATTAGCGGAAGTTTATGCATGCAACGATTCATCAGATAAATTTACCAATGATTTTGTTTCAGCATGGACAAAAGTCATGAACTCTGACAGATTTGACCTTAAATTAAATTAACAAAATGGAAACTGCGCTTAACACCCCCAAGGTATCGTTTGAGGACTTTTATGAAGTTCCTGATCTAAAATTTGATATAGATAGATTAAGAAAAGATTTAGAATTAATTTTAAAAGAAAAAAAATTTAATACACCTGGTGTTACACATTTTGGTGCTATCCCACTTAATCAAATACCGAATGATATTGACTCAATAAATGGAAATAAAATAAGAGGCAAATATTGGACTATTGCAGATGAGAGTGGAAAAGAGGTTTCAAGAGACGTTGATATAGACGAGTCAAAATATACGCAACTTCTACCTGAGTTTGAAAAAACTTATTTTAAAGAGGTCTATGAAACTTTAAGTAAAAAGTTTAAGCTTGGAAGAGTAAGACTTTTATTAAAGGAGCCAAGATCAACTCTTAGCTGGCATAAAGATCCTGAGTGCAGATTACACGTACCAATTATTACAAACCAAGGGTGTTCAATGGTAATCGAGAATGTTGCAAAACATTTGCCAGCAGATGGAAAAGTTTGGATAACAAATAACACAAAATATCATAATTTTTTTAATGGAGGAGAACAGTCTAGAATACATTTAGTAGCTTGTGTTTTAGAAAGTCCTTTTAAATAAATGGTCGAAGTTACAAAAGGTATATTTGAAGCGAGTAAAGAAATATACAGCAATAACAGAGGCTCAATATTAAGAACAATCGTTTATACCGTTGGTCATTTTGCAATAGCAATTACAGTTTTAATGTTAGTTGCAGATGTTTCTTTTATGATTGCTCTCACTGACGCTATAGTTGAACCTATCGCAAACTCTGTTTGGTATTTTATTTTAGATAAATGGTGGGCTAGTAAATCAAAAAAATAATCATTGAGAATGATTATTATTCAAATCAAATAATCCCATAAAAAAAATTTTTTTTGCAAACAATTATCATTATCACAATATTTTCTTGAAAATATTTTTACACCAATTATTTTTGTATTATGGAATTACAAAACTACAACTGTAAAAAGTGTGGACTAACAATTTCTTCTACATGCTCTAAGTGTGATAGAAAAGTTGATGTAAAAGTTCTAGATGATGGATGCATAGTTCAATTAACTAAATGTGGTGATTGTGCTAATGTACCAGTTATCAAGGACGTTTGTTCACAACAAAAATAAATAAAGACCTCTAAAGCTTAGATAAAACATTATCTGCAGCTGATAGCTCACAGATTCCTGTTTCCTTTTCTACAGCTACGTATTTTATAACTTTATTTTCAATAATCATCGTATAACGACTTGATCTCATACCCAAACCTTTTACATCTTTGTTTACTAATACTCCTAATTTGTTGGCAAAATCTCCAAAAGGATCTGCTAACATTATTATCTCATTCTCAACTTTCGAAATTTTGGCCCAAGCATCCATTACATATGGGTCATTTACACTGATACAAAAAACTTTATCAACACCTTTGGATCTGATCTTATCAATGTTGTCTTTATAACTTGGTAAGTGTTTATTTGAGCATACAGATGTAAACGCACCAGGCATTCCCAATAGAATAGATTTATTATCTTTAAAAAAGTCGTTTATTTTAAATTTTTTTGGATTTCCATCAATTAATTGGAAAACTTCACAATCTGGAATTTGATCATTAATTTTATATTTCATTTTAATTTAATCCCCAAAGATTCTCTTTTAAAACCCATCCTTTATATTCTTCAGTTTCAACTCTACACCAATTTAAATTACACTTTTTCTTATTTAAAAGTCTACCCGATTCAATTTTTGCAATAGGTCTTGAAAATTTTGTACTATCAGAAAAAAGAATTACACTATCTAGCGTTATAAATGAACTACCTTTTTTTAATTGAGATCTATGAATCCATCCACTATTTTTTTTAAAATCTAAAATTTTTCTAAAATTTTCTTTTTCATCTATAATTTCAACAGGATAATTTTTTTTATTAAATACAAATTTTATCGGGTAATCTAATCCAGGGCCATACCTTACATTTACTTTTTTATTCTTAAGTGACATGTACGTATTGTTATCTGAATAAGAATTAGTCAAAAAAAAACTAAATAAAAATAAATTTATAATTATAAATTTTTTAATCATCTTATCTTTTTAAGGTTACTTACTCTAAAGTCTAGATTTAAAAGGTTTATTATCAAAACTTTACCATTTAAACTTTTTCCAATTCCTACAATATTTTTAATTACTTCATTTGCCTGAATACCACCAACAACACTTGCTATTGTGCCAACAACACCGTCTGCCTCACAATTTAAAACTTCATCGTTTGGTATAGTTTGATAAAAAGATTTTAGACACAATCTTTTATCTTTTGAAAAGTTAAAACTAAATATATGACCATCAAATTTACTAATTGCACCACATACGAAAATTTTTTTTAATTTCCTAGAAAATTCATTTACAAGAAACTTACTTATGAAATTATCTGTTCCATCTACCACAATATCAAAATTCCTTATTAGGTTTTCAACATTTGATTGATTTAATTTTTTTTTATAACTTTCTATTTTAATGTTTGGATTAATTTTCTTAACTCTATCACTAACTACTTTTACTTTAAATTTACCAATATCTTTTGTGGTAAACATAGATTGCCTATGTATATTTGAAAGATCTATCTTATCATGATCGATTAAACCAATCGTACCTACCCCAGATCTACACAAATATTCTGCAACAGGACACCCTAATCCACCTAATCCAACAATAAGAACTTTTGAGTTTTTAATTTTTTTTTGTCCTGAGATACCAATATCTTTAATAATTATTTGTCGAGAATATCTTTCAAGTTCTTTTGTTTTTAAGTTCATTTTTTTCCAGTAGATCCAAATCCGCCAGAACCTCTTAAGGTGTCTGGTAATTCTTTCGTTTCTTCAAATTCAAATTTTAAAACAGGCATCAATACCATTTGAGCTATTCTGTCTCCATTATTTACTAAAAATTTTTCATTACCATGATTAAAAAGAATAATTTTTATCTCTCCACGATAATCACTATCAATTGTACCCGGTGAGTTAAGCACTCCAATACTAGACTTAGCTGCAAGGCCAGATCTTGGACGTATTTGAACTTCGGTGTCTTCAGGTATAGCAATAGCAAGTCCGGTTGGAATCAAAGCAGATTTATTTGATCCTATTTCAATTGGATTTTCCAAAAATGCCTCCAGATCAACTCCAGAAGACCCTATCGTTTTGTAAGAGGGAATTTTTACTTTTTGATTTAATCTTTTTATTAAGACCTTAATCATTAAAAAAATTAAATTTATTCGTAATTTTTTTAATTAGTTCATCTGCAATTACAGATTTAAAATTTTTCGGGATTTTTTCATCATCAATGTTTTTGTCCTTATAAAACAAATGAACTTCATTAAAATCAGACTCAAACCCAATTTCATTATTACTTACATCATTTGCAACAATCAAATCACAACCTTTTTTTTCCAGTTTTGATCTTGCATTATCGAATAAATTTTCAGACTCGGCGGCAAAACCAACGACAATTTTTGGTTTTGTATTACTCTTAGAAACCAATTCTAAAATATCTGGATTTAAGTCTAAATCAAAACTTTGATCTTTATTTTTTTTAATTTTCTCTTTGTTAAATTTTTTCACCTTAAAATCTGATACCGCAGCTGTAAAAATTGCAAGATCACATGGAAGTAACTCCATTGTTTTTTCGTACATTTCTTCACCAGTTTTGACCTTTATTAATTTTAAGTTATCATTCGGCTTTAAGTTAGTAGGTCCAGAGATTAATGTTGTATCAAATCCATTTTCTACTAAAGAATTTGCGATCTCATATCCTTGTTTACCACTAGATCTATTGGTGATAAACCTAACGGGATCAATCAATTCTTGAGTAGGTCCAGCAGTAACTATCGCTTTTAATTTTTTGTTTTTACTTATTTGTTTAAAATAAATTTCAAGTTGATTAATAATTTCATCAACTTCTAACATCTTGCCTTCCCCAAATTCACCACACGCCATCTCACCAATTTCTGGTCCTAAAATTCTATAACCATAACTCTTTAAGACACTCATGCTCTGTTTATTTGATGCATGTTCCCACATTCTAACGTTCATTGCAGGGCACAAGAAAACTTTTTTGTCTGATGCTTTAATTACAGTGCTTGCTAAATCATCTGAAAAACCATTTGAAATTTTTGTAAGAAAATTTGAAGAAGCCGGAGCGACAAGTATCAAATCAGACCATCTTGAAAGAGATATATGATCCATTTCACTTTCATTTTCCACCGAAAATAAATCTGTATAAACTTTATTTTTTGATAATGAGATAATTGATAAAGGGGTTACAAATTCTTTACCACTTTTAGTTAAAATTGTTTTAATTTCACAATTGAGCTTTGATAATTTTCTTATTAGATCTAGTGTTTTATAAGCGGCAATACCGCCTGTTATTATTATTAATATTTTTTTATTTTCTAAAAATTTCATACAGAATTAAAATACTATGACACCTAAAAAGACAAGCACTAATAAACCAATAATACTTTGATTTCTAATTGATTTCATCTCGTTTTTTTTATCATTAAAAGAGGAAAAAGAATTTGTATTTTGAGGTATCTGACCACTTGCTAAAAATGCTAAAGCCTGATTTGCGTTATCCATTATCTTAGGTAATTCAGGAATTCTTTTAATTACTTCAGAAGAGTCTTTTAAAGTATCCATCATATTCTTTACAGGATCTTTAGTCTCTTTTAGCCAGTTCTCTAATACAGGTCTAGAGGTCTCCCATATATTATTATTTGGATCTAAATTCCTTGCAACACCCTCTACTACAACCATTGTTTTTTGCAAAAGTAATAATTGTGGTTGAGTTTGCATATTAAATTTTTCTGTAATATCAAATAACTGTTTTAATAATTTTCCACCTGATATGTCTTTAACACTCTGACCAAATATTGGCTCTCCAATAGATCTTAAGGCTTGAGCTAATTCCTCTACAGATGTGCCTTTTGGTACTAATCCAGCTAACAAATGTACCTCAGCTACTTTTTTGTAATCTCTACGTACAAATCCGTATAAGATTTCTGCTAAGTATCTTCTACTCAATTTATCTATTCTTCCCATTATACCAAAATCTATTGGAACTATTTGGGAAGACTCATTAATAAAAATATTTCCTTGGTGCATGTCAGCGTGAAAAAATCCATCACGGACTGCATGTCTTAAAAAATGTTGAATTAAATTTGTAGCAATTTTAGAAGTTTCAATATTTCTTTCTTTAAGCAAGTCTTTTTCCCTTATCGATACTCCATCTACCCAGTCTAAAGTTAGAACACTTTCGCTTGTAAAATTCCAATATATTTTAGGGACAAAAAATCCCAAATCATTTTTGGTGTTTTCGGCATACTCATTTGCAGCTGCAGCTTCAAATCTTAGGTCCATCTCATGATTTGTTATCTCTTTGAAAAGAAAAACAACTTCAATGAGTTTTAGTCTTTTAGTTTTAGTGATTAGGCTTTCAACTATATATGCCAATAACATAATGGCATCTATCTCATCATTAAAAATTTTCTTTATGTTTGGTCTTAAAACTTTTATTGCAACATTTTTGATTATATTATCTTCTTTAATTTTGGCTTTATGGACTTGGGCTATTGAAGCAGCTGCTATAGGATCCGATAAGTCAATTATGTCATCAAAATTAGACTGACCTAAATTTTCTATAATAATTTTTTCTGCCTCTTTTTTTGAAAAAGGAGGTAATTTATCTTGAAGAGACTCAAGTTCTTTAGACAATTTTTCACCGATTATATCTGGGCGCGTGGCCAAGAATTGACCAAGTTTAATAAAAGTAGTTCCCATTTCTTGAATTGAGGCACTTAAGTTTTCTTTACTCTTACTTTTCGTATCATTTGAACTTGAAAATGAAAAAGCTAGCAAATTAAAAAATATTTTAATGAATACGGGTATTTTATGAGTTTCCGAAACTATATTTATTATATTAGACTTTCCAATTTTTCTTCCAATTTTAAAAAGTATAAAGAATTTATTAAAAATCATATTTTCCAACCTGTATGTAAAGATACAATACCACCAGACAAATTTTTATAACTGGGATTGTAGAAATTTTTACTTTTGATTATATCGAGCAACTCTTCTTGGTTTACGAATTCATCAATACTTTGAACTAAGTATTCATAAGGTGCACTTTTTCCAACTACTAATTTTCCAATCAACGGTATTAGTTTCGAATACTGTTTATAAATGAAATCTAAATTTTGATTTTGAATCTTTGAAAACTCAAGGCAGAAAAATCTACCTCCTTTTTTCAAAACTCTATAAGCTTCTGAAATAGTTGAGTTTAAATCTTTCGTATTTCTAAGACCAAAGCTAATTGTATAATAATCAAAGGTTTCACTAGGTGCATCAATTTTTTCAGCTCTTGAAACTTTCCAATTTATATTTTTGTAACTCGATAACCTTTTTTTTCCCTCGTCCAGCATTTTTTTATTAAAATCAACACATAATATTTTTGATTTATCGGATGTATTATCTGCAAATAATTTAGCAATATCCCCAGTACCGCATGCAACATCGATTAAGCTACTCTCTGGATAAGGATTCATTTGTCTGATGAGTTCTCTTTTCCACTGTCTGTGGACACCTAAAGACATGAAATCATTCATGAGGTCATACTTATTATAAACGTTATCAAAAACTTTTTTTACAAGGCCTCTTTTTTTTTGTAGATTTTGTTGCATAGTTAAATGTTATAAAAATATAATATAATATTTAATGCCAGAATTACCAGAAGTAGAAATAGTAAGACAGTCCCTAAATAGACAGGTAAAGAACCGCAAAATAATAAATATTCAAGTCAATAACCGAAACCTGAGACTTAAAGTACCAAAGGATTTTGAACAAATGTTCAAAAATGCCGTCATAGAAAAGATTCAAAGAAAATCAAAATATCTTATTTTGGTATTTAATAATAATCTTTATTGCGTGATACACTTGGGCATGTCAGGCACACTTCATTTTATGGGTTTAAAAAAAAAGACCACTAATCTGAGTTTTTATGGGTCTCAAAGTCTACCAAAGAAACACAATCATATAATTTTCAGGTTTAAAAATTTTAAACTAATTTACAACGATCCTAGAAGATTTGGTTTTTTTAAGATTTTAAATAATAAGAGTGAATATCTAAGTTT
Organism: uncultured Pelagibacteraceae bacterium; assembly: GCA_902599625.1. Taxonomy (GTDB): domain Bacteria; phylum Pseudomonadota; class Alphaproteobacteria; order Pelagibacterales; family Pelagibacteraceae; genus Pelagibacter. Next base: position 43,407 of record CACKGF010000002.1, on the reverse strand, counting down.
TTTTACTCGAATAGGGCCTGAGGCGATAAGTAAAGATTTTAACAAAAAATATCTAAGTAAAATTTTAAAAAATAGAACAAAAAATATAAAGAACTTATTGTTAGATCAAAAATTGGTCTCTGGACTAGGTAATATTTACGTAAATGAAATATTATTTCAGGCGAAGATTAATCCGTTTAAAAAATCTTACCTGATTAATTTAGACGAAAATAAAAGAATAATTAAGTATTCAAAAATAATTTTAAATAAAGCTATTCGATTTGGGGGTTCCTCTATAAGAGATTTTAAGGGCATTTCAGGTAAAAGTGGAAATTTCCAATCTGAATTTAAAGTGTATGATCGAGCAAAAAAGAGATGTAGTCGGAGTAAATGCTCTGGGCAAATTAGAAGAAAAATAATTTCAAACAGATCCACTTTTATATGCTCTGTTTGTCAAAAGTAAAAATACCTATTGACCGTCCAACGTAGAGAGGATATACCATCGCCAAAATGGCGAATACAAAATCAGCAATTAAAAGAATCAGACGAATAAAAAGGCAAACAGAGGTTAATAAGACCCGTAAAAGCCGTTACAAAATTGCCTTAAAAAAAATGAAAAAATTGATCGATAGTAAGAAAAAGAAGGAAGCCCTTTCTTACTTACCCAAATTGAACTCGGAATTAATGAAAATTGTTAAGACCGGCGTAATTAAAAAAGGAAACGCAACTCGAAACGTTTCTAAGATTACGAGAAAAATAAATTCCCTATAAACAACCTGCAGTTAAATCTTTTTTACCGCATATAGAAAAAAGTCTTGCCACAAAATGTAATTAAGTTTTAAAGCTTAAACACAACATGTTGGAGTTTTTGTAAATTAAAAAAGTAAATTTTTATTTACTTTAATATTAAAAATTGAATTCAATTTTAAAGCTAATCACTTTTCAATTTTAAATTTATACAATTTCAAATTTCATTCAATTAAGGATTTTAAATTTCTTTTGATCAAAGAAATATTTTATTGAATAAAAATTTTTTAAAGATTAGCTAGAAATAACTTCACATGAAAAATTTAAATAAAGATTTCAATCAAAAAAAAGATACAAACCTAATTTGGACAGAAATTCAAAAAGAAATGAAATCAAAATTTGGTTCAGAAATTTATGAGAGCTGGCTAAAAAAAATATATTTCGAAGAGCAACATAGCAATTATTTAGTTGTTTCAGTTTCAACAAGATTTCTTAGAGACTGGATTGTATCAAGATATTTAGATGAAATTTTGAAAATTGTTAAAAAACAGATAAGAGAAATTTCTAGAATAGAATTTAGAATTGAAGATAAAGAACATGAAAAAGATAAAGCAGTAAATAATATCATTAAAAAAGATGACAATATTTCATTTTTAAAAGATAGTTTTCTACAGTACAACAGAATTGATCAAAACAAATCATTTGATAACTTCATCATCGGAACAAGTAATAAACTAGCTTTTGAAGCATCAAAAAAAGTCTCAGAAAATATATCTCATTATAATCCTTTGTATTTGTACGGAGGTGTAGGAATGGGAAAAACCCATCTATTAAATGCTATTGGTTTAAAGCTTAAAACTGAAAATAAGGTCACATTTATCTCAGCAGAAAGATTTATGTACCAATTTGTTAAATCAATAAAAAGTAATGAAATGGTCAGATTTAAAGACAACTTTAGAAATACTAATGTTTTAATAATAGATGATATTCAATTTATGGATGGAAAAGAGGCTATGCAGGAAGAATTTTTTCACACCTTTAATGCACTACTTGAAAAAGGGTCACAAATAGTTGTTTCAGCTGATAGACCTCCGAATAAGTTAAAAAGGATACAAGAAAGGATTAAATCCAGATTTTCAGGTGGATTGGTGGTTGATATTCAAAATCCTGAATATGAATTGAGATATAAGATTCTCAAAGAAAAAACTAATGAACTTAATTTATACTATAATGAAAAGATTAATATATCGGAGGAAATACTTAAATTTATTAGTTATGAAATTAGAAGCAGTATCAGGGAGTTGGTTGGTGCCTTAAATAGAATCGCATCATTTGCAAGGATATATGAAAGAGTTCCGAATATTTCAGAAACTAAAATAATACTTAAAGACCTCCTAAACATAAATGAAGCCAAAGTCTCTATAGATAATATCCAAACGTTAGTTTGTAAATATTTCAAAATTAGTAAAAATGAAATGCTTTCTTCAAGAAGGTCAAGATATTTAGTAAGACCTAGGCAGGTAGCAATTTACCTGTCAAAAATACTTACCTCAAAATCTTTACCAGAAATAGGTAGAGAATTTTCAAATAGAGATCACACAACAATAATTCACTCTGTAAAAACTATAGAGAAATTAAAGGTAGAAAATAGCGAAATAAATAATGGAATAAATTATCTCAAAAACCAGATAATGTATAAATCAGAAAATGAAGTTTAGTGTAAATCAAAAAGACCTCCAAGAGTCATTAAGTTTTTGTCAGAATGTAATTGAAAGAAGAAGTACACTACCAATTTTATCCAATGTCCTTTTAGAGGCAAGTGGAAAAGAACTAATTATAACCGCAACAGATCTAGATATGATTTTTGTTCATCGAATACAAAGTGTTGAAATTGAAAAGGAAGGCAAAACAACCACAAATTCTCTTATAATGTACGATATAGTAAGAAAATTCAGTTCAGGAAAAAAAATAAATGTAGAAAGTCTATCAGAGAATAAGATGCAACTAGAGTCTGAAAAATCTAAATTCAAGTTAAATTGCATTGATCCTCAGGAATTTCCATTAATGGAAGAAGGTTTTGAGGCTGAAGAAATTAGTTTAGACTCGCAAAGTTTTTTAAAGCTATTAAATAAATGTAAGTTTTCAATTTCAAATGATGAAACTCGACATTATTTAAGTGGTATTTTTTTACATTTTACTAGTGGAGATGATAAAAACTTTTTGACTGCTGTTTCAACAGATTCTCACAGAATGTCCATATCGAAAATGAGACTTGAGAAACCCATCAACTTTGAACCAATAATATTACCAAAAAAAACAATTTTTCAACTTTGTTCAATACTTGAAAACAATCAAGGAAAAATCAAAGTCTCAAATTCAAAAACAAAAATTAAAATTTCTATGGACAACAGTGTTTTAATTTCAAAAGTTATAGATGGAAAATTTCCAAATTATGCTCAAGTTGTTCCAAAAAATAATAAGAAAAAGATGGAAGCAGATTTAGAATTATTCAAAAGCAGTGTTGATAGAGTTGCGTCTGTTTCTACAGACAAAAAAGATGGAGTAAAAATTAAATTATCAAAAGATAAACTTGATCTATCAGTCAATAATACTCATAGTGGTGATGGAAATGAGAGTGTTTCTGTGAAATTTGAGCATGATTTAGATATAACTTTCAATTCAAAATATTTAATAGATGTTGCTAGTGAGTTAGAAGGTGAAAAAATAGAAATTTTTTTTAATGATACTGCATCACCAGCATTAATAAAAGATCCAAGTGATTTTGACAGCATTTTTGTGATAATGCCGATGAAAGGTTAAAATTAGTTTAATAAATCTAATTCTTTATAAATTAAATTTTCAACTTCTTTAGAGAACTGTTCCAAATCTTTACCGGGCTCGAAGGATTTTAATATAGAGACTGTTATATTTTGTTTACTTTTTAATAAAGATGACTTTGGCCATGTTTTCCCTGAATTAATCGCAATTGGAAGGCAATTTATTTGAAAGTCATTGTAAATTCTTGCAAATCCCTTTTTAAACTTTGACCTATCTTTATAATCTTTCCTTGTACCTTGGGGAAAAATTATAAGCGTGTTTTGTTTGTCATTTAAAACTTTTTCAACCAATCCTTTGAAACCTAAATTTTCCTTAGAAATTTTATCCCTATCAATTGATACACACCCCATCTTTTTAAGATATGATCCAAATAGAGGAATTCCCATCAATTCTTTTTTAAGAATAAAAACCGATGATTCAAAAATTGTTTGCAAATAGAATGTTTCAAACATCGACTGATGTGAACAAACAACAAAGTACTTTTTTTCTCTAGGGATGTTTTCTAAACCTTTAACTGAGATATTAACACCTAAAAAAAGTTTAAGACAAATGCCAGTCCAAATACCCATTAAACGACCTCCAAACTGAACCCCTTTTTTTGGAAATAAAAGTGTCGGAATAAATAAAATTGAAATTGAGATAATCCCTAGATAAAAAAAAAGGAAAAATATTATATTTCTTATCATTTAAATAAGATCTTTAATGGACTGCCTTTTACTAATGATTTGAGTTTTTGATTTATCAACCAACACTTCTTTTGGCATTGGTCGTACATTGTAATTTGATGACAATACATAACCATATGCTCCTACATCTTTTAGAATAACAATCTCCCCCTCATTTAACTTTTGAAATTTTTTCATTTTCAAAAACCTATCCGAAGTTTCACAAATTGGACCAACAAAATCATATTCTTTTTTACTTTTTTTACTCGATTTAATTGCAGGAATAATCATATGTTTTGCATTATATAAAGCTGGTCTAATTAGATCGTTCATGCCAGCATCTAAAATAATAAAATCTTTGGTTGGACTTTCTTTAATATAGATAACCTTAGAAATAAGTACAGCAGTATCCCCTATTATAGATCTTCCTGGTTCAAGAATAATTTTACATTCATTCCTTTTTGAAAATTTATAAATTTCCAAAGCAAGCTTTTTAAAATCAAAAGTTTTTTTGTTTGAACTATAGTCAATACCCATCCCCCCACCAAAATCTATGTATTCAAAATTTACTGAAACTTTTTCTAGAAAATTATTTACAACGCGTATCATTTTTTGATAAGGCACATTACTTAAAATTTGGCTACCAATGTGAACACTTAAACATTTAAATCTAATTGAGTCTGAATTTTTATATTTATCGACAATTTTGATTGCATCTTTAAAATTTAATCCAAATTTATCTTGCATTCTGCCAGTTGAAATTTTTCCTATAGTTTGAGCGTTAACATTTGGGTTTAATCTTATTCCTACATTGACTACAGTTTTTTTATTTTTAGATAAATTGATAATATTTTTTAGTTCACTCTCAGATTCAACGTTTATCAATAAAATTTTATTTTTAATCGCAAAATCTAGTTCACTTGTAGTTTTTCCAACTCCTGAAAACACAATTTTATTTGATTTAAAACCTACTTTTAAAACTTTTTGGAGCTCGCCTATTGAGACAACATCAGCGCCCAATCCGTTGTCTTTTATTATCTTTAATAATTTTGAATTCGAATTAGATTTTACAGAAAAACATATTAATGGTTTTGTTTTTTCAAAGTTTTTATTAAAAGTTTTTATATTTTGATTTAGCCTTGATTTTGAATAACAGTAAAAAGGGGTTTGAAATGATCGAGTTAATTTCCCTATAGAAATATTCTCAACATAAAATTTACTATTTTTATAATTCATTACGATGTTTGAATTAAACTATTTGTTCCAATTGAACCTTTGTATTCAGGATCCGCTTTTTTTCCACAGGAAATTAATAAAAAACTTAAAACGACAATAATAAAAATATTTTTCATTTTATCTCCTTTTTATGTTTTCTTATCATTTTCTTTATGTTTTCAAAAGAAGTTCCACCATATGATTTTTTTGAATTTACAGAGTTTCTTAAATCTAGATTTTTCATCACTTCGGGACTTATTTTTGGAACAATCCTCTTTAAATCTTCATGTCTAATTTCATTTAAAGCTATATTTTTCTTTTCAGCAAAATTCACAACTTTTGCCGTTAACAAATAAGCTTCCCTAAAAGAAAAATTCATGTTTTTAACCAATGCATCAGCAAAATCAGTTGCTGTTGTAAATCCTATTTTAGCAGCATCTAACATCACTTTCTTGTTAACAATTACTCCATTTATTACTTCATCAAAAATTATTAAACAATTTTTCAAATTATCAAAAGATCTGAAAATCAGATCTTTATCATCTTGTAAGTCTTTGTAATAAGATATTGGTAAACCTTTAACAATTGTTAACATTGAAAAAAGATTTCCAAAAATTGGTCCAGTTTTTCCTCTTAAAAACTCCAAAGTATCAGGATTCTTCTTTTGAGGCATTATCGATGAACCTGTTACAATATTATCTTTTAAGCTAATGAATTTAAATTGGTCTGAATTCCAAATTATTAACTCCTCTGCAATTCTTGATATATGCATTGAGCATATAGATGAACTGTACAAAAAATCTAAAACAAAATCTCTGTCAGAAACTGTATCTAAAGAGTTATTTGTTGGTTCCTCAAATTTTAGTTTCTTAGTGGTATACCATCTATCAATATTAAAAGATGTTCCAGAAAAAGCACCAGCTCCCAAAGGATTTTGGTTCAAACTTTTCATATTAGAAGAAAATCTAAATCTATCTCTTTTGAACATTTCAACGTTTGATAAAAAATAATGTGCTAAAGAAATTGGTTGAGCATTTTTAAGATGAGTAAAACCTGGCATTATGGAAAATATATTTTTCTCTGAAATTTTGATCAAAGATTTTATTAGCTTTAATAATAAACTATCAATTTCTATTGTGGATTTTTTTAACCATAGTTTTAAATCTGTAACTACTTGATCGTTTCTAGATCGTGCCGAATGTAAATAACCAGCATCATTACCAATAAGTTCAAAAAGTCTGTTCTCTATGTTCATATGAATGTCTTCTAAATTTTCGTCAAATTTGAAGTTTTTTTTCTCAATTTCATTTTGGATTCTTTTCAATCCCCATAATATTTTATCCTTAATCTTGATAGTTATAATCTTTTGCTTGTATAACATTTCAGCATGTGAAACGGATGCTAATATATCTTCTTTGTACAACCTTTTATCTACCTCAATAGATGATCCTACCTTTTTAAAAATGTTTGAAGTCTTTTTTTTAATTCTAGTGTTCCAAACTGTATTATTGTTTTTATTTTGACTCATGATATGTAACTATACTACTTTATATGAAATTATTAACTTTAAAGTTCTTTATCTTATTAGTGGTATTATTTATCCCAAATATAGTTGATTCAAAAGAATTAAATAGTTTAAAAAATTTAGTTATTTATAAGGATAAAAAAAAAATTAGCGAAATATCATTTAAAAATGAAAAAGATAAGAATGTTTCATTATATGAATATGAAAACAAATTACTAATTCTGAATTTTTGGGCTACTTGGTGCGAACCATGCAAAGAAGAAATGCCATCTCTACAAAATCTTCAAAACAATTCAAAATTTAAAAATCTTAAAATTTTACCAATTAATATTGGTCAGGAGGACAAAAATTCGATCAGAAAGTTTTTTTCAGATGTAAATATTGATGCTTTTGAAATATTTTATGACTCTGATGTAAAACTAGCCAAGAAATTTTCTTTAAGAGGTATTCCAACATCAATTTTGATCAATAAAGATGGTTATGAATTTGCAAAAGTTATAGGTTCGATAGATTTTGAAGATCCTAAATTCGTTAACTGGCTTTTAAATTATGATTAATCTTTAAAAAAATACGCTAAACAAACCAGGACTATTATGGCTACAAACTGCAACAGAACCCTAAGCTGCATAAGTTTATTGGAGTATTTCTTGCTAGTGTCCCCACCTTTAAACAGGGTACCAATACCTAATATTAATACAACCGCTACAGAGACCAAAAGTATTACTGCACTTACTTTGACAAATATTTCTGAAATCATAAATTATATGTATTACATATTTAAAGAAAAAAAATTAAAATTTTTTATAAAATGACATTTTGTCTAGATGCTAAAATGATTAAGCCAGTGGGCGAAAAGATCAATAATGTAGTAATCTTATTACATGGTTATGGTGGGGATGGCAATGACATAGCTGCACTCACAATTAACTGGAAGAGATTTCTACCAAACACTCTTTTTATTTGTCCAAATGGACCTGAAAAATGTTCTATTAACCCTATGGGTTATGAATGGTTTGATTTAAACACCGAAGATGAAAAATATATTACCGAAAAAGCTTTAGAAAGTGAGAAAATATTAAAAAAATTCATTGAAGAAATTAAGACCAAATATAATTTGCACAATTCAAACATTTGTTTATCAGGTTTTAGCCAAGGATGTATGATGTCAATTAACGTTGGATTATCTGAGAAAGAAAAATTTGCAGGGATTATAGGATTTTCAGGAAAAATAATTAACAGAAACGAATTGGGTACAAGAATTTTATCGAAACCTTCTACATTATTAATTCACGGAGATCAAGATGAAATTGTGCCACCTGTGAATTTATTAGAGGCGAAAGATTTTTTTGAGAGAAATAAAATTGATATAACAACGAAAATGTTAAAGGGATGTGGTCACAACATACCTGTTGAAGCTTCTAGTTTGGGCCTGACTTTTTTAAAAAAGATATTTAATATAAATTCTTAGTTTAATTAATTGACCCATTGAATTAAAATATTTTTTAGGTTAACTTATTAAAAATTTATGATGTTAAATAGTGATAATATGTCTTTAGAAAAGTGTCCTGCACTTGTTTTAAATGCAGACTACAGACCATTAAGTTATTACCCATTGTCATTATGGAGCTGGCAAGATTCTATTAAATCAGTTTTTTTAAATAGGGTTTCTATTGTTAGTTATTACGATAGAGTAATTAGAAGCCCTTCGTTTAGTATGAAACTTCCAAGTGTGATTGCATTGAAAAGTTATATTAAACCAATGTCAAATCCAAATTTTACAAGATTTAATGTTTTTCTAAGAGATAAATTTTCTTGTCAGTATTGTGGAAGCAGCAAAGAATTAACTTTTGACCATTTATTACCTAGATCAAAAGGTGGAAAAACTAATTGGGATAACGTAGTAACTGCATGTTCATCTTGTAATGTTAAAAAAGGTGGAAGACTGCTTTCAAAATCAGGTATGACTTTGAACAAAATGCCTTATCAACCATCAACTGAAGATCTACACAGAAACGGAAAAAATTTTCCTCCGAATTTCCTTCATAAAAGTTGGATGGATTATCTATATTGGGATGTTGAATTAGAACCTTAAATCAGATTTTTTCAGAAATATTGATCGCTATTCTTGATCCAGTTTTTATTACTTTGTCCATAACAGAGTATAAACCTTTTTTCGTTGCTCCTTCTTCGTATGCGATATCTTTATGATCAATTTCATCCTGTCTGAATTTTTTAATTTTTTCTCTTAATTTCTTTTCATCATCTTTTATCTGATTAATTTGGTTTAGGTAATGTTCATCAATTACTTCCTCTACAGACGCAGTGCAAAGCATGGCAGCCTTTTTTCCTAATATTGTACTTCCAAACCCAAGACCCAATCCTAAAAGGTCCCATAAAGGTAAAAATTTAGTTGGACTTATATTCCTTTTTTTAATCTCATTTTCAAAAAATGAACAGTGTTCATCTTCGTGTTTTTTCATGTCTTCAATCTTTTTTTTTAAGGTCTCATCTTTAATTATCGTATTCAATGCTAATAGCTGACCTTCGTAAATTTTGATCGCTCCTCTTTCCCCAGCGTGATCAACTCTAATGAATTCTTCTAATTTTTGTTTATTAGTCTTTTGCATGAGAATACAAATAATAAGAAAATGAGGAAATTACAAATGATAATACAAAATTTATAGTCGCAAGTGATACTCCAAATACAGCAAAATTTACATTTCTACAGTCAGGATTTATAACACTTAAACTTTCAAGCAATTTACCCTCTTCCAAAATACTTAAATTATCATCTGAACAATTAAAAATTGACTGGTATAATTCTTGTTCAATACCAACATGATATCCAGATAATATCATGCTTATTAAAAAGGTTAAAAATATATAGATGCATATTTTTGTATTTGAAGGTTTAAAAAAACCAAAAAATCCAATTATCAAACCAAGAGCATAAGGCACTCTTTGATACTTGCATAAAATACATGGTTTATATCCCAAAAAAAATTCTACAAAAAATGCGTAAAATATCGAAGTCACACACAGCAATATAATAAACAAATAAAATATCTTAAATTTTTTTTCTAAGACCATCTAGGATGTAAATTTAATTAAGAAATTATATACAAAGTAAGCAATTATTACTAAAATAACAGATATTATTATTGAAACTGTAACTAGTTTTTTTTCAATTATTTTCTTCATAGTAGGTCCAAAATTTCCAATTAAAAATGCTATTAAAAAAAATCTAGATCCTCTTGTTAATAAAGATACAATAACAAAATAGAAAAAATTGAAGTGTACAAATCCACTTGTAATAGTGAGTAATTTAAATGGTACAGGCGTGAAACCAGCAATAGCCAACAAAGTTACCCAAGCTATTACACCGCCTTCTGATGACATTTTCTCTTTTAAAAAATTAGCATTATCAACACCGTATAATTCAAATATTTTTACACCAATCTCGTTAAAAAAAACGTAACCAATAAAATATCCAAGGCTTGCTCCCAAAACAGATCCAATGGTAGCAATTAGTGCAATTTTAAGCCATTCGGTTCTTTTAGCAATGGTCATTGGTATAATAAAAACATCAGGTGGTATTGGAAATATAAAACTTTCTATGAATGAGATAAAACCTAGAAAAGATTTTGATTTCTTATGACCTGCCAAATCGATTGATTTTCTATATATTTCTTTAAACATACTAAAATTGTTTTTATACTATAATTATAAAAATGAAATTATTAAAATTGGGCGAATGGCGGAACTGGTAGACGCGTTGGACTCAAAATCCAATAGTAGCAATACTGTGAGAGTTCGATTCTCTCTTTGCCCACCATTTTATGAAAATAAATAACTTAAATAGTTTAGTAGAACTTTATTTTAAAAAATATGACGAAATAAAAGATAAAAAAGATCTACCTTTTTTATTTGGATTAAGTTCAAAAGATAAAAACTTCTCCTTAAGTTGGAATGAAGTAACATCAAAGATCAGATGTTTGACAGCTTTTCTACAAGATTATATTTCTTCTGGGGACAGATGCGTTTTACTATCTGAAAATAGAACTGAATGGTTAATTGCTGATATTGCTATAATGAATTCAGGAGGTGTAACAGTACCGTTGTTTACCACTTATTCAAATTCAGACTATGAATATATCATTAATGATTGTGGACCAAAGGTTTGTATAGTTTCAAATAAATTGCAGTATGAAAAAATAGAAAAATTTTTAAATAACAATATTAAGATAATCTCAATTGATAAAATAACTGCTAAAATTGAAAACTTTTCTGAAATATTTAAGAAAACAAATCTAATTAATGAAAGTTATAATCAAAAAATTAGAAGAAACGACTTAGCTTGTATAATCTATACTTCTGGTACAACGGGCAAACCAAAAGGAGTAATGTTAAGTCATGGTGGAATTCTTTCTAACTGTGAGGGGGCTCTAGAAATATTGTCTTCAATTGTTGAGAAGAAAAAACCAGTTTTTTTGACTTGGTTGCCTCTTTCACATTCATACGAACATACAGTTCAATTTGTTCAAATTTCTCTAGGAGCAAAAGTTTATTATGCAGAAAGTTTGGATAAACTTATTCCCAACATGATATTAGCAAAACCAACTATCATGACCGCTGTTCCTAGATTTTATCAAAATTTGTATAATAAGATTTCTTTAAATTTTTCCAAACTTAGTGGATTTAAAAAGAAATTGATAATGAACACTTTAAATTTGGGTACAAAAAAACTTAAAAAGGAAAACCTAAATTTTGGTGAAAACATATTAAATTTTTTTTGTGAAATTTTAGTCAGAAAAAAGATTAAAAAACAATTTGGTGGAGAGCTACAAGCATTTGTTTCAGGTGGTGGTGCTCTTGATAAAAAAATTGGAGAATTTTTGAATTCTATTGGATTACCAACATTACAAGGTTATGGGCTTACAGAAGCCTCCCCAGTTGTAAGCTGCAATATTCCTGAAAATATTCAAATTGAGACAGTTGGACCCCCTTTTAAAACTAATGAAGTTAAAATTTCAAACGATGGTGAAATATTAGTTAAAGGAGAAAATGTTATGCTTGGATATTGGAATAAAAAAGATGAAACAAATGAAGTTATTAAGAAAGGATGGTTACACACAGGTGATATTGGAGAGTTTACCAAAGAAGGAAATTTGAAAATAACTGATAGAAAGAAAGAAATTATTGTAAATTTAGGCGGTGATAACATTTCTCCATCAAAAATTGAAAATTTACTTTGTTTAAATGAAAAAATTAAACAAAGTTTAGTTTATGGAGATAAAAAGACATATTTAGTTGCATTAATTGTAAGTGATAACGAAGAAAATAGATCAGAAATAAATTTATACATCGAAAATTTAAATAAAAACTTGTCAACAATTGAAAAAGTTAAAAAAATTAAACTTATTAAAGAGGAATTTACAATTGAAAATGGAATGTTAACACCAACTTTGAAACTAAAAAGAAAAAAAATTTTAGAAAAATATAAAGAAGATTTAGAAAAACTTTATTAAATATAAACAAATAATTTTGATTATAATGCGCATAAACACTATTCTTTTTTAACTTTAAACAATTTTAAAATTAAATTTAATTTTTTGTTACGTTGATGAATCAATTTATAATTAATTAAATGTTTGACATAACAAAAGAAAATATTTAAAAATTAACTTATAACGAATCAAAAAGATTCGTAACAACAGGGAGCTAAAGATGGCTAAACGAAGAAAAAAAGCTAAGAAAAAAGCTAAGAAAAAAGCAAAAAAAAGAAGAAGAAGAAGATAAGTTTTCTTTTTTAAAAACGCTTCTCATAACGTTTGTGTGAGAAGCGTTTTTTTTTACTCTTCTTCTGAAACGTTTTCTAAATTTTCTGGTTCCTCTGTATCTTGGCTTGGTTGTGGATTAGTAGGTGCTTTTTTTTCTAAATTTTGTTGACTTTTTTCTAAATTCCTCTTCAAAGCTTTATCTAGTTTTTTCTGAGTGTCTTCAAGAGACAAGTTTAATATTATTTGGAATTCAGATAATATTCTTTCATAAGCTTTTTCAAATAGCTGTCTTTCGCTATATGATTGATCAATCATAATATCATCCCCTTTATTTAAATCTCTAACTACCTCTGCTAATTCATAGATTTTTCCGGATGTAATTTTTTGCTCATATTCCTGGGCCCTTCTACTCCACATTGACCTTTTGATTTTTGGTTTACCTTTCAAAATTGAGATAGATTTATTTACTTGGTTAATTGTAGATAGTGGTCTTAAGTGTGATTGTTTATTTATTGGCAACAAACCTACAGCTTTATCTTTTTCAAATTTTATATCGTAACACTGCACATCAATTCCACCAATTGTTTTTGCGCTTACTGATAAAATTTGTCCAACACCATGTTTCGGATAAACTACATAATCTTTTGGTTTAAATTGTTTCTTTTCTGTTTCTTGTTTTTTGATTTTTACTATTTCAGGTTTTTGATCTTGGTTTTTTGTAAGTCTTAAATTTTCAGTATTTTTAGGTTTGACTTGATTTGCTTTATTTTTATCTTTTGTAGAACTTTTCTTTGATTGTTTTAATTTTGGTCTACCAATTTTATTTTTTGCTTTTATTATTTTTGCCTTTTTAGTTATAAGTTTAGATTTTTTTTTAGGTAATTCTTTTTTCTTTTTTTTAAAGGTTTTCTTTAAAATACTTTTCAAATTTATTTTCTTCATTTTTATATTTCTCGTTATCTATTGGTGGATCTTTTTTTTCTGAAATGTTTGGCCAAATCTCTGAATATTTTTTGTTTAACTCTAACCATTTTTCACTTCCATCTTCTGTATCTGGTTTAATCGCATCAACTGGGCACTCAGGTTCACAAACGCCACAATCTATACACTCATCTGGTTTAATTACAAGCATATTTTTTCCCTCGTAAAAACAATCAACAGGACATACTTCCACACAATCCATTAGTTTACATTTAATACACTTGTCGTTTACTATGTAAGTCATTATTTGTTATTAAGCACCTTAACTTTAGTTTCACCAACTATCTTATCGTCTAAATAAAGCAACCCAGCTAAACGTCTCATAAGGTTATTTTCATAAATGTCTGATTTTCCATCTGACAATATTATTCTCCATAAAGTCTCAACAATTATAATCTTATTTTCTGTACTCATAGACTTTACGTCCTTAGTAAATTCTTGAATATGATTAGAATCATTTTCTTTTTGCTCTGCTTGTGTAACAACTTTGTCTAAGTTACTCAAATCAGGATATAATTTCTTTACTGTTTTTTTAATTATCTCTCTTTCTTCTGATGTGTAGTTTTCATCTATTTTAGCCGCATGTATTAAAAGACAAGCAACGTTAACAGACTCTATATTCGCGTCTGGTTTTCCTTCATTTTTATTTAAAAACTTAAATATCATTTTAAATCTAATTGTTTTAATGCTTCAAAGGGATTATCTTTTTTGATTTTTAAATTTAAACTCTTTTTAATCTTTTTAAAAGGTTTATATTTAAAAAACGTTTCATTTTTTTCTTCAAACACTTTATATCCCATTAATTTAATAATTTTTACAAAATTGTCTTTGTTACAACCTAACAAGTTTAACATTTTAGGTAATAATTTAATTTTGTCTGATTTGATTTCATTAGAATTTATTATTTCAATAAATAATCTTTCCAAAATATCAATTCTAACAAAAAGGTTATCAAATTTTTCAAATCCACATAAAAGCATAAACTTTTTATTTTTATACTTAGTGTCATTCACAAAATTTAATCCAAAAGTAGGCGGAAATAAATTCAAGTCCTCTCCATTGAAATTTTTCCAAAGTAGAATCCTTAAAGATACAACACTTGGTTTAAAAAGTTTGAACAAAAAAATATGATACCTGCCAAATTTTACCCCTAAATTTCTAAGTGCTTTTCTCTCTTCCTGGTTTAAATTCTTGACGATATCTGAAACTTCCTCCCTTTTTACTACACCATTATTTTCATATAGTTGATAAGATAAAGCTCTTATTTGTGTATTTGCTGAATTTATACTTTTAAGTTTTAATAAACCATCTAACTCTTCTATAATTTTTGTGTCTAACCATTTCTTTAAAAAGGAGTGAAGTTTTAATTTTTCATCATTTTCTACAATGTCATCTATAATTAAATTTAATTCTGGAGATAAATAATCCGCACCTTTAGCAAGTATTGCTATGGGAAATTTATTCCAATAAATTTTTCTGTCTTCTTTTAATTCTATTTGTTTTCCCTCTATTATCTGATTAATTCTTTTTGAAAACTCTGGGCTTAAATTTTGTCTTGCAGCTTTCTTTAAGGATTTTATATCAGTTTCTAAATCACCAACCTTGAAGTCTAATTCAAGCTTAAGACCTTTTAAATCTCCAATGAATTGATTATTGATTAAAACTTTTTCATCATTTTCAATTTTTGTTTTAAAAGAAATATCTTGCTTTAAACCTCTAGCAAGAACGCTTGCACGTTTATCAATAAAACTTTTTGTAAGCTCCTCGTGTAATCTATCAGATAATTTATCTTCCAAGGATTTTGTTCTTTTTATCCAATAGTCTTGATTTTCTACCCATCCATTTTTGTTTGAAACATAAGACCATGTTCTTACATTTGCAATTCGATTAGATATAGAATCTACATTACCATCAGTCTTATCTAAAATTGAAAGTTGTTCTTTCATATATTTGTTTGAAATTTTTCCAGTTTTTTCTCTTAAAAAATTAAATACCTTTCCAATTACTTCCAAATGATTCCCGTAAGTTTTTTTTACAAAATCAGGTATCTGGCAACATTCCCATAACAATTTTAATTCATTTTCGTTGTTATAAATTTGAAGTTTTTCAGTATCTTTTAAAATATATTTTAGAACTTTTTCGTCTTCACATTCTGAAATTCTTTTTAACCAAGGTTTATTTGGTTTCTCTTCTAGTGACTTGATTAGCGATTGACCGTTTTTAAAATTTAAATTTGGATTCCTCCAAAAAATTGTATTGATGTCGTCAATTTTATGTTTCTCAAGTAATTCAATTTCCTCTGCACTTATCTCACCACATTCACCTGTAATCCCAAAAGAACCATCATTGAGATATCTGCCTGCTCTTCCAGCAATCTGCGCAATTTCAGAAAGTCTCAGTCTTCTAATTTTTTTTCCATCAAATTTTTTTATACTTGAGAAAAAAACATTATTTAAATCCATGTTTATTCCCATGCCAATAGCGTCTGTTGCAACAAGATAGTCTACATCTCCTGATTGATATAAATGTACTTGTGAATTTCTTGTCTTTGGACTTAAAGATCCCATTACAATTGCGGCCCCACCCTTTTGACGTCTAATTAATTCTGCAATTGCATAAACTTCTTCGGCTGAAAATGCAATTATTACACTTTTTCTCTCTATTCGAGAGATTTTTTTGTGACCAGAGTAAGTCAATTTAGATAGTCTTTTTCTATCGATATATTCAATATCGCCATCTAATTTATCAATAATATTTTTCATTGAGTTTGATCCCATGAACATTGTTAATTTTTCACCTCTTAAGTTGAGTAATCTATCAGTGAAAATATGACCCCTTTCATGATCAGAACACATTTGAATTTCATCTATTCCAACGAATTCTAAATTTTTTTCTATAGGCATGGACTCTACAGTGCAAAAATAATACTTCGCGTTAGAAGGTATAATTTTTTCCTCACCTGTAATTAGTGCAACTTTATTTGGATCAGTTTTTTTAATAACTTTGTCATAAACCTCTCTTGCTAAAAGTCTCAAAGGAAACCCCATCATTCCAGAGCTAAAAGACAACATTGTTTCAATGGCTAGGAAGGTTTTTCCTGTATTAGTAGGTCCGAGAACAGCAGTTATTTTATTTTTCGTCATTTCTACTTTTGGTGTATTAAATTTTTTTACTACTATATATTGTTATCGCTTAAGAACAAAAATAGTCTAAAACAAGTCCGAATCATTCAGGTAAAAGTTCTCATTTTTATTTTTTTTTCGATATTAACATATTTGATCTTATTATGCAGCTTTATATTTGTTTACACAAGTATTTGCTAGTATCAAATTCGGATCTATAAATATTTTTGATTTTTTTGCTTTTTTAAAAGATTTGAATGCAAAAATTGCTATAGGTAATTCTGTGCATCCTAAGATTATTTTTTTACAATTTACTTTGATTAAATAATCAATTGCAGGCTTTATTATTTTTTCGGCCTTTCTCACATTTCCCATTTTAACAAACTTGATTGCTTTGTTTACATTTTTTTTTTGTATTTTTATAGGTGGTGATAGAAGTTTAAACCTTTTGTTGAAATATTTATGATAAATTTTTGTATTTAAGGTTGCCTCTGTAGCAAGTATTCCAATTTGAGAGTGAATTTTACACTTTTTTTTTGCATGATTATAAACTTCTTCTGGCATACTTAAAATAGGTATCTTAACTTTTTTTTTTAAGTCATCGTACCAAAAATGAGCTGTATTACACGGCATTACTATAAATTTACATTTATTTTTTTCTAGTAATTTACAACCTTTCACTAATTCTTTTAAAACATTGTAATATTTTTTTAAGTTTTCTGGTCTCTTAGGTGTGTCAGACTTGTTATATAATATAAATTTTGGGTATTGTTGATCTTGTTTTCCTCTATGCAGAATAGCTATTTTATTACAAATATCTAAACCAGCTTGTGTTCCCATTCCCCCTAAAATTCCAATCATATCTTTTTAATTACCTTCCAAACCCCAGTTGCTGATGCAATGACGTTTTTATTTATATACAAATTACAACCAACAAATAACATCGACTTTGTTTTTTTTAAGATATTTACTTTTCCAACTATTTCATCCCCTAGTTTGGATGGTGCCATAAATTTTACATCTAATGAAACTGTTACGCATGATTGATTATTACTGGCTCTGTATACAGCAGTTCCAGCACCTGCATCAATTAAAGAACAAATAAAACCTCCATGGGTAATGTCTCTTCTATTTAAATGAATTTTTTGTATTGTGCTTTTAAATTCATACGCAGTCTCGGATAAATTTCTAAAAAGAAGACCACCATTGTGTTTCATAAAACCAGAAACTTTGCTGATTTGTTCAAAATTGTTTTCCATTTTTTATAAAAATATTGTTAATAAAATTAAAACTATTAACACTATAGTAAAAAAATATACAACACTTGATTGTAAAGAGATTTTCATAATTTGGTGCGCCTGCTAGGAGTCGAACCCAGAACCTCCTGGTCCGTAGCCAAGCGCTCTATCCAGTTGAGCTACAGGCGCTGAATTATAAAAAAAAATCATATTTAATAATGTAATTTTTAAATAAACAATTATTCTATATTAATGTCAAAAAATTCTAAAGACATTGTTTTCGTTGCAGCTCAAAGATCAGCCATAGGAAGATATAAAGGTATTTATAAAGATCTGCAGGCTCATAACTTAGGCTCGTTAGTAATAAAAAGTTTAATTGAAAAGACCAAGTTAAAGGTAGATGAAATTGACGAGGTAATATTAGGACAAGTTTTGACAGGATCATGTGGACAAAACCCAGCGAGGCAAGCAGCTATAAATTCTGGAATTCCAAAAGAAAAGACTGCAATAATTATAAACCAGGTGTGTGGATCTGGACTACGATCAATTGTAAATGGATATCAATCAATACTAACAAGTTCTGCAAATTTTATAATTGCAGGTGGTCAAGAAAGTATGACTAATTCAATTCATGATCAAATGATGAAAGATGGTTTGACGGATGCTTTTTATAATTATCATATGGGTGTTACAGCTGAAAATGTTGCTGCGAAATATGATATATCAAGACAAGAACAAGATAAATTTGCACTTCAGTCTCAACATAAAGCAAATTTAGCAATAAACAAAAAAAAATTTGATGATGAAATTATTAATGACGATATCGATGAACATCCAAGAAATGGGATTACAATAAATGATCTTTCAAAGTTAAATTCTGTTTTTAAAGAAAAGGGAACTGTCACTCCTGGAAATTCATCTGGCATTAATGATGGAGCAGCTGCAGTAGTTTTAACTAAAAGAGAATTAGCTGAAAAACATAATTTAGAAATATTAGGAAAGATTATATCTTGGGCAACATGTGGTGTTGATCCATCCATGATGGGTTTAGGGCCAATTCCCTCTTCAAACAAAGCTCTTGAAATAGCAAAATGGAATGTAAAAGATTTAGACTTAATTGAAATTAACGAAGCCTTTGCCGCTCAAAGCATTGCTGTAATAAAAGAATTAAAAATTCCACAAGAAAAAGTAAATGTGAATGGTGGAGCAATAGCTCTCGGTCATCCGATAGGTGCCTCTGGAGCAAGAATTGTTGTTACACTTTTAAATGAGTTAAAAAAAATAAGTGGGAAAAAAGGTTTAGCAACATTATGCATCGGAGGAGGGATGGGAATTTCGATGTGTATAGAAAAAGATTAATATTTGAGTGATTTATAATATTTATTCAGAATGATATTTTGTATCCAAATTTTTGCGTCTAAATTTTTATAATTAGGCTTTTTCTTAATAAAATTAATAAATATTTTTAACATACGCTAATTAACTCATTTTAGGATGACGAAAAAAAGATATAAATATGTTAAAATATTGATCTTTAAAAAATATAGATGAAAAAAGACATTCTAGTACCTGATATAGGAGATTTTGATAACGTAGAAATCATAGAAGTTCTTGTAAAAGAGGGTCAAAAAATTCAAAAAAATGATTCTATTGTTACACTTGAAAGTGATAAATCAAGCGTAGAAGTGCCAAGCACAGAAGAGGGCGAAGTATTAAAAATTTTAGTAAAAGTTGGTGATAAAGTTTCAAAGGGAGATAAACTGGTAGAAATTCAATCTGCTTCTGAAAAAAAACCTGAACCTGAAAAAAAAGAAGTCAAAAATTTAGATATTCCTAAAGATACTGAAAAAATAATTGTAGACGCAGAAAAATCTCAAAAAGTAGAACAAGAAAAAACTGTTGAAACACAAACTATAAGCCAAGAGAAAAAGAAACCAACCAGAAATATTGAAATAATATCTGATAGCAATGATTTAGATCCAACTGAAACTAAAGAGTGGCTAGAGTCTTTATCTGCAGTCCTTCAAAATGACGGTAAAGAAAGAGCTCAATATTTAATAAAACAATTAATTGAACATTCTTATAAAGAAGGCTCAGATTTAGTCTTATCTCGAAATACACCTTACATAAATACTATTCCTCCTGAAGAGGATAAAAAATCTCCAGGGGATCAAAACATTGAAAGAAAAATAAGATCTTTAATTAGATGGAATGCAGCTGCTATGGTTGTACGAGCTAATAAAAAAAACCCTGATCTTGGTGGTCACATAGGAACCTTTGCTTCAGCTGCAACATTATATGACGTTGGTATGAATCATTTTTGGAGAGCAAAAAATAATAAGTTTGGTGGAGATTTAATATATTTCCAAGGTCATAGTGCTCCTGGAATTTATGCAAGATCTTTTTTAGAGGGTAGATTGACTGAGAAACAATTAGATTCGTTTAGACAGGAGGTCCTACCAGGTGGTTTATCCTCTTATCCTCACCCTTGGCTTATGCCAAACTACTGGCAGTTTCCAACTGTATCAATGGGTCTTGGCCCAATGTTAGCGATCTATCAGGCAAGGTTTATGAAATATTTAATAAATAGAGGTTTAATTAAAGATGAGAATAGAAAAGTGTGGGCCTTTTTGGGAGATGGAGAAATGGATGAACCAGAGTCTTTAGGTGCAATTGGATTAGCATCCAGAGAAAAATTAGACAACCTAATATTTGTGGTTAACTGCAATCTTCAAAGATTAGATGGACCCGTTAGAGGTAATGGAAAGATAATTCAGGAACTTGAGGGAATTTTTAGAGGAGCCGGTTGGAACGTGTTAAAGGTGATATGGGGATCTTATTGGGATCAATTATTAGCAAAAGATAAAACAGGTTTATTAGTAAAAAGAATGAATGAAGCTGTTGATGGTGAGTATCAAGCATTTAAGGCGAAGGGTGGCGCATATGTAAGAGACAAATTTTTTGGAAAATACAAAGAATTAAAAGAAATGGTCTCAAGCTTGACCGATAGAGATATATGGAAACTTAATCGAGGAGGCCATGATCCACATAAAGTGTATTCAGCTTATCATAGAGCAGTAGAAAATAAAGGTAGTCCAACAGTGATCATTGCCAAAACTATCAAAGGTTATGGAATGGGTAAATCTGGAGAAAGTATTAATACCACCCATCAACAAAAAAAATTGGATGTAGAGGATTTACTTTATTACAGAGATCGATTTGATGTTCCTTTAACTGACGAGCAGGTAAAAAATATTGAGTACTACAGACCAAAAGAAGACTCACAAGAAATAAAATATTTAAAAGAGAGAAGACTTCAGCTTGGAGGTTTCATTCCTGAAAGATCATCTTTTGCAAAATCAATTAAAGTTCCTCCAAAAGATATCTTCGATGTGATGAAACAATCAACAGGCACTAAAGAAATGTCCACGACTATGGCACTGGTAAGAATGTTAACAAACCTCTTAAGAGATAAAAATGTTTCACCTAAATTAGTTCCTATAATTCCTGATGAGGCTAGAACATTTGGTATGGAGGGTTTTTTTCAAAAAATTGGTATTTACGCGCATGAGGGTCAAAAGTATGAGCCTGTGGACTCGAAACTACTTTCATCTTACAGAGAAGATAAATCAGGACAGGTGTTAGAGGAGGGAATAACGGAGGCTGGTTCCATGTCATCTTGGATAGCAGCAGGAACATCATACACTAATCATGATATAGAAATGATTCCAATATATTTGTTCTATTCAATGTTTGGTTTTCAAAGAGTCGGTGATTTTGCATGGGCTGCAGGTGATAGTCAGGCAAGAGGATTTCTTATAGGCGCTACATCTGGGAGAACAACTTTGGCTGGAGAAGGATTACAACATCAAGATGGACATAGCCATCTACTTGCTTCCACAATACCAAATTGTGTTTCCTATGACCCAACCTTTGCTTATGAGTTGGCTGTAATATTTAGAGATGGTTTAAGAAGAATGTATGAAAAAAAGGAAAATGTTTTTTATTATATTACAACAATGAATGAAAATTATCCTCATCCAGCAATACCAAAAGATAAAAATATTGAAGAAGCAATTTTAAAAGGAATGTATAAAATAAAACAAATTTCAAAAAACAAAAAAACAAAAATTCAACTATTAGGATCTGGAACTATTTTAAGAGAAATGATGCAAGCGGCAGACATATTAGATAAAGATTTTAAAATTGATTGTGATGTGTGGAGTGTGACAAGTTTTAATGAATTAAGAAAAGATGGCATGGAAGTGGAGAGATTTAATCTTTTAAATCCAAATGAAAAACCAAAAAAAACATATGTTGAAAATTGTTTAAAAGATGCCGAAGGCCCTATATTGGCTGCATCAGACTATATGAGAATTACATCAGATCAAATAAGACCCTTTACTAACAAAAGTTTTTATTCTCTAGGAACAGATGGATATGGAAGAAGTGACAGTAGAGAAAAACTAAGAAATTTCTTTGAGGTTGATAAAAAATATATTGTTACTTATGCTTTAAGTGTCTTAGCAAAAGAACAATTAATCCCCTCAAAATATGCAGAACAAGCTATTAAGAAATATAACATTGATAAAAATAAACCAATACCTACAAAATTATAATTATGATTAATAGAATACTCGCTACTCCAAAAGTAAGAAAATTTGCACGGGAATTAGGGGCCGATATATCTAACTTAAAAGGGTCTGAAAGAAACGGAAGAATAACAGAGGAGGATGTTAAAAATTTTATAAAAAATTCTAAAAAGAATATACAAGTAAAAGAAACCCAAAAACCAGAACCTAAAAAAAACTTAGTTGATCACTCTGAATTTGGCGAAATAGAAATTGTTGAAATGCCAAGAGTAAAAAGGCTTGCAGCACCGTTGTTATCGGAGTCTTGGAGAACTATTCCACATGTTACACATCATGATGAAGCTGATGTTACTGAACTTGAAAACTTCCGTAAAAATTTAAAGGATGGTTACACAGGTGAGCAAAAGAAAATTACCCCACTTGCTTTTATAATTAAGGCATTGGTGAAAAGTATGATGAAGTATCCTATATTTAATTCATCAATAAAAGATGAAGAAAATTATCAAATTATATTAAAAAAATATTTCCATATTGGTATTGCGGTAGATACTCCACATGGTCTTATGGTTCCTAAAATAAGAGATGCCGACAAACTTAAAATATCTGACTTATCGCAAAAATTAAAAGAAGTAAGTGACAAATGTAGAAATTTAAAAATTGATAAAAAAGAATTTCAAGGTGGTTCAATAACTATCACTAGTCTTGGTGGGATAGGTGGAACATTTTTTACACCTATAATAAATCCACCTGAGATAGCCATATTAGGAATTGGAAAAATATTTCAAAAAGATAAAAGTGACAAACTAATTCTTCCGCTGTCACTATCCTATGATCACAGAATTATTAACGGAGCAGATGCTGCAAGATTTTGTAACGAGATAAAAGAAAACTTGGGTAAAAATTTTGCCTACAACCTCTCAATATAATTAACCAGATGTCAAAAAGACTATCACTTATAAGCGCATTTGTTTGTTGTTTAATCTGGGGTACGACGTTTATTGCACAAGACACTGGGATGGATGAAATTGGGCCTTTCACATTTAATGGGGTGAGATTTTTTGTTGGTTTCCTTGCGCTGGTTCCTTTTTTTTTAATAATTGAAAAAAATAAATTTTTTAATGAATTTAATAAAGATAGAAGAAATTTTCTGTATCTCTCAATCTCTATAGGTATATTTTTATTCTTAGCCTCTGCATTACAACAAGTTGCGCTTCTTTATACTGATGTAGCTAATGCAGCTTTCTTTACAATTTTTTATGTACCTTTGGTACCATTTGTTCTTTATATCCTTTATCGAAAAAAAGTTCATTGGAGTGTTTGGCCGTCTGTTTTGTTGTGTGTAGTAGGAGGATATCTGCTTACAAATTTTTACGACGCATCAGTAAGAAAAGGAGACATATTAGTATTGATATGCGCTTTGTTTTGGAGTTTACACATTATTTTTATCGGTCAACTGGTAGAAAAATTTGATTTACCAGTCACAGTTGGTCTAATTCAAACTTTAATTGTATCAATTTTATCAATTTTTATTGGATTAGTTTACGAGACTTTTACAATTTCAAATATTTTATCCGAGACATATGAAATTCTTTATGCAGGCGTATTATCTGGTGGATTTGCCTTTGTTTTACAAATTTATGCACAAAAAAACATTAGTCCCGCACCAGCAGCAATAATTTATTCATTAGAGGGTGTTTTTGCAACAATAGCAGCTTGGATTATACTAAATCAAATTTTAAACATAGATAATATTTTAGGATGTTTATTTATTCTTGCTGGAGTTTTGCTGTCACAATTGATGCCAGAATTTAAACGATTAAGTATAGATAAACCAAAATAAGACTAATCCTAAGCAAACCCTATAAATTACAAAAAAATTCATACTAAATTTTTTAACAAAAATTAAAAAATATTTAATTGTGATATATGAGAAAATAAAAGAACAGATGACCGCAAGCAAAACAACAAAATTTACTTCAATATTTGAAAAAGTTAATTCTTTTAAGTTTAAAAAACTTGCACCAGCAATTGCTGGCACAGAGAGAAAAAATGAAATTTTGGCTGAATCGTATCGATCAAAGTTGAGTAATCTACCAGCAGTAATAACAACTCCAGCTCTACTTACTCCTGGAATTAATGCAAGCACTTGAAAAATGCCAATAGCAAGTATTGCTCTTAAATTTAAATCTGTATCAATTTTTTTTCTTACAGAAAATTTATCAGCAATATATAAAAAAATTGCAAAAATTACTGTAGTCCACGCTATTATTTCAATGCTTCTAAAATAATTAATTAAGCCAGTTTTGAATACAAAGAAACCAACTATAATTAGAGGTAGAGATCCAAAAATTAATAATTTAAGTAATTTTTGATCTTTGAATAATTTTAAAAAATCATCTCTAAAATAAAATAGTATTGCTAATAGCGATCCTAGATGAAGAGAAACATCAGTCAAAAGAGACTTTATCTCAAAATTTTGTACTTCAGACATTAAGTATAAGTGAGCAGATGAACTCACGGGAATAAATTCAGATATCCCTTGTATTGCTGATAAAATTATAATTTCGATGAATTCCGCCATTATTAATTATTTAACTAAACTAATTAGGGGTAAATTAAAGCAATAACATGAATGCATATGAGGTATGCAAAAAAGAAAAAAACTAGCAAAAACAGTGAATTTTTTAAAATATAGGTAATAATAACTGTCCTATTTTTCGTTTAATTCAACAGTCTAATAATATATAAGCCACCACACTATGTCTGAAAAAATGCTCAAATTTGTGGAAATAGGTCAACAGAACCCACCTAAAAGGAAAACTGATTCCAGAAAAGAAGATTTTAATGAGATATATAAAGAGTTCATTCATGAAGGTGCGAAAGAACAATCAAGCAGATGCTCTCAATGCGGTGTTCCTTTTTGCCAAGTTCACTGTCCTTTAAGTAACAATATTCCAGATTGGTTAAAACTTACAGCGGAGGGAAGATTAGAAGAGGCTTACAATCTATCTCAAAGTACAAATAATATGCCAGAAGTCTGCGGAAGAATTTGTCCTCAAGATAGATTGTGTGAAGGGAATTGTGTTATCGAACAGTCTGGTCATGGCACGGTAACGATAGGATCTGTTGAGAAATTTATAACCGACAATGCTTGGGATAAGGGTTGGGTAAAGCCAATCAAAGTTGAGAGGGAATTAACTCAAAGTATAGGAATCATTGGATCTGGACCCGCAGGTATGGCTTGTGCCGAGCAGCTCAGAAAAAAGGGTTACCAAATAACTATTTACGATAGATACGATAGAGCTGGTGGATTATTAATATACGGAATACCAAATTTTAAATTGGAAAAACATGTTGTCGAAAGAAGAACAAAGCTTTTACAAGATGGTGGTATTAAGTTTGTTTTAAATTTTGAAGTTGGAAAAGATGCATCATTAAACGAATTGAAAGAGAAGCACGATGCAGTTTTAATTTCTACTGGGGTTTATAAACCAAGAGAAATTGAAATTGATGGAA
The DNA here is from genome assembly GCA_902599625.1 of uncultured Pelagibacteraceae bacterium. Classification (GTDB taxonomy): domain Bacteria; phylum Pseudomonadota; class Alphaproteobacteria; order Pelagibacterales; family Pelagibacteraceae; genus Pelagibacter. Next base: position 17,209 of record CACKGF010000002.1, on the reverse strand, counting down.
GCGATTTGAACAACATTTATCCTGCTATGGAATTTTTGACCGCATCAAATAAAAAGGGTCTTGGAGATAAGGTTGAAAACTTTGATAATGGATCTCTAAATGCAAAAGATAAAGATGTTATTGTAATTGGTGGTGGTGATACAGCAATGGACTGTGTAAGAACCGCAGTGAGACAAAAAGCTAAATCAGTAAAATGTTTGTATAGAAGAGATAAAGAAAACATGCCAGGTTCATCAAGAGAAGTTGCAAACGCTGAGGAAGAGGGTGTTGAATTTGTTTGGTTATCTAGTCCAAAAAAGTTTTTAGGTAAAAACAAAATAGAAAAAGTTTCTATAGATAAAATTAAACTTGGAGATCCTGATGAAAGTGGGAGAAGAAAACCTATTATTCAAGAAAACTCTGATTTCGAATTGAAAGCTGACATGGTTATTAAATCATTAGGCTTCGACCCGGAAGATTTACCAGTTTTATTTGGTGAAAACAAATTACAAGTTTCAAGATGGGGTACAATAAAAATTGATTTTGATACTATGGAGACAAGTGTAAAAGGTGTATTTGCTGCTGGCGATATAGTTCGTGGAGCTTCATTGGTTGTTTGGGCTATAAAAGATGGAAGAGATGTTGCAGATAGTATTCATAAATATTTGAAAGATTTAAAGGACTCAAAGAGAAAGGTAGCCTAACCGTGAGTAAGAAAAAGATAAATCTAAAGTTAGAAAAATTAAGAAGAAAAGAAAACTTAGAATTATTAAAATCAAATCATGTTTACAGCGAAAATATGGAACATGATGCTTGTGGAGTTGGTTTGGTATCATCTACAGATGGAAAAAAATCAAGACAAGTTGTTGAATACGGAATTGAGGCATTAAAAGCTGTTTGGCATCGAGGAGCAATTGATGCTGATGGAAAAACAGGTGATGGTGCTGGTATCCATATAGAGATTCCTTCAGATTTTTTTATCGAAAAAATTGAAGCTACAGGTCATAAACATGATAACTCAGAAGTTTGTGTGGGAATGTTGTTTCTTCCAAGAAATAATTATGGCGCTCAAGAAGCTTGCAGAACTATTGTTGAAAGTGAGTTAACAAAAAGTAATTTTAACATCTATGGATGGAGACAGGTACCTGTTAACCCCTCTGTTTTAGGAGAAAAGGCAGATTTAAATAGACCAGAAATTACACAAGTCTTGTTTAAATATAATGATAAAAATGAAAAGGGTAAGTCACTAGAGATAAAACTTTATGAAGCTAGAAGAAAGATTGAAAAAAAAATACTTCAAGAAAACCTTAATGAATTTTACATATGTTCGTTTAGCTCTAAATCAATCATTTACAAGGGAATGTTCCTTGCTGAGTCCTTGTCTGATTTTTATTTAGATCTTAAAGATCCAAGATTTGTATCAAGATATGCAATTTTTCATCAGAGATTTTCGACCAATACCGCACCAAGCTGGGATCTGGCACAACCATTCAGAGCTCTAGCACATAATGGAGAAATAAATACCCTAAAAGGTAACGTAAATTGGATGAAGGTCCATGAAGAGGAAATGTTCAGCCCAGTTTTTGAGGATATGGAGAACTTAAAACCAGTGATCCCAAGCGGAAATTCAGATTCAGCATCATTAGATAATGTTTTTGAATTACTCAATATTTCTGGTCAACCTGCGCCTTTAGCAAAATTAATGTTAATACCTGACGCTTGGTCCAAGAAAAGTAAAGTGCTACCAGCTGAACATCAAAAATTATTTAACTTTCTTAATAGCACAATGGAACCATGGGATGGTCCTGCAGCTATTGCTGCCACAGATAATGAATGGGTGATAGTTGCTACAGACAGAAATGGTCTTAGACCTATGAGATACACAATCACAAAAGATAATTTACTTTTTGCTGGATCAGAAACTGGAATGATTGAACTTAATGAAAAAAAGATAGTTTCAAAAGGAAGATTAGGTCCTGGTGAAATTTTAGGTGTAAGAATAGAAAAAGGGAAGATATTTAAAAATAAAGAGATAAAAAACTACTTAGCAAAAGAATACAAACATTTTAATAACCAGATTATTGATTTAGACAAAAAATTCCCGATCAAAAATGAGACAAATTTATTTAAAGGTGATCAATTAAGAAAACTTCAACATTGTTTTGGATACAGTCTAGAGGACCTTGAATTGATACTTCACCCAATGGCAGAGGATGCAAAAGAGGCGACTGGATCAATGGGTGATGATACACCTCTAGCAGTTTTGTCTAACAAATATAGACCCTTGTATCATTTTTTTAGACAGAATTTTAGCCAGGTAACAAACCCGCCAATTGACTCATTAAGAGAAAATAAGGTTATGAGTTTAAAAACAAGGTTTGGAAATCTTGGTAATATTTTAGATTTTAATAACCTTACTGAAGAAAATATTTACGTACTAAACAGTCCAATTCTATCAAATAAACAGTTTGAAAAATTTGTTTCTTTTTTCGACAAAAATAATCAAGTATTAGATTGTACTTTTACTAATGAAGAAAATATAGAATCTTCACTCGAAAGATTAAAAAAAGAGGCTGAAGTTTTAGTAAGACAAGGGGTAACGCAATTAATTTTAAGCGATAAAGAAGTTTCTAAGGACAAGTACCCAATTCCTATGCTTCTATGTATTGGTGCTGTTCATACGCATCTTATCAAATTAAAGTTAAGAGGTTATGTTTCAATTAATGCTCAAACGGGTGAAGCGCTAGATACCCACTCTTTTGCAACTCTTATAGGAGTTGGAGCTACTACAGTTAATCCCTATTTAGCATTAGACAGTCTTTACCAGAGATTTGAAAAAAAATTATTTGGAAAGTTTATTTATGATGATTGTGTAGAAAGATATGTAAAATCCGTAAACTTAGGCCTTTTAAAAATAATGTCAAAAATGGGTATTTCTGTAATTAGTTCTTACAGAGGAGGATGTAATTTTGAAACTGTAGGATTAAGCAGAACAATTGTTAATGATTTTTTTCCCGGTGTTACCTCAAAAATTTCAGGTATAGGACTTACGGGAATTGAAAAAAAAATAAGAGGTATTCATGAGGAGGCTTTTAGATCTGATACAAACGTATTACCAATAGGAGGAATTTATCGATATAGAAAAAATGGTGAGACTCACCAATACCAAGGTAAACTGATACATTTGCTTCAATCGGCTGTTACAAACAAATCTTATGAATTATATAAAAAATACTCTAAAGGAATATATGAGTTACCCCCTATAAATTTAAGGGACTTAATTGATTTCAAAAAAAAAAATACAATCAGTATCGATGAAGTGGAACCAGTAGAGAATATCTTAAAACGTTTTGGAAGTGGAAGTATGTCCCATGGAGCACTATCAAAAGAGGCTCACGAAACACTAGCTATTGGAATGAATAGAATTAAAGGAGCATCTTGTAGTGGAGAAGGTGGTGAAGATGAAAAAAGATTTCAAATTCAATCCAATGGAGATAGCGCTAATTCAAGAGTGAAACAAATAGCATCCGCTAGATTTGGAGTTACAATTAATTATTTAAATAACTGTAACGAGATAGAAATTAAAATTGCACAAGGTGCTAAACCAGGAGAAGGCGGACAGTTACCCGGATTTAAGGTCACAAAAGAAATTGCCAGATTAAGACACTCCACTCCTGGGGTGACTTTAATATCGCCCCCTCCTCATCATGACATTTACTCAATTGAGGATTTGGCCCAGTTAATTTATGATTTAAAACAGATAAATCCTAAAGCACGTGTTGGTGTAAAACTTGTTGCATCTTCCGGTATTGGTACTATTGCAGCAGGAGTTGCAAAGGCAAAGGCTGATATAATTTTAATATCTGGGCATAATGGTGGAACAGGAGCTACCCCTCAAACTAGCGTTAAATATGTAGGTATACCTTGGGAGATGGGATTGACCGAGGCAAACCAAGTTTTAACTTTAAATAATTTAAGACATACAGTTACATTGAGGACAGATGGTGGAATTAAAACTGGTAGGGACGTTGTTATTGCTGCCATGATGGGGGCAGAAGAATTTGGCGTAGCAACAACTGCTTTAGTCGCTATGGGATGTATTATGGTAAGGCAATGTCATTCAAACACTTGTCCAGTAGGTGTTTGTACGCAAGATGAAAAATTGAGAGAAAAGTTTAACGGAACTCCCGATAAGGTGGTTAACCTGTTCACTTTTATAGCTCAAGAGGTGAGAGAAATTCTGTCTGAGCTTGGATTTAAATCTTTAAACGAAATAATTGGAAGAACAGATCTCTTAAGGCAGGTGAGCAAAGGATCACCAAATTTAGATGATTTAGATCTGAATCCTCTTTTTGTACGAGCTGATCCTGGTAAAAACAAAAGATATTGTGAAAAACAAATAATAAATTTTGTACCAGACACTTTAGACCAGAAAATTTGGCCTGAGATAAATAAAAAAATTGATAACAATGAAAAAATTGAAAAATCCTATCAAATTGAAAACACTCATAGAGCTGTAGGCACACGAATTTCTTATGAATTATATAAGAAATATAATAATGCAAAATTAAACGATGATTACTTAACTCTGAATTTTGAAGGCTCTGCGGGCCAATCTTTTGGCGCATTCGGTATTAAAGGACTAAAATTAGTTTTAAGTGGAGATGCCAATGATTATGTCGGGAAGGGATTATCAGGAGGTAAGATAGTCATTAAACTTAGCAAAGAAAGTAATTTGATTTCAAAAGACAACACAATTATTGGTAACACAGTTTTATATGGAGCAACTTCAGGAAAATTATTTGCAGCTGGACAAGCAGGTGAAAGATTTGCTGTTAGAAATTCTGGGGCTACGGCTGTAGTTGAAGGATGTGACTCAAATGGTTGTGAATATATGACTGGGGGCAATATTGTAATCTTAGGAAATACCGGAGATAATTTTGCTGCCGGTATGACAGGTGGTATGGCTTTTATTTATGATAAAGAAAAAGAATTCGAAAAAAGAGTAAATCCTGAAAGTGTAATTTGGCAAGGTGTTGAAACAAAATTTTGGCAGGAATTTCTAAAAAAATTAGTTGAAGAACACTTAAATGAGACAAATTCAAATGTTTCCAAAAAAATACTAGAAAACTTTGATACAGAGATTAATAATTTTGTTCAAGTCTGTCCGAAAGAAATGATCGACAAACTTGAAAATCCTATTACAAATAAAATCTCTAATTTCGCAAGTTAATAAAAAATGAAATTATTTTGTTTTGGTTTTGGACAAGTAGCCCAATCTTTTGTGGACCATCTATTAAATTGTAATGTTGATTTAAAATTAACAACCACATCAAGAAAAAATACTTCTGACCTTAATTTTAAAAATTTAAAATATTTTAATTATGAATTTAATGAAAATGATTTTGATAAAGATTTGATCAATCCATTACAAGAGTCCGATCATATTTTGATATCTGTTCCCCCAATAAATGGGAAGGATATGTTTATAGAAAGATTAGTAAAAAATAATTTAAATTTACAAAACCTAAAATGGCTAACTTATTTATCCTCAACAAGTGTTTATGGTAATCACGATGGAGCCTGGGTAAATGAAGACAGTACAACAAATCCACAAACACTTGCAGGAAAAAACAGATTAAATGTTGAGAAAGATTGGTTGTCTATTGGAACAAAAAATTCATTGCCAGTTCAAATTTTTAGACTTTCTGGGATTTATTCTGATAGATACAATGCAATTACCAGACTTAGAAATGATCAAAAATTTGTTGTTGAAAAAAAAAATCACTTTTTTTCAAGGATACACGTTAAAGATATAGCTCAAACATTATATCTGTCACTGAATAAGTCTTTAAATAATGATATTTACAATTTGTCAGATGATAAGCCAGCATCAAATATTGAGGTCGTTAAATATGCATGTAATTTGATTAATTTTGAATTACCAAAAATTATTAGTTTTGATGAATTAGAGGAAGGTATGCTGAAAGATTTCTATAAAGATTCTAAAAAAGTTTCAAATAAAAAGATTAAAGATATATTTAAATTAAAATTAATTTACCCAACCTACGAAGAAGGTTTGAAGGTTAATGTATAATTTCGTCTATTAAATTTGCGAGTTTATTTAAATCTCCTTTACGAGACAAGCTATGATCACCTCCCTTTATAATCTGTATTTTCTTTTTTGCTTTAGGAAAAATACTAAAGATTTTTTTTGATAGTTTTAAAGGAACAACGTCATCTTTTTTCCCATGAATTAAAAAAACAGGGATTTTTAAGTTTATCTTTTTATTAAGTACTTTATTTTTTCTACCATCTTTCAGAAAAGCTAATTTGATTTTATATTCATAGCCATCACTTTTAAGCATGTAGAATTTCTTTTTTAAAAACGTTTTTTTTTCATTATTTTTCAGTTTTTGCCAAATTAATCTATCCAAAAATTCAGGAGCAGAACCTATTCCAATAAATCCAATTATTTGTTTCCTAAAATCTTGAAATTGCAAAAGCCCTAGCCAAGCACCTAAACTTGAACCAACTATTAAAAATTTTTCTTTTTTAATTATTTTGCGAATTACAAATTTAACGTTGTTCCTCCATTGAGAGATAGTTCCATTTTCGAATTTTCCATATGACTTGCCATGACCAGCATATTCAAGAGACAGAAAGTTAACTTTGTTTTTTTTACAGTATCTATTTAAAAAAAGAGGTTTTTTTCCTTCCATATCAGATTTTAAACCGTGCAAAAACACAACAGTAAGTTTAGAATTTAATTTACTATTCAAAATTCGTAATTTTTTATCCTTTTTAAAATAGATATAATTGAATTTAGTCATTTTGAAATTTTAAATATGATATTATAAGTTAAATAAATGTCATCTAAATTAAAAGTTTTACAAGTAATACCAAGACTTGGTTATGGTGGAGCCGAAATAGGTTGTTACGATCTTGCTCATTATTTAAAAGAACAAAAATCAAGTTCCTTTATTGCTACTAGCGGAGGAGAGTTATTGAAATATATAGACAAAAAAAAAGTAAAACTATTTAGACTTCCGGTTCACAGCAAAAATCCTTTACTGATTTTAATAAATATATTTATACTTACTTTTATAGTTCTATTTTATAAAATTAATATACTTCATGTAAGAAGCAGAGCACCAGCATGGTCTTGTTACTATGTCTCTAAAATAACTAGATGTAAATTAGTAACAACATTCCACGGGACATATAATTTTAATAATTCATTAAAAAAAAAATACAATGCAATTATGCTTCATTCAGATTGCGTAATTGCAGGCTCAAATTTTATTTTTTCCCATATCAAAGAAAAATACCCAGAGTACATATCCAAAATTAAGAAATTTTTAGTCATTTTTAGAGGGATAAACACAGAATATTATGATCCGGATAAAATCAAAGAAGCTGACAGAATTAAATTTTTAAAAAAATTAAATATTGAAGGTAATAAAAAGATTGTTTTAATGCCAGGAAGACTTACCGAATGGAAAGGTCAAGAAATTTTTATAGAAGCTCTTAATGATCTTAAAACAAAATTTGGCTATAAAAACTTTATTGCTATACTTCTTGGGTCTGATCAAGGAAGAAAAATCTACAAAAAAAAACTAATTAGATTAATTGAAAGATTTAGATTAAATAATGAAGTAATTTTTCTTGAACATGCACCTTCAATGCCAGTGGCTTATAGCGTCTCTAGCGTTATTGTTTCTGCATCAATTGAACCTGAGGCTTTTGGTAGAATATCAGTTGAAGCTCAATCAATGAAAAAACCAATAGTCGCAAGTGATATTGGTGGATCTAGGGAAACAATAGTTGATAATAAAACTGGTTTATTATTTAGATCTAGTGATCATCATTCTTTGAGTGAAAAATTAGATTTTATTTTTAGATTGGATGATACTTCACTTAATGTGATGGGAAATAATGGTAGAAAAAACGTACAAAAAAAATTTAATGTTGAAAAAATGTGTTTTTCAACTTATTCAGAATATAAAAAACTAATAAATGCCTAATATAACTTTACCTGATGGAAAAAAATTAGCTTTTAAAGAAAAAGTTTCAGGACTTAAAGTTGCTGAAAAAATTAGTAAATCTCTCGCCAAGGAAGCTTTAGTTATAAGTGTTGATGGTAAATTAAAAGATTTAAGTTTTGAAATTGAAAAGGATTGCGAAGTAAAAGTTTTAACGTCAAAAGATAAGGATGGGCTTGATACTATCAGACATGACACAGCGCATATTTTAGCAATGGCAGTCCAAGAGCTATTTCCTGGAACTCAAGTGACGATCGGACCAACTATTGAAGACGGTTTTTATTATGACTTTTCTAGAAAAGAACCTTTTACTGAAGCAGATTTAAAAAAGATTGAGACAAAGATGTCAGAAATTGTTGATAGAGATGAGCCAACTTATAGAGAAGTTTGGGATAGGGACAAAGCTATTTCACATTTCAAAAAAATTGGTGAGAATTATAAGTCAGAAATTATTCAAGATATTCCTAAAACTGAGGAAATTTCCATATACTTTCATGGTAAATGGCATGACCTCTGTCGGGGACCGCATTTATCATCAACAGGTAAAATTGGTAAAAATTTTAAATTAACAAAAGTTGCAGGAGCATACTGGAGAGGTGACTCAAAAAATGAGATGTTGCAGAGGATCTATGGAACTTCATGGGCATCAAAAAAAGATTTAGATAATTATATTAAAAGATTAGAGGAGGCTGAAAAAAGAGATCACAGAAAACTTGGTAAAGAAATGGACTTATTTCATTTTAGAGAAGAAAGTCCAGGTGCAGTATTTTGGCATCAAAGAGGATGGACATTATTTCAAAAACTTATTGATTACATGAGAAAAAAACAAAATGAAGCAGGTTATAAAGAAATTAACACCCCAGAAGTTTTGGATAGATCTTTGTGGGAAAAATCTGGCCATTGGGAAAAATTTGGTGCACATATGTACACGTCTGAAACACCAGATGAAAAAATATTTGCTATCAAACCCATGAATTGTCCAGGATGTGTTCAAGTGTTTAATCAAGGCTTAAAGAGTTATCGAGACCTACCTTATAAAATGTCTGAATTTGGAAAAGTACATAGGTATGAACCATCAGGAGCATTACATGGCTTGTTAAGAGTAAGAGCATTTACTCAAGATGATGCGCATATTTTTTGTACTGAAGATCAGATCACAGAGGAGTCTCTATCAGTCACAAATCTTATCTTAAATATTTATAAAGATCTTGGATTTGAAAATGTGATATTAAAATATTCTGATAGACCAGACCTTAGAGTTGGAGAGGATGAGGTTTGGGATAAAGCAGAAAAAGCTCTTTTGAAAGCAGTCAAAGCTACAAAACTAGAATATAGTATCAATAAAGGGGAAGGTGCATTTTATGGTCCAAAAATTGAGTTTGTTTTAAGAGATGCAATAGGAAGAGATTGGCAGTGTGGAACTCTTCAAGTTGACTTAAATTTACCAGGAAGACTAGGTGCATCTTTTGTAGATAAAGATGGATCAAAAAAAGTTCCAGTAATGTTACATCGAGCATTATTTGGCTCTCTAGAAAGATTTATTGGAATATTAATCGAAAATTACTCAGGAAAACTTCCATTCTGGATTAGCCCATCACAAATCATGGTAATACCTGTTTCTGAAGACTTTAATGATTATTCTGTTGAAGTTAATAAAAAGCTTATTGCATCTGGTTTAAATTCGGAAGTTGACTTAAAGAATCACAATTTAAATTACAAAATAAGGGAACATTCGTTATCAAAGGTTCCAATACTATTAATTTGTGGAAAAAAAGAAGTTGACAGTAATAGTGTAACTATTAGACAATTGGATTCTACAAAACAGGAAAATATGGAATTAAAAAAATTTATTAACCACTATCAAGCTTTAAATAAAGCTCCATCATTATAAGTGGCAGATTTCAAGCAAAACTATTTCCAAAGGAGAACAAAAGATCGAGGTCCTCGTTCAAATAATAGGATCATGTCTCAAGAGGTTCAGGTAATATCCAGTGATGGGAAAAATTTAGGGATACTAAATACCCAAGATGCAATTAATCTAGCTAAGAAGGAAGGACTTGATTTAATTGAGATTGCACAAAATGCCAAACCTCCAGTTTGTAAAATAATGGATATGGGTAAGTTTAAATATGATGCTCAAAAAAAAGCTAATAAAGCAAAGAAGAAGCAAAAAAAAGTAGAACTTAAAGAAATTAAACTCAGACCAGTAACAGAAATTCATGACTACACATTTAAAATTAAGAATGCTCAAAAATTTTTGACTAAAGGTGATAAAGTAAAATTTACTATCAAATTTAAGGGAAGAGAGTTACAACACTCAAATCTTGGACATGAATTAATGGATAAGATTAAGACCGATATAGAAAAACTCGGAAAAGTAGAGTTACAGCCTAAATTTGAGGGCAAACAGATGATAATGGTTATCCAACCAATTTAATTATTCTTGTAAAATTATCATTATATTTGTATAACCCCCCCAGTTATGCCGAAGTTAAAAACAAAAAGTTCAGCTAAAAAAAGATTTAAAATTTCTGCAAGAGGAAAGGTAATAATGCCTCAAGCTGGAAAAAGACATGGTATGATCAAGAGAACGAATTCACAAATTAGAAAACAACGAGGAACAACTGTAATGTCTAAACAGGATGGCAAAATTGTAAAATCATATATGCCATATAGTTTGAGAGGATAAAATGCCAAGAGTAAAAAGAGGAGTTACAAGTAGAGCTAAACACAAAAAGGTTCTTAAAGCTGTAAAAGGTCAATGGGGCAGAAGAAAGAATACCATTAGAGTTGCGCGACAAGCGATGGAAAAGTCGATGCAATATGCATATAGAGATCGTAGAAATAAAAAAAGAGAATTTAAATCATTATGGATACAGAGGATTAATGCAGGTGTGAGGGGTGAAGGACTTACATATTCAAAATTTATACATGCTTTAAGTAAATCTGGCATCAAGTTAGATAGAAAAATTCTAGCTGAAATTGCTTATGATAACCCTGAAGCGTTTAAAACAATTGTAAAAAAAGCTCAAGCAGCACTTAATTAATCTTCCCTATTGTTTTTCTTAGTTTAAGAAATAATCTCTAAAAATGTCTGATTTTGAAAAAAAAATTCTCGAGTTTAAAAATAGATTAAACAGCACCCAGGATTCAAAAGAAATTGAAGCCATAAGAACAGATATTTTCAGTAAAAATGGATTTATAAATTCTCAATTTAAAAAACTTGGTTCTTTATCTGAAGATGAGAAAAAAACTTTTGCATCCAATATTAATAAAGCAAAACAAGAATTACTTGACATACTTAGATCAAAAGCAACAGAAGTTTCGGATAAAGATCTAAATGAAAAAATAAAAAAAGAAAAAATTGATGTCACTTTACCTGAGAAAGAATTCAAAATAGGAAAGATACACCCTGTATCTCAAGTTATTGATGAAATATCGTGTATTTTTTCAGAGATAGGATTTAGCGTAGAGGAAGGGCCTGATGTTGAAAATGATTATAATAATTTTACTGCCTTAAACACTCCCGAAGATCATCCAGCAAAAGATATGCATGACACGTTTTATTTAGATGAGAACATGAAAACCTTGCTTAGGACCCATACTTCCCCAGTTCAAGTTCGCACAATGTTAAAAGGCAAACCTCCTTTTAAGATAATTGCACCGGGAAGAACTTATCGTAGCGATAGTGATCAAACTCATACACCAATGTTTCATCAGCTGGAAGGTCTTCACATAGATAAAAATATTAATATGGGACATTTAAAAGGATGTTTAAATTATTTTATTAAAGAATTTTTTGAAGTGGATAAAATTAAGATGAGATTTAGACCTAGTCACTTTCCATTCACAGAACCTTCAGCTGAGGTGGATATTGGGTATAGGATTGAAAATAACAAAATTATTATTGGTGAAGGCGATAAATGGCTTGAGATTCTTGGATGTGGAATGGTTCATCCAAATGTTTTAAAAAACTGTAAGGTTGACCCAAAAATTTATCAGGGTTTCGCATTTGGTATTGGTATTGATAGATTGGCAATGCTTAAATACGGAATTAATGATCTAAGATCTTTTTTTGAATGTGATTATAGATGGTTAAATTATTATGGTTTTGATCCTTTAGATGTTCCAACAAACTATAGAGGTTTAAGTAAATGAAATTTACAAAAGACTGGCTTGATGTTCATTTAAAAACAAATAAAAGTGAGTCACAAATTATCCAGAAATTAAATAGTATTGGCCTAGAAGTAGAAAAGGTAGAGCCAGTCAAAAATGAATTAAGCGATTTCATTGTAGCAAAAATAATAAAAGCAAATAAACATCCTAATGCTGACCGGCTTAAGTTATGTGATGTGGATATAGGAAAAAAAGATACACTTAAAGTTGTGTGTGGTGCTCCTAATGCAAGGGATGGACTTTTGACAATCTATGCACCGCCGGGTTCAGTAATTCCAAAAAATGGCATGAAATTAGAGGTATCAAAGATCAGAGGAGAAACCTCTTATGGAATGCTCTGTTCTGAGTCAGAATTGAAACTTTCTAATGAGAGTGAAGGAATAATAGATCTAAATGATAAATATAAAACAAAAATTGGAAAATCATTCTTCGGTGAAAAAAAAGGAAAAAATGTAATTGAATTATCAATTACCCCAAATAGACCAGACTGCCTAGGTGTGAGAGGTATAGCGAGAGACTTGTCAGCCTCTAACTTTGGAAAATTAAAAGAACCAAGAAAAAGTAAAGTTAAAAAGAACATTAAACATAATTTAAAGATAAAGATTGAAAAAAATAAAAATCAGGCATGTTCAATTTTTGGAAGCTGTATCATTAAAAATATTAAAAATACTGAAAGTCCAGGATGGTTAAAAAATAGAATTTTAGCACTTGGCTTAAGGCCTATTTCTGCCGTTGTTGACATAACAAATTATGTAATGTTTGATTTAAACCGACCCCTCCATGCATACGATTTAGACAAGATAAAGAATAAAATTACCGTTAGAAATTCAAAAAAAGGAGAAAGTTTTAAAGCTCTAGATAATAAAAATTATACACTTGATAAAGACATGTGTGTGATAGCGGATGATGAAGGCTTACTTGGTTTAGGTGGAATAATCGGAGGCGAAAGGTCGGGCACAGAAATACATACAAAAAATATACTATTAGAGTCAGCATATTTTGATCCCACATTAATTAGAAAAACTGCTAAAAAATTAGATTTGAATAGTGATGCAAAGTTTCGTTTTGAAAGAGGGGTAGATCCTCAATCTGTAACTGCTGGGCTGGACTCAGCTGTCGAACTAATTTTAGAAATTTGCGGAGGGGAAGTTTCTAAATTAGATGTACAGCAGACAAAAAAATTTAAAGATCTTGAGATAAAATTTGACCCCAAAATGGTATCAAAGACAGTTGGAACCAACATAAACATTAATGAGATTAAAAAGATCTTATCAAACTTAGGCTTCACTGTTAAAACCAAAGGTAAATTTCTCAATGTTAAGGTTCCAAGTTGGAGACCGGATATTTTTGGAGAGATTGATCTAGTAGAGGAAGTTATTAGAATTATTGGATTTGAAAAAATAAAGTCCATTGAACCTGATAAAAAACGAACTAAACCAACACTTAATTACTTTCAGAAACATTTTCATTTAGCTCAAAGATCGGTAGCCTCAAAAGGATATCTTGAAACAATAACTTGGTCGTTTACCGACGAAGAAATTAATAACAAATTTAAAGAAAAGTTAGAAAGTGTAAAGATTGTAAATCCAATAAGTTCAGATTTAAATGTATTAAGAAATTCTTTGTATCCAAATCTCATTTTCTATTTGGAAAAAAACTTAAAGAGAGGATTTGGTGATCAAGCTCTTTTCGAAATTGGTCCAACTTTTATAGGAAGAAAACCTGGCCAACAAATCACAGTTGTTTGTGGGATTAAAAAACAATTTATAGATGAAGATAATAATTTAAAGAAAAATGATTTAGTAGATGTTTTTCATATTAAAAAAGATTTAGTTCAATCATTATTTGAACTTGAGATAAGAAAAGAAGATTTCAAGATTGAGGAAAATACACCTTCTTATTATCACCCAGGTATTTCAGGATCTATAGTCTCAAAAGATGGAAATCTTGTTCTTGGATATTTTGGTGCCTTACATCCAAAAATAATTTCAAATACTTTTGGATTTGAAATCTTTTTAGAAAACTTAGTTGAATATAAAGCAAAAAATAAAAAGACTAAAGAAAGTCTAACTTTTTCAGATTACCAGAAGTCAGATAGGGATTTTGCTTTTTTAGTCAATAAAGATACTAGAGCTCAAGATTTAACAGAAGTTATCCAGAATATAGATAAAAATTTAATCAAAGAAATAAAAATTTTTGATGTTTATGAAGGGGAAAATATTCCATCTGATAAAAAATCAATTGCATTAAAAGTGACAATTCAGTCTGATCATAAGACTTTAAATGAAAGTGATCTGACAAATATATCAAAAAAAATAGTTAGCACTGTAGAGGAAAAAACTGGTGCAAAATTAAGATCGTAAATGTCTAGTCTCGATAACATTAGAAATTTTGCCATAATCGCTCACATTGATCATGGGAAATCAACAATTGCAGATAGAATAATTCATAAGTGTGGGGGTTTGACAGAAAGAGAGATGAAGGATCAAGTATTAGACTCAATGGATATTGAAAGAGAGCGAGGAATCACAATTAAAGCACAAACAGTAAAACTTAATTACAAGGCAAAAGATGGTAAAGACTACATACTCAACATCATTGATACGCCAGGCCATGTAGATTTTAGTTATGAGGTTAGTAGATCACTATATGCATGTGAAGGATCCATATTAATCGTAGATAGCACTCAAGGTGTTGAAGCACAAACACTTGCTAATGTTTACCAAGCATTAGATACCAATCATGAAATAATTCCTGTATTAAATAAAATTGATTTACCTGCATCTGATTTAGAGAGAACAAAAAAACAAATAGAAGATGTAATCGGTATAGATACGTCTAATGCTGTTCCTTGTTCAGGAAAAACAGGCGATGGTATAGAAGATATTTTGGAGCAAATAGTCTCAAAATTACCACCTCCAAAAGGTGAGACAAAAGATTTATTAAAATGTTTACTCGTAGATAGCTGGTACGACTCTTATCTAGGAGTCATTATTTTGGTCAGAGTAATAGATGGAACATTAAAAAAAAATGTGAAAATAAAAATGATGTCCACTAACCAGGAATATATAGTTGAGAAAGTAGGTGTTTTTACACCAAAAGCTAAAGACATTGATGAATTAAAATCTGGCGAAATAGGATTTATTATTACAGGAATTAAAAATTTATCAGATACAAAAGTTGGAGATACTATTTGTGAAGCACAAAGCCCTATTAAAAAAGCTTTACCAGGTTTTAAACCTAGTAAACCAGTTGTCTTTTGCGGCTTATTTCCAGTTGATAGTTCTGAGTACCAAAAACTAAAAGATGGTTTGGCCAAACTACAATTAAATGACTCAAGCTTTTCTTATGAGGCAGAGTCATCTTCGGCACTCGGATTAGGTTTTCGTTGTGGTTTTTTAGGTTTATTACATCTTGAAATCATAACTGAGAGGCTCGAAAGAGAATTTGATATTAATTTATTAACCACAACTCCAGGAGTTGTCTATAAAGTCCATTTAAATAATGGTAATATTCAAGATTTACAAAATCCCTCAAATTTACCGGATCCAACTTTAATAAAATTTATAGAGGAGCCATGGATTAAGGCAACGATAATTACACCTGATCAATATTTGGGTTCGATAATGAAGATTTGTCAAAATAAAAGAGGGATTCAAAAAAATTTAAATTATTCAGGTAATAGAGCAGTATTAATTTATGAAATACCTTTAAACGAAGTTGTTTTTGATTTTAATGATAGACTTAAGTCTATGACAAGTGGATATGCAAGCTTTGACTATGAGATTATGGGACATAAAGAAGGTGATTTAGTAAAATTGGGAATATTAGTAAATTCTGAGCCAGTAGATGCACTTGCGATGATGGTTCATAAAGATTTTGCACAAACTGTTGGTCGAGAAGTATGCGAAAAACTTAAAGACTTGATACCTCGGCATAATTTTATGATCCCTGTTCAAGCAGCAATTGGAGGTAAAATTATTGCAAGAGAAACAATTAAAGGGTTTAAAAAAGACGTTCTTACAAAAATTCATGGCGGTGGTGCAAGAGATAGAAAAAGAAAATTATTAGACAAACAAAAAAAAGGAAAAGCTAGATCTAAACAATTCGGTAAAGTAGAAATACCACAAGAAGCGTTCATTGGTGTTTTAAGAATTAATAAGGATTAAGTAAAATAATGGAAAGAAAAATAGTTGACTGTATAACTTTTTTTGACAATAATTTTATGTTTGATTTGAGATACAATATTTTAAAAGATCATGTTGATTATTTTGTGATTTGTGAGTCAATTTTTGATCATAGAGGCAATAATAAAAAAAAAAATTTTATAAATAAAAATGATTATGATTCAAAAAAAATCAAATATCTTGTTCAAGAAAAACCATTCCCAAAAAATGCGAGTATTTGGGAAAATCAAGCAATTCAAAGAGAATTTTTGTTAAATAATATAAATTTTCTAAATGATGAAGACTATGTATTTTTTTCTGATCCTGATGAGATACCAAATCCATCATTATTAATTAATTTTGAATTAAAAAAAAAATACGGAATATTTATGCAGCAGTTTTTCAATTTTAAGTTTAATTTATTTAATAGTTATGAAAGCCCTTGGGAGGGCACTAGAGTTTGTAAAAAAAAAAATTTAAAATCTATTGATTTTATGAGACAAAAAGTAGTTTCCAAAAATCTTAGTTATAGTTTCTTTAGGATCGATAAAGAAAAAAACATACAAATTTTTAATAATGGAGGATGGCATTTTAATAATATTTTAAACCCTGAACAGATCTCATTAAAATTAAGAACCTTTGCTCACTCTGAGTTTGCTTCAAAAAAATTTTCATCTCCTGAAATAATTAAAAAAAAAATTGAACAGAAAAAAGATTTATTTGAAAGAGGGCATACTTATGAAAAAGTTGAAATTGACAAGACATTTCCAGAATATTTAATCAATAATCAAGATAAATATTCTAATTGGATACTTGAAGATTAATTTCATAAAATGGCCAATA